>NZ_BAAHBP010000034.1:0-950 GCF_054776615.1 Spirosoma pomorum
CCGCATCTACAGCCGCCACCCAAAGCCGTCCCTGGGTATCTACCACAAAAGTGCGTTTACGCCCATTGACTTTCTTGTTGGCGTCCAGGCCGCGATACTCACCACTCATCGGAGTTAATTTAACCGATTGTGTATCAATGCTCAATGCAGAAGGTAGTGCCTCTCGACCAGCTTGATGGCGATCGAGTTGGTTCAGGGCAGCGTTGATGCGCTCGAATAAATTGTCCTTCTTCCAGCGGTCGAAATAGTACGGGGCCGCCCGCGCGGTAAACGGCCTGCCAGGGGGGGAAGTTCGGTGGCAGGTTGCGCCATTGAGTGCCGATCCGTAGCAGCCACAAAATAGCATCCATGACTTGCTGAAGATTGTGCTTACGCTTGCGTTGAAGCTCGAAAAAAGGCGAAATTGTGCCCCATTGGAGGTCGGTCAGTGGCTCCCACTGTTTGGTCATGACTCTGTAGTTTGGCAACCACAAAGTTGGCACGACCTTCAATGCTTCTTAATTCCTCAACACGCTCTAAGTGACAATTATGCGATTCACAAACCTCGATTCCAGCGTCCTATAGCTGTTTTTTTCTTTTTGACGGAGAGAATTACTGTCACCAATCTTGACCCCTCAACACATTAACCTTTAGATAAATACATCGTTACAAAAAGGATTAAGGAGTAAATTTTACGCCGTAACAAATAATTTAGAATATAAATTAAACAATATCATATTATACCATGCCAATACACGAGTTAATCAACCAAATACTATCTGATGCAGAAAACAGCTACGCAGTGTCCCCGACTAAAGACGCTTCAGATGAATATGTAAAGGCTTTTGCTAAAGCAGTACGATACAATCTCATCAAATCTGTTAGCAAATACTCTTATGGATGGTCGTGCCTTAAAGGTGGATATTTAGCTTGAAGAACACACGGTTAATCAATAAGCCAATCACCGTATC
>NZ_BAAHBP010000035.1:0-53563 GCF_054776615.1 Spirosoma pomorum
TTAGCCAACATTCAGATTATGTTACAACGTGGTCAGGCTCAGCACCAAACATAATTCCCCAACACGTTCTTAACATAAAAACTCTTATACAACTTGGCTGAGAAAAGTACTATTTATTATTAGCTGATAGATTCATGTAGTGGTCCCACAACACCTCTCAATTTGACCTTTACTTCTTAAGAAGAGTTGACTTGCTTTTACTTTGAGTAGCCATGCTAACTCTACTTAGCCATGTGGGCCTTCTCGCCAAAAGCTCCCAACTGAGACCAGTGTGCCTTAACAGATTAGCTTTATTGATCCGTTTTGGGATTACGATTGGCTAAGTTCAACAAATTAAGCGCCATCAAATAGGGCATGATGAAAGGAAAAGCAGGGATAGACACTAAGTAGGTGACAATCCCGATCGGTTCAAACGAAAACGATGGTAGCACACTCAGTAAAGCGCCGACTAGACTGAAAACCACATACAGACGACAAGCCGTTGACTTCAACCAGCCAACTGATCGTAAGGCTAACCCAAACGCAGCCGTAGCCAAATATAAAAGAGCTACCTCCACACCGCTAATCCAGCTAAAAAGCGCACGTATGGACAAGTACCAATCGGGTCGTTTCGCTACCGAAGCTGCCGAAAAGTTGGTGAACGATTCGACTAAAAAGCTACCCCAATAGGCCATGTTGAGGATAAATAAAGGCAGGGCGATGACCAACGCCAGTAATCCAAGTAACCAGTATTGCTTTTCCCCACTCTGGCGGAGTTTGTTAGCCAGCAGGGCTAACCCGACCGTGATCAGCATTCCCCCCGCGATCAATAGGGCATAGCGGATCTGTTGTTCGGTAGCCGTCTCGACCCATTCGGGTATAGAAGTAGGGGGAGGTCCCATACCCGCAAAAAGGGTAAACCCGATCCAGGGAATGATGACCAACAGAGCAATGGTGCCGAGTTGCCTTTGCTCAGGATGGGCACTGGTGAAACAGTTCTTTCCCAACCGCCAAACAGCGAATGCCATCAGGAGTGCATGGGCCAGCCAGATGGGTAGATAGAGTTGAGGTTTGCTATGTCCGATGCCTAAAGCCACAGCAGCGGCTAAAAAAGGAACCAGGGTAAGGTAGAAGCGGCTGAGTGCTGGTGGGTTGGTCATCAGGATGTGGATTGGCAAAACTACGCACTACTCAGCAAGCTACTACAAACGAAGTTTTCTCACCAAAAGGCTCCTTCAGAGAAGCATAAATCATCCCGAACGATTGTCGTCCACTCACGGAGACAAAAATCGGGGTGACTTACTTTTTTGAATAACGGATATGTGACCTTACTGCCGAATGATCTTCACCGTTTTCTGCTGGGTACTGGTCCCAACATTCAGTAGGTAGAGACCGGGTGAACGGCCTATCGAAACCCGTTGATGACTGGTGCTTTCGTTTGTCTGTACTCGCTGGTCGCTGATTAACACCCCCCGGCTATCCAGCACGCGAAGTTGTAGCGATGGCCCCTCTATACCCGTTGCGTTCAGCTCGACGAACTCGCCCGCTGTTGGGTTTTCCAGGACGATAACCTGCAACGTGGCCTCGCTTGCGGCTAGTCGGGCACCAGCTGAGCACGGGGTCGGGCGTACCCACTCCAGTGTTACTTCCGACGCTGGTTCGCCGACGTAACGGGCGCGCAGGATGAATGGCTTTACGTCGCCCGCCGTGCGCAGATCACTGTCGAACTGGTGGGTTGGATTGGTAGTCCATCCGGTAATGCCGGGTACGGAATAGTATTCTACGGTTTTACCCGGCGCTACGTTAGCTACCCGGAACGTAAAGAGGCCAGTAGCACAGCTGTAAGCCGGTTCGATCAGCCTGAAATTGGCAACCGTTGAACCGCAGGCGCCCGGTAAATCGAAGGTGTAGCTAACCGTTACGCCACTCTGCGTCGCCTGGATGACGATGGGTTTCGGATCGGCCCGCAGCTCAGCTTCAACAGTACCCGAAGCATCCGTTGGGGCATTGCGGGCAATACCAATGGCGAAATACATAATAGGTGAGCCGTCACCTTCGACGGTGCGAAACGTAATGGCACCCGTTCCACAGTCGTACAAGGGCGCAACCAGCGCCAGTGGTCGCGTGGTGCCGTTGGGCGCAACAGTCAGGGTAAACTGGGCCCGTGCCGATAACGTACCGGGATCGGTAGCCACGATGGTTACGGGGAACGTACCCGCCTGACTGGGCGTGCCGCTGATTCGGCGGTTGGCCGTATCAAACGTCAGGCCGTCGGGCAGACCAGTCGCCGTGTACGTCAGAGCATCATTGTTCGGATCGGAAAACGTATTGGCTGGAAACTGAAACGCGAAATAAGCCCCGCGTTGCGCAAACTGATTTTCGATCGGTATGGCCAGTACAGGAGGCTGATTTCCGTTACTGCCCTGGCAATACGCCCGAAAATCGAACAGATACGTTACTTCGCGACCGCTCTGCCGTGCTTTCAACAATACTGTTTTTGAGTTCTGATCGGCCAGGACGGGTGCGTCCAGAAACTGGTTCGGGTTCGGATTCCAGTCGGTAATGCCAATCCCTTGATATTCGATGCGGGAACCATCTCCGCCCGTCGTCTGGAACGTAATGGCACCGGTCCGGCAGTTGAACAGGGGTTGTACCAGCGCCAACGGTTGCCCTGTCGCTACTGACCGGACTGCCCGGTCGGCTTGCACGAAGCCGTACCCCGTCCGGTAATCGAAACCTAGGTCGAAACCGGGCGTGAGCGGGTCGTCCATGTCCAGTGCCGTTTCTTCCAGCAGGCTGAGTACACTACTGGGAGCGAGGCTATTACCCGCGCGTTCCTGCATCAGCGCAGCAACGGCCGCTACGTGTGGGGCGGAGGCCGATGTGCCGAAGAAATTAGGAAAACCATCGCCCTCGAAATCGTCACCAAAGAAAGTATTATTGCCGCCATTAGGCCCCGTGAGTTCCGGTTTTGGCCGGGTTATCCCCGTGACGCCGTTGATACGGGTGCCAGCCGTGGTGAATAACGTTGGTGTGCCGCCCGCCGACGAGAAATCTTCGACGAGGGCTGTCGTGAGCGAGGGGTTGAAAGCGGGAGTATTTGTGTAGCGGGCGGCCGCTACGGCGATGGCGCGGGCGGCATTACTGTGACCAAACGTGGTTGAACTCTGCGTATCGTATTCAATGCTAACGGGCGTGCCGAAGTTGATCCATTTGATGAGGCCAGGGTCGGGACCTTCGTATTTGATCAGCACCAGATCCAGACTGATTGGGGCATTTGAGGTATTCGCGTAACCAGAAATCTCAACCGGATCACCTCCGATGTTGGCGTTTGCTGAGGACAGAAACGGGATCTGTATGCCGTTGTAGTACACCAGCAGATCCATATCGGTACGAGCCCCGGCTCCACCACTGACTGACGCAAAAGGATCATCCCACTGAAAGCCAATGATCACCTGCCCCCCCGGCGGGATGGTAATTCGCTGGTAGATATCCCCTCCGCCGAAGTCATGGGCATAGCCCTGAAAGCCGTAGGTTGGGTGAACCAACGGACCACCGTTTCGGTAGGAGCTTTGGTAAGACGATCGGCCGGAATTGCCCGCCGAAGAAAAGTAGGTGACATTGTTGTTCGTGACCACTTCGTCGACGGCCTGCGCGATGACCCCGTCCTGAAAAAACGGTTCGGCGAAGTAGCTGACATCGTCGACGATGATGTTACAACCCGCTGCGGCCAGGTTTTTAATGCCCTGCGCAAAACCAGCCTGCCCCGTAAAAGCGGTATTGAACGCCATCGACGCGCCCGGTGCTACGTCGTGCACAATTTCGGCCATTGCCCGACCTTCGTCGCTGGCCCCTGGCTCCCGGTATTCTTCCAAGACCTGGACGTTCGCTGGCAGATCGCCCGAGGCAACCCCCGCAGCCGCGCCCCCCAGCGCATTATACGAATCAGAGAGGATGCCAACTTTTGACCGCGCCCCCGTCACCCCATACGTCTGACGGGCGAGATCTGCTTTAAACGCTTTGTCCCCCTGCGATGTAACGCGTCCCGCGCTATGGACGGGTTTATAAGCGGGCCGGGCGAAACGTAACGAAGGGACGTCTTTGAGCGCGTTTAGCTGGCTGACAGGCAGGTAGCCGAAAATAAGCTGCCCATAGGCCCGGCCATCTGTCAGTCCCCGACTCTGTAAAGCCTGCAACAGCGTATTGGCATCCCAATTGGGGGCTGCTGCCGCTTCAATGGCAATTTGATCGCCCCGCATCTGGAAACGGGTTAGCTTTTCGAGCCCCCTTACTTCGGACGAAGTCGAGGCTGCGTTGCCGTTGGGCAGGGTTAATAAATCGGTTGTTATTCGGGCTGCCCGGGCTGCTTCTTTGCCGGGACTTTGCGCCTGAATAGTGCCCGCTCGGGTAGTGAGCAGAAGGATAAACGAGAACAGGAAAAGCCGTTGTAGTTGTTGTGGCATAAGCAGATAGCAACGTGTATCTATCCGGAATGGAATAGACCGCAAAAGTAATCGGAAAAGGAGACTAGAGAAGGAGTATCGGGCCAGAGCAGTAGTACAACTAGCCAACGGGCTAACCTGACCGCCTTTTTTGCGCAAATGTTTGCTCCAGCAAATTTTCTGGCGTAATCTTGCGTTAATTAAATTGAATCTAAATAAGGCGCGGATCGAGGTCTGCCGGTCAGAAGCCAGTATATGAGTAAGCGTAGTGTAGCTGATTTGAAAATTGGAGAACGAGCCACTATTCAGTCGTTCAGCGATCAGGTTATGTCCTTGAAATTGCTGGAGATGGGTTGTCTGCCCGGGGCTGAAATCTGCCTGCAATGCAAAGCTCCGCTGGGAGACCCCATCTGCCTGAACGTGTCGGGCTACTGCCTGTCGATGCGTAAATCAGAAGCCGCTACGATTCTGATTGAGAGCTAACCGTTTGCTGTTGTGCTGTTTGCTGCAGTTTCGAACCGGTAAATGGTACGCTGTAAACCTTGAAGTATTTTGAAAGCGTCGCCTACTATTGCCCTCATTGGTAATCCTAATGCAGGGAAATCGTCATTATTTAATCAACTGACGGGCCTGCGTCAGAAGACGGGAAACTTTCCCGGTGTCACCATGGATCGCAAATCCGGTACGTGGTCACTGGATGCGAAGACAAATACGACCGTCGTTGATTTCCCCGGTATCTATTCCATCTACCCCAAATCGCTGGACGAACAACTTGTTACCGATATCCTGGCTAATCCGTCCCATCCTGATTACCCAGATGTGGTTATCGTTGTCGTCGATGCGTCAAACCTGCACCGAAATCTGTTGCTGTTTACCCAGGTTGCCGATCTGGGCGTACCGGCAGTACTGGCGCTGAACATGCTTGATGTGGCCCAGGAGCAGGAGAAAGAAGTCAACGCGACTCGCCTGGCTATGCGGTTGGGCGTACCGGTTGTCCGAATTAATGCTCGCACGGGAGAAGGGGTTGAGTCACTGAAAAAAGCAGTCCAGAAACAATTAAGCGAACCATTCCAAGCCGAAAAGCTTTTTTTTGATCCGGCCGACGAAGCCCGTTCGCTGATTGACGAAACCCGTGAAGCGTATCAACTGAGCAACAATTATCTGACACTGCAATACCTGATTCAGCATGATGGCTTTACGTTCCTGGATCAACAACAGCGTGAAGGGTTGGACGTGCTCATTGATCGGCATCAGTTCAAGGAAACTCCGTTTCAGGCCAACGAAACCATTACGCGGTATAAACGCATTGCCACCGTGGTAGCTGAGGCCGTCACGGAGAAAAGGCCCCGGCATCAGGTGACCTGGACGCAGAAGCTGGATCGGATTTTTCTGCACCCAGTCTGGGGCTATGCAATCTTTGCTTTGATTCTGCTGCTGATCTTTCAGGCCATATTTGCCTGGGCGGAGCCGTTTATGGATGCCATCGATTCGGGCGTGGCCTGGCTGAACGGTGAACTGAAAGCCCGGCTTCCCGATGGGCCGCTGACCGATCTCTTAACGGACGGTATTTTGGCGGGGATAGGCGGCATTCTGGTGTTTATTCCGCAGATCGCTTTTTTGTTTCTGCTGGTTTCTTTGCTTGAAGAGTCCGGATATATGTCACGGGTAATGGTGATTATGGACCGGATCATGCGCAAGTTCGGCCTGAATGGCCGTAGCGTGGTACCCCTGATCTCGGGCGTTGCCTGCGCTGTACCCGCTATCATGACAACCCGGAGCATCGGTACCCGGCGTGATCGGCTCATTACGATTCTGGTTACGCCACTGATGAGCTGTTCGGCCCGGCTGCCAATCTATACCATTTTTATCGCGCTGGTAGTACCCAATCATCGAATACTGGGTGTCTTTAACCTACAGGGATTAGCCCTGATGGGTCTGTATTTGCTGGGACTCATCAGCGCCCTGTTGTCGGCGGCCGTCCTGAAACTAATCCTTCGTACCAAAGAACGGAGCTTCTTCATTATGGAGTTGCCCACGTTTAAACTACCGCGCTGGAACCACGTGGGAATAACGGTCTGGGATAGCGTTCGCTCGTTTGTCTGGGAGGCTGGCCGGGTTATTCTGGCCATTTCGATCGTGCTGTGGGTACTCGCCAGCTACGGCCCCGGCGATTCAATGCAGCAGGCAGAAGACCGGGTACGTCAGGAAAATACAACCCTGTCTGATGAAGACATGCAGAATCGTATCGCGTCGGAGCGATTAGAATCGTCTTACGCAGGCCGCTTTGGCCATTTTATCGAGCCAGCTATCAGACCACTCGGTTACGACTGGAAAATTGGCATTGCCCTGCTCAGTTCCTTTGCTGCCCGCGAAGTCTTCGTTGGTACGATGTCTACTATTTATAGCATTGGCGACGGCGATGAGGGGGGCGTAACCATCCGCGAGCGGCTCCGGCAGGAACGTAACCCGGCTACCGGTGGGCCAATGTACACTACGGCTGTTGCCTGGTCGCTGCTGATTTTCTACGTTTTTGCGATGATGTGTATGAGTACACTGGCCGCTACTCAGCGCGAAACCCGTAGCTGGACCTGGCCGGCTGTACAGTTGGCCTTTATGATGGTTCTGGCTTACGTATCTGCTTTCGCTACGTACCAGATTCTGAGTTAGTTCTTGCTCACTATAAAACAAAAGCCCCGCTGGTTCTTAACCAGCGGGGCTTCGTTGTTAAATAAGATATGATTGACTCTACCACAGAAGTCCTTTGGAAATGAGCGGATAAATAAAGTGGTAGACAATATAAGTTAACAAGGCAATCGTTAGGCCACCAATTACAGATGTTTGATCGACGCTAAGACGATTTTGACGAGACGATCGGACAGTACGCCAATCCCGTTGAGCGGTAGGTTTCATAAGGTACGTTAAGAACAGGAAGAGTCTACTTAACGCCTAAACAAATTTGAGGCCGCGTTACGGTTGTCGCCGTTTAATAAACATCTTGTTGTCGAGAGGCTGTCTAAGTGTTTGCTTTACCATTTACGTTTACGTAAGCACTGAAAACAGCTGGAAAATAGTAGTGTAAAAATTCAACAAAAGTGTGGCGAAATAGCTACACTACAGTTATAGAGATGGTGTACTAATTCCACCGGAGTGCGTCGACAATGTCTGATGCAGTCATTCCAATCTGACCATGCTGACTAGCCACCCGGTCTCCCGCTAGGCCATGAGCGTACACACCCAACACTGCCGCTTCGACAGGATCGTAGCCCTGCGCTAATAAAGCCGTAAGCACCCCCGTTAGCACGTCTCCGGTGCCACCGGTGCTTAGCCCAGGATTGCCTGTGCAGTTGAAATGTACTTCGCCCCCCGGCGTGGCTACGGCCGTGTGCGCACCTTTCAGTACAACCACGACTTTGTATTTTTGGGCAAACTCCCGCAGCATCGACAGCTTCTGGTAATCGTCAGTCCAGGAGCTGGTCAGACGTTCAAATTCCTTGGGATGGGGCGTCAGGATGCTGTTATGCGGAATCTGTTCCAGCAATTCCCGCTTCCTAGCCAACAGATTCAGCGCATCGGCGTCGATAACCATGGGTTTTTTCAGATTGGGTAGTAATTCTCGAAACATGGCCAGCGTTTCATCGGCGGTTCCTATACCAGGGCCGATGCCCACGGTCGTGTAATCGGCTGGGGGCGGGTTGTCCACGTTACTGGCCCCCGTCAATACGTGTTCGTTCGTGTCGGGGCGGCACATGGCTTCCGGAACGGCCGTTTGTAACACGGTGTAACCGCAACCCGGCGTCTGAACAGTGAGCAGCCCCACACCCGAGCGCAGGCAGGCACGGGCAGCGAGAACGGCCGCCCCGATCTTGCCGTAACTTCCCACAAAAAGTAAGGCTTTCCCGAATGATCCTTTGTTCGAATACCGGTCACGTTTGTGGAGCAACAGTCTGGCTTCGTGGGGCTGTGTATAGAAATAGGGGGTGGGAGCCAGGTCGATGTAGCGTTTATGCAGGCGAATATCGACTGTGTGCCAATCGCCAACGTATTTGCCGTTCGACGGAAGAAGGAAAGCTAATTTGGGGAGCTGGAACGTAACGGTATGATCCGGTTCGATGATCACATCGCCTTTCGCGTTGGGTTTGTCGGCGTACAGGCCACTGGCAATATCGACCGACACGACCGTGGCCGGAGCCCGGTTAATGGCCTCAATGGTGTACTTGACGATTCCTTCGGTGGGGCGCGACAAACCAGAACCCAGAATTGCATCGATGATAACGTCGTTGTGACGTATAGGGGGAATGTCACGTGAGTACTCCAGGTAGTGGATGTTTTCCGTGATGAGTTTCAGCCGTCGATGGTTATGCATGAAATCGTCGGACTCGCGTGGGGCGTAACGAACCACAAAAACCTCGACCGGATACTCGCGCTCCAGCAGCAGACGGGCAATCGCCAGTCCATCTCCCCCGTTATTCCCCAGGCCACAGAAGATTTTGGTAGTCGTTGAACTAGGGAAGGTACTAACGAACCAATCAACAAAAGCGAGAGCCGCCCGCTCCATCAGATTGAGC
Source organism: Spirosoma pomorum (assembly GCF_054776615.1). Lineage (NCBI taxonomy): Bacteria > Pseudomonadati > Bacteroidota > Cytophagia > Cytophagales > Cytophagaceae > Spirosoma > Spirosoma pomorum. Next base: position 8,987 of record NZ_BAAHBP010000035.1, read on the forward strand.
GGAGCAATGGGTTCGTTTTTGATAGTCGATTGATCGAGCGCGTTGATTTGGTCGATATTCAGGATTTTCATACGGGGAAGCGCGATTTACATAACGTAATTTTGCAAAAGTATTTTCTCCCACCGAGAAGTTTGCTATCTTTGCGGCTCATTTCGCAAATAGTTTTCCGGCGATATATATAAGGTCATGAGCGAGTTAATTAAATTAGTGGAGGCAGACAACGCGCAGCGTCGCGCCGAACTGCCTAGTTTCCGGGCGGGCGATACGGTGAACGTTCACGTCAAAATCCGCGAAGGAAATAAAGAGCGTATCCAGGTATTTACGGGCACGGTTATTCAGCGCCGGAACCCAAGCAGCGGTGGCGAAACGTTCACCGTGCGGAAAGTATCAAACGGTGTTGGTGTCGAGCGGATTTTCCCGCTGCTGTCGCCAAACGTTGACAAAGTTGAAGTCGTACGGATGGGTAAAGTTCGCCGGGCTCGGTTGTTCTTCCTACGTGGCCGTCAGGGTAAAGCTGCTCGTCTGAAAGAGCGTAAGCCAAAAGCAGTAGCAGCGGCTTAATCGCCCGTACCCAGAAAAATCGAAAAGCTGTCTGTGAAGGCGGCTTTTTTTTTGGTTTTTTGTGTTGCTGACTTGTATAAGGACTAACTAGTATCGTCTACCGGCCTTGAAAAAAGGCATCTTTCCATGACTACCGATTTCTTCAAATACCAGGGGACTGGCAACGATTTCATCATGATTGATGATCGGGAGAACCGTTTTCCGGCTAATAACCAGGCCCTGATCGAACGGTTGTGCCATCGTCGATTTGGTATCGGGGCCGACGGCCTGATTCTGTTACGTAATGATCCGGATTACGATTTCCGGATGATTTACTTCAACGCCGATGGGGCAGAGGGCAGTATGTGTGGAAATGGAGGACGATGCATTGTTCGGTTCGCGCACGATCTGGGCCTGTTTTCGAAGAAGACACGCTTTATCGCCGTTGATGGAGAGCATACCGCGACGGTTTCTGACGATGAGGTTTTCCTGAAAATGAGCGACGTAAATGGGATAATTGACCGCAGCGGGAAGACGTTTCTCAATACAGGATCGCCCCACGTAGTGGAATTTGTCAGCGATCTGGATTCGCTGGACGTGGTTAAGGAAGGGCGGGCAATCCGGTACAGCGATACGTTCGCGCCGAGCGGCACCAACGTCAATTTCGTCGAGCCGCTTTCGGACGGTACACTGTACGTCAGAACCTACGAGCGGGGCGTTGAGGATGAAACGTACTCCTGCGGAACGGGGGTAACGGCCGTCGCGCTGGCTGCCAGTCAGCAATTGGCTGTGTCAGGACCGGTCGCCATCAAAACGATTGGTGGTAATCTGCGGGTATCGTTTGTCCCGTTGACCGATACGCAGTTCAATGACATTGATTTAATTGGCCCAGCCAAACGGGTATTTGCGGGGCAAATAGACCTGTAGAGCAGCCGTTTTTTTAATCTACACAGAATTCTGTCCTCGGGAGTTGCCTTGACCTTTTTTCATGATCACCTACAGAAAGACCGACTGGATTAAAGCGATCTGGTACTTCCATACCGGCGAGACGATTATCGCGCTGCTGAAACGGCTGCTGATTGTTCTCGTGTATGTCTCGTTCGTCACCGTATTCGAAATTTCGTATCTGCATCAGCGGTTGACCAATACCCCCACGGAATTCTTCTCGGCCCTGGGTATTCTGTTAAGTCTGTTGCTCATCTTTCGTACGAATACGGCGTACGATCGTTTTTACGAAGGACGGACGGCCTGGGGGAGTCTGGTGAATAACTGCCGTAACCTGGCTATAGCTATTGACGCTATATTGCCAGCGGAACGCCAATCAGAGCGCTACTTTTTTACGAAGACAATCTCCAACTTCCCATTCGCGCTGAAAAATCACCTGCGCGATAATCGGATCATCGAAGAGCTCGAGGTTAATGATGGCTTCGACGAGATCAAACGCTTTGATCATCTACCCAACGCGGTGGTGATGCAAATGCGGAAACGGGTGGAAGGCTTGTACCGCGAAGGTGCCCTTACGGATGCGCAACTGATCAACCTCAATGATATGCTGATTACGTTCCTGAACGTAGCGGGTATCTGCGAACGGATCAAAAGCACCCCGATTCCGTTTTCGTACAGCTTCTTCATCAAGCTTTTCATCCTGATATTTGTTACGTTATTGCCGTTCTCGATCCTGGAAGTGTACGGATACATTACCATTCCAGCCGTACTGGTTATGTCGTACGTACTGATCGGGCTGGAAATGATCGGCGAAGAGATTGAAGAGCCCTTTGGCACCGAGCAGAACGATCTGCCACTGGACCAGATATCCCGAAACATACGGATCAACGTGCACGAAATCTTTAATGTTGCCCTGCCCAAACAGGACAAGGCTCCTCAGCGCAACTTTACGATCGTCACGTAGTCTGTCAGTCTTCGGCCTCGATGATCCCACCTCGTAGGTGATAGATAGTCTTGTGCTGCAGGATTGGCTGACGCAGGAAATCTTTAGCCGCTACCCGGCTCCGGACGCCATTCGTACAGATCGCGATCAGCGTATCATAGGGCTGTAATTCAGCGTTCCGATTTCGAATGTCAGCGAGCGGAATGTTCAGACCGCCGATGTTAAATTCCTCAAACTCCCATTCGTCGCGCACATCGATGACGACCGTATTGGGTTGCAAACGGAGTTGTTCCAGTTCCGGGAGTGAAATGTCGGTGTACGAATGCGTAGTCATGCATCGACGTAACAGCCAAGCGTTGCTCCCCGTTCAAGTGCTATTCTAGAAATCACCGCCGACTTATTTCCAGAACGCTGATTTCGGTAACGGTAGGACTCACCCAGCCGCAGGCGATGACACTCTTATTGGTCGTCTCCTGAAAACGAACGCTTACCGGCAAATCAACATGCTGTTTAGGATCAAGTGCAGCTTCTGTTAGTACGTGTCGCACAAGCGGCAACGAAGCCGATGTAAACTTGTACTGCGTCCCCGTATTGGGTGTCGTTCCTGAGTCCAGCCGCAAATGTAGCTCACACCCATCAACGTAGACATTACTTGCGTGGATGATGGCGTTGGCGCTACGTTCCGGGCCGATCACGTTGTCGTTGTCCGCCCGGCAGCCTAGCATAAAAACAAGTAATAAACAGCCGATTGATTTCATTTCGTGAGGAGGTATTTTACTACAAGAGTCTGCCGAAGCAGAAAATGTTGTAAACATCCGTTTCACTATTCCTGTCAATGTGTCAGCAACGAGCGATCTGGAACAGGATTTGACGAATGGCAGGCATAAACCAATTCCTTTCTAAGTCATAGCTATGGAAGCCGTACAAAGCGAAAAGGGCCAGATATCGATCCATACCGAGAATATCTTCCCGATCATTAAAAAATTCCTGTACTCAGATCACGAGATTTTCCTGCGTGAGCTAGTATCGAATGCAGTCGATGCTACGCAGAAATTACGTCAGTTGGCGTCATTTGGCGAGTTTAACGGCGAACTGGGCGATCTGAAAGTAACGGTTTCGCTCAATGAAGAAGCCAAAACAATTACGATCAGCGACAACGGGGTAGGGATGACGGCTGATGAAATCAAGAAGTACATCAACCAGATCGCCTTCTCCGGTGCTACCGATTTTCTGGAGAAGTACAAAGATAAAACCGACGATAAAGGTCAGATCATCGGCCACTTCGGACTGGGTTTCTACTCGGCGTTTATGGTGGCTAGCGAGGTAGAAATCATTACCAAATCGTACCGGGAAGGCGCTGAGGCCGCTCGCTGGGTGTGCGATGGGTCGACCGAGTTTGAACTGACGCCCGCCGAACGGAGCGAACGTGGTACGGACATTGTCCTGCACATTGCTGAGGATTCGGAAGAGTTTCTGAACAAGGCGCGGCTACGGGGTATTCTGGACAAGTATGCCCGGTTCCTGCCCGTATCGATTGAGTTCGACGGCGAAACGATCAATAACACGGCGCCCATCTGGACGAAGTCGCCCGCCGATCTGACGGACGAAGATTACAAAAACTTCTACCGGGAGCTGTACCCGATGAGCGAGGAGCCTCTGTTCTGGATTCATCTGAACGTGGACTATCCGTTTAATCTGACGGGTATTCTGTACTTCCCGCGCGTCAAAAACGAACTACGATTCCAGCGGGAAAAGATTCAGCTCTACAGCCGTCAGGTGTTCATTACCGACGAAGTGAAGGATGTGGTCCCCGACTTCCTGATGATGCTGCACGGCGTAATCGACTCGCCCGATATTCCGCTGAACGTATCGCGGAGCTTCCTGCAGGCGGATTCGAACGTGAAGAAAATTAATGGCTATATCACTCGGAAAGTCGCCGATAAGCTGAACGACCTGTTCAACCAGGATCGTAAAGCGTTCGAAGAGAAATTCGATGATATCGGCCTGTTCATCAAATACGGTATTCTGAGCGACGAGAAGTTTTGGGAGAAAGCGAAAAACTTCGTGCTGCTCAAAAACACGGAAGGCGAATTCAGCACGCTGGATGAGTACCGCGAAAAAACGCAGGCGAACCAGACCGACAAAAACGAAACGCTGACGCTGCTCTATACCACCGACCGGAAGCAGCAGGATGCCTACATTGAATCAGCGCGTCGTCGTGGTTATGATGTCCTGTTGATGGACAATGTAATTGACTCCCACTTCATCAACGCGCTCGAATCGAAGCTGGAGAAAGTTCGTTTCCAACGCGTCGATGCCGATACACTCGACAAACTCATCGACAAAGGTCTGGCGAACGAAAGTGTGTTATCGGAAGACGACAAAACTAAACTCAAAACGGTGTTTGACGAGGTGCTGAACGATAAAACGCTGACCGTAAGCGTCGAAGCGCAGCCGACCGACGAACTGCCCGTAACCATTACGTTGCCTGAGTTCATGCGCCGAATGAAGGATATGTCGGCGCTGTCGGGTGAGCAGTCGTTCTACGGAAATTTCCCGCTCGGGCATAATGTCGTCGTGAACGCCAATCATCCGCTGATTGCTAAAGTACTGGCCGAGCCAGACGTGGATACGCAGAAGGCCCTCGTGAAGCAGTTGTACGATCTGGCGCTGCTATCGCAGAATATGCTGACGGGATCAGACCTGACCGCCTTCGTACGCCGGACGGTATCTACGTTGTAGTCGTTAGCCGGTGTTATACACAAAAGCACCCCTGCCGGAGGTTTCGGTAGGGGTGCTTTTATTTTTTTGAGTAGCGCATTGACGGTCAATGCGAAAAGATTTAGTTCAAATTTGTCGGGCTGCGCGGCACATTTGTGAAGCTGGTACCTCGTTTGCCGGACGCTCGCGTGAACCAGACTTTACGTTTGGTAATTAGCTGACTGATGATAAGGGCTACCAGAATACCAATAACGGCGGCTGCAATGAGCGGCAGCAGCAGCGTTAGAATTGATAAAATGACCGAAGCCGCGTTCTCGCCCGTCGCCAGTACCGGGTTGGCTAGCCCTCCGGTTGTCGTCGTCGACCCTAGTCGCAGCAAGCTGGTTCCCGCCTGAACTATCCCGGCGGAACCACCCCCAACGATCAAACCCAAACCCCACTGGATAACGGGCGAATCGACAAATAGGAACGACGAACTAAGGATTGTTCCCGCTATGACCGCTGCGGGAGTTGCCAGTGTATCCAGAAAATTGTCGAACCAGGGGATGTAGTACGAGCCAATTTCGAAGATTGTTGCTACAGATAAGCCCACCAACGCTGGCCAGCCACTCAGCCACTCGAACCCCGCCATCGTGTGGACAATCCCCAGTTTGGTGGCAAGGCCTGCCAGCAGTAGCGGAACGAACACACGAAATCCACAGCAAGCTGCTAAACCGACGCCGATGCAGGCGCTCATGATCCAATCGATAGACATACCAGATGATTGTGTATAGTCTATTTCTAACTGGTTTTAATGGCCAACGGTTTTAACCAAAAAACTGCGGGTTAAAATTCATCAGGTACGCTTCGTCTGTAGCACGGGTTAGGGCGGTATACAGCCAGCGCACAAATTCATTATTGACCTGCCCCTCAGGAAGAAATCCTTGATCAATAAAGACCGCGTTCCACTGGCCGCCCTGGGCTTTGTGGCAGGTTAGCGCATAGGCGAATTTGACTTGCAGCGCATTCAGGTAAGGATCGCGCCGAAGGGCTTCCGTACGTTCTTTCTTGCTTTTGATGTAGAAATAATCCCGCTGCACGCTTTCATACAATGCTTTATACTGGTCCGATGTGAGGGACGGAACGGGCGAGTATAATGTATCCAGCAGGATCTTGGCGTCGAAGTCCGGTTGATCTTCGTAATCGACTAGGCGCAATGTAACGGTCGCAAACCGGAAGCCATGCATTTCTTCCTTATTCCTGATCTTCAGCACTTCGGCAAATTCTCCGTTGGCCAGAAAACCCGCGGGCGAATCATCGTCCAGAATGGTATAATTATTTCGGGCGATCATCAGCATGTCGCCCGTATCCAGTTCATCTTCGCACTGGTCAATCATGCGCCGGATAAACTGGTTGTACTGCACGGCCGTTTTGTTCGATCGACACAGAATGACCGTGTTTTCGCGCCCGTATTTGTTGTAAGCATACTGAATACCATCTTCCAGTTTGTTCAACGGCATTTTATAGATGTCATTGAAAGAACGGACGTTCAGCCGGATCTCCGGCGCGTCGAGCATCGGCGTCGATGGATTGTCGGTCAGCAGCGCATCGAAACCGACTGCTTTAGGCGTCGGTTCGTTACGTTCGGTATCGCCCAGCAGCACGCGTAATTCCGTAGCGTTGTATAAGATTCCCGACTCTTCATCCTGCCGCATTACCTCGGTCAGCTCCTGTTCGAACACCGTCATGTCGAACGAGCTAGCCAGAAAGCCACGGTCCAGGGCTGGACTTAGCTCGCGGCCCACGGGGGGTAACTGCGCGGTATCGCCCACCAGCATCAGTTTGTTGCCCGGATTCTCGAAGACGTAATCAATCAGATCCGTCAACAGCCCTTTGCCGCCAAAGTCGGCTTCGTCGGAGATCATGGAGGCCTCGTCGACAATAAAGAGCGTGTCCTCGTGGTAGTTTTTCTGCCGCTGGAAAGCCAGCGTACCCGAGCCTGGGTCAGCCACCTGGCGGTATATCTTGCGGTGGATCGTCTGGGCGGGTTTCTTGGCGTAGTTCGACATCACCTTAGCCGCCCGACCGGTGGGAGCCAGCAGGATGGATTTGTAGCCAAAGCGGGGCAGTACTTTAATGAGCGTACCCACCAGCGTCGTTTTACCCGTACCCGCGTACCCACGCAATAAGAAACAGTCCCGATAGCGTTCCTGCTCTTCCGGCGTAATGAACGTACTGATCTGATCGAAGAATTGTAACTGTCCGGAAGTGGGTTTAAAAGGGAAGCGTTTAGCCAGCAACTGAGCTGCCGATTGGGTATCGTTCATGCATCTAAGTTACGAAAAAAGGGGTAGAATACGAAGTGGTTCTATGGCCCTTATAGATGACTCCGGAGCAATAAAAAAAGCAACTTTCTCTGTTTTTTTATTTTGTTTTTTCTATTTTCAACCCCACTAAATATTTAATAATCAATGAATATCCGTCAAATTCTACAGACAAAGACCGTAAATGCCCTCTATTCGGTATCGTCGCAAGAGACGGTGCTGGCCGCGCTCGAACTGATGGCCGACAAAAACATCGGTGCCGTATTGGTTGTCGACGACGGTAAGCTAAGCGGAATCTTTTCCGAACGTGATTACGCGCGAAAAGTAATCCTGAAAGGACGCCACTCGAACGATACGCTGGTCGAGGACGTAATGACCCGCCAGGTAATTACCATTGAGCCCGAGCAGCAGCTGGAAGAATGCATGGTGATTATGTCCGAGAAGCATATCCGCCACCTGCCCGTTATGAAAGAGGGTGAATTGACGGGAATTATTTCCATCAATGACGTTGTGGCGGCCATCATCCGGAATCAAAAAAACCGGATTGAATCGCTGGAAAGCTACATTTCAGGAAGTCCTTACTGATCAAACGACTGTAGTCTGTACTTTTTTCTAGAAGTCAGAACTTTTGCCACGCAGCCGAATACACGATCACCCATACACCAAACGTCGTAAAACCCCTACCTTTGCAGTTCTAACTAGTGGAGTGACTGTGACGAAAGTACTTGACAAGCCCCGACAAGAGGTGTTAAAACTGTATGGTAATCGGCTTCGGCTGCGTGTGTGCGGTCTTTACTGTGAAGACGACAAACTACTGATGGTACGCCATCGGGGCATCAATTCGTCTGACACATTCTGGTGTCCGCCAGGGGGCGGGGCTCAGTTCGGAGAAAAAGCCCCCGATGCCCTGATTCGTGAGTTTTCCGAAGAAACGGGACTGGATGTTGAAGTTGGGGAGATGCTTTTCGTGAATGAGTTCATGCTGCCACCTCTGCATGCGTTAGAACTGTTCTTTACGGTTCGGGCTGTTGGCGGATTATTGCGGTTGGGTCAAGATCCCGAAATGGGCGTAGACGAACAGATCATTGAAGAAGTACGGTTAATGACCTTTGATGAGATCAAGCAGATGCCGTCCGACGAGGTACATGCCCTGTTTCAGTATTGTAACTCACTGGAAGACGTGTTTCAGTTGCGGGGTTACCTGGGACAGTAATTCGTTTCGTCGTTTCTGCTTTTTGAGTAGCTTGCCTGCTTCGAAAATTCATCCCCTACCGCCGAGCCGTGAAAACCGCTGACATGCTCACACCTACCCTAACAATTCGTGCTGATTCCTTTGGACTAACCCAGGTTAACCAGTCAGTGCTATGCCTGGAAATAGGGCGCGACCGATTGCGGTTCATGGTGCAGAACAAACAGCGGGAGATTGGCTATCTGGAAGAATACACGTTCCCCTCAATGCTGGCCGAACGGCCGCTAAGCGAAGTATTGCCCGACGTTTTCCTGAACCATCCTGTATTGACGGCTGGCCCCTGGCAGGAAATTCGGATTTCACTGAATTCGCCCTCGTTTACGTTGGTTCCTCAGCCACTGTACCGGAAAGAATACGCTGGTAGCTATCTGGCGCTGATGCGGGGAAGCGCGTTACCCGCCCACGAATTCGCCCAGGCGTATCTGCACGAAAGCGAAGGGTTTCTGTCCGTTTTTAACCTGTCACACCCGCTGGCTGACTATTTCGCAGAAATGTACCCATTGCAGTCGATACGGTTTGTCCACCAGACCAGCGCCCTGCTACAGGCAACGGCGGACATGGACAAACGTTCACTGACTCCGCAGGGCGTATGGCTGTATTTTGAAGATGAGTTTGTAACGGTGATCTGTCGTCAGGATCATCAGTTGCGGTTTTGTAACCGGTTTGGCTACAAAAATCCGCAGGATCTGACTTACTATGTTCTGTACGTGCTGGACGAGCAGCGCATGGACCCTACAGAGGTGCCCGTTACGTTATACGGCGAGATAACCCCCTTTGCGGATTCTTTCACCGAACTAAGTCGTTTTCTGGCGCACCTGTCATTTGGGCACGTACCGCCCAGTCTGCACCTAGCCGATGAATTTGACGATGCCCCCGAACATCGGTACTTGAGTTTGTACGGGTTAACGTTGCTCAGTACGTAGTCGATAAGAGAGAAAAGCCCGATTACGGCAGACAACTCCCAAAAGATGCCGCTGTTTGTTGCGGGTTACGTTTATTCTCTGCCTTTCTTTGTGCTTCCTTTATCAGCTCAATGAAAAGAATTGCCCTGTTTCCCGGCTCATTCGACCCGTTTACGAAAGGTCACGAAGATATTGTCCTGCGTGGATTAAAGCTGTTCGATGAAGTCGTTATTGGCGTTGGTCGGAACGCACGCAAGGAACGCTATTTTCCACTGGAGCAAATGATGGAACTCATCGAAGGGGCCTTTCAGGCTTACCCGTCGGTACGGGTGATCAGCTACGAAGACCTGACCGCCCGGGTTGCCCGTAATGAAGGCGCGAAATTCCTGCTGCGGGGATTACGTAATACCACCGATTTTGAATACGAGAACGGCATCTCCCAGGTTAACCGTTACGTATACGACGAAATAGAAACCGTTTTTCTAATTACGTCCCCCGATTTGGCTCCCATCAGTTCCAGCATCGTCCGCGACCTGCACCGCTACGGGCAGCCCGTTGATACGTTCCTGCCTTACAAGCTTTGAGCCAACAAACTCACGGCTAAGCGATGAGTTTGTTGGTCTCGTCAATGACGTAGCGAATAGAGCTGAACGAATTGGTCAGTGCTTTTTTGGTCTGACGCTGATCCAGCCAGGCAAGTTGCTCGATGTCTTCGTCCTCCTGGGGGGCCATGTTCCGGTCGTCCAAGACGCTCATCAGGTACCATTTGGTACGCTTCAGGATCCGGTTACCGTTCATTTTGTAGGTATGCCAGGTCGTGCAGACCCGCTCCCCAACGGCCACCCGGACGCCGGTTTCTTCTTCCACTTCCCGGGCGGCTCCCTGTCGTGATGACTCGCCATCGTCCAGTTTACCTTTGGGTAGGTCCCAGACACCCCGGCGGAACATCAGCAACATTTTTTTATTCTTGATCACAACGCCACCGGCCGCTTTGATGATTTTGAACGGTTTTTTGATGGCCGTTTTGCAATCACTTTTGTTGAGGCAGGAGAGCGTAACCGAGAGCAAATCATTGATCGTGTCCGCTTGCAAAAGCGTCAGCAGCTTAGCGATCAGGGCAGGGGTTGAGTTTAAAATCAAAAGGTGTCCCTGCAGCGATTCAGCCTTCAGTGTTTCCAGACGAGCGTCGATAATGTGATCGTAATCACTCAGTGGTTTGCTGCTTGCCGAAGCCTCTGCCTGTGTAGCGGTTTTGGCGCCAACGAGCCGAATGGGACGGTCGTTTAGAAAAACAATCATTGGAACAGAAACGGTTCGAACTGTAAAAGTAATGAAACCGGCGTTTTGCACCACGGATGATTCAGTAGGAAACCTGACCGGTTTCTTTATTTTTGCGAAGGACAACCTCATTTCCTTTGTGGAGATACTTATAATTTTAGTGTTGACATTGCTGAATGGAGTCTTTTCCATGTCAGAAATTGCACTGGTTTCATCACGTCGTTCCAAACTTGAAACAGCTGCCAAAAACGGTGACCGGCGGGCGCAGGTAGCCCTCGATCTAGCAAATTCCCCCAACCGCTTCCTGTCGACCGTGCAGATTGGTATTACGCTCATCGGTATTTTACTGGGTATTTTTTCCGGTGATAAGCTGACCGATGACGCCCAGAACATGGTAGCGCAGGTGGACATATTCCGTCCCTACGCGCACTCGATTGCCGTCGTGCTGGTCCTGTTGCTGCTGACTTATCTTTCGCTGGTACTGGGGGAACTGGTGCCTAAACGGATTGGTCTATCCAATCCTGAAGGTATTGCCAAGACGGTAGCGGCTCCCATGATTCTGTTGTCGAAAGTGACCTCGCCATTTATTACGTTGCTGACGTTTTCCAGCGATCTGCTGCTCAAAATCTTACAGATTCGCCCGAACGAGAGCGCGGTTACAGAAGAGGAAATCAAGAGTATGATTCAGGAGGGTACCACCGGAGGTACCATCGAAGAAATTGAGCAGGAAATCGTTCAAAACGTATTCCAACTCGGCGACCGGCGCATTACGTCGCTGATGACCAATCGGCAGGAGATTGTGTATCTGGATCTGGACGACGACCCTGCCGAAAACCGGGAAAAGATACTGGAATATAAGCACTCCGTTTTTCCGCTTTGCCGGGATGGCATCGACGATGTGGTTGGGCTGATTTACTCGAAAGATTTTCTGGGAAAAGACCTCGATACTGAGCTGCAGCGCCTGATGGAGATCAAGCGGGATGCGTTATTCATTCCTGAAAATAATCGGGCGTATCAGGTACTGGAACGGTTCCGGGAGCGAAGAATGTACGTGGGAATCATCGTTGACGAATACGGAGGGATTCTGGGTATGGTTACGCTGAACGACATCCTGGACGTGCTGGTCGGGGATATTACCGATGATGCTGACGATGAGCACGAAATCGTTACTCGTGAGGATGGCAGCTACCTGATCGATGCGCAGTTGCCCTTTGATGAGTTTGTCTCGTATTTTAACATTACTATCAGCGTCGAAAATCGTCGGAATCTAACGGGCTTTGATACGTTGGGGGGATTTGCCCTGCACATTCTGCAGGATATTCCACAAACCGGCGAAACGTTTGTGTGGCAGCAGTTCAAATTTGAGATTATTGACATGGACAAAAGCCGGATTGATAAAATTCTGGTGCGCCGGCTGGACGAGTAGCAAGATTCTCCGAACAGGAAGGCTCCTCCGTTAGTTATTGATGCAGAACTAAACTCAATGTACTCATGCGCTTCTTTGATCCAGATTCCAGCGACTTGACAAGTGGTAGTTCTCGTAATGCCGATACCGGTATGGACTCCGATCCAACCGCCGATGAGGAAGTAATCAACCAACAGGCAGGGGAGAAGTACCCTAAACCAGTAGAGAAACCCGCGAAAATTACACCTGAGGATCTCTCGGAATCAATTGCCTACGCACTGGATGGTAGTGGCCCTGGTCCTACTAAATGCGCTCCCCAAGCAGAAGGCCATAAAGTAATCTCCGAAGGCATCACCGGTGCCAATCTGGAGGAAGAGGAGGAAGCACTGTGGGGCAAGAAGTCGAAATAAGCAGTATATAAATAACAAGGGGCACAAGCCGACGGGTTTGTGCCCCTTGTTGTTCTGAACAGGTTTATTTACTTACTTCTGCCGAACAAACTGGATGGCGCAGCCGCCCCCTTTAGCCAAGTGTAGCGGTAATTTCGTCTTCGCCGTAACCATTTTCTTTTCGATGACGTACGATTCTGGATTCGTGTCCCAGTCGGCGTTGGGGCCGTCGCGGTAAATGATAGCCTGATAGGTTTGTCCAGCTGGTAAGAAGTCTAATGTCAGCGGTAAATCCCGACTGTTTTCGTCGGTAATAGCTCCCAAAAACCATGTATCAGTTCCTTTTGCCTTGCGCGCCACCAAGATATAGTCGCCTGGCTCCGCGGCAACAATCTTTGTATCGTCCCAGTCTACCGCTACGTCACGGATGAACTGAAAAGCGTCCAGGTGCCTTTCGTAATTTTCGGGTAGATCCGCTACCATCTGTAACGGGCTGTACATGGTTATGTACAAGGCAAGCTGCTTCGCCAGCGTCGTACGAACGCGGGTCGTACGAGTGCTGTCAAACTGATTCAGCCGGAAACGAAACAGACCAGGTGTAAAATCCATTGGGCCACCCAGTAGCCGCGTGAACGGCAGGATGGTAGTATGTTCGGGCGTAATGCCTAAGGTGGGCGCGTTATTGAATTCACTGCCCCGGGCGGCTTCACTGGCCATCCAGTTGGGGTAGGTTCGATGCAGGCCGGTGGGATGCGCCGATTCGTGCGAGTCAACCATGATCTTGTACTGAGCGGCTTTTTCGGCCACGCGTTGGTAGTGTTTGATCATCCATTGGCTGTCGTGGTGTTCGCCCCGGGGAATGATCCGCCCGACGTAACCCGTTTTGACGGTGTTGATATCGTGATCAACCATGTACTGGAAAGCCGCATCCATCCGCCGTTCGTAGTTCGTAACCGAGCCGGACGTTTCGTGGTGCATAATGATCCGTACCCCTTTGCTGTGAGCGTAAGCCGTTAGTGAGTCCAGATTGTAGTCGGGGTAGGGCGTAACGAAATCAAACACGTCTTCTTTCCAGTTGCCAAACCAATCCTCCCAACCTTCATTCCACCCTTCGACCAATACGCCATCGAAACCGTATTTGGCGGCAAAGTCGATGTACTTTTTAACGTTTTGCGTATTCGCGCCATGTTTTCCGCCCGCCCGTTCCCAGGTGGCTTTTCCGATGTGCATCTCCCACCACATCCCCACAAATTTCTGCGGTTTGATCCAGGACGTATCGCCAATTTTTGAGGGCTCGTTCAGGTTCAGAATCATCTTCGACGCCAGCAAATCGGTCGCCTTATCGCTAATCAGGACGGTACGCCAGGGCGTCTGCGCCGGGGTTTGTAAATACGCCTTGTTGCCCACCGCATCGGGTGTCAGCTGAGCGGTCAGGGTATTGGTCTGTTTGTTGAGCTGCAGGTGCAGAACTGGATAATTCAGAAGGGCTGCCTCGTATAGGCTGATGTACACACCCTGATCAGTTTTAAGCAGCAGGGGCGTTTGTACAGCGTTGGGGCCAATGACGGTTTTGAGCGCCGTGTCCTTCTCTCGATCCGACGCTTTGACGGCGTCGACTTCTGACAATCTGGTTGTGTTGTAGAGGTACTCGTTAGAGTCGTAGTCGCCGGGCTGCCAGAAGGTTTTATGGTTGGCGGTGAAGGCAAACTGAGTCAGCTCATCGTCGACGACGAAATGCGTCAGCGCTTTCTGTTCCGGAAATTCGTACCGAAAGCCAAGACCGTCATCGAACACCCGAAAACGAACGCGGACTTGAATGCCCGAACTGCTTTTGTCCTGTAACGTAACGGCCAGTTCTTTGTACTGATCCCGTATGGTTTTCGTTTCCCCCCAGACCGGTTGCCACGTATCGTCATGGGCCGATGAATCCATCGCAACGATATTGAACTGGGAGAGCGAAACCTTGGGCTTACTGAACACAAAGCCGAGCCCGGAAGGAGCCAGAATGGGCTGGCCCTTGTAATTCACTTGATACGTTACCGATCCTGAGGCTGCCTGGCGCACCATTACGGCAATCGATCGATTGGGCGATGTCGTCGAAACGACCCGCTGGGCTTGAAGAGACAGACCGAAAGCATTGAAGAATAGTAACGTAAGTAATTGTTTTGTCATCGGTGAGGGGTTACTAGATAGAAATGCAGCAGGCTAATTTATGAATTGATTTTTAGATAAATAGCCGGGCTTGTCAACGGATATAAAAAAAACGATCACCTACTAAAAGTGATCGTTTAATGTCAAGCGGGAAGAGTAAGTGCTTAGACTACTTCCTTGTACTGCATCCGGTAGAGATTGGCGTAGAAACCTTCCTGCTGAATAAGCTCTTCGTGATTGCCCTGTTCGACAATCTGGCCTTTGTCTACCACAATAATCTTATTCGCTTTCTGAATCGTTGACAACCGGTGAGCAATCACAACGGCTGTACGTCCCTTCATCAGCTTACTGATGGCGTCCTGAATCATTTCTTCCGTTTCCGTATCGACCGACGAGGTCGCTTCGTCCAGCACAATGATACGTGGGTTCTGAACCATAGCCCGAACGAATGAAATCAACTGCCGCTGCCCCACTGAAATGGTGGCGCCCCGTTCCATCACGTTGTAACTATACCCGCCGGGAAGCCGCTCGATGAAATCGTGGACACCAACGAGCTTGGCGGCTTCAACGATCTTCTCCCGGGTGATGCTCTGATCGCCCAGCGTAATATTGTTCTCAATGGTATCGGAAAACAGAAAAACGTCCTGTAACACAACACCGATATTCCGGCGGAGGTGACCCAGCTCGTAGTCATGGATGTCGATACCATCGACCTTGATTTCTCCTTTGTTGATATCGTAGAAACGACTGAGGAGATTGATGATCGATGACTTACCCGCACCAGTTGCCCCTACGAAAGCTACTGTTTCACCCGCTTTGACGTTGAACGAAATATCGCGCAGGACGTAATTTTCTTCGTTGTAGGCAAACCAGACGTGATCGAACGTTACGTCTCCCCGGATGGTTTCGGGCGCGTAGCTGCCGTTGTTGACGGTGTATTCATCGCTATCCAGTAACTTCAGGATTCGGTCGGTGCTGACAATGCCCATCTGGAGCGTGTTGAACCGGTCGGCCAGCATCCGGATGGGTCGGAAGAACAGGTTAATGAACATCACAAAAGCGGTGATCGTACCAAACGTTACGTTCGAGTCGACCACTTGCTGCGCGCCATACCAAACGACCAAACCAACGGCCACCGCCGAGATGATATCCGCTACGGGGTAATAAATCGAGTAGTACCAGATCGACCGGATGTTCGCCTGACGATGTTCATCGTTGATAGTCTGGAATTTCTCCGCTTCGATTTTTTCGCTACCGAAAATCTGGACAATGTTCATGCCCGTAATGTGTTCCTGAACAAACGAATTCAGGTTAGCAACGGCCGTACGAACTTCGTTAAACGAATGCTTAATCTTTTCCTTGAACACGTACGTACTGAACAGCATCAACGGAATCGTAGACAGGCTGATTGCCGACAAGCGCCAGTCGGTATAAAACATTACCGCAATGATCAGAACCAGTTGCAGGATGTCGCCAGCAATGGCTGCCATGCCTTCGCTGAATACGTCGGCCAGGGTTTCAACATCGGAGATAGAACGGGTAACGAGTCGGCCAATCGGTGTGTTGTCGAAGAATTTCAGCCGTAGGTTAATAATTTTCTGGTAAAGCTGCACCCGAATATCCCGGATAATATGCTGCCCCAACCAGCCTGATAAGTACGTATTAGAAAACTGGACGACGGCCTGCACGACCAGCACGCTAATCATGATGATCAGCATCTGCGTGAGTCGCGCGTAGTCGCCTATGGCGATCACATTATCGATGGTGTAGCGAATCAGCAGGGGGGAAAGGGGGGCCAGGCAGGCTGACAGCAAAATGATGCTGACCAGCAGATAGAAGCGCCCCTGATATGGCCGTATAAAGTCATACAGCCGACGCAGGATTACCCAGTCGAAAATGCGTCCGGACGGCGATCCGTCGCTTTTTTGTTCTTGGCTCACGAGGAAATTTAATAATGACGAGTCTGAAAACGTAACAGGATTTTTCCGGCGAACGTTTCAGCACAGGCAGAATCGGCAAATAAGAACGAGTATCGGGCTGTGTGCTACGAGGGATGATGCGTAACCAGTTCACTTTTGCGAGCGAATGCGCGACGTGAGGATGGCGAAGGAAACCAGAATCTGGCCGCTGTGAGGGCTGTTGCTACGTGGAATGAGAAAGAGCCGGTAAGCATGGCTTCCGGCTCCTGTATTTGATAGATGTTACGTCAATTACGACACCGTGCCGCCGTTCCAGACGTTGTCGCCGGGGGCGATGAGTGCCAGTTTACCGTCGCGGTCTTCGGCCATCAGGATCATACCCTGCGACTCGTGGCCCATCATCTTACGGGGAGCCAGATTCGCCAGGAACGTAACCTGCTTGTTGATCAATTCTTCGGGCGAGAAATGTTTGGCAATACCGCTCAGAATCTGCCGACCGCCCATCCCATCGTCAACTTTCAGTTTCAGCAGTTTATCGCTTTTTGGTACGCGCTCGGCTTCGACGATCGTACCAATCCGAATATCCATTTTGGCGAAGTCGTCGTACGTAATTTCAGACCGTAACTCAGGTACGGTCTTGGTAGCTAGTTCATTCATGCGTTTAGCGTCCAGTAGTTTCTGGATTTGCTTGTTAATCTCGTCGTCTTCGATTTTGGCGAACAGCAGTTCCCCTTTTCCCAGTTTGTGGCCTTCGACCAGCAGGTCGGCCCGACCCGCGTCTATCCAAGTGAAATTGTCGGTAATGTTGAGCTGGCTACGCAGTTTTTCCGCCGTGAACGGCAGGAATGGTTCGCAAACGATACTCAGGTTTGCTGAGATCTGTAGCGCCAGATTCAAGATCGTGTTCGCGCGTAATGGATCGGTCTTAACAACTTTCCAGGGCTCTGTTTCGGCCAGATACTTATTTCCTAGTCGAGCCAGATCCATCAGGTGGCCCAGGGATTCCCGGAATTTGTACTGGCTGATGGACTGTCCGATCCGGTCGGGGAAGAGCGCCAGTTCATCAATCACCTGAAGATCATAATCCGTGTGCTCACCAATGCTTGGAACGTGGCCATCACAGAACTTCTGCGTCAACACTACTGCCCGGTTTACGAAGTTGCCAAAGATACCCACCAGTTCCGCGTTGTTGCGGGTTTGGAAATCCTTCCAGGTAAACTCGCTGTCTTTGGTTTCGGGCGCGTTGGCTGCCAGGACGTAACGTAATACATCTTCTTTGCCGGGCAATTCTTCCAGATACTCGTGCAGCCAGACCGCCCAGTTTCGCGACGTGCTGATCTTGTCGCCTTCCAGGTTCATGAACTCGTTAGCCGGTACGTTATCGGCCAGGATGTACGGAGAAGCAGAACCTGCTCCTTCAGCCATCAGCATTGCCGGGAAGATGATGCAGTGGAAAACGATGTTGTCCTTGCCGATAAAGTGCACCAGCTTTGTTTGCTCATCGCGCCAGTACAGTTCCCAGTCGCGGCCCTGTTGCTCAGCCCACTCTTTGGTCATCGAAATGTACCCAACGGGCGCGTCGAACCAGACGTAAAGTACTTTGCCTTCGGCATCGGGCAGGGGTACTTTGATGCCCCAGTCGAGGTCGCGGGTCATGGCGCGGGGACGTAGCCCTTCTTTCAGCCAAGACTGGCACTGACCAAACACGTTCGTTTTCCACTCGGTATGGCTGTTAACGTATTTTTCGATCTCGGGTTGCATCCGGTCGAGTGGCAGGAACCAGTTCTTAGTCGATCGCATAACAGGTTTCGAGCCGGACAGCGTGGAGTGAGGCTCAATCAGCTCCGTTGGGCTGAGTGCCGTACCACAGCGTTCGCACTGGTCACCGTAGGCGTTGGGGTTGCCGCAAACCGGGCACGTACCAACGATGTACCGGTCGGCCAGGAATTGGTTCGCAACCTCGTCGTAATACTGCTCGGTCACTTCTTCGATGAAGCCGCCTTTGTCGTAAATCTTCGTAAAAAACTCCTGTGATGTTTCGTGGTGTACAGGATTAGAGGTGCGGGAGTAGATGTCGAACGAAATGCCGAAGTCGCTGAACGACTGCTTGATCTGCGTGTAGTATTTATCGACAACCTCCTGGGGCGTGATGCCTTCCTTCTTGGCCTTGATCGTAATGGGGACGCCGTGCTCATCGGTACCGCTGATGAAGGCAACATCCTTGCCCGTCGAGCGGAGGTAACGAACGTAAATATCGGCGGGCAGGTAACAACCCGCCAGGTGACCGATATGGATCGGTCCGTTGGCGTAGATGAGTGCCGCCGTAACGGTATAGCGTTGGGGATTTTCTAAAGACATGGTCCGGTAATTGGAACGCAAAATTAGTAATTCAGACCCGAAGGTTGTTATGTTTACACAAACAGCTGCGTCAGGTTATGATGGAGAACAACACACCCGCTACGAATAATTTCCTGAACTGGGTCGAAATCAAGAATATACAGTGACCTCATCACTACCTAAATCCGTTTTCATTACCGGCGCGACCGGCTTCATTGGGTCGCATATTGCCCGGCGTTACCTGGCCGAAGGGTATACCGTGTCGGCGCTGAAACGGCCGGAAAGCAGCTACGGCATGCTGACCGATGTAGCCGACCAGATCACCTGGCACGAGGGTGACGTACTGGATATTCCCTCGCTTGAAATGGCCATTCTACCTGGCGAATCCACACCGGTCATGGACGTCATCCATACGGCGGCTATTGTGTCGTTTGTACCGAAAGACCGGCGGCAAATGGAGCGGATCAATATCGAAGGAACGGCCAATGTCGTCAACGTTTGCCTGAAAGCAGGCATCCGTAAACTAGGCTATCTCAGTTCTGTAGCGGCACTGGGCCGACCGGTGTCGAAACGAGAGAAGCCGACAAACGGAACGCCGGTGATTATTGACGAAAATCAAAAATGGGAAGAGTCGCCCAATAACTCAGCCTACGCGCAAACGAAGTACCGGGCCGAGCTGGAGGTCTGGCGGGGTATTGCTGAGGGACTGAATGCCGTTATGGTCAATCCGTCTATCGTATTGGGTGCGGGCGACTGGAGCCGTAGTAGCCTGCAACTTCTCAAATACGCTTACGACGAAAAACCGTTCTACCCCGCTGGGCTGATGAACTACGTTGATGTACTCGACGTAACCGACGCCCTGTTTCGGCTTATGGAAAGCAACGTAACGGCGCAGCGCTATATCCTGAACGGGGGCACCATTCCGTACCAATCTTTGTTAAAACAGGTAGCTGGAGTACTGGGCAAACGCCCGCCGTCCATTCAGGTGCCGCCCCTGCTGACGCAGGTGTTGTGGCCATTGGAAGCGGTGCGGTCCTGGTTAACCGGCAAAGCTCCCCTGATAACCCGTGAAACGGCCCGGTCGGCCAGCTCGTTGTACCAGTTCAACGGGCACAAGATAGAGCAGTTGCCTGGTTTTCAATACCGACCGCTAAACGAGACATTACAGCGGGTTGCCGACGCCTTTAATCGGTCGCCAGCGGTAGCATAAAAAGTTGGGTTGGGGGTTGGAGTTCTGTTTTTTTAGGTTTACATTTCTATCAAAGAAGGATAAACCGCGTCAGTTGATGCGGCCCCTATCCGCCCTACAATTTTCGTAAAGGAGACAGCATGGAGCAAGAGTTCGAAGAACGAGAAGGCGATATAAAAGAAGCAATCCAGCGCTTTGAACAGATGTTGGACCAGCAGCAAAGTCAGTTTTTCGACCTGGATGTCTATGAGCAGTTAGTTGAGCATTACCTCAACCGTGGTGATCTGGACAAAGCCTTAAAGGCGAGCGAAGCCGGTCTGGAAAGCTTTCCGAACGCGCTGGAACTGATGCTGGATAAAGCGCAGATTCTGGCTAATTATCAGCGTTTCGATGAAGCGCTGGATTTATTAGAACAAGCCTATTTATTTAACCCCGGCGATCTGGACGTACCCTTTATGCAGGGTTCTGTTCTTAGTATGGCTGGGCGCTATGAAGAGTCGGTACAGGTACTGGAGGAATTACTCGAACGCGCTGAAGAGAAAGACGATATTTTGTTTCAACTTGGGCAGAGTTACCAGAACTGGGGTAAGTACGACGAAGCCATTACACAGTACAAGAAGTCGATTGCGCTCAACATCAATAACGAGAACGCGCTGTATGAACTGGCGTTCTGTCTGGACGTAACGGGTGAACTGGAGAACAGTTTGTCGTATTACCAGCAGTTGATTGATCAGGAGCCGTACTCGTATAATGCCTGGTATAACATCGGTATTGCTTACAGCAAGCTGGGGCGCTACGCCGAAGCCGCCGAAGCGTACGACTACGCCATCATTATCAAAGAGGATTTTGCGTCGGCCCATTTCAACCTGGGTAACACGTACATGAACCTGGGGCTGTTCGAGAAAGCCGAAGCCTGTTACCGCGAGACGCTGAAGTACGAAGAAGCTACGGCCGACACATACTGTCATCTGGGCGCCAGCCTGGAGAAGCAGGACAAGATGACTGAAGCCATCCATGAGTACCGCGAAGCGATTCGACTGGATACGATGTGGGACGAAGCCTGGTACGGCATTGGCGTTTGCCTGAGCACATCGGGGAAATGGTATGAGGCCCTGCCGTTTTTGCAAAAGGCTGTCAAGCTGAACGACCAGAACGGCGAGTACTACCTTGCTGTGGCCGAAACGGAATACAAGATCGGGAACGTATTGTCCAGCATAGAAGCGTTTGAGAAAGCCGCTGAAGTGGATAGCCACAATCCTGATGTGTATCTGACTTGGTCGCTGGTTGCCTTCGATCAGGGCGACTACATGCGCGCCAACGACGTCATTCAGATGGGGTTAGAGGATATGCCGAAAGAAGCGGATCTGTACTATCGCTCGGCTATTTATCTGATTCACGCTGGGCAGTATCGTCAATCGTTGATTCAACTGGAAGCTGCGCTTATGCTTGACTACGATGCGCACGTACAACTGTTCGAGTTCTTCCCCGAACTGGAAAAGCAGAAAGCACTGTACAAAATCATTCAGCAGTACAAAAAAGATTAGTTAGATATTTTAATAGTCTTACTTGAGAAGCCGCTGCCTATATTGGTAGTGGCTTTTTGCTTATACTGCAGAGGCTGAAGTAGTACGGAAAATACCGAGATTGATATCCAGATTACTTTTATAGATATGAACGATTCAGATAAGCACAATGAACGTATGGCAATGCTGAAATTTTCCTCAGTATATCCCGCCTATCTGTCGAAAGTGGAAAAGAAAGGTAGAACGAAAGCAGAATTGCAGCAGGTCATCGAATGGTTAACTGGTTTCGATGAAAATAAACAGCAGGCACTGATTGATGAACAAGTTACGTTCAAAACGTTTTTTCAACAGGCTACATTGAACCCTAATGCACAACTCATCAGTGGTGTAATCTGTGGTTATAGGTTGGAAGATATCGAAAACTCATTGACACGACAGGTGAGGTATTTGGACAAACTGGTCGATGAGTTAGCGAAAGGCCGTAAAATGGAAAAGATATTGCGAACTGAATAGCACCAGCATTACTGACTATCTCAATTCTATAAACTCTAATTCGGATGGGGGCAGGCCACACGATCGTGACGGTTGCTTATGATTTGGGATGAAGTCGTAGATAACAAATTATTCGAATGAAAACAGCGCACGTTGTTAGCGAGTTAACGGCTTTAGTTCAGTCATAGAGAAGCCAATTCGTATGATAAAACCCGTGTCAGCAAAAATGGGTATCAGGGCAGGGGCGCGTACCCTACTAGTTAACGCTCCTGGTGAGGCTATTGACGCCATTGAGTTACCTACCCTAACTGTAGAGACGAGCCGTGATGGTGTGTTTGAATATATTCATCTCTTTGTGACAAAACAGGCTGACATGCACGAGCACTTTCCCGCTCTGATGAACTGTCTGGCCAAAACCGGCGCACTCTGGCTATCCTGGCCCAAAGGCGGCAAGATGAATACCGATCTCACCCTACCCACGGTCATAAAAATCGGGTATGATTATGGTTTGGTTGAAAGCAAAACATTGAGCATCAACGAAACCTGGTCTGCTATAAAGTTTACGTGGCCAAGGGAAGGGAAAATATATCAAAACAGCTTCGGGAAACTCAAATCATGAGATTCCCGAAGCTGTTTTGGTACGTTTGGTGATTAAGCCACTTTATAGCTGACGCCTTCCAGACTATCCAGACCACGTAACAATGTGTTAGCGGGCGAGACTTTGAGCGTGCGCGACTGCAAACTAATTTCCAGCCGTTCATCGGGGTCGACTACGTTCAGTGATAGGGTACAGGTGCCAGGGTGAGCGTTGATCAGGTCATTGATCTGACTGACCAGTTGGGCACTCAAGGCGTCGAGGGTAAGCGAGACGCGTACCTCCTTACACATTTTCTCGCGCATCTCATTAAGTAGTCGGATCGACGCGGGTTTGAATTCCAGCTGATCGGAGTTCCACTTGTTCTGCGTTTTACCCGTGATGTGCAGGAAGCGCCCCACATCGACGTATTGCCCCAGCCGCACGTAATCGTCACCGAACAGCGCTAGCTCGACCGAGGTGTTATAATCTTCCAGCTTGAAAATACAGAACGGATTGCCGGTCTTGGTAATCCGCACCTGCATCGACGACACGATACCGGCTACCTTGATCTCAGGCGCCTTGGTTTCGTAGAGTTTGTCGAGTGTACAGTTGCAGAAACCTTCCATCTCAAGCCGGAACTCATCAAGCGGGTGGCCGGTGATGTAGAACCCGACGACTTCTTTCTCGAACTTAAGTTTCTCGATCTGATTCCAGCTCGGCACCGTGGGCGGTTTAGGCCGGGCCAGCATCGGTTCGCCCCCCATCATCGCGCCGAATAGCGACTGCTGCGCGGCTGCTTTCTCCGCGTGGTAGTTGTTACCGTACCGAATAATTTTTTCCAAGAACGGGCTGGTTTCAGTCGGCGGCACATCGAAATACTGAGCCCGGTGATAATCGGGTTCCAGCGCGTCGAAAGCCCCGGCATACGCCAGCGATTCAAGTGTTTTCTTGTTCACCGTCCGCAGGTTGACCCGGATGATGAAATCGAAGACGTCTTTGTATTCGCCCCCGGCGGTTCGCTCGTCGATGATGGCTTCTACAGCCGCGTCACCCGCGCCCTTGATACCGGCCAGACCAAAGCGAATTTCGCCCTTTTTATTTACCCCGAACACCCGCTCCGATTCGTTGACGTCGGGGCCGAGTACGGGAATACCGATATTCTTACACTCTTCGAGGAAGAAGGTAATTTTTTCGATGTTGCCCAGGCAACTCGTCAAAACGGCCGCCATGTATTCCGACTTGTAATACGTTTTGAGGTAGGCCGTCTGGTACGCTACAAACGCGTAACAGGTCGAGTGCGACTTGTTGAAGGCGTACGACGCGAAGGCTTCCCAGTCGGTCCAGATTTTCTCGCAGATCTTCGCGTTCAGCTTATTGGCCGCGCAACCGTCCATGAACTTGCCCTTCATCTTGTCGAGCGTCGCGCGGTCTTTCTTACCCATCGCCTTCCGCAGGACGTCGGCGTCGCCTTTGGTGAAGTTACCGAGCTTCTGCGACAGCAACATCAACTGCTCCTGATATACCGTAATGCCGTACGTATCTGCCAGATACTCCTCCATCTCGGGCAGGTCGTACTTGACTTCCTCCCGACCGTGTTTCCGGTTGATGAAGGTGGGGATGTACTGAATCGGGCCCGGACGGTACAGGGCGTTCATCGCAATCAGGTCCTCGAAGCGGTCAGGCTTGAGGTCCTTCATGTACTTCTTCATCCCGTCGGATTCGAACTGGAAGATAGCGTTGGTTTCCCCGCGCTGAAACAGTTCGTAGGCTTTCGGGTCGTCGAGCGGAATGTCGTCGATGTCGGTTTCGACACCGTTGATGATCAGACCGCCGTGGTTTTGCTTGATGAGCCGCAGACATTCCTTGATGATCGTGAGGTTACGCAACCCCAGAAAGTCCATCTTGATAACCCCCGCGTCCTCGATTACTTTACCCTCATACTGGGTGATAATGAGGTTGGTATCTTTTGACGTCGAGACGGGAACGATATTCGACAGATCGTCGGGAGCAATGATGATACCGGCCGCGTGAACGCCCGTGTTCCGCACCGTACCTTCCAGCCGTCGCGCCTGTTGCAGCACGTTCTGCACTTTCTCGGTATCGATGAGTTTCATCGTCCGACCCACGCTTTGGTCGCCCAGTTCAAGCGCTCGCATCCGCCGGACATTCTCGACCTCTTCCGGCTGAATCACGTTCGCCAGCCCGCCGGGCCCTTCGATCGGATCTTCGAAAATCCGGCGCAGGGTCATGTTGTACGTCGGCTTATCCGGCACCAGCTTGGCAAGGGCGTTGGCATCGGACAAGGGCAAATCCATCACCCGCGACACGTCTTTGATCGCTGATTTAGCCGCCATCGTACCGTAGGTCACGATAGCCGCTACCTGCTGCTTACCGTACTTCTGCACGACGTAATCGATTACCTTCTGCCGGCCTTCATCATCGAAGTCCGTGTCGATATCGGGCATCGATTTCCGGTCGGGATTGAGGAAGCGCTCAAACAGCAAGTCGTACTTGATGGGGTCGATGTTGGTAATTCCGATGCAATACGCCACCGCCGACCCAGCCGCCGAACCCCGCCCGGGTCCCACCATCACGCCCAGGTCGCGACCGGCCTGAATAAAGTCAGCCACGATCAAAAAGTAACCGGCGAAACCCATCGTCTTGATGGTAAACAACTCGAAGTCAAGTCGTTCCTGTACGTGGCTTTCGATCTCTCCGTAGCGTTTCCGGGCCCCTTCGTAGGTCAGGTGCTTCAAAAACTCCCATTGGTTAGCGACGTCGTCGGTGTGCAGCTGGAATTCGCTGGGAATCGGGAAGTTAGGCAGCAGAATATCGCGTTTCAGCTTCAGCGTCTCGACCTTGCCAACGATCTCATTGGTGTTGTCGATCGCTTCGGGCATGTCGGCAAACAGCGTCGTCATCTCCTGCGTGTTCTTGAAATAAAACTGATCGGAGAAGAAGGCGAAGCGCGTGTTTTTAGGCATCGCTTCTTCGTCGTTGAATTCCTTCATTGACGGCGTACTCTGCTTTTCGCCCGTGTTTACACACAACAGAATATCGTGCGCTACCCAGTCGTCGCGATCGACGTAGTGCGAATCGTTCGACGCGATGATTTTGACGTTGTATTTCCGGGCGAACTTGACCAGTACCTCGTTGGCCTTGATCTGGTCGGGAATTTCGTGCCGCTGCAACTCAACGTAATAGTCGTCGCCAAAGCGGTCGAGCCACCACTTGAACTCAATTTCGGCAGCTTCCTCACCTTTTTTCAGAATCGTTTTCGGCACAATAGCCCCGATGCAGCAGGTCGTCGCGATCAGCCCTTCCTTGTATTTGTCGATCAGCTCTTTCGTGACGCGCGGGTACTTGCCATACAGTCCCTCCATGTAGCCCAGCGAGCACAGTTTCGCCAGGTTTTTATAGCCCTGCGGGTTCTTCGCCAGCAGCAGTTGGTGATAGCGAATATCCTTCTGCTCCTTGGTAAACTGCTTGCGGGTGTGGTCGTCAACCACGTAAAATTCACATCCGACGATAGGCTTGATGCCTTGCTTGCTGGCTTCAGCCACAAACTCAAACACCCCGAACATATTGCCGTGATCAGTGATCGCGACGGCGGGCATGTTATCACCTTTAGCCTTCTTTATCAGCTTCTTGATGTCGGCCTGCCCGTCGAGCAGTGAGTACTGGGTGTGCGTATGGAGGTGGGAAAACTGCATGTAGTACTGTTGTCTGAACCGGATTCTGTCGAATTTTCTGATTGCTCAGATGACAGTTACTCCGGATGATTAGCTGGATTCACGTTGATAAAAATAGCTGAATCCGACGGGTCAACGGGTATGCGGTAGTCAGAAAATTTATACCCGTCTCGCAACCGGTTGATTCTATATGAGTTGACGCTTCTGGCGTGTGGCACCCGCAAAGGCCACTGGCTACGGCAGTTCGCGTTTCAGGACAAACATCAATGCTTTCACCCCACTCCCGGAAATATCGGTATCGACTGCCGACACGACTTCCCATCCTTGGCGCCCTAGCTCATTAAGCGTATCGGTTAATTGCTGGGCATCAATCTTGACGCTCCAGATACTGTCTGGCGTAACGTGCAGAATACGGTGTTCGAACTTTCTCATATATATTTTTAGTAATGTATGGACGTTACGTCTGAGTGGCGTCCTAGAACGCGTGAGGCTTTTATGCCCCGTAGTTTATACCCTCTCCCGTAGCGAAGTGGGCGTTTGGCTCATCATCCAGCGTTCGTATAGCTACGTCCCGAAATACTGTTACGTTCAATGACCACTATGGCATTTGTTAGATTTTCTAAGGAATCTGTTTGTAAGCTGCTTGGTACGTCTGCATTCGCATTGATAAAAATAGCTGAATCAAGCGGGAGGCCCGTACGCCGGCACGATAATAGTTGAATTCGCTCCGCAATCGACTGAATGTGAAAGTGGGGCAGTCGAGAATTAAAAAGAGCTTAAGAAAATAAGTCAACGTCGCAACAGCGACAAACGATCAGGCGTATTGGGGGATACAACTGATACCAATATGCTATTCGATTCGTCCACTAGGCGCCTGTCTTACCGCGCAGGTCAGACTGCTACTCATTTAGGGTTCCATCACTTGCTGGTAGTTGCTCTTACTGGGGTATTGATAACACTGCTCGCGGCTTGCTCAAAAAATACAGACGTAACGCCATCCGGTACGACTGGAACCGGTAGTACAACCACAACTACCGGTTCCGCGGGTGTGGTCATCAGCAACATTGCCAGCACAACATCGGTGCCGGAGGGCAGCACGGCCACGGCGGCCAACTCAGAAGACCTGCTGGTCAATTCGACCTTTTCATCAACGGTGACCATTGGTATGGGCGCTACGGCTACCATCTCGAATCCGCTGGCGGGCAATGGCGTAACGATCACCCAAAGCAACGGTGATGTGATCATTACCGCCACAGCAACGGGGGTGGCTTACGTACTGACTGGGACGACCACCAATGGTTCGGTGAAGATTTACAGTGACAAGAAATTTCTGCTGACGCTCAACGGCGTAAACATCACCAACAACGACGGTCCGGCCATCAATATCCAGTCGGGTAAGCGGGCCTTCGTCGTACTGGCCGACAACACGACAAATTCGCTGACGGACGCAGCCACCTACACCGCCAGCGGCACGGAAGACCAGAAAGGGACTCTGTTCAGCGAGGGGCAGCTGATTTTTAGCGGCAGCGGTACGCTGAATGTGAAGGGGAATAATAAACACGCCATTTGTAGCGACGACTACGTCCGGATCATCAGCGGCACTATCAATATTACTGGGGCGGCTTCGGACGGCATCCACACAAACGACGCGTTCATTGCCGATGGGGGAACCGTAATCTTAGCGGCTTCTAACGACGGTATTCAGTGTGAGGAAGGATATGTTGTTATCAACAACGGTACGTTCACCATCAACGTGGCCGATAAGGGTATTGCTGCTTCGTACGATACGGATACAACCATTGATCCGTACCTGACCATCAACGGTGGGGTCATTAGCATTACGTCGACGGCGGGCGAGGGGATCGAAAGCAAGAGCGTACTGACGATTAATAAGGGTACGATTACGTTACGTACCTACGACGATGGCATCAACGCTGGTACGTTTATCTACATTAATGGCGGCACGATTTACGCTTATAGCAGCAACAATGACGGTATTGATTCGAACGGTAAACTGACCGTAACGGGCGGACAAGTTATTTCGGCAGGCGCGGGTGGACCGGAAGAAGGCTTTGATTGCGACCGGAATACGTTCAAAATTACGGGTGGCGTTATGATCGGAATTGGTGGGGCTACCAGCACGCCAACAGCCAGTATCAGTACGCAGCCATCAGTTATTTTGGGATCGGGTACGGCTAACCAATTGTTTCACATTGAAGCTAACGACGGCACCGAAACCGTTACGTTCCTGATTCCAAGGTCTTATGCAACGATGCTGTTTTCCAGCCCCAATCTCAGAACCGGTACAACATATAAAGTCTATACAGGAGGAAGCGTAACGGGTGGGGCGTTGTCGAATGGGCTGTACACGAGTGGTACGTACGTGCTCGGGACGCAGTCTAAAACATTTACGACCAGTACTATGGTAACCACCAGCCGGTAAGAGGCTGTCTGGAGGAGGACTGATGCAGAATCAAGGGGTGAGATCACGGCTACCAAGTAGCGGTGATCTCACCCCTTGATTTATTTGATCTTTCGCTCAATGGCGTTTGCTAGTTTTCGTGCTGCGGCCTTCTTGGCGTTGAAGCCGTTGGTGCCGTTCGGGCTTGCTTTGTACGTATCGGACTCCCAGACAACGGCGTCGTTTTTGTCGTAAATTTTTGCGCTACAGTCAACCGACGTGCCACCCCAGGAGGTTAGCCTTATTCCTTTGCTCGTTTCGACATCCAGCTTAATGACGTAGTTAGCCTGCTGCTTACTGGATGTGACCGTCCAGAGCCCAGATTCACGAAGATGGGCCACAAAAGCCTGTTCGGTTTCCTGAACATTGGGGTTTTTGGATGATGATTCCACGTAAACAGAATTCCCCTTTTTGAATAAATCGCTCGATTGAGCCAATAAATAGGAAGGCGCAAAGAGCAGCAAGAAAGCGAGTAGTTTCATCAGCTTGAACAGAGTGGTTGTGTGGGTAAGAACCTCTTCAACAGGTAAATGTTGCGCACGTAACGCTTCTGTAGATGATCGTTGCGTTAGGCAATGAGGGCTTTAGCGCATGGCTTAAACACCAGCGGGGACGGGGACCGATTCAGAATCGATCCCCGTCCCCGCTGGCAGTCGATGATTTCGAGCTATTTATTTGAACTTACTGGCATCCAGCCGGAAAAAACGCACGGCGTTATTGAACATTATATCCCGTTTCTGATCGAACGACAGATAGTCGGCGTTCTCGATGATGCTGATTGACGTTTCAAAGAGTTTGGGCCAGACCATAAAATCGGTGCCGTATAAAATTCGTTTACCAAAGCCCGCCTGCACCAGCCGTTTGAGGTACGCGTGAATTTCGGCTTGAGGGTAGCTCCAGATGAAACCCGCCAGATCCACGTAGACGTATGCGTTAGCCCCCATTAGCGCAATCATTTCGTCCGCCATGGGGTAGCCTGCGTGCATCACCCAGACTTTCAGCTTAGGATGTTTAGCGAGTAAATCTTCCAGCAGGAATGGCCGCCCCAGCGACGCCCGGTATTTAGCCTGGGTGAGGTTCGCCATCCCATTACCACCCGTCCCCATGTGGATACCCACCGGAATGTTTAGTTTTTCGGCTGCGGCAAAATACCCATCGAGGGAGGGATCACTCGGCGACAAGCCCTGGTATTGAGGAGCGACCTCGCCCATAACTTTGTAAAAACCGGACGACAGCGAATCCGTAAAGGCTTTCACGCTCATTTCATTCGGCGAGCTGACACCAATGCCGGGAATAACCCGGTCTGGAGCCGCTTTCTTCCACTGACGTAAAATTGTTGGGTCGCCGTAGGCCACAATGGTCATGTTTAGGCGTTCCATGGTTGCCAGCACGGCTTCCTGCATTTCCTTGTCGGATTTGGCCGGTTGCAGTGGATCGACGCACTCGGTGTTCAGGAACGCCCGCATCTGCTGGTTCGGGTCGCTACCGGGCATATCCCGCAGAAACCACGGGCACATTTCGATCGAAAAACTTGGATTGACTTTCATGGCGTGCACATGCACGTCGATTATGGGTAGCGGTCGGCGGGGTGGTTCGGTCTGGGCCAGGGCCGTAGCCGATAGAAACAGACCAGCCGCTAGCGTAGCGAGTGTTTTCATAGAAACAGGTTGGGTAAGAGATTAGTAATTCAGCGGGTAATTGGCATTTCCAGCAGGGCGTAGCTCAGACTTTTACCATGCGTGTCCATTGTCAGAGAAGTTGTTACGCCCCCCATCAGCGCCTGCTGACATACGAATTGAAGGGCGGGTAGATTTGGTAATTCGTAGCGTGTTATCTCGCCCGCTACAATAGCCTGAAGGTGCTGTTTAACGGCTTCGGCCGTGACCTGACGTCTAAGCAGTTCGTAGTCGTCGGCATTGTACGGAATCAGCGACAGCGTCAGCGTATTGCCTTTGTCGCCCGCCCGGCTGTGGGCAATGTCATAGAGCTTGATTGTCATGATTGGAAGACCGTAACGTGGGGAGTTAATTGATGGCGATCAATGAGGGTCGAAACGATTCCGACAACTTCATGGACGTATTTTCGGGCACCTCCGCCACCCGCCGGGCCGTTGGTATAGAGGGCTTCCACTTCTTCGCCAACGAGGGCTGCAAGTTGTGCTGACGTAGCGCGACCCGCAACCCGCAGCCGGATTTCGTACGGGGCTGGAGGATTGCCAAAATTGCTTCGGTGGACGGACGTACTGCCGATGTAATCGACGCGGAGGTCGCTGAATCGATCCTGAAGCCGTTCCTGAATGATGGCTCCGGCCAGTTGAGCCCGTCCCAGAGCGTTCGCGCCCGCATACGAGATTTCGCCCTCGCCAATATAACCGCCATCGTAGCCGACGCTGACCTTCAGTGTATCAGGACGAGTACCACCACGCCCACCGGCAGCCTGAACCTTGTCAGGGCCAACTTCAGTCAGCGATACCTGTGTAAAATCCGCTATTACGTCGGGGGTGATGTAGCGACTCGGGTCCATGACTTCGTACAGCAACTGCTCTTTTGCCGTCGCTACGTTCAGGCGTCCGCCCGTACCCGCCACTTTACCGAATGTAGCTCGCCCATCTGCCGAAACATCGGCGAAAGGATGCCCCAGGTGCGCCATATTCGGGATGGCTTTTGGGCCAGCGGAATCGGCGAAATAGCCGCCGGTGAGTTGCCCGGCACACTCCAGCAAATGCCCAATAACCGTTCCCTGACCGATCAAATCCGCATCGTCCAGCGACCAGCCGAACTCATGCACGAGCGGAGCCACGAACAGCGACGGATCGGCGACGCGGCCGGTAATGACGATGTTTGCGCCCGTAGCCAG
Source organism: Spirosoma pomorum (assembly GCF_054776615.1). NCBI lineage: Bacteria > Pseudomonadati > Bacteroidota > Cytophagia > Cytophagales > Cytophagaceae > Spirosoma > Spirosoma pomorum. The sequence goes on from NZ_BAAHBP010000035.1 coordinate 40,859, forward strand.
AGCGGGGAGGATGGCGTCAATACCCAGGTACGCGTTGGCTGAAATGAGCGTGCCGGACGCCGAAAGAGGGTTTCCCGTTTCCAGCGCGGCTTCGCTGCCTGTCAGCTGCGTAAATACGTCATCACCCGTAACAACGGCTACTTTGATGGTGAGACTCAGTCGCTGAGCAATCTCAATGATCTTTTGCCCCGCGGCCAGCGGGGTCGCGGCTCCCATATTCGTAATTAACCGAACGTTATTCGTAATCAGATGGGGAAGTAACAACTCAATCCGGCGTTCAATCAGCGGGTCATACCCCAGCTCCGGATTTTGTCGCTTCCGCTTCTGCGCCAGGGCAATCGTTCGCTCAGCCAGACACTCCAATACCAGATAATCCAGGTTGCCTTTCTGCGCCAGAATAACGGCTGGTTCAAGTCGATCACCGGAAAACCCAGCCCCGCAACCAATGCGAATCGTTTCTTTCATAGTCGGTAACGGCCATCGGTTAAGCCAAAATGACCGGGAGGGATTACAGATGAATGGATCCAGTGAGCAGAGCCGCTAGGGTCATGACCAGCGTCGTGCCAAATGCCCACTTGAGAATAAATCGCTGGTGGTCGCCGAGGTCTACTTCAGCTAGGCCTACCAGCAAAAATGTGGAGGCCGTTAGCGGGCTGACCGGAAAGCCAACTGTCATCTGGCCCAGCAAGGCAGCCCGTCCAATCTCCAGCGGATCGATGCCAAACTGCGTAGCCGTCTGGCTCAAAATCGGCACGACGCCAAAATAATACGCGTCGGGTGTAAACAACAGACTCGCGGGCATACTTGTTACGGCCGTAAGCGTGGGCAACCAGGCCGCGTGTTGTTCGGGAATGAGCGACACCAGTGAAGTGGCCATGGCGTCGATCATCTTGGCACCGGTCAGAATGCCCGAGAAAACACCGGCGGCAAAGATCATACTCGATACCAGGAAGATATTGTTGCCATGGCCTCGCAGGACTTTCTGCTGGTCGGGTAACTTCGGATAGTTAATCAGCAGCGCGATCACAGCCGCCACGATAAACAGTGCCGGGGCTGGTACCCAGCCCTTCATCAACGTAACGATGAGCCCAATGGTCAGAATAGCGTTGATCCAGAATAGTTTAGGGCGACGTAACGTCCGCTGTTGCTCGGTCAGGCTCTCGTGATGGGCGTAGTTCAGGTCCACAATACCCAACCGTTTCCGCTCCTGACGCCCTAACCAGTAAGCCACAAAAAGTACCCAGGCGATACCCGCCAGAATAGCTGGAATGTTCGGATTGAACAACTGCGTCGCATCAGTTTTCAGGGTCGAAATTGCCCGCGCCGACGTACCGGACCAGGGCACGAGGTGCAGTGGTCCAACGCTAAGCGCGACGATGCCCGGCAGGATTAACCGATTGATGTTTAGCTGTCGATAAATGGGCAGAAAGGCCGACATAACAATCATGAACGTAGCGGTGCCGTCGCCGTCGAGGTGCACGATCATCGTCAGGATGGCGGTACCCATAATCACTTTCAGCGGATCGCCCTTGACGTACCGGATGATACCGACGACGATGGGGTCGAATAGCCCGGCATCGAGCATGGTGGCGAAATACAAGACCGCAAACATGAGCAGAATGCCCGTTGGGGCTACCTGCTTGATCCCCGCCAGAATCATGTCCCCCAGTTCTTTGGGACCGAAACCGGCCAGTAGCCCCATCACTACTGGCACCAGGACCAGGGCCGTGATGACCGACAGCCGCTTAGTGATAATCAGGATGAGGAACAGACCGATGGTGGCAAATCCCAGAATTGACAGCATAACGTACGGTGGTTAGTTCAGGATATCACTTTTTCGGGCATTCTCAACATCCGCTCTGGCGTCTTCGGGGAGGAGAAAGCCCTCCTGGACGAGTGCATCGGCAGCTTTACGGACGGCTTCCACGTAGGCTGCGTGAGTGCCGTAACGTTCTTCAAGTGAGAGACGCGGATCGCCAGCGGCTACTCGTTCTGCCTTCGTTTTTTTGAAGGGAATGAACATACCATTCAGTGAAGCCAGGTCCCCCTGGCCGTAGCCCGCTCGCCGAACAGCCCAGCCGGTATAGGTGCCCAGCGGAACGCGGATGGCGGTATTCCGGATGCCAGCGACCTCGTTGCCGTCCTGATCCACTTTGGGCACCAGGACCGCGTACACGTTTTCCCGGATCGGCTGCGGTGGTTCTTCCGTGACGATGCCCGTTACGTGGTGCATGTCGTAGGCAGGGCCAAAGTTGAGCAGCGGTACGTTGTTGAACTGTCCGTTGTAAACTACGCCCGGAATAGCGGGCCAGCCCACACTTTTCTGATCCGGGAGCACGAGCGTTTCGGTCTTGATGGTTGGGTACACGCTGGCGGGCGGCTGTTTATCGGCCAGTACCCACTGCTCCAGAGCGATGAGTAACGCCCGTAATCCCGGCTGATATGGGTTGTGGTTCATGGAAAACCCCGTTGTTGGGTCCAGGGCACCGTTAGGCGTATGCTGCGTCCCGGCGAACAGATAAATCCGCACGTTATCGGGGATGTCCAGATCCTGTTTCCCCGCTGGATCGGTCGTGGGCAGCGACGCCCGAATCTGCCGGTATTCAGACGAACTAAGCGTCTGCATGATCTTAGGGCAATTACCGTCGGGCGAACAGGCTTCCAGGATGCCGCCGGTTATGCCCGAAACGGGGTCTTTCGTTACCTGCCAGGTAAACGGGGGCTCATTGCTCGGATACAGATGGTCCTCCCGTTGTAGCCCACCACCGCCGGGCCGGCCAAAGCGGACGTTCAGGGAAATGCGTCGGGTGGCGATGTGAGCATTGATGCCGTCGAAGACTCGTTTACCGGCTTCGTCCTTGTTAAAGCCTAACTGCAAAAATGTTCGGGTGAAATTGCTGCACTGCGAAACACCCTGCATGATAGCCGCCCGGACAGGTACAGTTGCTGCGCCGACTGTCAGTGGATTGCGGTTACCCGCTTCGTCGGTTGCGTTGCTCCGCAGAAACGACGTAATGTCCCGGATGGCCGCAAACCCTAAGCCCAGTACCAGCGGATCTTTGGCGGTATAGACCAGTTCGTAAATGTAGTTTGGATCAAAGCCGTCTTTAAGTGAGAGTTTTGTCGTGCTTGGCGTACCAGGAAATGGTTTGTTCGTACAGTCTGAAAAGGCCCAGTCGCTATTGGGGATAGGTTCTCGTGGGTCGGCTTCGTGCACGCGTCGAGTCAGAACTAGGCCCGCGTTGTCGAGTGAAACGGTTTCGTAACTATGATGCGTTGCGCCACTGAAAGGCCCACTGCTCAATAGTTGCGTTTTGGCCGGAGTTGTTACCTGAAATTCAGCGCGGAGTTTTCCCGTAATTGGTTGGCCGTTTTCCGTAGCCACCGGTACCTTGATCGTCAGGCGAGGCCAGCCCGACCAGGATTCTCCGGGAAGCACGTCGCCCTGCCAGGCCCCCCAGACATACACGTATCCCCGCTTAAGCAATGCCGTGTCGGCAGGAAAGGGATTACCCCGATTGGGTAGACTCAGAAACAGCAATCCGTTGCTTTTTCCCATGTCTTTTGGGCGCAGGATGACAAAGTCTGATACATATTCTACCATACCCCGAACGTTACGTGGGGCCAGACGAAGATCCTGAATAATTCGATTCTGAGGCAAATTGTGATCTACTTCGCCAAACGCCTGCCCCGACACGCGCTCGTAAGTACCCGCATTGCCGAATGAGCGCCCATTGGCAAACGGCTCGGTTCTCTGCACAACCAGCCGAACGATTTTGGCCTGGGTTGTTAGAGAGAAGAGGGTAAAGACTAAGAGAAGGTAAGACCGAATACAACTAGCCGCTTTTGTACTCGAGAAAGGAGTAGCGGAAACAAAAACTTCTTGTAAAAACTCGCTGGTGGCGTAGGGAAAAAGGTTAGGACGTGATAGCTCAGTGGCTAACATACAGATGTGGATTTAGTAGCTATATCGGCAATATAGATAAAGCCCTCTGTATGGCGCAAAATACTCTAATTCTATCTAGGCCCGATACCCAAACTGCTGCAAGATGCGTTTCGCCGTGGCGCTGCGTAGGAACTGAATGAATTGTTGGGCGGCTTTGGGTTGTTGAGTGCGTTTCAGAATAACGACGCCCTGGGCGATAGGGGAGTAGCCCGGCGGGGGAAGGTCGATCCAATGACCGCGTTGCTTCAGGCTGGGGTCAAGTACAACGGATTTGGCCGTAATACCGACTTCTGCCGCGCCGGTTAATACGTATTGGTTAACCTGCGAAATACTCTCCCCGTACACAATACGAGACTGCACCGGATCAAATACGTTCTTGTATTTCAACAACGAAACGGCCGCTTCGCCATAGGGAGCTGTGGCTGGATTGGCGATGGCAATATGCCGGACGACTGAGTTTTGTAAGATTTTCAAGTCAGCAGCCAGGGGAAGATTGCCCATTGTCCAGAGGACCAATGAGCCATAGGCATACACAATGGGTCCCTCAGTAGTAAATCCGCCTTTATACAACGTAGTAGGGTAGTCCATGTCAGCGGACAGGAAAATGTCATATGGCGCGCCCTGCTGGATCTGCGTCGTCAATTTACCCGACGAACTGACAATAGCTTCAACTTTAACGCCAGTTTGCTTCTGGAAAGCATCGCCCAACGATTGCATAACAAATTGAGCGTTGGCGGCAACGGCTACCCGGATAGACTGCGCCTGTAGGCCGGTTGAGCAAAGTAAGAGAAGTAGGATTTTCTTTAGCATAGTGATAAGGGATGCGCTGGGATTGGCTATTTAACCTCCTTTTGTCGTAGTAGATCAGCGAATTTTGGATGAATGAACACTCGTAGGCGCATATTTAGGAGGGAAAAGATAAAAGAAGAAAGACGCTGGACAGGTTTATAGTCACCGGCGGCCTGGCTGTAACGCTGCCCGCAACTTACTTCGCGAATCGAATCTCAATGGATTTGACTTCCCGAATCCAGCGGGCAGGTTTCTTCTCGCCCGGAACAACGACTCGGTAAGGACCTGTCCCGGACGCCAGGGCCGCCCCGTCAACACTGTCGGCCAGGATGATGGTGCGGGTAGCAAATTCCGGGTCAAGCTCGGGAAGCGCAAACACGACTTCGTAATTGTCGGCAGCTTTAACGACCACATACTTCGCCAGATCCTTGCCCCGCAGTTCACCCCCGACGCTAGTACCAGCTTGCCTGAGCAGATCGACGAGCGGAATACCCGCATAGGTATGTTCTTTTCCATCGCGGTCCTTAGCCGTTACGTTCGTATGAGGAATAGCCTTCAGGTCGACGACCTGTAAGGTTAGTGGCTTGGTCACCTCGCCGGAGATCGTAATCGTCTGAGCATAGCAGCTGGCAGTCAGAAGAAGAATTGACAGCAAAACAAAAAATCGGTTCACGTCGAGATAGATTACAAGGTAGACAAGATTGACAAAGAAATTTCGGCCGGGTTCGGGGAAGCCTTCGGCCAGTGCGTAATTGCGATCGAACAGAGGTTGTTGCCCCCCTTCCAGACTCACGGACTTGTATACCTGTACGGAGCCTCTTCCGTGCCTGATAGTAAGATCGTAGCAGCTCGTCGTGTTAAAGAGTGGGGCATTCAGTAGGTCGTTATTTTCTTGTAAATATAACGATAGGTCGACTTAGTGATTCTGCTCTGCCGAAAATGCAAGGGAGTGGTGTCGCATATGCGGGGAAATTAACCTTTTATTGTACGTTTATACGTCTGGAAGCGCTTTACGCGTTTTGTAGACGTAAAGCATCACTACTGAATACTACCCATGACAACTAAACCTTATCTAGTCTCATTTTTTAATGCATTCATTGCCCTTCTCGTGATTGGCTCGCTGGCGGCAGGCTGTAAACGGCTGGGTTCGGAAAGTGATGTTGATCCGCGCGAGCAGTATCTGGGATCTTACACCGGTGGCGCTCAGATTACAACCAATGTGGGTGGGTTTGAGTACACGCCAGAATCAGCTACGGTGGTTGTCACCGTCACGAAGGCTGCCAACGACAACGAAGTGTATCTGGACAAGAACTATAACAACGGTGCCTACACCGAACGCGTAACCGCGCAGCTGAGCGGTACCACATTCAAGATAATCGATAAAACACGGGGGATCATTCGGGTAAACGCTATCACCCAGGTGGAGGGTGATTACAGTTCGCAGGGGGTGCTGCAGAATAATACGATTGCAATGACCTCCGTTACTGAAGCCCGCCAGTCGGGGGCGGTGGTGCGATTGGTCGAGTCAGTTAATGCAAGCAGAAAATAGCGTACTTTAGTTGCGGCTATAGACCCTGTCCTTCATGAAAAGAGTTTTCCTGACCGGCCTTCTGGCCGGTCTTTTTGTTACGGCCCTGGCGCAATCCCCAAGTTCGTCGGTCGTAAATTCCAATGCCCAAACTATGCTGCAGGCGGCACCGGCCGAAAGCGTGGGCATGAGTACCGAACGGCTCCAACGAATGGACGCTGTCATCAACGAGTACATTGCCAAAGGAAGACAGGCTGGGGTGAGCGTATTCATCGCCCGTCATGGTAAGGTTGTCTACCAGAAAGCGTACGGCCAGGACGATATTGAGGCAAAAACGTCGTTCCGCACTGACGCTATCGTGCGCGTTGCTTCGCAGACAAAAGCAATTACGAGTATCGGCGCGATGATGCTGTTTGAGGAGGGGAAATTTCTGCTCGACGATCCGGTATCGAAATACATTCCAGCCTTCAAGAAACCAAGTGTGCTCGATAAATTCGACCCTAACGATTCGAGTTACACGACGGTGCCAGCCAAGAGTGAGATCACGATTCGGCAATTATTGACGCATACGTCGGGGATCAACTATCCGGGTATTGGAAGTCGTGAGATGAAAGCCATCTACGCTAAAAACAACATTCCCAGCGGTATTGGTACGCCCAACGGAAAATTATCGGACGCGATGAACCGGTTGGCCACCTTACCACTGACGCATCAACCTGGCGAGCGCTGGACATACGGACTCAGTGTTGATGTATTGGGGTATCTGATTGAAATCTGGTCGGGGCAGTCGCTCGATCAGTTTCTACGAACGCGCTTGTTCGACCCGCTCGCTATGAACGATACGTACTTCTATCTCCCATCGGCCAAGCAGGACCGGCTGGCCGTTCTTTATACAGAAGATACGGATGGAACCTTACGTCGGCAAACAGGGAAGGCTGGTTTTGCGCCCGACTACCCTAAAGCCGCTGGTACGTATTTTTCGGGCGGAGCAGGCTTGTCATCCACGCTGGCTGATTACGCCAGATTCCTGCAGATGCTGCTCAATGGCGGGGCGTACGGTGGGAAACGGCTGCTTAGTCCGACAACGATCAAACTTATTACCTCTAACCAGATTGGCGGCCTGAATCAGGGACCAAACAAATTCGGTCTGGGTTTCGGTATCATTGCCGAGCATGGTGCAACGGGATTACTCATGACGCCGGGGACCTATGAGTGGGGGGGCTTTTTCGGTACCAGCTACTGGGTCGACCCCACCGAAGATCTCGTTGCTTTGATGTACACGCAGAAATCTCCCAATCGTTATGGCGATCTGCTCGATAAATTCAGAGTGCTGGTGTACCAGTCGATCACCCAGATGAACAAGTCCGGACGGTAGAAGGGGAGGAGACACTGCTTTGCTATCCAATACCTTCGCGCCTTAATCAGACTTTATTACGTATGAAATCAATCCTGACCCTTGGTTTATTGCTGTCGTTTTATGCCGTTCGAGCCCAGACCGCCGTGGCGCCTTCCGCGGGGATGAGCACGTCCATGCAGGCCGACGAAAACGCCGTAAAAAAAGCAGAACAGCAACGTTTCGAGGCCCAGGTGAAAAAGGACTATGCTGCTCTGGAGCGACTATTAGCCGATGATATGGTATACGTTCACTCCAGTGGCAACACCGACACAAAGCAGTCGTATATCCAGTCGATTAAAGATGGAAAATCAAAATACGATGCTATTGAGGCCGGGGAAATGAACGTGCGCATCTACGGCGGTACGGCTGTGATCAATGGCACCTGTACGGTTAAAGCCATGAACAATGGTACTACGATTGACACAAAACTACGGTACACTAACGTCTACGTCCGCAAAGGAAACCAGTGGCAGATGGTAGCGTGGCAATCGTTAAAGATGGCGCAATAATAAGGAGGAGAGGGAGGAAGGAGGAAAGGAATCAGAATAGGATAAGCTAATGCAGCTTTCCTCCTCTTGTCCCTTTCCTCCTTCCTCCCTCCTTTGTTACTCCTTTTCTACCCCCACGTTCAAATACTCTCGTAATTCAGTCGCATCGTGAGGGTTCATGCGCCCGGCGAGGACCAGCCGCAGCTGACGCCGACGCAGGGCGCTGACGTAACGCTCTTTCTCTTCGTCTGTTTCGGGGGTAACAGCTGGTACCTCAATGGGGCGACCGCTCTGATCAACGGCAACGAAGGTGTAATACGCGCTGTTGGTGCTGACCCGAATGCCAGCCGGAATATCCTCGGCCCAGACTTCAATGTAAACCTCCATCGATGAGTTAAAGGCGCGCGTTACCTGCGCTTTCATCGTGACAATATTCCCCAATCGAATTGGTTCAGCGAAGGACACATTGTCGACCGAGGCCGTGACGACAAGACGGTTGGAGTGCTTTTGCGCGGCAATGGCAGCCGCAATGTCCATGAAGTGCAGTAACCGCCCACCCATCAGGTTATTCAATGTATTCGTATCATTGGGCAACACCATTTCAGTCATAACCGTCATGGAGTCGCGGGCGTGTTTGGATTTTGGCATTGATGACGTAATAAAGGCAGATCGCTAACGAATAAAGCGTAAAAATACAGATATATCCTCGTTTATCTTTACGCTCAGGGACTCGGGCGTACAATTCCAGTGCGTCGATATGCCGGATGCCAATACGCTAACAATCGGGATCTTTGCAACGCTGGCACAGCACGAAAGGGAATTGATCTCCGGGCGAACCAGGGCAGCACTAGCCGCCAAGATCGCCCAGGGCGCTACGCTAGGCAATCCGCAGAACCTAACCGCAGACGCTCAACGGAAAGGCGTAGCGGGCAACCAACGGCGGGCTGCGCTGAATGAGAATAACCGGCGGGCCTCCTCAATGGCAGATATGATGCACAAGGGCGGTAAGACCTATACGGCAATAGCTGCGGAGCTGAACCGGGCAGGGTTTCGAACTTCTCAGGGATGCGAGTTTCAGGCTACCCAGGTTATGCGTCTACTAAAGCGAAAGGCTGCAATTGTGGTGCAGTAGACAGAAAATCAACAGTTAAGCAACAATTAATCATGCTCTTCGTGTTATGTTTGTGAAACACAGGGAAACAAAAAGAAATGGTTCTCTGGCAGCAGGAAACATCAACTGGTTCAAAGAGGCTGAATCATGAAGAAAGCACAAACAAGTCTAGGAAGCCGGTCTAACGCCCAGCGCTCGTTCAGCGCCGTGCCACAAGTAAGTAGCGCGTCTTCTGTACTGAAAGTGGCTGCGGGTGTGTCAGTTAAGAGAAGCGCTGGAGCAATGAATACAATTGACTTTCGCCAATTAGCTAAAGCGGCCGCGGCTATTCACTGTCAGAAGGCGAACCAAAGTAAAACGAGTGCATCAAGTGGAGGACGAATTATCAAGCCTAGCGGCTTATTCAATCGTTGAGCTCGTCAAGGATAAGGACTTCTCGTTCACCACAGCTAACGGTATAGAGTACTTAGTTTATTTTACTGAAGCGGATGGCTACGCGCCATCCGCTTCGTTTGCTTCTGAGCTCAAGATGTTTGGCTTCACGCCGATCAAAGAGACCAGGCCAGCCGGTAGGCTACCTAAAGACGATTTGGTTAGTCAGACGGTATTCGAGGTTATCTATTACTACTTCTCTCAGCACCCGGAGACCGTCCTAGTTTACGTTTGTGACGAGTCAAGCGTATGGGATCCGGACAATGTGAAGAAGCCTGTTTTTGCTAAAAAGCGACATGCCGCGTTTACTGAGTGGTTTAACCGCTGGCAGCTAACGGGTGTAATGCCGGCGGTTAAGATTGACTACGTCTATTATGACCAACTTTACTGCTCTTGTTTGTTCCGTGAGGGTAATTCTAATGAAGAAGAGATTCGAGAGGTGATCAGGCAAACTATTCTCCAAAAGGAGCAATAGAAACTCTGCTATTCTAAAGGTGGCTTATCACCTGTTTAAAGCTGATCGGCTCCTCGGTGCCGGTCAAGCTTTTGGCCATCTGCTTTCTATCAGTGCCGAATTTCTTGGCCGCGAACTCCATTGCCTCCAGTATTAAGACAAATGACTCTTCTGTTAACCCTGCGGTAGTGGCTTTGTAATTCTTATTTTTTACCCGCGAGTTGTGATTGCCAAAATAGAAAGAGACAGTCCGATCTGCTTTTTGTTTTAGGCTCACAACACGTCCACGATAGATGTGAGACATAATGCCGTTTACCACAGCCGAATTGTTGTTGATGTTTTCAAGAGCTTCGTCAAAGGCTCGCTCATCTGATTCATTTGTCTCTGGATTTACCCCCATCGATCGTAGAGTCATTTCCTTTACATCCAGTATATGCTTACTCATCTCGCCATATCTTATTAGCAGATCGCTATACTGCTTTCTCATTTCTGAGATCTCATTTTTCATATCATCGACCATCTTCTTATAGATGCTCTCCATTGATTCCGGCTCTGTCGATTGTTTTGCCATGGGACGAAGGGTGTTTGCTATATCTGCTGGGGCGCGTTGATTCCGGCGAATGTGAAAAGCCGGACTCTTGCGGGTCCGGCTTCAATTTAGAACAAAGACTGTTGTGTAGGAGGCTTTTCTTTATCAATTACCTCAATACTTCTTAGTTCGTAGAAATTTTTATTATTTCCAGTGCTTTGATTTTGCACAACCGTTTGCATGACAGTTGCCCTACAATATTTCCCAAGTCCGATTTGAATAAATTGTGGTAAAGCATATAAAGGAACTGTCCCAGCGATAGTAAGATTTTGGTCGGTTATTATTTCAAACTTTCCTTGGCCTTTTAAACTTTGAGTTACTAATTCACCTTCAATTATTATTTCGAAAGGGTCAACTTGGGTTATTGATTCTAAAGCGCTGTGAATACGTTGTATTGTTGTCCTTTTTCCTTCCCAGATCAATTCAGTATCAATAGGAGTTTGCCAGTTCAAGTCAACTTCAAGATTGAAATCTAGAAGAGACTTTAAAAATCTGTTTAAAGTTCTTAGGGCTGGACTACCAACTTTCATTGATGTTTCAACTAGTTCTTCCGTTGAGTCAATTCGTAAAACATCGAAGGTACGACTTAGACAAACTTCGGATAAACTACTTCCAAATATATCTGGATTAGATTCCACAGAAACAAACATTCTTGTTGAACCTGTAGCTAAACTTCGAAGCTTGACATCTAATTCCTTTCTCGTTTCTGAGTGAGCTTGCTTACGCTTCTTTGTTCCGTACTTCGCGTACTTCCCTATTTCTACCAGCGTTTCTTCGAAGGCTAGCGATAATGAACCAATCATATGTAGCGGCAATGTACCATGCTGCGCATCGACCCCCTTCAATCGAATTTCAATAATCTCGTTTTCTCGTTCCCGCTTTAGCTCAATTAGTGATTTAGTCAATTCATCTAAGTGAGCTTTAGAAGAACGCACAAACATACTTCTTGCTTTGCTATTGGGCTGTTTTGATAGCGCTTCTTCATGGCTGGCAAGCACAAGCTGAGCGCTACGCTACAACTCTTCAGTTCTGGCTATGCTAAACATGATTGATCAGAATTTTAAATATACCCTTATAACGAATGGAGTAATGCCCTTGGCTAAACTGATTGACCCACTTATCAATATCTAAAGGGTTATCTTTATCGACTAAGTAAACGTCAATGTAATAACGGGCTCTTGTTAAATCTCTATCTAAAACTAGCCTATCCAGTGCATTAACAGTAATATCAGGCATTTGCTCGATATCCGCAAATGAAGCAAGAACTGCTATATCAATATCCTCAGGATCAGGCTTTAGGGTTGTAAATGGCCCATCTAGCCACACCTCCATTGGTATCTCAAACTTCCTTAGCTCTTGCAAATATGAGCGCAATTTTTTGATTAAAAATGACCGATGGCTAGGGTCATGGATAGTATTTTGAAATGGCTCCAAGAAGAATTTATCCAGTTGCCACTCTCCAATGACCTGAAAGCCAGAAGTAATTATAGGTGTCGCATCTAGCTTCATAACCGATTTATTAGGTGTGGTTTTATTATTCTTTATAGTTATATGGGTAAGTCGCCCATCCCTTCACCGGGGTGGGCTTTTTTGTTGGCTCTACCTTTAAAACAATGGCCGGAGCGAGCCACCCCGACCATTCGCTATTAACTCAAGAAATAAACGCTGATAAATCAGAAGCCTGGTTCAAAACCAGCCCGCCAGGACACCCAGCGGGCGGTTCGCCTTTAACCTCTCTACATTCGTACACATGTAGAAGCACGAATAATAGGGATTTGAGAGTGGAATGGCAAGGCAAGGTTAACATGCATTAGTCAATAGCTATGCGGCTAGACTTACTTACCAGAAGCCATTAATTGACCGACGTACCCCAATCCCTTTCCCATCGGTTAGCTTGTCGACTGAGATGGTCTAATAAATCGGGACACTGCAAGTGCTTAACTTCGCAGAGTCGTGAAAGAGCAAAAAAACA
>NZ_BAAHBP010000036.1:0-2924 GCF_054776615.1 Spirosoma pomorum
CCGCATCTACAGCCGCCACCCAAAGCCGTCCCTGGGTATCTACCACAAAAGTGCGTTTACGCCCATTGACCCGTTTGTGCGGGTCAGTACCCCAGTAGCTGTTAATCAGTGGGGATAGCTTAACCGATTGTGAATCAATACACAATGCCGAAGGGTAGGCTTCGCGCCCAGCGTTGACTCGGTTTAGTTGATTTAAGGCAGCGTTCATTTGCTCGAAGGTACCCTTAGCCTTCCACCGGTCGAAGTAATAGTAAACCGCCTGCCAGTGGGGCCAGTCGGGAGGCAGGTTGCGCCATTGAGTGCCGGTCCGTAGCAGCCACAAAATAGCATCCATGACTTGCTGAAGATTGTGCTTACGCTTGCATTGAAGCTCGAAAAAAGGCGAAATTGTGCCCCATTGGAGGTCGGTCAGTGGCTCCCACTGTTTGGTCATGACTCTGTAGTTTGGCAACCACAAAGTTGGCACGACCTTCAATGCTTCTTAATTCCTCAACACGCTCTTAAGGTTTGGATCGAAAACTGAATTCGTCGAAACAAATGTATACCTTGTTAATTAGTGGTCTGAGCCATATAACATTAATCAATTTGAACACATATTGACTGCGTAAATCTTAAAAAGAACATTCTCATAAAAGGCTTCTATCCGAGACGAAGAAAGATTGCTGTATTCTTTAACCAGGCGTTTGACAAGGCAATATCATACTTAATTTCAGGCAATTATTGCCAGGACATTTCTGTATAACGCACACTATCAGAATGTTATTTATAAGTATTAATCTCTTGTAATAGTACTCGTACTTTCACAAGTTCTTTTTATAAAGTCATTACATAAAGAAAAAAATAGCTTAGGGTCACTAAACCATGGATCATGACCGGCTTCTGGAATAGTAACTAATTGAAGATTTGGGAAAATTTTTATATACTCGTCAACCCAATCCCACCGACGATTATATGTACCATTAAACAGGAGTATAGGTATCTTTATTTTTTTCAATCGATCGGCTGTAGGTGCTGAAATAAGACTTCCTACTGGTTCGTTTTGCGGCAAACCAGCATATACTTCTATACTTTTAGACACTTCTATTGTATCTTTTTCCAACTTTTCGACTGAGTTCAGGAGTGTTACAATTCTCCTTTCCGTTATTGTACCTTTTAGAATTTTAGTTTTATGAAAATTTCCGCGATTATATTCTTGTTCTTCACCGAGCCATGTTATTGTTCCGGATAAAATTATTCCTCTAACATCTTCTTGATGTTTATACGCGTACAATATTGCTAACATACTGCCCCAAGATGATCCTATTAAATAAACTTTACGATTTGGAGCTAATTCATTAATTATTTTTTTTAAATCGGCTATATGCCATTCCCAAACGTATGACATAGCTGTATCACTTTTCCCACATCCACGTTGATCATAGTATATAACTTTTGCACTTTTTGATAGAGCATCAAATTCAGGTCGCAAATAACTATGTGGAGCCCCCGCCCCCCCATGCAGAACTATAATCACCTCATCCTGATTACCTATTTGCCAAAAAGCTAATCGAGGATCTCCTTTCGTAAAACCATCTTGGCTAAAGCAATTTGTGTAGTTGTAAAATCCCAAAATCACTATGATCCAGACTTTCATAATAGTAGAGTCGTTTTATGATTGAATATAACATGTAATTTGAAATATGATAGTCCGTATGCTACTAACTGGAGTTGACAGATTTTATATAATACCTGTCTCGTAAAATACTCCCACCTGAGACAGAGAGAAATCTCCATATTCTCATTCCGGGCATTTGATACAAAGATTTACGGATCGTGCACAAATAGCCGGCCTAAAAGCTATTACTTTCGCGGATAGTAGGCAACTCATATAACATCAATCAGGGCAAACGCATCAAATATCAAACGAATACTTGATACGTTGTAACCTTGCTGGATGAACTGGCAAGATTACTTTCCTGGTGTCAACGACCCGCGTGTAGTGGGCCGCATTGCCCACAAACTCAATGATGTCCTGATGATTGCCTTGTGTGCCACCATCAGTGACTGTGACGGTTTTGAGGACATGGCTGATTATGGGCGTGATAAACAAACCTTGCTAAGCCAGTTTCTTCAACTGCCTAACGGCATTCCCTCGCACGACACCTTTCGGCAGATTCTGACCCTAGTCAGGGTTGATCAACTCGAGTCCGTGCTGCGTCAGCAGGCCGCCAATATAATCCAGACGCTGGCGGGTCAGCACATTTGTCTGGATGGAAAGGAACTGCGAGGCACCATTCTCAACGGTCGCAAACACGCCCTAGTGCATGTATTGAATGCTTGGGTGGTCGAGCATAAACAGGGTCTGGGCCAGTTGCGGGTCGAGGGCAAGACCAACGAAATCAGCCTGATTCCGACCATGCTGGCTAGCTTAGACCTAACCGATGCGCTGGTGAGTATCGACGCTATCGGCTGTCAACAAGCTATTATTGATCAGATTACATGCCAAAAAGGGCCGTATCTGATTGGTCTAAAAACGAACCAGATACGGCCCTTTTTGATCAGGTGCGCGATTGGATGATGCGTTATAGCCATCAGCCTGCTCACTACACCGAGCGCAATCTGGATCACGGCTGAGGTGAGTTACGCGAAGTCTGGGTGAGCCGTGATCTGGCATTACTGGATGCAACCGTGGACTGGCCAGCATTGAATACGCTGATCATGTTGCGTAGCCACCGCTGGCAGGGCGAACAGCTCAGTACGGCAACCCGCTTCTATATCAGCAGCTTACGGACGGCCACTGCCCAGCAGTTAGCGACCTACATCCGTCATCATTGGCGTATCGAAAACCAGCTACATTGGCAACTGGACATTGTGTTTAGAGTGTGTTGGGGAATTAGCTTTGGCAATACGCGTCGATACGCTGTAGCATAATCTGAATGTTGGCT
>NZ_BAAHBP010000037.1:0-142592 GCF_054776615.1 Spirosoma pomorum
CTCAGCTGGTGCTGAGCGTGGCGGGTCTACCGGCGGGCTTGAATTTTACGGCTCCGGGTACCATCAGTGGGGTGGCCACAGCGACGGGCGTAAGCACGGTGCAGGTAACGGCTAATGATCCAGGTGGTCTGTCGGCCAGTACCAGCTTCCAGCTGACGGTGACGGGCGGCACGGTGAGTCCGCCGGCGGGCTTTGCCATCAGCGGGGTGACGACAGTGTCTTGTGTGGTGGTGGATGCGGCCCGGGGTCAGCGGCAGGTCACGTTCGTGCCTCAGTACAGTGGTCTCAACGGCCAACCCGTCACCTTCTCGGTGACCAACGAGCTGGCGGCCACCACAGCGGCTGGTCCCTACACGCTACGCTTGTACAGCGACAACCCGGTCATCACGCTAGTGGCCCAGCAGGGCGGGGTGAGCAATACGTTCAGCTACAACTGGCTCTCGGCTTGTGGCTCGAGTCAGGGCCGGATTGGTGTACTAGGTGAGTCGACGCTGCAGGTGCGGGTGCTGGGTAACCCTATCGAGGGGGACGAATTGGTGGTGGAAGTCAGTGGCGTAGCTGGTCAGCGTCTGAGTCTGGACGTGGTTGACGAGCGGGGCTATCCGGCGGCCAAACCCGTTGACGTGGCTGCGGCCCAGTCCTTGGAGCGGGTGGTACTGCGGGTGAGTGGGGCCAGTGGGGTTTATCTGCTACGGGTGAGCACACCTACTCAGCGCCAGACCGTCAAGGTGCTCAAGGCCCACTAATTTAAGTCTGACAGCATGCTGTCATCAAGCCCCGTCCTGGTCATGCCAGTCGACGGGGCTTGTTACTTATAAGGAGTTCACTCATGGCCGATTAGTTTACGTTAGTTATGTAAGAGCTACATTGAATAATCCTGTATAAGTCAATAGCCGAGAGATGAATGATGAGTTTAACAGTAGTGAGTTAGCTCTTTTGGGAGGAACTATACTTGCTGATATGTGAAGAGGCTCAAAAGCAACACAAAAGGGCACGGTTAATACCCGTGCCCTTTTGATAATAAAAGAATAGTGTTAGAAGGCTGAGAAAAACGATTGAAAAACACAACTGCGCTTGCAGGCTTGATTAAAGGTGGAAGCGGCAAACTTTAATAGACTATGCACCTCATGTGTGTGCTCTGTTTATTCTTAAAAAACCAGATAAAGAAAAAAGGCTAATCCGATGAGTAAGAGTTTTTACACTCGTTATCGGATTAGCCTTTTTGCGATTAGAGAGAGCCTCCTACGGGATTCGAACCTGCGACCTACGCATTACGAATGCGTCGCTCTACCAGCTGAGCTAAGGAGGCTTTTTGCCTGTTTTGCGGGTGCAAATATACGAGTCCGGAATTTAATAATGCAAGTATCCGTTCTATTTTTGGTAAATTTGCATCCATGATTTCCATTACGAACCTATCGTACTATCTCGGTAGCCGGGCGCTCTATGAAAATGCCTCGCTGCATATCAAGCCTAACCAGAAAATCGGCCTGATCGGTCTGAACGGAACTGGTAAATCAACGCTGCTTCGAATCATCAATGGTGAGTACCAGGCCGACGGCGGGACAATCTCCAAATCCGGCGACGTAACGATTGGCTTTTTGAACCAGGATTTGCTATCCTATCAGACCGAAGATTCCATTCTATCGGTGGCCATGCAGGCATTTGCCCGGCAGAACGAACTGCAAAAGCAGATTGACGAGCTGTTGCATGAGATGGAAACCAACTACCGCGACGAACTGGTAGACAAACTCGGCAAGGTGCAGGAAGAGTTTGATGCCCTCGACGGGTACACGGTTCAGTCGAAAGCGGAAGAGATTCTTGAAGGACTGGGTTTCCCGACGGATGATCTTCACAAACCCCTGAAAAACTTCTCGGGGGGATGGCGGATGCGGGTGATGCTGGCGAAACTGCTGCTGCAGAAACCATCATTGCTGATGCTTGATGAGCCAACCAACCACTTGGACTTACCATCCATCCAGTGGGTGGAAAAATATATACAATCGTACGAGGGAGCCGTTATTGTGGTTTCCCACGACCGCGATTTCCTGGATAACGTTATCGACGTAACGGTTGAGGTTGCCAACCAGAAACTGAATCCTTACTCGGGTAATTACTCGTTCTACCTGGAAGAGAAAGCGCTGCGGAACGAAATCCAGAAGGGAGCCTACGAAAATCAGCAGGCCAAAATCCGGCAGACAGAACGATTTATTGAGCGTTTTAAAGCGCAGGCTACCAAAGCAAAGCAGGCGCAGAGCCGGGTGAAACAACTAGCCCGCCTGGAGCGCATTGACGATGTCATCGACGAAAATGCCCGGGTGAACTTCCGGTTTAACTTCTCGACCCAGCCCGGTCGGCACGTACTGCAACTGGAGAACGTAACGAAAGCCTACGGTCCGAAACGTATCCTGACGCATACAACCGGTATGCTTGAGCGGGGTGACCACGTTGCCCTGATTGGTGCCAACGGTAAAGGTAAATCAACGCTGTTACGGATCATCGCTGGTACGGAACCTGTTGAGGGCGAACGTCGGCTCGGCCATAACGTATCGTTCAGCTTCTACGCGCAGCACCAGCTTGAATCGCTAAGTCTGGAAGATAGTCTGGTTGAAGAACTGAAATCGGCTAACCCGACCAAAACCGAGGCCGAATTACGTACGGTACTAGGGTGCTTTCTGTTTACGGGTGACGATGTATTTAAGAAAATTCGGGTGTTGTCGGGGGGGGAGAAATCGCGGGTAGCCCTGGCGAAGGTACTTCTCTCGCAGGCTAACTTCCTGCTGCTTGATGAGCCAACCAACCACTTGGACATGCAGTCGGTAAATATCCTGATTCAGGCGCTGCAACAGTATGAAGGCACATACATTGTTGTTTCCCACGATCGCTACTTCGTATCGCAGATCGCGAATAAGATCTGGTATATCGAAGAAGAACAGGTGAAGCAGTATCCAGGTACGTACGACGAGTACGAACAGTGGCAGGAAGACCGGCGTGAGCAAGGATATGTTGCCCCGACCCCCAAAGCGCAGTCTGCTCCGGCTCCCGTTAAGGAAGAGAAACCTGTTGCAAAAGCCTTGGACGATGAACGGCGTGAGTGGCAGAAAACACTGAAGAATCTGACCCGCCAGGCGGAAGAGACCGAAACGCAGATTGATCAGTTGGAAGCGAGGAAGAAAAAGATTGAAGCAGAACTAGCCGATCCTTCTACGTACAACGACAGCAAGAAGATGCAGTCGAAGAACGACGAGTACAAGAAGATTGCACAGCAGCTTGATCAACTCCAGTCGGAGTGGGAGTCTGCCATGCTGGAAGCCGAAAAATGGGAAAAGAAACTGGTCTAAAAAGCCAGCACACAGTATATGAAAACAGCCGGGCTAGTAAGTCCGGCTGTTTTGCTTTTAGGCTGTCTGTTTGGGTAAGCTACCGAAGCTGTACCGCTGGTTGAACGCCTGTGTGACGGTCTTTTTTATGTTTTCGCAGATTGTCTCGAGCGGAAGGTCGTTGGCATCATCCCCGAACGGATTCTCAATTTCCTCAGCAATAATTTCCAGGCTGGCCAGGACGTAAAATACGAACATCACCAGCGGAATAACCAGGTAATCCAACGTAAAGGCATAGCCAAAAGGTAACGTAACGCAGAACATGAATACGAACTTCTTGATGAACGTACTGTACGAAAAAGGAATGGGCGTGTTCTTGATTCGTTCGCAGGCCCCGCAGATATCCATCAATGAAAGGAGCTCCGGGTTGAGCACAAGCATGTGTTCGGGCAGCAAAACGCCCTGGCGTTGCAACGTAGCAACTCGGCCAAAAATAGCCGATGCGATCTGATTTGGAATATGATCGGTCGGATGCAGATCGGTGAAACGAAACGTAGTACTATCCGCAAATTCCTGGGGGAGGGGCCGCTCGCGCAGGTGGTTTTTCAGGGCAAACGCGAAATTAGGAATCATGGTCTGAAAGAACTGCCGGTGCTCAGCCTGATCATCACCGAGCAGTTGGTTAACCTTCAACGCCATATTCCGGGTGTTGTTGACCAGGGACCCCCACAGCCGACGGCCTTCCCACCAGCGATCGTAGGCCGAGTTGGTCCGGAAGACTAGCAGCATGGAAATAACGAAACCCAGCAGGGTATGCATTACCGTGATATGCCGAAGTGGTGACGTGTCGTTTAGTTTGAAGACGTGAATGATCAGAAAAGCAATCAAGAATGAATAGAAGCCAATGGCAAAGAGCGCCAGCGATAGTTGACGTAAGGTGTCGGCCCGGTTGTAGGCAGTAATGAACCGAAACCAATCTTTGGGGTTGTAATCGACCATATAATGGGTTGACGTACGTAGTAACCACGTATTATTGTGGTTGCAGAGAACAGGACAAAGTTAGAGCTCTCTAACAACCTGAACGAAATTCTGTCGTTTACTGAATGTCCATTTTGTAACTGCGTCGACCGAATGACTGTTTTACAACGTTTAGTTTTCCTGTTCTCTTTACTTTCTTCGTCACTGGTCGTCAACGCTCAGCCGATTCAACTGGTTGATCAGGTGATTGATGCCAATATCCAGACCGTGTTGCTGTTTCCTGCGGTGAGCGCTAATACCAGCGATCCGGCCCTAACCCTAAACCCGCCCGTAATATCTCTGGATGAAGGTACCCCGCTACAACTCGAATTCGACGATCTGACAGCGAATTACCGCTCTTTCCGGGCTCGCTTGGTCCATTGCAATGCTGACTGGCAACGGTCGGTACTGAATGATATCGAGTTTACCTACGAATACAACGACAACCCCATCACGGATTACGCGGTGTCGATCAATACCAAGATTCCGTTTTATCACTATCGATTCACGGTGCCCAGAGTGAAGCTGCCCGGCAATTACGTACTAGTCGTTTATGATGAGCGAAACCGCGATAATATTCTGTTCACGCGCCGGTTCATGACGTATCAGAACCTAGTGAACGTGAATGCCGGCGTGCGGATTGCTTCCGATCCCGGCCACCAGTATAGCCACCAGCAGATCGATATGGTAATCAATTATCGGGGCTATCAAATTATTTCGCCCCAGGATGATTTTAAGGTGGTGATTCGCCAGAATTACCGCGATGACCGAACGATTACCGGGTTGCGACCAACGAACGTGCAGGTATTCGATCAGGTGCTGGAATATCGGATCGCGGATCTGAGCAACCTGATGCCGGGCGGTAACGAGTTTCGCTTTTTCGATACGCGCACGGTACTGTCGCGCGCCAACTACATTGATCGAATCGATCGACTGGCAGACCGGAACGTAGCGTATGTACAGGCAGATCAACCGCGTAGTCGGGGAGCTTATATCCAGAGCGACGATTTTAACGGGCAGTTCGTCATCGATCAGCGCGAAACGGGTGACGGAGACATCAACGGTGATTACATCGAAACCGTTTTTACGTTGCGCATCCCTAACCTGGCTGGTGCTGACGTCTTCGTCAATGGCGCCTTTAACTTCTGGCGGCTGGACAACCGAAACAGGATGGAGTTTGATCCCACGGTGGGCGCTTATCGAGCCGCGATTTTACTGAAACAAGGGGTCTACAACTACGACTACGTAATGCAGACAACCGGAAAACCGACTAAGGTTGATGAAGATTACATCGAAGGGAGCTATTCGGCTACGGAAAACGATTACGAGATACTGGTGTACAATCGCCCCCCAGCCGGCCGTGCCGATCAGCTCATTGCCTACCGGCGGATAGGTGTGAACAAACGGAAGTAGGGAAAAAATAGAGACAAAAAAGAAAAGACGTAAGAAGAAAGATACTCCGCGATGGCCTCTTTCTTCTTACGTCTTTTCTCTTTTATGCTTGAATCAGCTTACTACGCGCTGTGCAGGAATTCCATAATGTCGCCGTCCTGGACAACGTATTCTTTACCTTCGACGGATAGCTTACCCGCTTCCCGAACACCCGCTTCGGTTTTGAACTGTTCGAAGTCAGGGAGTTTCATGACCTGCGCCCGGATAAACTTGCGCTCAAAATCGGAGTGAATAACACCCGCGGCCTGAGGAGCTTTCCAGCCTCGGTGGATCGTCCAGGCCCGAACTTCCTTAACCCCCGCCGTGAAGTACGTAATCAGACCCAGCAGTTTGTACGACGCTTTAATCAATTTGCTCAACCCCGATTCCGTGAGGCTGTACTCGCCCAGGAACATCTCCCGTTCTTCAGGATCTTCCATTTCGGCGATCTGCGACTCAATCCCCGCGCTGATAATGATCACCTCGGCTCCTTCGTCTTTAACGGCTTCACGCAGGGCGTCTGAGTAGGCATTGCCGTTCGGCAGCGACCCTTCGTCAACGTTGGCTACGTAGATAACTGGTTTCACCGTCAGCAAGGCGATATCACCAATGGCTGCTTCCTGTTCTTCGGGCGAGACCTGTACCGTGCGGGCACTCTTCCCTGACTCCAGCGTCGTTTTGTACCGCTTCAGAATCTCGAGTTCGGCTTTGGCTTTCGCATCACCTACGCGTGCGGCTTTGTCGATACGCTGGATCTTCTTGTCGACCGATTCCAGATCTTTGAGTTGAAGCTCCGCGTCGATGATTTCCTTATCCGCAATCGGGTTGACTTTCCCTTCAACGTGAACGATGTTCTCGTCTTCGAAGCACCGGATCACATGCACGATGGCGTCTACCTCCCGGATGTTGGCCAGGAATTTATTTCCCAGACCGGCTCCCTGGCTGGCACCTTTAACGAGCCCGGCGATATCCACGAACTCGATGATAGTTGGTACCACCCGCTGGGGTTTTACCAGGCTTTCCAGCGAATTGAGCCGTTCATCAGGAACGGTTACGACGCCCACGTTTGGTTCTATCGTACAGAACGGGTAGTTGGCCGCTTCGGCTTTTCCGCTCGATATCGCATTAAATAACGTCGATTTACCTACGTTCGGCAAACCCACGATTCCACATTGTAAACCCATATGAGAAGGGGCGAAAGAGTGAATGAGTGAAAGAGCGATTCCATCTGGTGTTGTCGCTCTTTCATTCTTTCGCCCTTTCGCTCTTTATATTTTTTCTGCAAAAATACACCCCCGATGGCGGACCGCAAAAAAAGCCTTCGGCGTGAGCCGAGGGCTGAATGGAAAGCGGGTCCGTTTAGTAAATTAACTGACGCGTTGTGTATAGAAAAAGGCGGGCTGATCTACTCCCATTTCAACTCGCTGGCAAAGTCATCGAGCTCATCACGCTCGCGCTGGTCAAACTGCGAGAAATCGACGTGCGGCATCAACTCGGTTTTGACATGGTCGACTGTTTCCTGAAGGGCTGCGATAAACTTACCGAAGTCTTCTTTATACAGGAACATTTTGTGTTTCTCGTACACAAAACCCTCGCCCTGAGGATGTCTTCGGCTCTCGGTAATGGTCAGGTAATAATCATTAGCCCGTGTAGACTTGACGTCGAAGAAGTAAGTCCGTTTGCCTGCCCGAACTCGTTTTGAGTAGATTTTTGCCTGATCTTTTTCGTCCACAATGGGTGAAGTTTAGTGCATTCGCAAACGCTAAAATACAGGCAATAGTATAAGATCAAAAAGAAAATGAGAACTCTTTTTTGACAAAAAGTGTTGGGATAAATCCACAAAGCTGTGGAGGCCATTCTACAGTTTTTCTGATAAATGCTTGGTTATTAGGCTCATTCGGTTTATCTTTGTTTATAGGAATTGCATTTTTTTGGGATTGCAGGTGCGTCAATCATTCTTTATTCACCTGTTTTTTTATTCCTCTTACGTAACCAAAAGCTGTATGAGTTTAATCGTATCCCTTATGCTGTTTTTTAACGGCATGAAGTCGGCGGAGGCTCTCCCGAGCCTCATACAGAAAGGCAAAGCGTCTTTTTACTCCAAAAAATTCAATGGTCGTAAGACCGCCTACGGTGAGCGAGTCGATGCCGAAACTCTAGCAGGAGCCCACCGTTCATTTCCAAAGAACACCCTGGTCGAAGTGACAAATCTCGCCAACCAGCGTTCGGTAATTGTACGAATCAATGATCGGGGACCTTTCTCTAAAGGTCGCGTTATCGATCTGACCCACGCGGCCGCTCGTGCCCTGGGAATGATCTCTTCAGGAGTGGCTAATGTGTCGCTCCGGGTGGTTGGAAAAGGGGAAGCTGTAGCCATGGCCCCCATTGCGAACAGCTTCGACGCGCCCATCGATTACCAACCTATGTTGCAACCTGTGCTTTAACAGTAGTACGAGTAGCTACACGGTAAAACCGCTCAATACGTTCCGGCGTTACGCAATTCTCCGGACGTATTGAGCGGTTCTTTTTTGCCGTAAAGTTGACAAAGGGCAAAAGTTTGGCAAAATTTAGAGAATGAAAGAGCCCTTAAATCTAAGTCAGGTACGTTCGTTCGGGAACGTCGAATTCTTGGCCCGCCAGATGGTCGAAGGATTTATAACGGGGCTGCACAAGTCGCCTTTCCACGGCTTCTCCGTTGAGTTCGCCGAACACCGCTTGTACAACATGGGCGAAACCACGCGCTACATCGACTGGAAGGTGTACGGTAAGACCGAAAAACTGTTCGTCAAACGATACGAGGAGGAAACGAACCTACGTTGTCACCTGCTGATTGATACGTCGTCGTCGATGTATTACCCGGAGGCTGGCTACGGTAAGATGACGTTCAGTGTGATGGCAGCCGCCTGTCTGGCTTATATGCTCCAGCGGCAGAAAGACGCCGTGAGCCTGACCACGTTTGCCGACTCGATTGAGGTTCAAACGCCCATCAAGTCGACACCATCGCATGTCCATAAGCTCTTTACGCAGCTGGATCAGTTGATGCAGCAGCCGAAGCCGTTACGTAAAACGTCAGCGGCTGAGGTGATTCACCAGGTAGCGGAGAAGATTAACAAACGGTCGCTAGTCGTCATCTTCAGTGATATGTTTGAGAATACCGAGAAGTCAGACGCTCTGTTCTCCGCGCTGCAACATCTCCGGCATAACCTACATGAAGTACTGGTTTTTCACGTAACAGATAAAAAGACCGAAGAAGACTTTGCTTTCGACGAGCGCCCGTACGAGTTCGTCGACCTGGAAACGGGCGAGGTTGTGAAAGCACAGCCGAACCAGATTCGGGAGACGTATCAGCAGGCCGTAAAGTCGTATTTCCAGGATCTGAAAATGCGTTGCGGTCAATACAAGATCGATTTCATTGAGGCTGACATTGCACAGGGATTTGACCAAATCCTGACTGCGTACCTGGTAAAGCGGACGAAGATGAAATAAAAAAAAGAGGAGGAAGGAGAAAAGGGAGGAGGGGAGGAAAGGGGCGCGTTTGTTACGTATCCCGTACTTCACTAGCCGTAGCTGTTACTCTTACCTCGAAAAATAAAAAATACGGGCTTTGGCTCGTTGCCTGAAACACAAGAAAATGGAAAGTGAATTTTATCAACTGTCAGCCCGGACGCCCCAGGGAGCCGAACTGTCAATGGCTGATTTTGAAGGCAAGGCGGTGCTGATCGTCAACACGGCTACGAAATGTGGATTAGCACCACAGTTTGAGGGGCTGGAAAGTTTGCACCAGACATACAAAGATCGGGGACTGGTAGTACTGGGTTTCCCCTGCGATCAGTTTCGGGATCAGGAACCGGAGACTAACGAAACGATGGAGCAGGTCTGCAAGATCAACCACGGCGTTACGTTCACGCTGACGGAGAAATGCGACGTCAATGGACCCAATACGCAACCCGTTTTTAAATACCTAAAAAACGAGTTGGGCGGTTTTCTGACCGATGCGATCAAATGGAATTTTACCAAATTCCTGATCGACCGAAACGGGAAGCCTTATAAACGATACGCACCAATCACGAAGCCGGAAGCAATGGAGAAAGATATCCAAAAGTTGCTTCAAGCTTAAAGCGATAGTACTGATCAAACGTGAAGAAGGCTGTGGTTTGCAAACCACAGCCTTCTTCTTTTATTTCTTTACGCTTGCCTTGGCCGTAGCAGGGGCTCGCTGACGTTTCTGGAAGAGGATAAAATCTTCGATCTGTTCGACGGGCAGCTTACGCGCCAGGATTTTTTTGTTCTTGTCGAGGATGTATACCGTAGGCGTTGTCCAGACGTCGTACTGTTTCTGATAGTTGGTTTTGGCGGTGTAATCATAGCCATTAATGGCTTTCCCTAGCTTGAATTCGCGGATAAACTTCTTCCATTCGGCTGGCGTCTGGGCCGTCGCAACAGCGACCACTTCCACACCTTTACCTTTGTAGTCCTCCACGAATTTCTTCAGCTTGGGCGCGCTCTCGCGGCAATGACCGCAGTGCGGATCGAAGAAATAAACGACCGTGTAATCAGCCTTTAGATTGGCCAGCGAGATTGGTCGCCCCAACGTATCACTGACCGTGGGTGGAACCATGACTTTGCCCACCAGCGTCGGCTTGAGCGTCGCGACTCGCTCGCCAATCTGCTTTAGTACCGAAGGATCAGCGATTTCCATCTCTCCCGTGGCGTAGTACTTCTCGAACATATGCACGTACAGGCCGTCCGTTCCCATCACGGTTGGCCGCTCATACTGGCTGGTAATGTACCAGATGACATACGACTTAATGTCTTTAGTCTTACCGGCTTTTGCTTTGCCAACCAGAAAGTCAGCTTCCTTGATAAGCGAGTCAGGTTGCTGGACGGTCAATTCTTTGACGTAGCGTTCGAGTTTACGCTGGAGTACCGGCGACCGGATAAAGCGCTCGTCGGAGAAGTCGAAATCATCCCAGAAGTGTTTCTTGAAGTAATTGAACACCCAGACTGAATCGGGCCGGCCATTAGCGGCTTTGGGCGCGGTAGGAACTTCGGGTTCAGCCGTTGCTTTGAGCAGCTTGACGGCAAATGTACCCGTATTGTCTTTTAGGAACTGCGTGCGGTACGTTTGAGCCTGTTGCTGTAAATCGCTCATTTGCTTCGCGCGGGCGGCTGCATCAAGACTTTTCTGAGTATTCGTAGCCTGAACGCCCTCGTAAAGTTTTCCGAGATGCTGCTGATAGGCGTAAAAGAGTTCATTCTCTTTCGAACCTGTGACTTTCATGTGTTGAATCACATTGGCGGTATCAGTCGAAAATGAAAAGTCCTGATCGCTGTCCAGAATGAATTCAATGTACCGGTTTTTAGGCGCTACCGCGATGTATAATCCCTCTGGTAGTTTGTCGGATGATTCAAACACAAAATTACCGGCTCCGTCGACACGGGCTGTATCCTTAGGAATGTACTGAGTTGGGCCATAATAATGAGCCAGTACGCAGGTAGTATCTTTTAGCCCAGTAATGTGGCCGTTTATTTTCAATCCACCCGACTGGGCGTGAGCAGTCGTGAGCAGAAAGCAGCCCAGGAGGGCAGACAGTAAGAAGGTTTTCATACAAGCAGGTAACTGGTTCGCAGCTGAACAGCAACAAATTTACGCGATTCACAACGGATTTTCATTGGTTAGAAAACGCTGAGGCCCACCTGCCTAGTCTACATGGTAAAAGGAAAAGGGAGAAAAGTCAGGAAACCTTTCGTAGTCTCCGGCTTTTCTCCCTTAGCATCAAACAGCGCCTGTTTACACGCTCAGAATCTTCACCATACGTAGCAGATCTTCGCTGATTGGCTTGGGCAGACGTATTGTGTCTTTGAATGGCGTATAGACCAGTTCGTTATTGACAACGCCCGCCATTACGTTCTTCTCGCCGGCCATCAGACCTTCCAGCGCACCGAGTCCCAGACGACTGGCCAGAATGCGATCGTAAGCGGTTGGAATACCGCCCCGCTGGATGTGTCCCAGCGTCGTCACCCGCATATCGACGCCCTTGCCCACTTCTTCCCGGATCTTCTCAGCGATAACCGTACCGTTACCGGCTTCTTCACCCTCGGCAATAACAATGATCGACGACGATTTCTGGCGGCTCCAGCCTGCTTTTAGCGTTTCAACTACTTCCGATAGAGGGGTCAGCACCTCGGGAACCATAACCAGTTCGGCACCTCCCGCAATACCCGACTGAATCGCAATGTAGCCTGAGTCACGCCCCATTACTTCAATGAAGAAAACCCGGTCGTGCGAGTCAGCGGTATCACGAATCTTATCAATGGCTTCCAGCGCGGTGTTAACGGCTGTGTCAAAGCCAATGGTATGGTCCGTGCCGTACAGATCGTTATCGATCGTACCCGGTGCACCTACGGTTGGAATACCGTATTCATCATAAAAAAGCGTCGCGCCGGTGAACGTACCGTTACCACCAATAGCGATGAGGCCTTCAATACCAAAGCGTTGTAGTTGCTCGTGCGCCTTAGCACGACCTTCCGGCGTCATGAATTCTTTACTACGGGCCGACTTCAGAATGGTTCCTCCCCGCTGTACAATGTTACTGACGGAGTGGGAAGACATCTGAAAAATATCGCCATTTATCATCCCGCTGTACCCCCGGCGGATACCAAATACTTCGATACCGTGATAGACCGCTCCCCGAACAACGGCCCGGATGCAAGCGTTCATACCCGGAGCATCGCCACCCGAGGTGAAAACAGCTATTCGTTTCATAGGTTAAGTCAATTTTTTAGCAAAATTTTATCAAAAAGGCTCAGAGCTGACGGAATAAATCGCGCAAATTTATCCGCATTTCAGAATCTTAAGGCATTCGACAGGCAATTATCCCGTTTCAATGCGATACTTTTCCTGAAGTGACCAGTTTGCCGGTGCAAATTTATCAGGATTGCCGGGTATCAGTCGATACAAGTCGACTTTTAACGCTCAAATTATAAAAACCTTAACCTGACTTTCGTACATAAAACGATCAAATCGCGCTTTTCTCGCCTTTAAACCGGTAATAAATCCTAACGAGGAGCTAACTGTAAACGCCCGCCCGCTCCGTAAGTCAACCGGGCTGCTTTATCAACATACACCCGTAACGCGTTGGCGTGAAAAGCGGCTGGAACGGTGATAACATGCCGCACTTGTACAGCATCGGTTGCCGTCGGAACGCAACCACACGACCATACCGTGGGATCATTCCAGTTGCCATTTCGGAGCAAAACGTAGGGCTGTGCTGTGATGGGATTGAGTGTAAAATCGGTCTGGCACGTAGTTGCCTGATACAGGACGCGCACTTCAGCATCGGACAAGACGCCCCGGTACACGCGTACATCATCGATGGCTCCGTGGAAGAACTGGATGAGCGATTTGGGATTGGGACGTGCCCCGATGCAGGCGCGCAATTCCCCCGAATACGTCAGCGGACCAGGAGGGGTAACCGCGAGTGTCTTAACTCGCTCGCCGTTCAGGTAGAAAATGAACTCGTTCGCGGCACGGATGGCCGTTAAATGAATCCAGACGTCCGTACCAACGGATTGAGTCGTAATGATGGAACCGGGTGTATTATACGAAAAGAAATTCCAGACGGGACCGCCGTAGTCGGGGTTGTTGGCTAAGGTCAGACACTGGCTGGGCTCGCCAAACGAAAAGATGGTGTAGGCGTCCCAGGCGGGAGGTAGCGTAGCTGGTTTCACCCAGGCTGACAGCGTATACGTAGGATTTGTGAAGGGAGCTGCGGGTAAATCGATGAATGAACGCCCGTCGAAAAAATAAGCGCTGTTCGGATTGTCGAATCGATCGTTTGTCAGCGTTGCGCCAACAACGGTGCCGCTATTAGGCCCGAACCCATCCTGGGCGTTTCCCGAAAAGGAATAACAGGCGACTAATTGATTGGCTGCCTGACCAAAACAATACGTAAAGCTGGCACTAAGAAGAAAAGAGAGGAGTAAACGGTAAGCCATTAAGGTAAAGGACAAGTGAAGACTCTAAAAAAATCTATCACTTCTTCATATGCAACTTGCGACATCATAAAATTTAGGAACACTGCCGAAAATAGCTGCTTGACGAAGAGGATTACTCCCGTAAGGCTTCCTTGGCTTCAGTACTGCCAGCTGGCGACTAAGCGCTGAAGTTGGTTTACTGGTAGGGGAGTTGCCGCTTAAAACGCCAGGCTCGCCAACTGATCCGGCCGTGGTTGATGACTGTTGAGAACCAGCCAAAATGCGTAACGAGCACCTTGAACCGGTCGGTTAGTGACCGACGATGTTGTTGAACGGATAAGCCGCCAACCAGGTACTTGCACAGCACAAAGGGGACAAATTGAATTGATCGGGCTTTCTTCAGGCAGCGAATTTCCCAGTCTAGGTCGGCGCTGAGGTTGTTGATGTCGTAGTCCGGCGCCAGACTACGCTTTGCTACAAACGCCTGATGACAGACTTTCATGCCCAGGGCCATATCAGTCCATCTGAGATTTGTTGGGAGTGTGTGGGGCGTTACCACGCTACGCAGACCAACCGGTGAGCCGTCGTTATTGATAAACAGGGCATCGCTGTAATACACATCTGCTTTCGTCTGCTGAATCTGCTCCAGCAAAGCAGCCAGCGTCTCTTCGTCATATATTTCATCACCGGCGTTCATAAACCAGACGTAGTCTCCTGTTGCCAGATGCAGCCCTTTGTTCATCGCGTCATACAACCCTTTGTCCGGCTCCGAAATCCATCGCGTTACGCGCGATTCGTAGCGCCGGACAATGGCCAGCGTACCATCCGTCGAGCCACCGTCAACGATGATGTACTCGTAATCCGTCGCAGTTTGCCGTAGTACACTCTCGATCGTGCGCTCCAGAAAACGTTCGGCGTTGTAGGTGATGGTGATAATGGAGACGGTAGGCATGAACAATGGTGAATGATAGAATGAGTGAATACTGTTTGTCGACTATTCTATCATTCACCACACCGGTGGGCCGGTCATTCTATCGGTCAAAATTCGATTATAAAGCGCAATATGCTGATCCGCAACGACGTCTTCCGAGAAGCGGGCTTCGGCGGACTGGCGGGCGTTCTGACGGAGGTTGGCTGGGTTGGTGTGGATCAATATGAAAGCCAGGCCGTCGGCCAGTTCCTGCGCGGAGCCGACGGCCGCCAGATAGCCATTCTGTTCGTGGTCGATCATTTCGGGAATACCACCCGTTTGGAAACCGACCACGGGCGTACCACAGGCCAGTGACTCGATGACGGTGTTTGGTAGATTATCTTCTAATGATGGGACGACCATCACGTCGGCGGCATTGTAAGCGGCCACAATATCGTCGGTACTCGTCAGGATTCCCAGATGCCGTACGGGGTAGGGTAGTTCATTGAGCAGGTACGATCGTCCTTTGCCAAAAACCAGAATCTCGGGAGTTAAGTCCGGATGCTGCTGGTGCAGTAACGCCAGCGCTTCAGCGAAATAAGTAAAGCCTTTCCGAACGTCTGTTACGTTCGCGCTACCGAACAAAATTCGGGGCTTATTTGTGTCAGCCAGTTCCAGATACGTAGTGGCCTGCTCGCGGTCAACAGGGCAGAAAACGGTCTGGTCGATGGCGTACGGAATGACCGTAAACGGAGCGTCTTTAAGTAATTCACTTTGCTTACCGGCCTGGGCCAGCCAGTGACTCGGGGGCGTAAAATGAATCTGTGCGTTCTGAAAAAGCGCTCGCTTCTTTTCAAAAACCCGGTACGACAAATCATGGGACCCCGGCTTCTTTAAGTAAGGGCAGTTGCCGCAATGTGTCAAAAAATGATCGCAGCCGCGCGAGTAATGGCAGCCGCCGGTAAACGCCCACTGGTCGTGCAGCGTCCAGACCATGGGCTTTCCCAGATCGGCCAGTGCCTGAATGTCGGCCAGCGCCAGGTAGCCAAAATTGATCCAGTGCAGATGCAGTACATCAGCCTGCTGCACGGCGGGGTGAAAGGTTAGATTCGTTCCGAATACGGCGGGCGAAAACTGAAACCGCACGGAGCTGTCTCGCTCGAAGGGTAGAAAATACAGCCGCTCCGCCACAAACCGGCCAAAGGCGGTCTGTTCCGCCAAAATATTATTGGCTAGGTAACTGACCCCCTCGGCTTGTCGATGTTTCTCCTGTCGGTTCGACGTGCCGACAAGCATCGTACTATCGACGCCGTAATTCAGTAGGGCCTGATGCAGCCGCTTGGCGGCTACGGCCGCGCCACCAAAGAGGTGATAGGTGCTCAGGTGCGTAACTCTCACCGGCCCAGCAGTTGGTCAAATTTCTTTACGACTTCGGGCCAGAAGCCAAGTCCAAACATCCGTCCCCAGATGCGCCGACGGGAGTACTTTTCCATCTCCGCAAAGATCGGATCCTGGAAACGGGCTTTGGCTTTCTGCGTCAGAATAAGCGCAAAGCCGTGTTGCTTTAACGTCGTGGCAAAAACCCAACCCAGCAAGAGGTCGCGTTGAGAAAGCAGTCTTTCGTCTGCAAACTGGTTTAGATACGTCATTTCGCCCCAGACTGCGCTGTTCTTCAGCGAGAACAGGACAAACTTCTTGACCAGTAGATTACTGCTGAAACTATCCAGTAGGGCGGGCGTAATGCGGGGCGATCCCTTCGGCAGGAGCTCGGCCAGCCAATGGCTACCCGTTTCGTCCATGTATTGCAGGACCCGAAACAGTTTGTCCTCACCATCGTAGATCGACGCGATGCCCGGCTCGAACTCGGCCGTGAGCACGCGTTTGGCGCGTTCGTCGCCGAGGTCGCGGAACAGCCGCAAGTCCGTTCCCTGCGAGTCGGTCTTGAACCAGTCTACCCGATTAATGTTCAGACTGTCGAGCGTCGATCGGAGGCTGCGCGTCTTAAGTTGTACCACTTTTGTGGGTTCGAACTTGGGCGCAAACGCATACTCCTGAATCAGATCGGGCCGGGGTTTCAGCAGGCTGGAGCAGTGGGGCGAAACAGTCAGGTAGAAATTTCGGGTGTCGGCTTCGGTACCCGTCGGGCTACTTTCCGTAACGATATGGTTGAACGTATATAGCTTCCGAAAGTGGCTGGATTCGCTTTCGACGTAACCAAAATCACGATCGTCGGCATCGAAGGCAATGCAGATGGCGTATTTGGCAAACGATTTCCAGCGGTTATGGAGTTGCCCCGATGCCCCAATATCCACCAGTACGGGTGGTTCAGTTTGAAATTCGGGACGGGAAAGAATCGTATCAATCATGCAGCAGACGTCATCACTACGGATGGATGACTAGTTTCTATACGCAAAGATATTCAATTGTAAATCCATGCTGTCATTACCCCGGTACCGATGGTTAGCCAGGGGCGCATGCCGGTATTGACTGGTGTTGATGTAATACCGGAATCCGCTGGCTTCCAGCACCTGCATTACGTCGGCCAGCGTTTGCGGATGGTCGAGATACGCGTGAAACTCCACAAACATATTTTGCACATGAGCCAGCGCGTCGTGACAGTCGATCAGTACCGCCGTTTCGGCCCCTTCAATATCCATTTTGAGCATATCAATCCGGGTTTCGCGCAGTAGATAATCGCGCAAACGGACGGAAGGTACCAGTTTCTGATCAGTGAGAGAATAAATCGACGCCGAATCGGCCTGGTCGCTGCCAAACATAATACCGGCTTCGTTAGTCCAAACCGCTTTCGTAATGACCTCAACGCCGTTGATCTGGTTCCGGCGCAGGTTATCCTGCAAGACCTGACTGATTTGTTCGTCGGCCTCGAAGGCGACGATACGGGCCTTTGGGTATTGCTGATGAAAATAAGCAACGCTGGTGCCTACGTTTGTGCCACAATCAAAAATGACGGGTTGTTGCTGCGTGGTATTGAATCGATAAAACTCATCCACGAAAATTTCCCGGTATTGCCAGATAAAGGACAAGGCATCGGGTACCCGAAACTGAAACCGCCCGAACGTAACGTCGGTAAGCTGATTGCGGGGCTTACTACCGTACCGTATGGCCAGCCACAGCAGCTGACGCCCTTCGGTCGAGCGAAGAAGCCGGGCGGCTTCGGTGAATAAAAACTTAAAGAACCACATGATTTACACCGGTATGTTTCTACTTGCGGAATCGGTTGATAAGGCTTAAACCTGTCTGATTGATGTCATTGGATAAACGAAAGGCTACTACCAGGCCACCGAACAAGCCAACGATCATCGTTGAGCGCCAGCCAATATCCAGTAATTTTTGCCAGATGGGAGCGCCAGCCGCTGGATACGAAATTTGTACTGAGACCCACCAGACCAGCAGAGCCAGCCCAACAACGGCCCCATTCCGCCACGAAAAGGGTTGCATCTTGAACGCAAAGCCGACAAAGAGCGTCCGCGCCAGGTTATAAAGTAGCGTAGCGAGGGCTGCACCCATAGCGGCTCCATTGATGCCAAAACGCGGAAGCAGATAGGAATTAGCCGCGATGGTGATAAACGTAAGGGCAATAAAAAACAACGTATCGTAAATGTAATAGCGGGAGGTGTACAAGATGGTACCATTAACTCCCGTAGCCATGTCGATTAGCTTACCCAGACCCAGCCACAGAATAACGTAATAACCAGCATCATAGCCAGCGGGGAGCAGGCCAAATACATTCGGTAAGTTGGCTGCGACACCGATAAAGACCAGACAGCCCGCAATGAGCTGGTTTAAACAACTCTTGCGATAAATATTCATGATATTTTGGGTATCGTTCACCTTCCAGGATTCGGCGATCAGCGTTCCCGAAACCTTGTACAGTGCCGTCGCCGGAATGGCAATAACGGCGGCAAAATAGGAAGCAATACTATAGATGCCCGTCGCGTCCAGTCCTTCCGTATTATTGATCATCACCTTATCGATGGTCCAGATGATCTGCGTCGACAGAGCGGAGGTGAACGTCAGGCCCGCGTAACGCATCATATTTCGGCGCAGTTCGGGCGTGACGGAGATGTAACGACGACTCAAGAACAGCGCTTCATCGCGGATGACACTGACAATCATGAACACTAGCGGCAGAAAGAACGCCAACATCCAGACGCCCAGAAACTGCGGAAACGTAACCCAGCCTAACCAATACAGTCCACCAGCCGCCATAACGAGCAGCCGCTGAACAAACTGCTGGAGCATGGTACCCGTAACGGGGTCGTACAGGAGTCGGGCGTAGTTGTCGAAAACGGTGAAATAGACCGTAAAAAGCGTGAGCGGAATCAGCAGAAAGTAATAATCTACGAACAGCGCCGACTGAACCTGGTAATAGGAGACGACCCACGGACGAGCCAGCCATAAGCCCAGCGCGCAGACGCAGAAGCCAATAAGCGTTACCGAGGTGGTAATGAGCAGGTAACCATTGTGCTGTCGCTCGGCGTTGCGAAAGTACGGGAAATAACGTCCTCCCGCCCCGTTCAGGCCCAGGTTAGACGCCTGGGCCAGCACCTGCGCCAGCGAGATCAGCAACGTAAGCAGACCAACCTGCGCTTTACTGAAGATGTGTGGAAAAAAGAGCCCCTGCGTCAGAAAACCAATACCGACTCCCGCGTAGGAGTAGATGGAACTCTGAATCGTCTGGCGTTTGATGATACCCATCGCAAAAAAATGAGCGAATGAGTGAATGAGCGAATGA
This sequence comes from Spirosoma pomorum, assembly GCF_054776615.1. Taxonomy (NCBI): domain Bacteria; kingdom Pseudomonadati; phylum Bacteroidota; class Cytophagia; order Cytophagales; family Cytophagaceae; genus Spirosoma; species Spirosoma pomorum. The sequence goes on from NZ_BAAHBP010000037.1 coordinate 19,409, forward strand.
GTGAATAGCTGGCGCAGGCTTATTATGCCGGATGGTTATTCACTCATTCACTCATTCACTCATTCGCAATTAAATTCCAGCCCAGCGCCGTGCCGGCTTGAATGTCAGTGGTGGCTGTTTTGCCGAGGATGTCGTCATAGTAGCGCGTGTGCAAACCGTTGGCGGGGCGGATGCTGCGCACGTTCTCGGCGGTGAAGGCTTCCCCCGCTTTTACGTCTTTAACAACGTAGAGCGACCGCTTGAACTGAAGGCTGTTGCATTCTTTAGGCGTCAGCGTGTAGTTGACTTGTCCCATGGCCAGATAAGCACGCTCGGTTTCGACGACGAGGTTTTTCAACTCGTCGGGTTCCAGCGAGAACGCCGAATCGACACCGCCGTCGGCCCGACGTAACGTAACGTGCTTTTCGATGATGACCGCACCGAGAGCGACGGCCGCGACGGCGGCACCAATCCCCATCGTGTGGTCGGACAGGCCCACCGGTACGTCAAACAACTGCCGCATGTGCGGAATGGTGAGAAGGTTCGTGCTTTCGGGAGTGGCCGGATACGTACTGGTGCATTTGAGTAGCACCAGGTCTTTACAGCCGTGTTGGCGCAGTACTTTTACTGACTCGTCCAGATCGGCGACGGAGGAAACCCCCGTACTCATAATGACGGGCTTACCCGTTTGTGCCACCTTTTTGAGCAGAATATGATCCGTGTTTTCGAAGGACGCGATTTTGTAAAACGGTACGTCGAGCGATTCCAGAAAATCAACCGCCGTGGTGTCGAAGGGCGAACTGAACGCCAGCATGCCCCGCTTTTTGGCGTGGTCAAAAATGGGCTTGTGCCATTCCCAGGGCGTATAAGCCTCGGCGTAAAGTTTATATAGATTCTTGTCGGCCCAGAGCGATTTAGCGTCGCGGATATAAAACTCTTCGGATGCGCCGTTGAACGTAATCGTGTCCGGGGTATAGGTTTGTAGCTTGAGGGCGTGGGCACCCGCATCGGCGACGGCGTCCACGATTTCCAGCGCCCGTTCGAGCGACTGGTTGTGATTTCCCGACATCTCGGCGATGACGAACGGCCGGGGACTGAGTAATTGATCGCTAACGTTACTATCGTTCATGAAAGCAGAAACCATCCAATGGAAAAGACAAAATTAACGCTTAAGACGGCTATCTACTAATTGGAACAGCAACCTGCTCCGTTTAGTCCCCCGCTTAGCTCCCGGCGGGGAGTTCGCCACGGTATATTTTGCTTTTCATAATAGGGCGATACACCTCCCACTCTTGCTTGAGCAGCGCCAGACCAACTACGTCGTGCCAGACGCCATCCTTTTTGACGTGTTGCCGGTAGTACGCTTCTCGCCGGAAACCAAATTTCTCGTGCATGGCGATCACTTTATCGTTGAACGTCATCACTTCGCAGCGAAGTTTATTGAGTTTCAATTCATTGAAGACGTACTCCAGTACGTTAAATTCAATCTTAGCGCCAAGCCCTGCCCCGCGAACGGTGGTGTCGCCGAGATAAAAAGCCCAGTAGCAGCTACTGAGCGTCTTACTGATGCCGGTCAACGAAGCCAGACCAATCTTCTGGTCATTGTATTCAATAACCCAGTAACGGGACGTTGGGTCGTTTTCAACCTGGGCAAACCAGGCCGCCTGTTGCTCGGCCGTGATCTCGTTGCTGGTATACATGTACTGGGCAACCTCCGGCGAGTTGCGCCAGGTACGCACCAGTTCTATATCGTCGCTGGTAAGAGGAGTCAAACGAATGTCCATCGTTGTAAAAAGTACGTTTAGTTTTGGGCCAGGGCCTTAAAAAGAGCTGCGATTCGTTCCCCCGACTGACCATCGAAAAAGCGAGCCTGGTTCGTCAAACTCTGGTTGACCTCGGAAGGCGAAATCTGTAATACTGAGGTTAAATCGTCGGGGGCGAAATCTTTCTCCAACACTCGCAGAGCAATCTGCTGCTGTTTATAAAAATCGCGCAGTCCAACCTGATTGTCCGCTGTAATAATGCCAACAAATGGACGGCCGATAGTAGCCACTTCGTATGAAATCGTGCTGCACGAAACTACCGCTAGGTCACACGCACGAATGCTGTCAACCATCTGCTGAGTGGAAAGACTAACGTGCAATCGAACCCCCTGTTGACGTAACGGCTCAAAGCTTTCTTTGTGTGGGTTAGCCGCTCCCAGGATGACACGAATCTCGTTGACAGTCGCTTGCGTTAGCAGGTTATTGACAACGCGAAGGCTACAGTTATCCGGGTCAGCTCCACCCAGATTGACGAGTATTTCTCTAGGCTGAAAATTGACTGCCGGCGTTTCTGGACGATGTTGAGCAGCCTGTAAGATTGGTTTTCGGAGTAGTGCGTAGTCTGTGCCAAGCAGAAACTGAGTATACGATTCTGCCTGGTAGGTCTCTCTGGTAGCCATACCGCCATGATTGATGACGACATCAGCGTACTGATGCCAGGCTGCCAGATCATCCACTGCCACTAACGTACTACCTGTCTGCTTGATCATTCGCTGATAATCAGCCTGAAACGAGTAGCCGTCGAGCACGACTATGTCTCTGCTGGTTAGCTGACTGGCAAACAGAGCCGCGTCGGCCCGGTAGTCGGTCGTTTCGGGCAGGAAAATAAGGTCGAATCGTTGTAATAAGTCCCGGACTGCTGGCGTTGGCTGCTGAATGGCGAACGTCAACGTCTGTTCTGCACCAATCGTTTCAGCGATGGCGATACAACGCATTACGTGGCCTAAGCCAATTTGCGCGTTACCGTCAGCCCGAAAAACGATACGCTTATCAGTCATTAGGGATCAGATTATGCAGCAGGCGGTACTTGAATTCGGCTACTTTCCAGTCTACTTCCGTATCAATGTCGTGCGCGTGCATTTCGTCGATCACAACGCCCCCCGCCGTCAGGCCGGCCAGTTGCCGCTCTTGCCGGAGCCTGGCTACGTTGAACCAGTAAAACTGACCGGCATCGTGATACATCGGTTCCAGATCCTGCGACCGGAGCAAAAACGATTCGGGTTGCGCCCAGGTCAACAAATCGTCATTTAGTTTGAACGCGCGCTGAATGGGAAACGAGAAGGGCTGAACTGGATAGACGATGTCGGCGGGCTTACTGACAAGAACCGAATACGTTTTGGTCAGCAGGTCAGTACTAACGAACGGGGCGGTGGGGTAAATGCAGCACAGCGACTGAAACGTTTTACCCGTGCGCTCATACGCATCGACCACTTCCAGAATTACGTCAATCGTTGACGAGTAATCATCAGCCGTTTCAACCGAACGCATAAACGGAATCGACGCCCCGTACTGCCGCGCTACGTCGGCAATTTCGGCGTCATCCGTCGAGACCATTACGTCGTCAAACAAACCGGACGCCAGCGCGGCCTCAATGCCGTAAGCCATGATGGGCTTGCCTAGAAATGGCCGGATGTTCTTGCGGGGAATCCGTTTGCTTCCGCCCCGCGCCGTAATGACCGCTACGTTGCTCATTGGCCGATAAACTCGTTCACCGACGCAATGACATAATCCTGTTCGTCGCGCGTCAGCGTCGGAAACAGGGGCAGACTTAGACATTGTGCATAATACTGTTCCGCCTTAGTAAAGTCACCCGGCTGCCAGCCCTGCTCCCGGTAGTACGGCATCAGATGGACGGGGATGTAATGCACCTGTGCCATGACGTTGCGGGCCCGTAGAAAGTCGTACAATTCTTTACGGTCAGCGACCTGAATAACGTACAGGTGATAGGCGTGACCAACACCCGCTGGTGGCACAATAACCGTTACGTTCGAGTCGGCAAAGGCTTCGTCGTAGCGTTTCGCCAGCGCCTGTCGCTGGGCCAGCATCTCGTCCGCCCGTTGGAGCTGACTATTGCCCAACGCGGCCTGAAAATCAGTCAGGCGGTAGTTGTAGCCCAATTCCTGCATCTGCATATACCAGCCACCACGCTCAGGCTCGCCCGGATAGAGTTCGGTAAAGTCACCGGGTTTGTTGGTGATACCGTGCGTCCGGAGCCGGAGCAGGTGCTTGTATAGGTTCTCGTCGTTGGTCGTGATCATGCCACCTTCGCCAGCCGCGATGTGCTTGACGGGATGGAAGCTGAAAATGGCTAGTTCGGCCAGTGAGCTATCGCCACAGCGATGGACTGTACCGGCAGCATCCGTAAATGAAGCTCCTGGCGCGTGGCAGCTGTCTTCTAACAGCCATAGCCCATACTCGTCGGCTAACTCCCGAAAGCTGGCCATATCGACCGGATAACCGGCAAAATCGACGGGGATGATCCCCGCGAAATAACCTTTGGGGTGTTTTGCCAGCAACGCCCGAACCGCGTTAACATCCAGTAGAGCCGTTTCCGGATCAATGTCGGCAAAGTGAACCTCACCCCCGCAATACCGGACGCAGTTGGCCGAGGCAGAGAACGTAATGGGCGACGTAATAACCCGCGTGCCTGTTGTTACGCCCAGCGCCAGACAGCACAGGTGCAGCGCAGCCGTACCGTTAGCGACCGCTATGGCATACTGGCTGCCAACGTATTGCGCAAAAGCCGCTTCGAACTGAGCGATATGGGGCCCCTGCGTCAGGTAGGCGCCACGCAGCACGTCGGTTACGGCGGCAATATCTTCCTCCGTAATGTGCTGGCGACCGTAAGGAATGGGTTGATTCATACCGGCTAAACGTTGAAAGTTGGGTCAACGTGTTCCCGAACCTGCTCCCGTAATTGGTCGACGTTGAGCCAGTCGGTGTTGGTACCCGAATTATACTTGAAACCCATTTCTACCTGCTTGCCGTCAAAGGCCTGCATGTAGTCGTCCATGCTCCAGGTGGGTGTCGACGGCGTGATGACGTAATATTTCGCCGTTTCAATGGTGTTCAGCGAATCGGTTTCGGTGATCATCTCTTCGTGGAGTTTCTCGCCCGGACGGATGCCCACCAGCTTCTGTTCACAATTGGGGCCAATAGCTTCCGCTACGTCGGTGATGCGGTACGACGGAATCTTGGGTACGAAAATCTCCCCGCCCCAGGCGTGTTCCAGCGCGTATAATACCATCTCAACACCCTCCTCCAGCGAGATATTGAAGCGAGTCATGTCGGGGTGGGTAATGGGTAAAATACCATCTTTCCGTTTTTCCAGGAAGAACGGGACGACCGACCCCCGTGAGCCAATTACGTTACCGTAGCGAACAACCGAAAATCGCAGATCGCGGCTGCCTTTCATGTTGTTGGCGGCTACGAAGAGTTTGTCGGAGCAAAGTTTGGTCGCGCCGTAGAGGTTGATTGGGGCGGCCGCTTTGTCCGTCGAGAGGGCAACTACGCGCTTAACTCCATTATCCATGGCGGCATTAATCACGTTCTCGGCACCAAACACGTTGGTTTTGATGCACTCCATCGGGTTATATTCTGCCGCTGGAACCTGCTTCAGCGCGGCCGCGTGAATGATAATATCCACACCCTCGCAGGCCCGTTTAAGCCGGTCCGCATCGCGTACGTCGCCGATGAAAAACCGGATCGATTTATACTTCGATTGCGGGTAGTGCTGCGACATTTCAAACTGTTTCAGTTCGTCGCGGGAGTAGATGACCAGGCGTTTCAGATTCGGATAACGCTGGTAGACCATCTCAACGAATTTTTTGCCAAACGAGCCGGTGCCGCCCGTAATCAAAATCGATTTATCGGTTAAATCAAGCATACTGTATAAGTCATGAGTGGCTTCCCACGAAGCCGGTACTGGCAGTTGTTAGCGTTTCCGGCGTAGCCCGCTCGAACGCGTCAATGTAACTTTTGGCGCTGGCATTCAGAACCGTTACGCCCCGATGGTCGGCGTAGTCGCGCAGGACTTCGTAACCACGGAACACTTTGTGTAAGGATAAAAACTGAGATGCCATCGAAAACGTGCGTTGCCGCTGCGCATCGGAATAAACAGGCTGGTGCGTTACGTCGGTTGGCTTATCGTAAAAATGAATTTGCTTGATCAGCAGCTGATTCTGTTCGTTCAGCCGGATTTGCTCATGCCAGGATGTGTCAGCCCCGAAGAGATAAATCTTCCGGAACTGCTGATTAATCATTAGCGTCAAGGCCGCCACGATTACCGTTTGTGCGCGGGGCATCCCCAGCCCTTTTTCGTAGAGCCAGTAAGTAAGCCCGCGGAAGCCACTAACGACGGTGTAGTTGAAGTAAACGACCGAAATATTCCGGTTCTTAGTGATTTGACTCAGTAGGTATGACTGCTTGGCGAAGTGCGGCACGTAGAGTGTCATTGGCCAGGTAACCTGATCGCTGAATATGGTCAGCGTTTGGCGAATGTCTTCGCGGTCGGTCGTCCGCTCCGTAAACACGAAGTAGTTCGGGTCGGAAATAACGTAGTGCTGCGGCTGAAGTTGCGTAAACACCTCGGCGTGCGCGAAATTGTTGACGCATACTATATCGGTCTGGCGAATGAAATCCAGGTGATCGCGTAGAGAGTCGGACAGCGAAGGACCGTTCCCCAGCACTGAGCAAACACCGTCATTACGCGCGGGAAGCCGGGTGGCGTGGGGACTGCGCAGAGCGGCTTTGACCAACGACAGGAGCGAGGTAATCAGTTCGCTCAGAAATCTATTTAGTGAGTTAAAACCTGTTTCCAGCATGGAATCGGCTACCGACCAGGGCAGCCTTTTTTCTACAAAAGAACGAAAAAAAATGGCAGGGTCGTATCTACTGGTTATCAGGCTCAAAGGCGTTTGCTGAAAACGTATTTGGGCGACTCCTGCGCGCCGAGATTTCGTTTGAAGCGGGCCAGGCCAGCTTTAGGCTGGCGAGTGTTGTCCAGCGCTACCCCTAGATCCAGTAAAGAAATTTGTTCCCGTTGGCAATAGGCGTACACACCATCCAGCAGCATGACCATCGGGCTGAACGCAGTATAGGCTGGCAGTGATGCCGGAAGAAAGGTATACAGAATGTCGTGTCGAACGCGGACAGTAACCGCAAGAGCAATTAATTGATCGTCGTCGTGCAAGGTGAAAACCACAAATTGATCGGGGAACGTAACGAGTAAATGAGTCAGCCGTTCCGGTGGGAGACTGAGCCGATAGCCCAATTGCGCATACGTAACGTGCAGAAAATTGACAACCGCGACAGGGTCAGGCTGCAGCCAGTGTGCAAAACTAAATCTGGCTCGCTGACATTTCTGGAGTCGCCGAAACTCAGAAGCTATCATACGCTGGCCGAGGGGACAATCAGAAACGTAGAGAAAAAATGTTGAATGCGTTTCCACCACTAAGCAACCCGATGCCTGCAATGCAGTCAGGAGTCGATTGGTCTGGCCGGGGGCGTAACAGTGTGGGTAGTGAGTGAGCATTAAGGTGTGGCAACCGGCTGCTTTTGCTTCGCTGAAAATCTGATCAAGAAAGTCCGTTAGTACGCCCTCCGGTAGCTCTTCGGTGAATTCGATGGAGCCAAAAGGGGCTGCACCGGGACTTGCAGCTCTATTGTTTTCGGTAAAGAATGCGCAGCGAGCCATCACTCGTTGCGAAGATGACTGGCGAACCGTGAGCAGGTGAAATGGGACGTTACGTTGCTGAACCAGATGAGAACCCTCATTGAAAAAGAAACCCGGCTGATCGAACGGTAGAACGTCGGTCAGCACTGGACTAATCTGTGAATGGATGGTATGGGTAGTCACTGGTGGATTGATACTAAAAAAGGACAGCCAGCTTTGATCAAAGCTGGCTGTCCTGGAAACCGTAACTCAAAAATTATTTCGTCGTGTCGGCTGGAACAAGCGTAGCGCTGTCCGTAACAACTTCAGCAGAGTCTCCGCTTACAATCGTTTCGCTTTCAACAACGGTCGTCGTGTCGCCGGTCGTTGCCGTTGATTCTTCTTTTTTCGACTGACAGCCGATGGCTACAGAGAACATGAACGCAACGAAGAATGCAGATTGCAGAGCCTTTTTCATGATAAGAGGTAGTGACTGGTAGTAATTGGTTTTACCTTCATTAATACGATAGCTATAAAAAGGTAACCTAGCAAACTGGGTCTTTTTGTCAGAAGTGGTGACATGTATAAAAGAGATAGCTCTTACAGGCGTTTTCTCTTTTTAAACTGTGAGTAAACCAACTGCATGATGCCGTCCTTCAGACCCAGATCCGGCACAATAATTTGTTTAGCACCGGCCCATTTCATAACGGAGATATAAATGTCAGCGGCTGGTACGATCACGTCGGCCCGGTCGGCGTTCAGGCGGAGTTTGTTGATGCGATCTTCCTGACTGTATCCGGCGATGTAGTGGCGAATCCGTTCGATTTCGGCCAGTGACGTTTCTGATTCGCCCGTTTTAGACGCCAGGTTGAACAGCTTGCTGATATTACCGCCCGTCCCGACGGCAATAATTTCGCGGGAGGAATCAATGTTATCCTCCACCCAGTCTTCGATCTTCCGCCAGGCGCCCTTTGTTTCCTTACCTTCCAGCAGCCGGACCGAACCGATTTTGAACGACTTCGAATTTACTTTCTCGCGGTTAACGTACATGTTGAGTTCGGTGCTGCCCCCGCCTACGTCAATATGCAGATACTGCCGGTCGTCCAGCGCCTGAACCACCACGTTGTTGATCAGTTCAGCTTCCTTCTGCCCGTCAATGATGTGAATTTTTACGCCCGTCGAGGCTTCGATACGCTTGGCAATCTCATGCCCATTTTCGGCCTCGCGCATGGCCGATGTGGCGCAGGCCATGTACTCTTCAACTTCGTGCAACTCCATCAGGAGTTTATAAACCCGCATGAGCTTCTCCGTTCGGGCTTCGCTTTCAGGAGTTAGCTGGCCGAAGTTAAACACATCGTGCCCAAGCCGGAGGGGAAATCGGACGTACTCAACTTTCTTAAAGCTAACCACATCGTCGTTATGAAGTACCGTTGAGATCTGTAGCCGGGCCGCGTTGGAACCGATATCAATAGCTGCTAGTTTCATCTGAGATAAGGACCGTGAGAAATCAGGAAAGAGCGGGGCAAAACTGAAAAACTTGTGATTCATTTTGCCCGTGAGTCGGCCGTAAGCCAAGTATGCGTTGATGAGCTTGAGTAGTTTATTCGTCACTCAGTCGTTTGTTTGCTCGTCCTGTTACTGGCAAAAATAACGGATTTTTGAGCATGAGGGTTTAAGGATGTATTTTTACCCGGCTTTACTAATAGTAATACACCAACAACAGTTACCTTGAAAACTATACACGAACTTCTCCGGGAACGAATCCTGGTGCTGGATGGCGCCATGGGTTCCATGATCCAGCAATACAACCTCACCGAAGATGATTATCGGGGGGAGCGTTTTGCGGATTGGCCGCACGATCTGAAAGGTAACAATGATTTGCTGTCGCTGACCAAACCAGACGTAATCCGGGAAATTCACCGGCAATATCTAGACGCGGGGGCGGATATCATTGAAACAAATACGTTCAGCGGAACGACCATTGCCATGGCCGACTACCGCATGGAATCGTTGGTTTATGAACTGAACTACGAGTCGGCGCGCATTGCCCGGCTGGAAGCGGACGCGGTTACGCAGCAAAATCCCGACCGGCCGCGTTACGTGGCTGGCGCCATGGGACCAACGAACCGAACGGCTTCGCTCTCTCCCGACGTAAATAACCCAGCCTACCGGGCCGTTACGTTCGACGAACTGGTTGAGGCCTATTACGAGCAGGTAGATGGTCTGGTTAAGGGAGGAGCGCACTTGCTGCTGGTCGAAACCATTTTTGATACGCTCAATGCCAAGGCGGCTCTGTTCGCCATCGACAAATATTTCGCGGATAAGGGAACGGCGTCGCTGCCGATCATGGTGTCGGGAACCATTACCGACGCCAGCGGACGGACGCTCTCTGGGCAGACGACCGAAGCATTCTTATATTCTGTTTCGCATTTGCCATTGCTGAGCATCGGCCTGAACTGCGCTTTGGGAGCCGAACCCATGCGACCGTACGTGCAGACGCTGGCCAAAGAGTCCCCCTTCTTTACGTCAGCTTACCCGAACGCGGGCCTGCCGAACGAGTTTGGGGAATACGATGAAACGCCGGAGATGATGGCGAAGCAGGTTGAGGATTTCATCAGCAATAGCTTCATCAATATCGTTGGTGGCTGCTGCGGATCGACACCCAGCCACATCCGGGCCATTGCTGCGGTGGCGGCCAAATACCCACCCCGGCAACTGCCTGAACCAGAGCCGTACCAGAAACTGAGTGGTCTGGAACCGCTGAAAATTACCGAACTGACCAACTTCCTCAACGTTGGGGAACGGACGAACGTAACGGGCTCGAAGAAGTTTGCCCGACTGGTCAAGGAAGGAAACTACGATGAAGCGCTAAGTATAGCCCGTGGGCAGGTAGAAGGCGGAGCGCAGGTGATCGACGTCAACATGGATGAGGGGATGCTGGATTCGGTTGAAGCCATGACAACTTTTCTCAACCTGATCGCGTCGGAGCCGGACATTGCCCGTGTGCCCATTATGGTCGATTCCTCAAAATGGGAGGTCATCGAAGCCGGACTGAAATGTGTACAGGGTAAGGCCATCGTGAATTCAATCTCGCTGAAAGAAGGTGAAGAAGCCTTCATAGAGCGCGCCAAACTGGTCAAACGATATGGAGCCGCTGCGGTAGTGATGGCATTCGACGAAGCCGGTCAGGCTGATTCTTACGAACGACGTATTGAAATCTGCGAACGCGCGTACCGAATCCTGGTCGATAAAGTCGATTTCGCCCCTCAGGACATCATTTTTGATCCTAATATTCTGACCGTTGCTACGGGGATTGAGGAGCACAACAACTACGCGGTCGATTTCATCAACGCGACGCGGTGGATCAAGGAAAACTTGCCGCTGGCCAAAGTGAGCGGTGGGGTGTCTAATATTTCGTTCTCTTTCCGGGGGAATGATGTCGTGCGGGAAGCCATGCACTCGGCGTTTCTATACCATGCTATCCGCGCTGGTCTGGACATGGGTATCGTGAATGCAGGACAGCTGGAAGTGTACGATAATATTCCCAAAGAACTGCTGGAACGTTGTGAAGACGTATTGCTCAACCGCCGGGATGATGCCACTGAGCGACTCGTCGACTTTGCCGAAACGGTGAAAGCTAAAGGGAAAGTCGTTGTGCAAGATAATAGCTGGCGCGAGCAGCCCGTCCGCGAACGGTTAAAACACGCGCTGGTTAAAGGAATTACGGACTATATTGATCAGGACGTTGAAGAGATTCGGCAGCAGGTCGAGAGACCCCTTCACGTCATCGAAGGCCCCCTGATGGACGGTATGAACGTCGTAGGCGATCTGTTTGGCGAAGGGAAAATGTTTCTGCCACAGGTCGTAAAATCGGCGCGGGTGATGAAGAAGGCCGTAGCTTACCTGACTCCCTTTATTGAAGCAGAAAAATCGGGCGGGGAATCGTCGTCGGCCGGAAAAATCCTGCTCGCGACGGTTAAAGGCGATGTACATGACATTGGTAAAAATATCGTGGGTGTTGTGCTGGGCTGTAACAACTACGAGATTATTGATCTGGGGGTGATGGTGCCAACTCAGAAAATTCTGGAGGAAGCCCGCAAGCAGAATGTTGATATCATTGGGCTGAGTGGCCTCATTACGCCGTCACTCGATGAGATGGTAGGCGTTGCCAAGGAGATGGAGCGGCAAGGATTCAAGCTGCCTCTGTTAATTGGTGGGGCAACCACATCCCGGATGCATACGGCTGTGAAGATCGATCCACACTATTCGGGACCTGTTATTCACGTACTGGATGCCAGCCGGAGTGTTCCCGTAGCCGGACGGCTTGTCAGCGAAACCGAAAGCACACGCGACAAGATTTTTACGGATATAAAAGCGGAATACACCAAGCTCCGCGAAGACCACGCCCGGCGTCGGCAGGATAAAGCGACGCTGACGATTGACAAAGCGCGGGCGAATCGAGCCCCCATTGACTGGGCGAACTTCGAGCCAACCAAGCCGACGTTCTTAGGGAATCGCTATTTCGATGATTATCCAATTGATGAATTGGTTGATTACATCGACTGGACGCCCTTTTTCCAGACCTGGCAACTGACCGGCAAATACCCAACTATCTTCAACGATGCCGTAGTTGGTCAGGAGGCAAAGCAGCTGTTCGACGACGCTAATCAACTATTAAAAGAAGTGGTCGACAAAAAATTGCTGAAAGCAAAAGCGGTTGTTGGTTTCTACCCCGCCAACTCGATTGATGACGACGTATTGCTGCACGAATACGAGGAACAGGTGGCTCCCGTTTCCGGTGAACAACACGGGTCGCAACAGCATATTGAGTACAAAATATCACGTGGCAATTTATCGAAAACAGCGGCCAACGTAGCTACGGCCGGTGAGCTCGTGTACGACACGAAAACGGTGTTACACTTCTTACGTCAGCAGAATCAGAAAGCGCCAGGCTTGCCAAACTATAGCCTGTCTGACTTCATTGCCCCGTTGGAAAGCGGCCGAGAAGATTACATCGGTGGCTTTGCGGTAACGGCTGGTATTGGTATCGAACCATTACTGGAAGCCTACGAGCGCGATCATGACGATTACAACAGCATCATGCTGAAAGCCATTGCCGACCGGCTGGCTGAAGCCTTTGCGGAACGGATGCATGAACGCGTGAGGACGGAGTTCTGGCCATATGCCTCGAATGAGCAATTGAGCAACGACCAGCTGATAAAAGAAGATTATCAGGGAATTAGGCCTGCGCCGGGTTATCCCGCCTGTCCAGACCATACCGAAAAAGGGTTGTTATTCGACCTACTCGATGCTGGCAAAGCGGGGATTGAATTAACCGAGAGTTACGCGATGTACCCAGCTTCGTCGGTGAGTGGTTTTTACTTTTCGAATCCTGAATCCCGGTATTTCGCCGTTGGTAAAATCAACAAAGATCAGGTTCACGAGTACGCTCAGCGGAAAAACATGTCCATTGAGGAAGTCGAGCGATGGCTGGCTCCAGTGCTGAACTATGATGCGTAGAGTAGGTAGTAAACAGATAAATTAAAAAGAAAAGCGTCCTGATTAACGGGACGCTTTTCTTTTTAGGAAATTCTTACGGCATCAGCACCGTATCGATTACGTGAATGACGCCATTCGACTGGAACACGTCGGGAATGGTAACTGTAGCTTTGCCACCTTTAGCGTCCGTCAGTTCGATTTTCTTGCCTTTCTGCGTAGCGGTCAGGCTGCCACCAGCAGCGGTTTTCAGCGTGGCTTTACCACCACCATCCTGAATCTGCTTCATCAGATCTTCGGCGCTGAGTTTACCTGGAACTACGTGGTAGGTAAGAATACCCGTCAGCGTTTCTTTGTTTTCTGGTTTCACCAGCGTTTCAACCGTGCCTTTAGGCAGCTTGTCAAACGCTTTATTTGTTGGCGCGAATACCGTGAACGGGCCGGGGCTAGATAGCGTTTCTACCAGGCCAGCGGCTTTTACAGCGGCTACCAGCGTGGTGTGATCCTTTGAGTTCACCGCGTTCTCAACGATGTTTTTCGAAGGGTACATTGGGGCGCCACCTACGGTAACGGTTTTTTCCTGTGCAAATGAAACTTGGCTTACTGCCAATCCTAAAATCAGAGCAAATGTTGCTTTTAACGCTTTCATGTCGTCGTTGCTAAGTAGTGAAAACTAGTTGTGCTTGTACTTTTTGTGTGATCGATCAACGAGCTGATTTACGCAGAAGACGTCTTGTTTAGATTTCATCAGGGAGAGAAAACTGTGCAAACGGCGCTGGTTCTTGCTACCCAAAAAGTCATTTGGGTAGCTTGTAGACACTGTTGTCAAATAGATCATTCCCAGTAAATAACACGTGCTTTTCTGACTAATTTGAGATACCCGCAGTAGATGAGGAATATAGGATTTGTTTAATTTTCGGCGTGTCGCTAATTGATCATTATCTTGTATAGATGAGGAAGGGATATGCAGAATAATACTAAGTATTTTTACGTATATCTCTGGTTTGTTTATAAATAGCTCGCGCGGCAGGAGGTAGAAAAAATAGGGCCCGTATTCTTGTCGATCATGAAAAAGTCCAAATGGCGCAGCGTTCTCAACTGACAGAGTTCGGAGAGGGATAACTGTTTGTTACGCGACTTAGCGGCTTGCGCGAACTGTGTTCTTGGTCTGCCTAAATAATTCTTTAAAAAACTGGAAAAATAATTCCAATCGAGCGCTCAGTACGTAAGAAATTGACTTGATAGTAGTCAAAATCCTGTGCTGACTCACCGTTGTTATCGAAGGGACAATGGGTTTTTAGGAAAACTAGCTATAGTAGAAAGGCTACTTCTGCTACCTTACTAGTATACAAAACAGCCCGTTGTAGGGATTCCTGTCGTCAATCACGCGCGATGAACCTTGTGAAAATAACTTACTCCATGAAAATAGGTATTATTAGGGCGCTCTTTCTGAGCGCGGCTATTGTTACTGCTTCACAGGCACAACCATTCGGCAAAGTTGTCCGTAAAACACCTGGTATTGTCTCATTTACCCTCCGAGATAGCTTTGGTAAGGATGTCCCCGGTACACTAGATAAAATTAAGGCGCTGGGAATTACCGATCTGGAGTTATCGAACCTGTTCGGTAAGACAGCGTCCGAAATGCGCACGTTACTCGACCAGCGCGGGATCAAATGCAGTAGCTATGGTGTAGACTATAAACTTATCAATGAGCAACCGGACTCAGTGCTGCAACGCGCCAAAACCCTGGGAGCCCAGTACGTTCGTGTGGCCTGGATTCCGCATCAGGGAAAAGCGACGCCGGAATTAATGCAGCAGGCGGCAGCTGATTTTAATAAATTCGGCAAGCTGGCCAAGGAGAAAGGACTGATGTTCTGCTACCACAATCATGGCTACGAATTCCAGCCTTATGAGTCTGGTACATTGTTCGATCTGCTTGCTAAGCAAACCAACCCGGATTACGTCGGCTTCGAAATGGACATTGCCTGGACCTATCTGCCAGGGCAGAATCCGGTTGCTCTGCTGACTAAATACCCAAAGCGGTTCCGGCTTATGCACCTGAAGGATGTCCGCAAGGGCGTAGCCGGCAACGACGAAGGCAAACTGTCGGCTGAAAATTCCGTGGTACTTGGAACGGGGCAACTGGATATGCCAGCGATTCTGAAAGCAGTTCAGAAAACATCAATCGACCATCTGTACATCGAAGACGAAAGCCCTGCCGCCGAACAGCAGGTCCCCCAAAGTTTGGTTTATCTAAAGCAACTGTAAAGGCTGGCTATGTTCCGTCGTCTGCCCCCTATCATTCTGTTCATCTTCATTGGCCTGATCGGAATTTTCGTTAGTGCTCTCGCCGGATTGGTGTATGAGCTACTCCAAAGACCGTTCAGTGCAACTAATGGTGTTATCTGGATCTTTATCGCATTGGTGAGCGGTGGGGGCATAGCGCTCATTGTCCTGTTTGATACCTACAGGCAGAAATGAGTCCAGCGGGCAACCGGTAAAAAAACTCGGCGAACTGGTTGAAAATACCAGTCCGTTTTGTTCGTTACAAGAATGCCGGCTGCTCGTTTAGAACTAGCGTGGTCGGTAAGTCTGTACCGATTCGTTTGCCTATGCGTTCATTACTGTTTACCTCTATTTGTCTGCTTGGTTGTCTGGCCACCATCATCGTTGCCTGTCAGCCTGACGAACCCCCAACCATCCCCCGGACCGGCGCACTGGCAATTCGTTTCGACAACGTGGTTGGCAATCAGGATTTACAACTCAACACAGGGGTTTATCAGAATGCCGCCGGAGAGCAATTTTCGGTCTCCTTGCTGAATTATTTCGTGAGTAATATCCGACTGCAACGGGCCAACGGCACTGAGTACGTTGTTCCGCAAGATAGTAGCTATTTTCTGGTTCGTGAGATCGATTCGGCTTCACAGACAATTACGCTGAAAGACGTACCAACCGGGAATTACGTCAGTGTATCCTACGTACTTGGTGTCGATAGCCTGCGCAGTACTATGGACATCAGCCGGCGGACCGGCGTTCTGGCTCCAGCGGGCGGCATGAATGGCGGTATGTACTGGGACTGGAATTCCGGGTATATCTTCTTTAAGCTGGAAGGCACTTCGCCCCAGGCGCCAATCGATCCGGCTGGGGCGCGTCGATTTCAGTACCACGTAGGATTGTTTGGTGGCTACGATACCCGAACGTTGAATAATTTACGCACGGTAACAGTTCCCTTCGGGGCAGCGCAACCGTCGATCCAGGAGGAACAAACTACGCGGATAGCGATTAAGGCTGATGTGCAGAAAGTATTCTCCGGTACAACTCCGGTTCGCATCGCGCAGAATTCGACGGTGATGGTATCGCCCTTCTCGGCTACGATTGCTTCGAATTACGCCAGCATGTTTCAATACGTACCACAAACTAATTGAGGATGCAAGTCTGGCAACGTATCGGCTTGGGATGTAGCGTTGGGGTTTTCGCGTTGGTGGTGGCCTGCCAGTCGGGAAAACCAACGGTTGATCCCGTTGAACCGAAACCAGATCCCCCTATCACAACCCCAACTTTCCAGACGACGCCGTACCCCTGGCAGAAACCAGCCAACTTTCCCGACCCGGTTTACGACTTTGCGAAGAATCCGTTAACCTACGAAGGAGTAGCTTTAGGAAAGACACTGTTCAATGATGGAATACTGTCACGTGATGGGTCTATTACGTGTGCGTTCTGTCATACTCCTGAGGCTGCTTTCGCACACACCGACCACGTATTAAGCCACGGTATTAATGATCTGCTAGGACCACGTAACGGGCTCAATATTCAGAATGTGGCCTGGAACAAAGCTTTCTTTTGGGATGGTGGCGTTCATGATCTGGATTTGCTCCCCATTGCTCCCATCCAGAACCCGGTTGAAATGGGCGATACGCTGACGCACGTATTGAAGAAAGTACAGAATAGCAGCAAATATTCGTCGCTGTTCTACAAAGCGTTTGGCTCGACCGACGTAACGCAGGAGCGTTTTCTGAAAGCGTTATCTCAATTTTTACTGACGTTAGTATCGTCCAATTCAAAGTACGATAAATACGTGCGGAAGGAGTCAGGCGGAGAACTGACCAGTCAGGAGCTAAACGGACTAGCCCTGTTCAAAGCGAACTGCGCCGGGTGCCACGCCGGAGAGTTATTCACCGATCAGAGTTACCGGAACAATGGACTATTGCCTAACCCAAATGCTGCTAAGCCCGATCTGGGACGGTATAATATTACGCTGATGGAGTCGGATAAGAATAAGTTCCGGGTTCCCAGTCTGAGAAACATTGCGGTAACGCTGCCGTACATGCACGATGGCCGGTTTGCTACGCTCGAAGCCGTATTG
The DNA here is from genome assembly GCF_054776615.1 of Spirosoma pomorum. Lineage (NCBI taxonomy): Bacteria > Pseudomonadati > Bacteroidota > Cytophagia > Cytophagales > Cytophagaceae > Spirosoma > Spirosoma pomorum. The sequence goes on from NZ_BAAHBP010000037.1 coordinate 36,723, forward strand.
AATCACTACGCAACCGGTGTATCGGATAATGCGGCACTGGACCCGCTATTGAAAGCAAACGGCAAATTGGGAGTTGCACTGACGCAGCAGAATCAGCAGGATATTATCGCATTTTTGCGCACGCTGACGGACGATACGTTCCTGACGAACAAAGCATTTCGTCCGTGATCAGTGCGCGTGTTCCAGACGGTGCTGGCGAATATTGATTATGTGCGTGATAACCAGACCGGCTGAGGCTACGTAGCCAAGGTACTCAAACGCTTCGTTCGCGTCCTCCAGAACGATAGCTACCGCAAAGACCAGCAGAAATCCCCATAATGACCGCTTGATGGCTAGTGAGGCATGGTGCCGCGTCGCAAAATAGACGGCTACGATATTAACGATGATGAATAGGTAATCCAGACTGAGATAACCAAAACGAAGCTCATCGTGCTTCATTAATGCACTGGACATCAACAGAACCGGGGTAATCAGGCAATGGATGATGCACAACACCGAGCCGGTGATGCCGATATAATCAGCTTTGCGGGACAGAATATCAGTTTTCATACAGTGGTACAAAAATACGACGTTGCCGGTATTAGTATCCACTTCTAACCTAGTTTTTTGCAACTTAGTTGCGAAGAAATATTTTTTGTTTGCAGGAAACGTATACTGGAACTAAAGTATTTTGCTTAACACGCTGTATCCCATTAGTTTACCGTTCTTGTTGTACGTTTCTGTCTTGATGTCGAAAATCTGATTGGTTGCCCGGTAGCTAACCGTTTTCATCGTTGCCCGAATTGGCATTCCCATCACACGACTTTCTGTAGCCATGTCTGACGTAATTTTATACGCGTCGAACGTGCCGGCCGGAGTCGTGATGGATTCTTTGCCATCAACCAGTCGGTTTGTGATGTTCATGGCCATCGTTACCATCATACTGCCATTGGTCGTCATTTCGGCTTCCATGTTACCATCGGCCAACTTCTGCCCCGGACTGAGTTTGCCTGGATAGGTCAGCTGATTGGTTTTCATTTTCATCTCCGAATTCTTCAAACTGCTTTGCTGCATCGATTGAAACAGGCCCGACAGATCGGCAATGATTTCGTTGCCCGTACAGGTATATTTTATAGTATAAGGAGCTTGCTGTTTCCCTTTATCATCCTCCATCTGAGCCTGCATATTAACGACCGTCGATCCACCTTCTTTGCTGACGCTGGTGACCTGATAGGTCATTTTGCCGGTTGGCTTGTCTTTAGCGTTGTAATTAGTCATCTCAAAGCCGGAGCCCTGTTTGAGTGGAATACCTAGGCAGTCTTGTGCCTGACTTGAGAGCGTAGTAGCAAGAACAAAAAGCAACGAAAGAACCAGCGTTTTCATGGTAACAAAGACAAGGTTTCGATGAAAACAAAAGTAGGAACCTGGCTTTGAGTTACTGTAAACGCTTGAGGGAACGGAAGAAAACTTAGGCCCACATCATACTGAAGATGCCAAGCAGCATGATCAGCTTACATAAATTACTGAGGTAACCGAAATCGCGTCGGGTATCGGCACCGACAAGCCGGTAGATCAACCAAGTGATCGGAATAAGCAGGAGAACAAAAATCCAACCCAGCCGAAGGTTGCCGAGTCTATCGGCAATGAGGAAAAGACTGATGATGAAAGCGCTAAGGAGGACGTAAAGCAGGTATTTAGTACGTCGCGGGCCCCATATAATGGGGAGCGTTCGGCAACCAAAGCGGGCGTCACCCCGAATGTCCTGCATGTCTTTGATAATCTCCCGGACGAGCGAAATGCCGAAAGAGAACAGCGCATAAATCAGTAGCAGGTCGGCCTGCTGGCGATAATAAACGGCCAGAATAATAAGCGACAGGGCCGTTAGGAGCGACACGACAACGTTGCCAATGAAAGGCTGACGTTTTAGCCAGGCCGAATAGGACCACAGTAGGGAAACTGCCAGTACATCAGCCACGAAGACCCATTTGCTCATATACAGCCCAATCAGGCAGCCCACTACGCTTAGGATCTGGTGCGTACCCATGGCTACCCGACGTTTCAAATAGCGGCCAATGATAACCCGATCCGGTTTGTTGATCAGATCTATTTTGATGTCGAAGTAATCGTTGATGATGTATCCTGCGGCCGCAATACATGCCGTCGAGAGAGCCAATAGCCAGATTGACGGTTCCAGCAGGATGCTGGACCAGTCGGAACGAGGACCGATTAGAAAGATGCGCGCCAACAACTGCGTCAGTATTAGAATCAATAGATTCTGTACCCGAACCAGCCGCAGAAAACCCGAAACGAAAGCTAAAGAAGTAATGGGCTGCCGCACGCTCGTAGCCATTTTTAAACAAAAATACGCTTTTTTCTCCGACGTCCGCGCAGTGACATCTCGTGGATAATTAAAAAGAGACCAGATTGTAAAGTCTGGTCTCTTTTTAGTTTCTGAGCAGGAATATATCAGTTACACATCACAAATAGTGATGGCTTCCTGAAGACTTTTCAGGGGATCGAGTTTAGGAATAAATTCCTGCGCTACGTACCCCTTGTACCCCGTAGCCACAATCGCTTTCATGACTGCCGGATAGTAAATCTCCTGCGAGTCATTAATTTCGTTACGTCCGGGGTTACCGCCTGTGTGGTAATGGCCGATGTATTTCTGGTACTTCTGAATGGTCCGAATGATGTCGCCCTCCATGATCTGCATGTGGTAGATGTCATAAAGCAACTTGAAGTTTTCTGAGCCAACTTTCTGACAAAGCTCAGCGCCCCAGGCCGTATGATCGCACATGTAATCTTTGTGGTCGACTTTACTGTTCAGCAGCTCCATGATCATGGTAATGCCGTGCTTTTCGGCGCTGGGCATTAGGCGTTTCAGGCCCTTGGCGCAGTTCTCCATACCCTGCTCGTCGCTCATACCCCGGCGGTTGCCCGAAAAGCAGATGACCGTACTGTAGCCCGCTTCCTTCAATTTCGGGAAAATGGCTTCGTAGCTGGTAACCAGTTCATCGTGAAATTTAGGATCGTTGAATCCATCAGCGATTCCTTTACCCGCTCCCTGGGGTAAGGCCGACGTAAGACCATGCTTTTTCAGAACGGGCCAATCGGCTGGGTCAACCAGATCGATGGATTTGATACCCATATCCTTGGCGGCTTTACAAAGCTCTTCCAGCGGAATTTTGTTGTAGCACCACCGGCAAACGGAGTGGTTAATCCGGCCCTTCAGAACGAGGGATGTCTGTTCGGCAGGCGTACCCGCTTGGGCCAGTGAGGTAGTTAGAGCGGGTAGGGCGAAAGCCGTGCCCGTTAGTGTTTTAAGCGCGTTTCGGCGGGAGTTCATAAGAGGAATAGTCGTTAAAAAAGCACCGGCTGCGACATCGTTTCGAGTCGCTAACCGGTACCAAATAAGCTAGCTATGCTTATAGTTCGCGAATCCGGATGTTGCGGTACCACACCTTGTCGCCATGATCCTGGAGCGCGATGTGACCGGTTGAATATTTACCAAAGCCATCCCAGGCCTTGAATTTACTCTCCGCAACCATTTTATCCCATTCTGGACCGCTGGTTGGGTAGTCCGCAACCTTTTTACCGTTCAGATAATGTTCCGCATGGCCATCTTTTACAACCAGCCGGGCTTTGTTCCACTCGCCAACGGGTTTGGCGGTGTTGAGCGTAACTGGCTTCTGAATGTCATACAGGGAACCCGCCGTACGGTTGTTGTCGCGGCCCTTCTTAGCGTCGGGGTGTTTGTCGTTATCCAGCACCTGCATTTCGGGACCTGTCAGATACGTAGCCCGGTATTTAGGATCCTCGTGAACGTGGTAGATAATGCCGCTGTTGCCGCCTTCGGCAATTTTCCATTCCAGCTCCAGTTCGAAGTCACCGTACTCTTTATCGGTAACCAGATCGCCGGCTCCACCCGACGACAAATGAATCGCGCCGTCGTCAATTGTCCATTTGTCCGACATGGGCATACCTGATTTCAGGTATATATGCCAGCCTTCCAGCGACTTACCGTCGAAGAGTTTTTCCCACTTACCTTTTTTCGAAGTTACAGAAGAGACGGGGGTAGGTTCTCCGGCCACAGTTGCCTGGGACGGGGTTACGTTTAGAGTCAGTGCTAAAGCCAGTAAACCAGCGGCAGAAAGACGAACGTAGTTCATAGTTGAGAATTGTTAGGATTTTGTCATGACAATACTAAGGAAAAAACGTACACCAGGGACGTTTCCTAAATAATTGCGGCTGTTTTATAGGTAACGCAATTTTTGGTTAATTAATACTGTTGGATTATTACGGCATCTATTTGGAATGCGCACGGACTACTGTTATGGAAGCCACTACGTTAATACCCGCTGAGAAACAACGATATCAGAAACATTTAAACCTGCCCGAACTTGGCCCGGCCGGTCAGTTGAAACTGAAGAATAGCCGGGTGCTAGTGGTGGGCGCTGGTGGACTGGGATGCCCTGTACTCCTGTACCTGACAGCCGCCGGAGTTGGTACCATTGGGATTATTGATCCCGATCGGGTTGACCTGAGTAATCTGCAACGGCAGGTTCTTTACACAACCGATGAGGTTGGGCAGCCAAAAGTGAAGGCCGCCGTCGGGCACCTGAAACGGCTGAATCCCGAGCTGATGTTCAACAGTTACGTCATGGCACTGGAGATCAGCAACGCTCGGAACATCATTTCCGACTACGATCTGGTGATTGACTGCACGGATAATTTCAAGGTGCGCTACCTAGTCAATGATGTATGTGTACAGCTGCAGAAACCCTTTATTTACGGAGCTATCCATCGCTTTGAAGGACAGGTAGCTGTTTTGAATAATGACCTGGGCAATGGCCAACGTGGACCAACGTATCGGTGCCTGTTTCCGGAGTATCCGAACGACATTGAAATTCCGAACTGTAACGATACTGGGGTGCTGGGCGTATTGCCGGGGGTGATCGGTACGTATCAGGCTAGCGAAGCGATCAAATTAATCACTGGTATCGGGCAGTTGCTGAATGAGCAATTATTGATGCTGGATTTGCTGAGTGTGAGCCAGCAGAAAATCAAAACCCGCCGACGAGCCGATGCCGACGAACTCGCCCGTCAGGGGCTGGCTTCGGGCTACCGGGCTGCTACGGCTGCGGCTGGACCACAGAAACTGGGCGTACAGGAACTCGCCGATCGGTTGGCGCTGGGCGAAGAAATCTTTTTGCTTGACGTGCGTGAGCGGCCGGAGTACGAACTCTGCCACCTGGAGAACGCTGTGTTAATTCCGGTGAGTATGATTCCTAATAACCGTAAGCGGATTCCAACCGACCGACCGGTGGTTGTCTATTGCCACCATGGTATGCGTTCGGCTAATGTGGTCAACTACCTCTACGCTCAGGAAGGATTGACAAATTTGTATAATCTGGAAGGGGGCATCAACGCCTGGGCGCGCGAAGTAGAACCCGATATGGCCGTCTATTAAGCTTTTGTTGCTGCCCCGCCACCCGGAACCACCAGGCAGACGCTACTGTTCTGGGGACAGTTGCTGCAAACAGTCAGCAATTAGGTCTTACCTTTGCCGCGCTCAAACGGCAGCAGCTAGTAGATATGTTCATCACTGTATTAAAATCGAAACTACACCGCGTCCGGGTGACGCAGGCTGAACTTAATTACGTTGGCAGTATCACCATCGACGAAGATTTGATGGATGCAGCCAACTTACTCGAAAACGAACAGGTCCACATTGTCAATAATAACAACGGCGAACGGCTGGTGACGTATGTCATCAAAGGAGAACGGGGATCGGGAACGATCTGTCTGAATGGTGCTGCTGCCCGGAAAGCGCAGGTAGGTGACATCATAATCATCATCTCGTACGGAATGGTGAGCACCGATGAGGCACGAACGCATAAACCAGTCGTCGTTTTTCCAGATGATAACAATCGGCTGGTGAAAAGCTGAGCAATTGGCGAGTTGATATAGCCATCTGCATGAAACTCCGTTACTTTGTAGCGGAGTTTTTTTGTACAACTAGTATCTCAACCGAAACAACCTTAGCGAGATAATCTATACCGGTAATCTTTACTGAGGCATTCTTACTGATACGCTTCGTTTCCATGAATATCAAAAACGCGCTCAAGTATTTAATTTCCCTGGCCATCGCTGGCGGCCTGCTTTGGTTTACGTTCCAGCAGAGCCATCTGGACGCGGCCGATCTCTGGGCTAAAATCAGTGCGGCCGATTATCGCTGGGTGCTGGTATCAGCCGTACTTACGTTAGTGGCTCACTGGAGTCGGGCCGAGCGCTGGCGGGTTCTGCTGGAGCCGGTAGTTCCCCAGCGGCCCAACAGTATTGATGCTACGGCAAGCGTGCTAACGGGTTATTTGGCGAATTTAGCTCTTCCCCGGGCAGGGGAAGTTGCCCGCTGCGGTACGTTGTATCGTCTGTCAGGGGTTCCGGTTAACATTAGCTTCGGAACCGTCGTCGCCGAGCGTTTATTCGATGTACTAATGCTGTTGATCCTCCTCGGTGTTACGTTCCTGCTGGAGTTTGACCGGTTGAGCGAGTTCTTTCTCAATTTTCTGGGCGACAAACTCCCTAAAGGAACAAGCGGATCAGGGATTTTGCTGCTGGCAGGAGCGGTTGTTGTCGGCTTAGGCTTGCTCGGCTGGTTTTTGTTCAAGCGGTACCAGAAAGCACTTGGTCAGCATCCGCTGTATCAGAAAGTCAGTACGTTTCTGAGCGGCCTGCTGGCAGGTTTATTAAGCGTACGTAAACTGCGTAGACCGGGGCTGTTTCTGTTCCATACAGTGCTGATCTGGGTACTTTATTACCTGATGTCATACACTTTGTTCTTCGCGATGCCGGCTACCGCCGATCTGGGGCCGCTGGCCGGATTGACCATTTTGGTCGTCGGGTCACTGGGCATGGCAGCACCGACACCCGGAGGCATTGGTTCGTTTCACCTGCTGGTGGGGCAGGTTGCGTTGTTGTACGGACTGACCAGTCAGGACGGGCAGGTGCTGGCCACGTTTATCCACGGTGTATCAACAATCATGATCATTATCCTGGGTGTGCTAAGTCTGCTGGTCGTTTTGTTACGGCGTAACAAGGCGACGCACACGGAGGACGTACTCGACGATCCGCGCTCCATCAACGTGGCGCGCTGATTCAATTTATTGACTAAAAGGCAATTAGCCGTGACAGAATCAAAAATAGTAAGTCGGGAGCAGGCTATTGCTCAAGCTGATGAATGGCGGGCGGAAGGGCAGCAACTGGTGTTTACCAATGGCTGCTTTGATATCGTTCACCTCGGGCATATTGACTACCTCGAAAAAGCGCGTAGTCTGGGCAGTAAGCTTATTTTAGGGCTAAATACCGACGCATCAGTAAGCCGGATTAAAGGGCCGTTACGGCCTGTAGTGAATGAATATGCCCGCTCACGGCTCATGGCAGCTCTGGCTTTCGTGGATCTGGTTGTCCTGTTCGATGAGCCTACGCCACTGGAGTTGATCGAAGCCGTTCAGCCGGATATTTTAGTAAAAGGTGACGATTACACAGTAGCCACTATTGTTGGCTCTGATTTTGTATTAGATCGGGGCGGGAAGGTAGAAACAATATCGCTGGTGCCGGGCTATTCGACCACCAAATTGATCGAACGTATCAAAACAAGTTACTAAGAAATTTGTCGATCAAATTACTGACTAAGCAGCAGGGGTATAGGTAGTTTTCGCATATAGTTGCTTTATTCTACGTTCTTAATAGGATTTTGTTAGTGAAGTTTCTAGCTTTAATCTGTTATTAATATTATCGACTGATACGTTGACCAGCTTAATCTAGTAAAATATATTCTTCAGGCTGTAAACAAATAAGAACCGATGAACGTAGTAACTACCCGTAACGTAATCTGGGGAGGATTTTTAGCCTTACTGATCCTACTTCCCACATCTGGACAATCATCAATCGAACGGACGGGCGATATGCTTATCGGCCGGTGGTTGTTTCCCACAAGAGGCTCAAGCGTTGATGTGTTCAAAGCAGGTGGGCAGTATTTCGCTCGTGTGGCTGAAGTCGACCAAGCAGGCGTAAAAAACTACGGACTGGAAAAAGACAAGATTCTGATCAGTAACCTGACCTTTGACGGAAAAGTGTGGACGGGCGGTGAGTTAATTCATCCGAAAACCGGTACCCAACTGGATGTTGAACTGAATATGTCCGATCCTCAAAAAATAACTGTAACGATCTACAAGGGCATTAAATTTCTGCACAAGAAATTTGATATGACCCGGCAGACGAACTGATAAATTCTGCTTTTTAAAGCAATGGAGCCCGATGTTTGTAACGAACATCGGGCTTTCTGTTACAGGACAAACGGGCACGGAGTTGGATAAATGGTAGTAAGGGCGGGATACTTTTCGTCCAAAAGAGTTGTTTTACTGTTGATGGTACGTTAAGTTGCCTATTTCACAAAACCAAAAACCTAACCATCTGAAATGATTTCACCCTGGTTATTAATGATTGTCATCTTCGGCCTCAGCATGTTTGTCAGCTGGCGGTTGCGGAGTAAGTTTAACGAGTATTCACAGATTGGTCTAAGCAACGGCATGAGCGGAGCGGAGATCGCACAGACGATGCTGCGTGAAAACGGCATCTACGATGTGCGGGTCGTTTCGGTTGAGGGCATGCTAACTGACCACTATAATCCCGAGGATAAAACGGTCAACCTTAGCGCCGACGTGTATTACGGTCGGAGCGTAGCGGCTGCCGCCGTAGCTGCCCACGAATGTGGTCACGCGGTTCAACACCAGGTGGCCTATGCGCCCCTGAAGTTTCGCTCAGCTATGGTACCGGTACTGACTGTATCGTCGCGTTACATGCAGTGGGTGCTATTGGGTGGTATTTTGTTACTGCAAACTACGCCCATTCCGCTGGCAGTTGGGGTGGCCCTGTTCGCTCTGACGACGCTGTTTAGCTTTGTTACGTTACCCGTTGAGTTCGACGCTAGCCGTCGAGCCCTGGCCTGGGTACAAAACAATAACATCGTCACGCAGCAGGAATATGGTTACGCCAAAGATGCTCTGTGGTGGGCCGCGATGACCTACGTAGTTGCCGCACTGGGCTCACTGGCAACGTTGCTTTACTACGCCAGCCTGTTGATGGGTGGCCGCCGGAGCGACTAACCGTTCAGGATTTAACTCATAAAAAAGCCGCGCTCAGTCAGGGCGCGGCTTTTTTATTATTCAGCAAACTAACCCAGGCGTGGGATTGGTAGCATATTCGTTAGGGCGACATAGCCCGCTTCGACCATTTCTTCCGTTGGAGCCGACCGGTCGATCAGTGTGCCGGCAACAGCTACGGCGAGTGCGATCAGTAGAGCCGGCCAGAAGCCGACGATGGTGAAGCTATCCATGAATTTGTCGATCAGCTTCAATAGCAAGGCTGTCACAATAATTCGAACTAAACCCGTTAGCAGGAAGAATGTGAAGAGGTTGAGCGGAAAGCGAATCACCCAGCCAACAAAGAAATTGAGAAGGCCCAGTAAGACGGCAATGAGGAGGGCCGTACCAAAGTTTTTGACGTCAATCTGAGGTATGACGTAAGCCAGCCCGAAAATGACAGCCGCATCTAACAACAAGTGTAGTAGCAGATTCATACAAAGAGTGATTTAAGTGGTTCTTTTCAACAACTGTTTCCGTCTGCGATGGTTTTACCGGAAGCATTAACCTTTTCGCCATGCATCGATTGGTCATTTTCTTTCTGCTGACGCTGTTAGCCTGCGGTCGTAGTTCATCGCAACAGCAAACCGCTACGTTATCAGCCCCGCCTGATTCCGCCAAGGTGTATCGCTTTGGTGAAGCCAGCCGCGATGGTATCGGTAAGATTTATCAGCGCCGGGAGATTGCGCAGGTCATGGGCCATCTGGGGGCATCATGGCTCGAACGACCAGAGCGGGAGCAGGAAGAACGGACTGATTTGCTGATAAAGGCGCTGAATCTGAAACCGACCGATGTGGTTGCTGATATTGGTGCTGGAACCGGCTATTTTACGTTTGTCATGGCCCCAGAAATACCACAGGGTAAAGTGCTGGCGGTGGATATACAGCCGGAAATGATTGAATACCTAAACGAAGGCAAAGCGAAGCGAAAAATTACGAACGTGCAACCCGTATTGGGTACCGAATTTGATCCAAAGCTACCCGACAACAGTATTGACCTGGCAATTATGATCGATGCCTATCATGAGTTCTCGTATCCCCGTGAAATGATAACGCACATTGTGTCAGCCCTGAAACCTGGCGGGCGGGTAGTGTTAGTCGAGTACAGGGCTGAGGATCCGAGTGTGCCAATTAAAGAACTGCACAAGTTGAGCGTAGCGCAGGCGACTAAGGAGATGAACGCAGTAGGGCTTAAATTACTGAAGAACGACAAGCGCCTACCTCAGCAGCATATCATGTTTTTTGGGAAGTGAAGTTCGGTAGAACTGAACCCACACCATATCGGTCATTAGAAGCAGTTTTCGAAACACTCCTATACTCAGCCCCACACCTTCAATGCTGGCGCCAGCACCAGAGCAACCCTCGCCTTCCAGACAGGTGCAGGGGGCTTTTGCGGCTATGCTAACGGAGCCGAAGAGTACCGAATAGACCACCACTAAACTGTCCGGTACGTACTCGGACCTGATCTTATTACCTGAGCAGAAGGATAAATTTCCGGTTATAAAGTCGGGACTTACGGGTAGATAGTTTAAGTCCAGACAATAGGCGCCGGTACTGGTTGCTATCAAGCTGTATATAGTTGATTCTGCTAAGTCGCACGCCAACCTATCAGTATGTCCGCGTGGGAGGAGCACTGCTGGCGGGCGTAGCCGCAACGGCCTGGATCATCGAGCGGCTCACGGAACAGCCGAATCTCATCACGCATCTGCTGGAATCGGAACGCACCAAGAGTATCTGGTTACTGATCGCACTGGCTATCTTTGCAGGCTGGACCAACTGGCGCTTCCGTAAAACGCACCAATCGAATAGTTATACGTCGTAAGTAAATCCTTACCTCCCCGAAGCCAGACTAGTTGTTGCTACCGTATCTATTAACATGAACGCTGTACCGCTTGCTCTTCCAGTACCGATAAACCAAGTATTTACGGTTGCTATGCCGCGGATTAATCTGGCCGCTGTTAAGCCGGTCCTGCGCGTTTTTTGCCTGATTCTGCTAGTTCTTATTTCGCCCTCAACGGCGATTGCTCAACTAATCAAGGGCCGGGTTATCGACGAGCAGCGCCCTGATGTACCCCTGGTTGGCGCATCGGTTCAAGTTCCCAATGGCAAGCAGGGTACCATGACCGACAGCAGCGGTCGGTTTTCGATTCTGCCTGCTCAGGCAGTGTCGTTCATTCGAATTAGTTTTCTAGGCTACCAAACGCAAACGGTATCGATTCAGGATGATAACCCCGATCTGACCATAAGGCTGGTGCCCGATGATGCGCGGCAGCTGGCGGAAGTGAGGGTTCAGTCGAAATATTATCGACAATACGCGACGAACACGATTTCCAGCGCACTGCGGCTTCAAACTGCCCTGATCGATTTGCCGCAGAATATCCAGACCGTTACGCCTGAAATCATTTACGATCAGGGCAGTTTCAACATGACCGAAGGCGTTAGCCGTAATGTCAGCGGGGTAGTGCGGCAGGAAGTGTCGAATAATCTGGGACCTTACATGTTTATGCGGGGTGGCCAGATTGCTACCCTACGTAACGGCATCGACCTGACGCCCATCTACCGGGGACCGTCGCCCGAAGATGCCGCCATCATCGACCGGGTGGAGTTCGTGAAAGGACCGTCGCTTTTTATGAACAACATCGGCGATCCGGCGGGTAGCTTCAACGTGGTTACCAAACAGCCAACGGGAATACGCCGATACTCAGCGACCGCCATGCTGGGAAGTTTCAATTTTTACCGGCTGGCTGTTGATCTCGATGGTCAACTCGACAAGAAAGGCAAACTGCTCTACCGGCTCAATGGGATGGGCATGCACACAAATTCGTTCGTGAAGTTTGACAATAACCAGCGGTTTCTAATAGCCCCCGTCCTCAAATACCGCATCAGCGACCGGACCTACGTATCGGTGGAATATCAGTACCAGTCGAACAGATACGCGATGTACAGTCCGATTGTGATGACGCCCGGCGTGGATTCGCCGATTGGTTTCTCGACGCTGCCTATTGATTTTTCCATTCATGAGCCATCTTTAACTCCCATACGGTCTCACGATCATACTGGCTTCCTGACAGTAGGGCACCAGTTCAGTGCCAACTGGCAGCTGACAGTACGAGGGGCGTTCATGCGCAACGACAACGAGGGCGCATATATGTGGGTGACGGGCGTGAACACAGCTAATCCAACCGTTCTGCTACGTAACCCCAAGTACGACCTGAACCGCACGGAAGTGTTTTCAGAGCAGGCGTTCGTTAACAGCAAATTCACCACGGGTCGGCTGAAACACCAGCTGCTGGCCGGGGTCGACGTAAATCAGAAACGTTTCCGGGCCGATAGCTACGTTCAGTACGATACGTATACCGACGCGCAGGGTAAAACGCAGCTACGATACTACCCGCTCGACATCAACAATCCCGTTTACGGCGCTGAGATATCTAATTACCACACGCCGGGCGGGCTTATCAACCGCAATACCACGCAGACCGTCAACTATCGCTCGTTCTACGCACTGGATGAACTGGCTCTGTTCGCCAATAAACTGCGGCTGACACTGGGCCTCCGCTACACGTCCGTCCAGACCCGCAACGACGTGTCGGGGGTAACCACGACATCCAGCGATAACGTAGCGACGCCCCGACTAGGAATCAGTTACAGCCTACGCCCTGATCTGTCGGTATACGCGCTCTATGACCGGACGCTGGTGCCGCAGGCCGGGGTGACCATCGGTGGGGAAGCCATTCGGCCCCTAGAGGGTACCAACCGGGAGATTGGCATCAAGAAAAACTGGTTCAACGGCCGCTGGAATACAACGGTGGCCTTCTACCGGATCAACCGTTCGAACGCCATCGCCACCGATCCTAACAACAGCCTGTACCGGATACAGGTAGGTGCTAACCACGCTCAAGGAGTCGATTTTGATGTGGTGGGGCAGGTAGCCCGTGGCCTGAACGCGGTTGTCAACTATGCTTACAACGACTCTAAAATTGATAATGACGTCAATATGGCGTTGGTTGGTACACCCACGCCGATGTACGTCAAGCACATTCAGAATACCTGGCTTAATTATGAACTGCCCGGCACAGTAGTTTCCGGACTGACCTTGTCGCTGGGTTACCAGTACCAGGGCGGGCGTGGCGAGCGATACGCTACGGCAACCCAGCACGCAATCCCCAATTTCTTCCGGCTCGACGGAGGAATCGGCTGGCAATACGGTTCTGGACAACGAAATTCCTTTAAAGTGAATCTGCTGGTGAACAACCTGCTCAATAAAACGCTGATTGCAACGGCCTGGTACCGCAGTGGCCTCTACTACTGGGTACCGCAGGCACCTGTCAACGGTCGGTTGAGCGTGAGTTACACCTTCTGAGCCACGCGAAGGCTACTGTTGAACCACATATCGCATGCTGAAAGCTGAAAGACTGTCCAAGCAGTTCGGGACCCATACGGCCCTGAACGAGCTGGATCTGGACATCCGTCCGGGAGAAATCTATTGCCTGCTGGGCTCGAATGGGGCTGGCAAATCAACCACAATCAACATCTTTCTGGGATTCATTCCGGCCAGCAGCGGGCGAGCGCTGATCGACGGTATCGAAGTATCGGTTGATAATCAGCAGACCCGCAACCTGATCGCCTACATTCCCGAAATTGTTAACCTGTACCCTACGCTGACGGGGCTGGAGAACCTCGCGTTCTTCAGTGGGCTGTCAGGCTACCGTTACACCCGTGATGAACTCATTGCCTTTACGCGTACGGCCGGGTTGCAGGCGTCGGCGCTTGACAAGCGCGTGGGGTCGTACTCGAAGGGGATGCGCCAGAAAGTTGGTATTGCCATTGCACTGGCTAAACAGGCGAAAGCGCTCTTTCTCGACGAACCAACATCCGGGCTCGATCCTCACGCCAGCAACGAGTTTGCTCAAGTTATTACCCGGCTCAGCGATCAGGGAGTCTGTACGCTGATGGCCACGCACGATCTACTGATGGCTAAAAACCTGGGTCATCGCATCGGCATTATGCACCAGGGGCGTTTGCAGCACGAACTGCGCTCGGAAGCAGTCGCCTATGCTGAACTGACGGATCTATACATCGCCACTGTTAAACAGGCTGCGTGAGATGATCGGTCTTATTTTTCGCAAGGAATTGACGGAGCTGATCCGGACAACCCGCATGAACTGGCTGCTGATCGGTACGGCGCTGCTGGTGGGGCTGGCGCTGTACAACGGCTATACTTATGCCGTCGATCACCAGCAACTGCTGAGCGAATCGCAGCGGGTAACGTATCAGCAGTTTATTAGCCAGGGTGACAAAAACCCACACCTGGGCGCGCATTTCGGCTTTTACGCCTATAAACCGATGGCGGAGCTGGCCCTGCTCGAAAACGGCATCGACGATTACACGGGTAACTCGTTCTATCTTGAGCCCCACCAGCGGGGTATCGTGCGGTTCCGGGAAGTGACCGATTCGACGGCGTTACGTAGCTTCGGCTTTCTCAACGTGGGCTATTTTGTGCAGTTTATTCTGCCCCTGTTCATTTTCCTGTTGAGTCATAACCTGTTCGCTAAAGAGTGGGAAAATGGCACGATCAAGATGGTCCTGAGCGCGCGGGTGACGGCTCGGCAACTGTTTGTGGGCAAGCTGCTGGCCTGCGGACTACTGGTAGGGGCGCTACTGGCGCTTGTTATCCTGATTCCGCTGGCGTTGCTGCTCGTCCAGCCGCAGCCGGTCGACTGGCCGACGGTGCTTCCGGTCTACGGTTGTTACGTAGCCGGTCTGCTACTTTACGCAATTTTGCTGACGGTGCTGGGCGTGGCAGTGTCGCTGCTGACACGTTCCTCGTCGCTGGCGCTGGTGGGGCTGACCGGCTTCTGGCTCCTAGGTGTTTTTCTCATACCCCGCCTGACGGCTGAATTGGCCCGGCGGGTATACCCATCCGTTACGTCGGCGGATTTCGATCGGCAGACGTTCCAGGAAAAACAGTACGGCGTTGGCAATGAAGGAACGAAAGATGCCCGGCGGGCGCAGCTGGAAGCCCGGACCCTGAAGCAGTACGGCGTTAGTCGGCTGGAGGACCTACCCGTCTTTTTCATTCCCATCACCATTGAATACTTTGAGGAATCGGATGGGTGGGTCATGGACCGCGCTTATGCTGCCGTCGAAGCCAACGAATTCCGGCAGGATCGGCTGGTGCTGGCCAGTGCGCTGCTGTCGCCGTTTCTGGCCTTCCGCGACCTGTCGATGCACCTGACGGCGACTGATATGAACACCCATTACGATTTTGCCGCCAAAGCCGAGCAGCACCGTCGGCGGGTAGGTGAGCAGGTCGATGCGTTTTACCAGAATAATACCGTCGCGACTAACGTCTTCTGGAAAACCGTACCGCAGTTTGCCTACCAGGCGCCGGGCGTTGGCTGGCGGCTAAGCAATGCCGTGGCCTCTTTGGGAATTCTGCTGGGCTGGACCGTATTGGCACTGGTACTAATGGTTATCTCGTACCGACGCGTCCGGGTGTAAGAAGCTGGCTGGAAATCATTTCTGAACGAGTCTTAAATCAGCCTTGCCAATTGCCAGATTTTCTTCGGCTTAATTTACCCCCCGCCCCCTAAAGGGGGAGACGTCTGTAGGCGAGTTTCTCCCCCTTTAGGGGGCGGGGGGTAGAATCTAACTACAACTGAACAGACCTGCCCTCTAGAGGACTTAGAGGAATTCAGACAGTCTCTAACGTATATCGAAATTCGTATCTCATTTAGTCATGTGCACACCTTTATTTCGGGTCATGATGGCCCACGAACTTCGACTATTGTACCGAAATAGGGTACTGGTCAGTTTGTTCACCCTGATTTTACTGGTACTGATGGCCAGTCTGTGGATTGGCAGCAGCATGTTACGTAAACAGCAGCAAACGATTGGTAAGATCGGCACGTACCAGACCGAGATGGCCGATAGCCTGAAAAACCGCATCAAGCGAATCGAAGCGGCCCAGATGCGGTACGACGGCTTTATCTGGGACGATCCGACCTTTGCTTACAACACGGCCCGCAATGAGGGGCCGCAGTTTGCTGTCAAACAGCCGTTTGCTCTCCAGGCGCTGATGGTGGGGCAGAGCGACGTGCAGCCCTACTATTATAAAGTGTACATCAACAAAAAGCAGAACCTGGTTTTCGACGGCGAGATCGACAACAGCCTGTTACAGTTCATCGGCACCTTCGATTTTGGCTTCGTGGTCATCTACCTGCTGCCGCTGCTGATTATCGTATTTACGTACAACGTACTGGCCTCCGAAAAAGAGCAGGGGACGTGGGTGCTACTTAAAACCAGCAACCAGTCGATTGCCCGGCTGATGTTATACCGCATTGGTATCCGCTACGGCCTGTTCACCGGCTTTTTCTGGCTGGTGGTAACGCCCGTTCTGGCCGCGCTGATTGGCCCGGTTTTTCTGGTGACTGGCAACTGGTGGTGGATCGTCGGTTTTGTATCGTTGTACTTTGGCTTCTGGTTCGCCCTGTCGTTTCTGGTCAACAGCTTCTCGCTCAGCTCGAACCTGAATGCAATGGTGCTGATTGGCCTGTGGCTGGCGCTGGGACTGCTGGTACCAAATCTGCTCCAGATCGGGCTGAACCGGCTGTACCCCATCCCGAGCCGTATTTCGCTGACTAACGAAGAACGTAACGCCATCAATAAGTATTTCGAGAAAGACGGACAGGCGCTGACCAAAGACGTATTCAGTAGTCCACGGACGATGATCCGGCAGGCGTCGGTCGTTACGCCGGGCATGGTGTACGGCTACGGGGTAATTGTGTACAAAAGCCAGGAAATCAAAGATGCGGCCGCTCACGTAGCTGAGCAGAAGCTGTACAAACAAATCGAGCGGCAACAGGCTGCCATTGAGCGATTGCAGTTCATCAGCCCGGCGCTGATGATGCAGGAAGTTTTGGCTGGGCTGGCCGGTACACACTGGCACCAGTTTAACCAGTTCAGCCGCGACGTCGATGCTTTCCGGATAAAGACCCAGCAATTTTTTTACCCTAAAATGGCAACCGAACAAGCCTACCGTACTTTTACTGTGCGGGACGCCGAAGCCATTCCGCGTTTTTTGCCCCGCACCTATGCCGACTACGACTGGCTGCACATTGAATTTTCGGTGCTGCTGTACGTTGCCCTCGTGGTTGTCCTGCTGCTGATCGGCTACCGGCGATT
This sequence comes from Spirosoma pomorum, assembly GCF_054776615.1. Taxonomy (NCBI): domain Bacteria; kingdom Pseudomonadati; phylum Bacteroidota; class Cytophagia; order Cytophagales; family Cytophagaceae; genus Spirosoma; species Spirosoma pomorum. The sequence continues at coordinate 54,091 of NZ_BAAHBP010000037.1, forward strand.
ACTCGTCGCCAGTCGGTAAGTACGAAGAGGGTAATGTAGATACGTAGATACGATATTGGTCCGTAGAGATAGAGTCTCTACGGACCAATAGTGCAGACAAATTAGAGGCTTACTGAGGGAAATTATACGTGTAGCTCAGTGAGGAGGCAGTTTTATTGTCTACTACATCCTGGAAAGAGTTATCCGTAAATTGAGTATGATATTGCTCGTAAACTCGGCTACGGTATAAAGCCAGGAGAAGAGCAAACGAATCGTCCGTGGCCAACGAGTCGGGAGCGAAATTGCCCTCCGAGCCTTCATCCTCGACATTTCCTTGTTTCATTGACTGGTGTGTTGCGTTGTTGACTCAACAAAACAACAAACTTATATGAAAGAAACCTAGTAAAGCGCGGGTAGTTAACGGGTAGTCTGGGGCTTATAAGCCCAAAAAAAGCAAAAATAAATGCAAAACAGAGCTTCCGATTCGTTCATAGCTGCTGCTTTTCGAGCAACTTATACGGAAGCTGACTGGCGCGATAGTTTGCTCTTGCGGAAGCCATACGAGAAGTAAATTACCAAGCCAATGGCTAGCCAGATCAGGAAAATAGCCCAGTTCGTTACGCCCAGTTCAGTCATCAGATACAGATTCGTGAGAATGCCCATGACAGGAAGCAACGAGAAATTACGCGAGAACGCCAGCGCTGATAATACTGCCCAGGTAGCCCAAAAAACAAACAGTAATGGTTTTGCTTCCGCTGCGTCCAGTACGTGTCCGGCTTGCAAGGCGTAACCAAAGGTGAGGATGAACCCGATCCCGATCAGGTATTTGCCGTTGACGTAAGGAACCCGGAATTTGGATTGTTTGGAAATACCAGTTGCATCAAGGTACAGAATACCACCACAAACCAGGATAAACGCGAAGAACGTACCTACGCTGGTTAGGTCAATGAAAAACTGCATATCCAGAAACAGCGATGGAACGGCAACCAGTACGCCCGTAACAATTGTCGCAAACGATGGCGTCCGGTATTTCGGGTGGACCTGCGAAAATTTAGGCCACAGTAGTCCATCCCGACTCATAGTCATCCAGATACGGGGCTGGCCTAGTTGATACGCCAATAGAGCGCTTGTAATGGCTACCACCGCACTAACCGAAATGATTCCGGCCATGAAGTTGAGGTTCAGTTTCTGAAACACGTAAGCCAGCGGGTCATCAACGCCCAGTTCCTTGAAGTTAACCATGCCGGTCAGAACGAGCGTAATGAGGACATACAGCACTGTACAGATAACCAGGCAGTAAATCATGGCGCGGGGTAAGTCGCGCTGCGGATCGCGGCACTCTTCGGCGGTAGTCGAAATAGAATCGAACCCAATAAAGGCAAAGAAGACCGACGCTACTCCGCTCAGAACGCCCTGCACGCCATTAGGCGCAAAGGGAGACCAATTTTCGGGTTTTACATAGAATGCCCCAACGGCAATCACTAAACCGATAACAATCAGTTTTAGCACCACCAGCAGGTTGCTCGCATTTCTCGATTCTTTAATGCCAATGTACACCAGGGACGTAATTAGCACGGTAATTAAACCAGCTGGTAAATCCATGATGATGCGTAAACCACCCACAACCGGAGCGGCTTCGTAGGCTCGGGCCAGGGCTTTTACATTGGCTGGGATATCAGAAGCTGCTGCTCCTGCGGCCTGAACCTGCTCGTAAGCCCGGTGGACTGACCCATAGTCGGAGGAGAGCCAGCCGGGAAAACTGATACCAAAACCGCTGAGCATGGACGTAAAATACTCGGACCAAGAAATGGCTACTACCATGTTTGATACGGCATATTCCAGGATAAGCGCCCAGCCAATGACCCAGGCGAAGATTTCACCGAACGATACATAAGCGTAGGTGTAAGCACTCCCACTAACCGGAACCGTGCTGGCAAACTGTGCGTAACTCAACGCAGTAAATACGCAGGCAATGGCCGTAAAAACGAATAAAAGCGATACGGCTGGGCCGCCATTGAAGCTCGCCCGGCCAATGGTACTGAAAATACCCGCGCCAATGATAGCAGCAATACCCAGCGATGTCAGGTCCCGAACACCCAGCACTTTCATAAGATTGGATGAATTGTGCTGACTGGCATCGCCAAGTGCCTGGGAAACGGTTTTTTTACGAAAAATGGACATCCGGTAAATACGTTCGTAAGCTGAATAAAGTGATTTAGTGTCGCCAGTTGGCAGGAGAGTTGATCAATGAGGTTCCTCAAGAAGGCTCTCCAGTTCCTTGACCCGGCTGAGGGTAGTTTGTTCCTTGCAAAGGGCTACAACCATGGGTTGCATGCTGCCACCTTCGTAAGCTTTGTCGTAAAAGGCACAATGCGCGTCCCGGTAAAGCAGCCACTGACGCTGAGCCTTCACGACCAATGTGCGCCTGTCGGCCGGAAATCGGGCTAGTACGCGTTTGTAGAGTGCGTTCAACTGCCGATCGGCCCGCTCGAATCGTTGCCAGGCGCAGCGGTTCATATCTGTCTGTGACATAGCTTCGTCGCAGTCGATAGGCTTGCTGTCGGGAGCAGGTTTGACCCGTTGGCCGTACGTACTGCCGACCAGTAACAGGAAATAAATCAGGAGCCCAAGTTTTTTCAGTGAATCCGACGCCAACATGCGTGTATTGCCGTTAAACTGCTAAAAATAGGGATACTTTCCGATTTTTTGTGCGATACTTGAGTATTCGCTACGCATCAGGAAGTCGATACGTAATGTTAGAGAACACAAGCATTCGTTTCAGTATGTCAATTCGGGTAGAGAACCTGACCAAGGAATATGGGGCCCAAAAGGCGGTCAATCAGATTTCACTGACTGTTCAGCCAGGAGAAATCGTGGGATTTCTGGGACCCAATGGTGCCGGGAAGTCGACCACCATGAAAATTGCCACGGGCTACCTGCCGCCAACTCATGGTACGATTGAGGTCAACGGCTTCGACGTGCGGACGAACCCCATGGACGTACGGCGGAGTGTAGGGTATCTGCCTGAGCACAATCCGCTCTACCTGGACATGTACGTAATCGAGTTCCTGCGATTCGCGGGCGCGCTGCACGGTCTTCGTGGCCAGGATCTGTCTAGCCGGATCACCGAAATTATCGATCGGGTTGGTCTGGGGCGCGAACAGCACAAACGTATCGGGCAGTTATCAAAAGGGTACCGGCAGCGCGTAGGCCTAGCGCAGGCACTGTTGCATAATCCGCCGGTTCTGATTCTGGATGAACCAACAACGGGTTTGGATCCGAACCAGCTCGCCGATATCCGGGAGGTGATTCGGGAGGCCGGACGAGACAAGACGGTACTGTTTTCGACGCACATCATGCAGGAAGTCGAAGCGATCTGCGACCGGGTGGTGATTATTAACCGAGGGCAGATCGTAGCTGACAGTCCATTAAATCAACTACGAGCTAGTGCCGCGGCATCAAACGTAGTGATCGTTGCTGAGTTTGCGGGTGAGCTGGCCAATCCTGATCTGTTACGTCTGCCGGGGGTAGAGCAGCTTGAGCCGTTAGGGAAAGGTCAATACAAGATTGTGGCTGGTACTGGTGTGGACATACGGGCGGCCATCTTTCGACTGGCCGCCGATCAGCACTTGACACTGGTTGGTTTACGCCAGCAGGAAAACTCACTGGAAGGCATATTTAAGGAGCTAACGAAGTAGTAGGTGCCGTAAACAAGAGGAGGGGTCGTTGATACGGTAAATACAACCGTATCAACGACCCCTCTTTGCTTTATCAGACCCCTGTTACGTTACCTCGCCGTGGCCATCAGCGGGTACTGGTCGAAAATGGACCGGACAATGCCTTTGAAATAGTTGTTCTTGAAATTTTCGTTGCGGAGCATTTTTGATGCGTAACCCTTCCAGATTACCTGATACGACTCAGCGTCGATCAATGAAATCATCAATGTTCCTTCATCCAGGTTGTAGTCAATTCGTTTATACGTAGCATCGTCGTCTTCGCGCACGACCCAGTCTTTGATAACGGGCTGCTGATAGCCCCGGAAACGCAGATCAGACCGGAAAATGTTGTAAGAGATTAGCAGGTTTGGGCTTCGGTTGCTAACACGATAACCCCGTGCTTCCATCTGGTGCCGGATGGCATCCTGAATGTCGGAACAAAGCAGGGTAGAGTCGACAAATTCACACTCCAGAAAATTGAATGACTGGTAATTTTTAAAGTGCCCCTCATAACTGTAATCGTGTTCGACAAACAACTTGCTCGATGAGCAAGCTGACAAGCCGATGACAGCGAATACCACCAACGCCCCAATGATTGTTTTCATACTGGAATTAGTAAAGTTGTTAATAAATAAGCCTGGTTAAAATTAGTTATATACTTACCTAGGAATAAGTCAAAGATAGGCGCAAATGTTTGGTGCCCAATTGGGTAACGCCAAATTTTAATACACAATTTGATTTACAGGCGCTGCTGGTTTTACTCATTAAACAATGCCAGATGGCTATTGAGAATATCAGAAAGAAAGGAGAACAATGCAGCCTCAATATAGCTGCGCTGGACATTAGCTGGTAAAAAGAGCGACGGGATAATCCGGAACGTAATGGCCCGGATCATCCCGTCGGAGAATCGCCTAGGAAAGTAAGGATATGGGCTACGCGTTGCCGCTGTAGAATGCCAGGCTTGCCCGCATTTCGGCTGGCGTGACTGGTACGTCAAACGCACAACTGCCAGGGCCGTCGAGCAACGACATACGTACCTGGTTACCCCGGTTCTTTTTATCCTGCAAGGTGAGCGCCAAAATAGGTACAATATCGTCGCTGATTAGGCGCACCTTGCCGTAAATGGCGAATAAGTATTCTTCGATTTGAGTCAACAGTGTTTCGTCGATCATCTTCTTTTGAAAAGCGATAAACGCTTCGGATACCATACCCACGGCAATGGCCTCGCCGTGCAGAAGCCGCTTGCGGGGCTGGGTCAGGAAATACGTTTCAACCGCGTGGCCAATGGTATGCCCGAAATTCAGGATTTTACGTATCCCTTTTTCCGTCGGGTCCTGCTCGACAATGCGCTGTTTCACGGCTACTGAATGGGCTACCAGTGTCGACCAGTCCTGCTCGTTGAGGTCGCGTCGGCGGATTTCATTCCATTGAGTCGCATCGGCAATGAGGCAATGCTTGATTACTTCCGCAAACCCGGACCGGAGTTCGCGTTCGGGAAGCGTCTGTAAAAAAGCAGGATCAATCAGGACGGTATCTGGTTGCTGAAAAACGCCGATGTGATTCTTGAAGCCACGAAAATCAATACCCAGTTTCCCGCCCACGCTCGCGTCGACCTGGGACAGAAGGGTAGTCGGTGCCTGCACGAACGAAATACCCCGTTTGTAGGTAGCAGCACAAAAACCGCCCATGTCGCCAATAACGCCCCCCCCCAGGTTCAGCACCAGTGCATGACGATCGAAGTTAGCACGGGTTAGCGCGTCCCAGATAAGCTCACAGGTGGCAAGATGCTTTTGTTCTTCGCCAGCTTTAACCCGGATTAACGTGTGTTTGGGCAACAGCGTTTTTAGTTCTGGATAGCAGAACCGATACGTATGGTTATCTACAATGACGGCAATGGCCGAGAAATCAGACTTTTCCAGGAAAGCAGGCAGGCTTTCGCTAAGGGGGGCAATGGTTACGGTCGACATTGGACAAAGATACGGTAGAGTCTGACCTATGCATTCATTGGGTGGACTCTCGCGAAAAAAAGCACTGATCGTCAACTTTCAATGACGAGGATTGGTATAGCATACCTGCAGAACCTGGTCTGGTCGCTGGGCCTCATCACGGTGAAGGCGTTAGTAATAGTGGTGAGTAATGCGTAGTTGAAAATAAAAGTCGATAGGTTACAGGAACAGAGAATCTAACTCGTTCACGATACCGTACGTACGTACGGTTTTAACCCATAACCGCACAGTATCTAATGGATAGAATGTATACTTCACCGCTACTTGCTACAAAAAACAATGTTGCAAGCCTGCTCCATCGCTTAGGTCAGCAGCTAAGCATTTTTTTAACTTCGTTTCTCTCATCGCCTAAGGGTTACCAACCGCTATTGATCCCTGTCAATCGGTCGTGTAGGTAACAAATGATCTTATCTGTCTTCTTTAGTTAAGTATAGCACCTGAGCGTTCTATTCTGTTAATCTGCTTCTCTAAGAATCGCTTGGGGTAGTTCATCTCTTCTCGTCTTCCATGAAAACGGTACTGTTGACCGGAGCAAACGGCTTTTTGGGGGGACATCTGTGCCGGGAGTTACTCCGTCGGGGCTACGCCGTTCGGGCATTCGTGCGCCCTGACAGTGATCGTCGGGTATTGGATGATCTATCCCTTGACGTATGGCTGGGCGATCTTCTTGACGTCGACAACGTACGGGCGGCAACGTACGGCTGTGACTATGTTATTCACGCAGGCGCGTCTACACAGGTGAATCCTGCCCGGTCTGAAGAAGTGGTTAAGACAAACATTGAGGGTACAGCTGCAGCACTAGCTGCGGCAGTTGAGAGTCATGTTAAGCGGTTTGTGTTTGTTGGAACGGCTAACGTTTTCGGATTTGGCTCGAAGAAAAAGCCGGGTAACGAATGCTTGCCGTATATGGGTGAGCGGTACGGCTTAGACTATATGGATAGCAAGCGGGCCGCCACCGAGTTGGTTATGCAGGCTGCTCATGAAGATAAACTGCCTGTAGTGCTGGTACATCCCACGTTTATGATCGGTCCGCTGGACTATAAAATAACGTCAAACGCACTGATGCTGGCTATTTACCGGGGGGCTGTGCTGGGTACACCGATGGGAGGCAAAAATTATATTCACGTATCCGACGTTGCTACAGCAACGGTAAATGCTCTGACGGAGGGAGGCATTGGGGAATCCTACATACTAGGCAATCAGAACCTGAGTTACCGAGAAGCCTTTTCGTTAATGGCCGACGTCATGCGCGTTCGCCCCCCAAAATTACCCGCACTGGCACCGATTTCTTATCTGATTGGGCAGTTTAGTGACTGGAAGTACAAATTGACGGGTAGGAAAGCCTTGCTGAACTCAGCGATGGTGGCGGTCGCCAATGACACCCACTATTTCAATGCGGCTAAGGCCGTGAAAGAATTACACTTACCCCAGACCCCCGTCCGAATCGCGATGGAGGAGGCTTTTGCCTGGTTTCAGCAGCAAAAGTACATCTGAACTGACTCATCAGACTAAAAAGTAAGCAACTCATCCTGTTTGATGCTTCGGGCGCAGAGGAAGTGGTCGAGTGGGCACTTTTTTTGGCCATGAAGGTTACAGGGTCTGCAACTGAGATCTTCGTGCGTCTGCACTACCTTCGATGCGTCAGCCAATGGCCCAAAACCGAACCGAGGAACGGTTGAGCAGAAGATAGCCGTTGTAGGAGCGTTCATGGCTGAGCAGAGGTGCAACGGAGCCGAGTCGTTCACGTAGTTCATGCGAGCGCTCTTCTGTAGGGCCGCTGACTGTAACAGGCTCAGTTTTCCCGCCAGATTGACAACCCCTTTTCGACCTGCCTGGGTTATTATCTGATCGCAGTCCGCACGGTCGGGGGGAGCACCCAGCAGAAAAATTGTGTATTCTTCGGGAAAAACCTTGATTAGTTCAACCCAGCGTTCGGCTGGATACTGCTTGGTGAACCAGACCGACATAGGAGCCATACACACATACGGCTTGGTTTGGTAGGGCTTAACGGCGTCATAATCTCCGTCAGACGGGTATAGCTTAGGACGCTTAGCCGATCCCGTAATTCCCAGTGGACGTAACAACCCCTGATTCCGGTCGATTTCGTGGATACCCGGTTCCATTCGATGCTCGATCCGATGCGTAAAGAATCGGGCGAAAGGGTTCTTCTCGAAACCGATCGTTGTTTTTGCCTGCGAAAAAGCCGTGAGTGCACCCGTAGCGCCAAACCGTTGCAGGTTGATTACCACGTCATACTGTCTACTACGGATGAGTCGTAGTAATCGCCATAAATCCTGGTATTTACCTCCTTTTTTGTCCCAGATTAAAACCTCATTCAAAAATGGATGGTTGGCCAGCAACCCTTCGTTACCTTTACGTACCAGCATGTCCAGTACCGCATTCGGATAGGCTTGTTGAAGCTGCTCAAGTAGTGCAGTGGCCAGAATAACATCGCCAATGAAAGCGGTTTGGCTGATCAGGAACCGGGGCGATTTGGTTGCGGTTATCATCAGGACGCCTGGCGCGTTAATTACGTAGAATGGAAGATTACGAAGTGTACACGCTGCCGAACGGGATTCGGATAGCGCATAAACAAATACCACATACGCAAATTGCTCATTGTGGAATTATGCTTGACATAGGCAGCCGCGACGAACGTCCTGAACAGCAGGGATTAGCGCACTTTTGGGAGCATATGGCCTTCAAAGGTACGGAGAAACGCAAAGCCTACCATATCATTACCCGTCTGGAAACGGTAGGTGGCGAGTTAAATGCCTATACCACCAAAGAAAAAGTTTGCTTTCACGCGTCAGTTTTGGGGGCTCATTTCGAAAAGGCAACCGAACTGCTGGCTGATATTACGTTTCATTCGGTCTTTCCCGAAAAGCAGATCGAACGGGAGCGCGGAGTTATTCTGGAAGAGATGGCGATGTATTACGACTCGCCGGAGGACGCCATTCAGGATGACTTTGATGAGTTGGTTTTTCCGAACCACGCCCTGGGCGGTAACATTCTGGGAACCACACAAACGGTAAGTTCATTCCGTCGGGAAGACCTGCAACAATTTATTGCCGAAAACTACGACACCAGCCGGATCGTATTTGCCACGGTTAGTAATTTGCCGTTTAAGCAGGTTGTCAAAGTCGCCGAAAAATATTTTCGGGACGTACCAGCCCAGTACACAACCCGCCAGCGTCGGCAACCAACCGACTATGTGCCGAAGCAGACGCGCATCGAGCGTCCTATTACTCAGGCGCAGTGTGCCCTGGGACGCCCAGCCTACGGCCTGACGGATTCACGACGACTGCCGTTTTTTATCTTGGTTAACCTGCTTGGAGGACCCGGTATGAACTCCCGTTTGAATCTGAATCTGCGCGAAAAATACGGGCTGGTCTACTCGATTGACGCTAGTTACACGCCTTATCTGGACACGGGTTTTCTGGGTATTTACTTTGGTACTGACCCTAAAAAGGTTGACAAGGCGCATTCACTTATTATTAAAGAGCTGAAGCGTTTGCGTGAGCAGCCCTTGACGACGCTGCAATTGCACCAGACAAAAGAGCAATTGATTGGTCAACTGGCTATGGCCGAAGAAAGTAACAACAGTTTCATGCTGATGATGGCCAAAAGCCTGCTGGATATTGATCGGGTCGAGTCGTTGAGTGATATTTTTGGTGAAATCAAGTCCGTAACGGCAAATCAGTTGCAGGCGCTGGCGCAGGATATTTTTGACGAAAGTCAGTTCAGTTCATTGACTTTTGTTCCCGAAAAATAAATTTGTATGACTATCCGTGAAGCGCAGGATACCGTAGATGAGTGGATAAAGACCATTGGTGTTCGGTATTTTAACGAACTAACCAACATGGCGATGCTTACCGAAGAGGTGGGCGAAGTAGCCCGGATTATTGCCCGGCGTTATGGTGAACAGTCCGAAAAAGAGTCTGATAAAGCCAAAGATCTGGGCGATGAGATGGCCGACGTGCTATGGGTGCTGATTTGCCTGGCGAACCAGACCGGTATCGACCTAACCGACGCCTTGCAGAAGAATCTAGAGAAGAAAAACATTCGGGACGCCACCCGGCACCTGAACAACGAAAAGCTACGGTAGCTCACCGTCGAATGTATGTAAAGCAAAACGGCCCCTGGATTTTTCCAGGGGCCGTTTTGCTGATGTACGATAGTCAGGCTTATTTCTGGAACGAGCCAAAAACGTAATCCCAAAAAGGCGATGAAACGCCGTAGTTGCTGTCTGGATTCTTGTAGTGGTGAACACTGTGGTTGATCCAAAGCACCTTAAAGAAATTCTTGGGTGGCGCGTAGGCATGCACAATGAAGTGCGTCGCCAGGTAACCCGAATACCCTACCAGAAAGCCGGGAAAAAAGGCGTAAGCTGCTTCGCCCATGGCCAGAAAAAACATACCGAAGAAAAAGGCAGCTACAAAAATCGCCAGCGCCGGCGGCATGGCCAGCCGGGTCTTATCTTTCGGGTATTCGTGGTGAACGCCGTGAACGGTGTACTGAATTTTAGCCCGGCGTGGTGTTGTGGGAGCCAGGTGGAAAATATACCGGTGTAAAATGTACTCAAAGAGTGAAAAGACAAACAAACCCGTTGCAAACAGCGCTGCAATCATTACCGTACTCATTTCGGTGTAGGTAAACGCATACCAGCCCAGAAAAACGGACAGCGTCAGCCACATCGTAATGGGAACCATAATATGTGTCCGCGACAGAGCCTCCAGAATAGGGTTGTCAAAAAGTTGCTTAGTGCCGCTATTTTTCGGACGGGTCTTCCCATGACCAGCTAACGTATGCAGGCGTTCTTTGGTTGATTCCATAATCAGTTACGTTGACTATAAGTAATACTGCAAAAATACAATGAAAATAAATTCGTAGTAACTAGATAGTAAACCTATTTTACTATCTAGCTGAACCGTTGACTACTTCGACCTGATCCGCAATGCGTTCCTTCGCGACCGGCATACTGTTTGTAGGCAGCTTTGGTCGAATAATAAGTCGCAGTGAATTGTTGAAAGTCAGGTAGTTGAACATCCAGTTTAGGAAGATGACCAGCCTGTTTTTCACGCCTACGATAGCCATCAGGTGCACGAACAACCACGTTAGCCACGCAAAAAATCCCTGAAACTTCCAGAAAGGTAAATCGACAACGGCAAGCCCACGTCCGATGGTTGCCATAGTGCCCAGATCTTTGTAGGTAAATTCTTCCGGTTGTTCGTTACGTACCCAATGCAACATATTCTTAGCCAGGTGCTTTCCCTGCTGAATAGCGGGCTGGGCAATCTGGGGGTGTCCATTTGGCCACTTCTCTTCGATCATCAGCGCTACGTCGCCAATAGCAAAAACGTCCGTGAATCCCTGTACCTGGTTGTAACGGTTAACCTGGATCCGGTTGCCTCGGCCAATCGCTTCCGTCGGTATGCCATCAACGGGGGCCGCCCGAACGCCAGCTGCCCAGATTAGATTGTTCGTTCGCAAAGACGAACCGTCGTTCATGGTAACGACTTTCCCGTCGAAGTCTTTAACCCGCGTGTTGAGCCGTACGTTGACGCCCAGCTCCTGCAAGTATTCCAGCGAGTGTTTCTGCGATTCGACGGACATCGGCCCCAGTAGTTCCCCGCCCGATTCGATCAGGTAAATATCCATGATCTTGAAGTTCAGTTCCGGATAGTCACGGGGAAGAACCGTCTTGCGCATTTCGGCCAGCGTACCGCAGAGTTCCACCCCGGTTGGGCCGCCACCGACAACAACTACGTCCATCAACCCTTCGCGTTCTTCTTCGGTCTCAACGCTGAGGGCATCTTCGAAATTTTGTAGCAGCCGGTTACGCAGGGTAATAGCCTCCGAAACGGATTTCATCGGCAGTGCATTGGCAATGATGTTCTGCTGGTTAAAGAAATTTGTGTCGGCACCGGTGGCGATCACCAGATAATCGTACGTAACTGAGCCCAGTTCTGTGTCCACTGTTTTCTCGGCCGTTCGAATACCCGTTACGTTCGTTACGCGGATATGGACATTTTTACAATTACCAAACACCGACCGGAGCGGGAACAGGATCGCATTGGCTTCCAGACCAGCCGTAGCTACCTGATAGTAGAGCGGCTGAAATTCGTGGTAGTTATGACGATTGATCAGAACAACCTGGAATTCTTTCCGGGCTGATAATTTCCGGGCCAGTTGCAGGCCACCAAAACCCGCTCCAATGATGACGACGCGCTTCCGATCAGTTTGAGGTATGTTTGGGTTCATCAGTCATCCCCGAATCGTCTTCGGGGTAGTTTGTAAAAACAATATCCTGTCAAAGCGGCTACGCAACCCGGCTTTCCTGGAGTACGCGTTCGTAGTGCGCTTCGTAGAAGGGTAGAATTTTAGACAGTTCAAATTCCTTCGCCCGCGCCAGCGCATTTTCCTTGAATGTGGGCAAATTTGCGTCATCCAGCACGTAAAGGGCATTCTTTACCATATCAGCTACGTCGCCAACGGGGCTCAGAAAACCCGTTACCCCCTGAATGTTCAACTCGGGTAATCCACCCGCATTCGACGTAATCAGCGGCACTTCACAGGCCATTGCTTCGAGAGCGGCCAGACCGAAGCTTTCGTTTTCTGACGGCATTACGAACAAATCGGCTACCGACAGGACTTCTTCTACGGCGTCCAGCTTGCCCAGAAAACGCACTTGATCGTCAATGCCCAGTTCCCGAACGAGCCGTTCGATGCGGGCACGTTCCGGACCGTCGCCGACCAGCAGCAGTTTCGCCGGGATCTGTTGCTGAACATGAAAAAACATCATGACTGCATCGTCGATCCGTTTGACCCGCCGAAAATTGGACGTGTGAACGATCAATTTTTCGCCGTTCGGGCAGATGGCTCGTTTGAAATGTTCCTTCTTCTGTCGTTTGAACCGATCCAGGTCAATAAAGTTGGGAATAACGTCAATTTCTCGGGTAACGTTGAAATGCGCGTAGGTATCCCGGCGCAGATCTTCGGATACGGCCGTGACGCCGTCGGACTGGTTAATACTGAACGTAACAACGGGTTCGTACGACGCATCTTTACCAACGAGGGTAATATCCGTACCGTGTAGCGTGGTCACAACGGGCACATGGCGCCCCTGCGACTGCAGAATCATCTTGGCCATGTAGGCTGCCGATGCGTGCGGAATAGCGTAATGAACGTGCAGTAAATCAACGTTTTCGTTCAGAACGACGTTGACCATCTCACTGGCGAGCGCCGACTCGTACGGAGCGTGCTGAAACAGCGGATACGCGGGAATATTTACTTCGTGGTAGAAAACATTTTCATTGAAAAAATCGAGACGGGGTGGTTGTTGATACGTAATGAAGTGAATCTGGTGGCCGTTTTTAGCCAGTGCCTTACCAAGTTCGGTGGCGACAACGCCACTGCCCCCGAAAGTCGGGTAGCACACAATGCCAATTCTCATGGGATACGCCCGTGTAGGCTATGAACAGTTTGTATCGCTACAACACCAAACAACGCGAAAAAGAATCCCGTGTAAAAAGGAACTGAACGGTGGCGTAGCGAATAGTAGTCTGACCAGTATGGGTAATCTTGTTTTCCGCACGCTTTTTTTGCCAAATTTGTTTAGTTAGCAGATCGCGAGCCAGTATATAGTATTAATGACACGCACGGAAAAATGTTTTGTGGAGAAAGCGACCGGCGCTATTGCCGACCACTATCGCCTGTCTATTCTGAAAGAACTGTCGCAACGGGGAAGCCTGACCAGTACCGATGTTCAGGAGTTAACGGGTCTATCGCAGCCTTGTGTGTCGCATCACGTTAAACTGCTTACCGATAGCGGGCTAGTCAATGCTCAGAAAGAAGGCCGTAACCTGCATTTGACCCTGAACAAGCAATCGATTCAGAACCTGTCTGATTTTCTGAAAGAGCTGGCTTGATTTCACCCCGTCGTGGTCAAACTTCTGAATGGTTTAGTAGTTGGTAGTACGTACCAAGAATCAGCCCTTACGTTACAGAAATTGTTCACGGCCGTTACGCTCGGAAAGCTGAAATTACGGAACCGAATTGTTATGTCGCCGATGATCCGAAACAGGGCGACTACTGATCATGATGTAACTGATATCGTGGCCAATTATTAAGCCCAGCGCGCTACAGCTGGTTTGATCATCAGGGAAGATTTGATTGAGCAGTTTATCAATCCCAATACTAACCAGCGAACAGATTATTACGGCGGAAGTATTAAAAATCGATGCCGGTTTCTGATGGAAATAGCCTGGAAAACGGGGGAAGCTATCGGCTTTGAAAAATTCGGCGTTCGGTTGTCGCCTTATGGCGCATTTAACGATATGCAGGCGTACCCAGATCTATGCCTACATCGCTCAGGAACTGAAAGCTATCGGTGTGGTTTACCTGCACCTGGTCAACCATGAGTCAATGGGCTCGCCAGCCGTACCGGAAGAAAACACAACCAAAATCCGGGCGTTTTTCACCAATACGCTAATTCTAAGTGGTGGTTACGATGGCGAACGGGCCGAAAAAGATCTGGAAGACGGTCGGGCCGATTTAATTGCAATTGGGCGCCCTTTGCTGGCGAATCCTGACTTGGTGGAGCGGCTTCGGACTGGTGCCCCGCTTAATCAACCCGACTATACGACACTCTATACGCCTGGCGAAAAAGGATACACAGATTATCCAGCCATCGAAAGGAGTAGCCTCTAAGCCATAGCTCATACAAATGAAGTCCCGCCGGTTAACCAGCGGGACTTCATTTGTATGAGCTATGGTTGTATTGGTTTATACACCAATTGACTGGCCCTTAACGCTTGCTTTACCCGAGTCAAAAGTCAGATCAATTCGTCCCAGGTTAATGCCGGCAAAACCAACCTGATTAATCCAGACTGGTTGCCCGTTTATATTGTTGACGACGACGGGCTCATTTAGAAAGGTGTGCGTATGCCCACCGATGATGAGATCAATATTCCGGGTCTTAGCCGCCAGCACATTATCCGACACGGTTGGCCCCTCGTATTTAAACCCGAGGTGAGACAGACAGACGACGTAATCGCATTTGTTCTCATTGCGAAGTCGGGCGGCCATGTCATTTCCGATCTCAATCGGGTCCAGGTATTTGGTTTCTTTATACGCTTCTTTTGGAATCAGGCCGTCCGGTTTAATTCCAAGCCCGAATACGCCGATGCGCACGCCGTCTTTCTCAAATATTTTTGACGCCTGAGTCCGGCCGTCCATGACGGTGTTCTTGAAGTCATAATTGGCAATCAGCATCGGAAATTTCGCCTTGCCAAACTGAGTCACCATGTTGTCGATGCCGCCATCAAAATCATGGTTTCCCAGCGTACCAGCGTCATAGCCCAATTGGTTCATTGCCAAGATTTCGGGCTCGCCTTTGTACAAATTGAAGTAAGGTGTTCCCTGAAAAATATCGCCCGCGTCGAACAGCAGAACATTCTTTTCCTTCTCCCGAATCGATTTCAACAATGTAGCACGACGGGCAACACCACCACGGCCCGCGTTCCGGCTTCCATCCATCGGGAAGGGGTCCAGACGACTGTGGACATCATTGGTGTGCAAAAGCGTAATTGATACGGTTTTGCGCGTCTGTGCCAGCAGATCAGGCGCAAAGCTGCCGATGACAGCTGCGGTACCGAAGAGTTTGAGAAACTGACGTCTATTCGACTGTAACTCGTCCATCAGAAGCGGGAGTAATAGGTTGGCCGGTCTGCCCCTGCTTCCGAAAATAATCGAGGAGGGCATCACGGATTAAATAAGTCAGGGTTTCGCGCTGCACGGCATTTTTGAGGAAGCCGGCATAGTCACCGCCATCGGCTACGTAATCGCTCATGGCCACGGTGTAGGTTTCGTTGGGTTGCAGCGTCCGGCCGTTCGTGAACGTAACGGACTGCACTTTGTCGTTTTTGACAACGGTCCGAATCCCACCAATCACCAGCTTATCGCCCTTGGCAAAGTGATCCAGCAGTTGCTGCAACATAGTACCCGTAACCGTTAGAATCACCAGTTGATTGTCGAACGGCATGACTTCGAAAATAGAGCCAACCGTAATGTTTCCTTCGGGGAGATTGCTTCGAATACCACCGTAGTTCAGATGTGAACAGTCGATGGGTTTGCCGTAACGAATGGTTGCCTGTTGGAGTAAGGCGTCGCAGAGCAAGTCATTCAGCGGGCCATCGGGTTGCCGTTTCTCAATCCGGGCGGTGGACTGAGCCAACACCTCGTTCATTCGTTTGTCGACTCCCTCCCGGTACGGGACCAGAAACTGCGCTACGTTCTTGTCCGACGTTGCCGTCATGGAATCGACGGTCGTCAGCGTAGCGGTTCGCTTAGTCAGATGATAACCTGACTGGCAGGCGGTCAGTCCCGCAAGTACCAGCCAAAGCAGGTGTTTTTTCATAGGTATCTATAAAAGGAGAAAGGAGGAGAGGGAGGAAGGGAGAAAGAAAATAAGCATGCTCACGTCCTTTCTCCCTTCCTCCCTCTCCTCCTTTCTCCTCTTTTAATTAATACCGATACATTTCCGATTTGAATGGACCTTCAACCGATACGCCGATGTAATCAGCTTGTTCCTGCTCCAGCGGCTCGAGTTTCGCGCCAACGTGAGACAGGTGCAGCGCTGCCACTTTCTCGTCAAGTTTCTTCGGCAGAACGTACACTTTGTTTTCGTACTTGTCCGAGTTCGCCCACAGCTCTAGCTGCGCCAGCGTCTGGTTCGAGAACGAGCACGACATAACGAATGATGGGTGACCCATGGCACAACCCAAGTTCACCAGACGACCTTCGGCCAGGATGATGATCTCTTTGCCGTCGATTTCGTACATATCGACCTGTGGTTTGATCTGGCTCTTGGTGCTACCGTACGCGCTGTTCAGCCACGCCATGTCGATTTCGTTATCGAAGTGGCCGATGTTACAAACAACAGCCTTATCACGCATCGCTTTGAAGTGACGCTCTTTGATGATGTTTACGTTACCGGTAGCCGTCACGAAGATGTTGGCCCGCGTAGCGGCTTCGTCCATTGGGATAACTTCAAAACCGTCCATAGCGGCCTGCAGGGCGCAAATTGGATCGATCTCCGTTACCAGAACCCGGCAGCCAGCGCCACGCAGTGACTCAGCCGATCCTTTACCTACATCACCGTAACCGGCTACGACAGCTACTTTACCGGCCAGCATCAGATCGGTAGCGCGACGGATCGCGTCAACCAGCGATTCGCGGCAGCCGTATTTGTTGTCAAATTTCGATTTCGTTACGGAGTCGTTTACGTTGATCGAAGGCAGGTGCAACGTACCGTTTTTCATCCGCTCGTACAGGCGGTGAACGCCCGTCGTCGTTTCTTCCGACAGACCTTTGATATTCTGAATCAGTTCTGGGTACACGTCGAACACCATGTTCGTCAGGTCACCGCCGTCATCCAGAATCATGTTCAGTGGCTGACGATCTTCGCCGAAGAACAGCGTTTGTTCGATACACCAGTTAAACTCTTCTTCGTTCATGCCTTTCCAGGCGTAAACGGGAATACCAGCCGCAGCAATAGCAGCCGCAGCGTGATCCTGAGTCGAGAAAATGTTGCAAGACGACCAGGTTACGTCGGCACCCAGCTCAACCAGCGTTTCGATCAGAACCGCCGTCTGAATGGTCATGTGCAGACAGCCGGCAATCCGGGCGCCTGCCAGTGGCTTCGACGGACCGTACTCAGCACGCAGGGCCATCAGACCCGGCATTTCGGCTTCCGCCAGTTTGATTTCCTTGCGGCCCCAGTCGGCCAGCGCGATGTCCTTTACTTTGTAGGGGACGTACGTGGAGGTTTGCATTCGGATGAATAATGTACGTAACAGGAACCTGAAAAGCCCCTGTCAGCGTGGTTGTTTTCTTTCTAAAGTACAAAATTAAACAGGATTGCCTAGAAAGCCTATCAATCGTGAGTCACTTTCTAGCCTGTAGCTCGTTCGTTACCTGTATGTTACTTCAAATACGGCGCGATAAGCGGAGTCCACTCCTGATAACCAGCCGGCGTCATGTGCAGACTATCAGCTTTGAACAACTCCGGCCGCGCCTGCCCATTGGGTTGCAGCATAACCCGGCGGATGTCGACAAACTGCGCGTTTTTCTGCTTGGCCAGATAATCTTTTATTAATTGATTGGCTTCGTCCACCGCCGGGTAATATTTACGTCGTGACGGGCTCTGCTTGATAGAAATGAACAGAAATGGTACGTTAGGTAGCTGTTTGCGGACGTACTGGAACAGATCGACAAAACGATCGTAGGCCTGCTGGGCGGTTACGTTGCCGGTGGCAAGATCATTTTCCCCGGCGTACAACACAATCTGTTTCGGTTTATAGGGAATAATGATCCGGTCAGCGTACCGGCGAACGTCGTTTAGCTGCGAGCCACCAAAGCCCCGGTTCAGAACGGGTTTGTTAGGGAAAGAGCTCTGCAAGTCTGGCCAGAGCCGGATCGATGAACTACCCGTAAACAGAATCGGATTGGCCGGGGGCGGAGTTTGCTTATCGGTCGCTTCAAAGGCCAAAATCTCGTTTTCAAACGGGGGCTGCGTTTGGGCGTGGGTAGCTGAGACAAAACATACAGTCAGCAGAAAAAGAAAGAAAAGCTTTAGGTGATTCATAACAGGAGTCGGGTTGATTTAAATAAACGGTACTACCGTTTCCAGGCTCATACCGCGTGAACCTTTGATCAAAACGTGCGTGTCGGTCATAGGGTTGTCCATCACCCAGTTATGTAGCGAGAATTTGTCCGGAAAGTAGTATGCTTTGGGCAGCGCACCGAGCGCGTATTTCATGTCTTTGCCCGCTAAGATGACTAGATCGAATCTACCTTCTGCAATCAGTTTGCCTAGTGCTTCGTGCTCGGCTTCACTTTCGGGGCCCAGTTCATACATGTCGCCGAGAATGACCACTTTTCGTTTGGCTGGCATAGCTGCAAACTGACGCACGGCCGCTGCCATTGAGCTTGGATTCGCATTATAAGCATCCAGTAAGACGGTATTGGTCCCCTTTTGGATAACCTGCGAGCGGTTGTTCGTCGGATTGTAATCAGCGATGGCCCGGTTTATTTCGTCGGGTGTTACACCGAAGTATTGTCCAATGGCTATGGCCGCCAGCATGTTCTCAAAGTTATAACGACCCGGCAAGTGCGTCGTGACCTCGGTTCCGTCAATAGTACGGTACACGACGGGGGATTCCTGCACTAATTCTACGGGGTCGCCGGGGTAAAAAATGACTTCGGCAAAGGTGGTCTCGCTCCGTAATGTTTTTAGCCGTTCGCGGTACATGGCCGTCAGCGTCGTGTCGCGGGAGTTGATGAACACGGTTTTTGCCTGTTGCGCCAGGTAGTCATAAAGCTCGCCCTTACCTTTCCGAACCCCTTCAACCCCGCCAAAACCTTCGAGGTGAGCCTTCCCAACGTTTGTAATCAAACCGTGGGTCGGCTGAGCGATGGAGCAGAGCAAAGCAATTTCCTGCTGGTGATTGGCTCCCATTTCCACAACGGCCATTTCGTAGGGTTCTGGCCCATCGGCCCGGATCGCCAGCAGGGTTAGTGGTACGCCAATGTGGTTATTCAAATTACCAACCGTAGCGTAGGTCCGGTATCGTTTCGACAATACGGCCGCAATCAACTCTTTGGTTGTGGTTTTGCCATTTGAGCCGGTCAGCGCCACCACCGGAAACGTAAACGTTTGGCGGTGGTACCGGGCCAGATCCTGCAAGGCCAGTAGCCCATCGGTAACCAGCAGACAGCGTGGGTCGCGTTCCGCAACGGTCGGGTCATCGACCAGTGCATAGCGTGCTCCTGACACAATCGCCTGCTCGGCAAATTGGTTGCCATCAAAATTGCCTCCTTTTAGAGCGACAAACAGGCAGTCGGCAGTAATTCGGCGCGTATCGGTCGATACGCTGCTGCATTCCAGAAATTTATGGTACAGTTGTTCGGTAGACAGCATCAGAAACGGATAACGTTCGTCGTTCTTTGATAGCCAGCGTCAGCAAAGTGCCCTCTGCTTCTGCCCATTGGGGCGCGGCTGGATTCGCTCAAAGATACATGAAAAAGTTATTTACGTTTTTTGCCTGTTTGCTGGCCGGCAGCATTCAGGCGCAAATCTCATTTCAGTACAATCAGCAACCCACCGTTACGGTTAACGGCCGGGCCCTCCTGAATCCGTGGGCGGGCGGCTTCAATGCAACTCAGTACGCGACTACCCGGCTTAACAGTGATAATCGAGATGATCTGGTTGTATTCGACCGAATCAGCAGCAAAATCACCACGTTTATCGCCATCGATAACCCATCGGGGAGCGGCATGGCCTGGCAATACGCGCCGGAGTATGAACTGCTTTTTCCGGAGGTATACAATTGGATTATACTGGTCGACTACGACGGTGATGGACGTAAAGACCTGTTTACGCACGGTTCGGGTAGTATTCGTTTGTTCCGAAACGAGTTGCAAAACGGCCAGACGTCCTTCCGGTCGGTCGCTGATCCGCTCATTACCGAAGGATTCAGTAGCCGGCTACCAGTCTATGCTAACAGCGCAGATATTCCTGCCATCCTGGATTTCGACGATGATGGCGATGTCGATATTTTAGCATTCGACCCGACGGGGAATCAGATTGCCTACAATCAGAATATGAGTATCGAACGGGCGGGCCAAAAAGGCTTGGATTTTAAACGGGTCGGTGGCACCTGCTGGGGACATTTTCACAAGGAATTCTGCAATGACTTTACGTTCGGGGTTCAGTGCGAAACTGGCGTGGGCTTAGTCGATCCGAAGCCATCGATCCCCAACGCCCGGCCTCTACATTCTGGCAACACAATTACGGTCATTGATACGGACGGCGATGGTAAAAAAGATATGCTCTTCGGGTTCGTGACCTGTGCTAACATCGCCCGATTGAAAAATGGTGGTACCAACGACGTAAATGCCAATTTCGTCAGTTTCGACAGTCTTTATCCAGCCCAGAATCCAATTCTGTTTCCCGAGTTCCCGTCAACGTCCTGGGAAGATGTAGACGGCGATGGCAAAAAAGATTTGCTGGCATCACCGAACGTAAGCGACGTAAGTAACCAAGCATTCGACTTTACGAAGTCGGGCTGGTATTACAAAAACGTTGGTACCAATGAAAAGCCTAATTTCCAGTTGGCCCAGAAAGACTTTCTACAGAACGATATGATCGATCTGGGAACCAACACGGCTCCGGCCTTGGCGGATCTTGATGGCGATGGCGATATGGATATGCTGGTGGGACACATGGGCGTACAGACCAGCAGTGGTTTTCGGGCAAGCTTATACTACTACGAAAATCGCGGGACAACGCAGAATCCCGCCTTCGCCCTCATCACTACTGATTACTTAAATCTCCAGTCGCTCGGGCTGACCAGCCTGGTTCCTGATTTCGCTGATGTAGACAATAACGGTAGTCTCGATCTGTTGCTGAAGGGAACGGGAGGTACCGATAAGCTCATTTTGCGGGTATTTCTCAACGGGGCTGCCCGGGGCGCGGCCGTGCAATACGACCTGAGTAAAGCAAATACCTGGTCGTTGCCGAAGGAAATACTGGCGGGCAATCTAATTACGTTCGCCGACATTGATCTGGATGGTAAGGTAGACATGCTGGTGAGTACCGACAACTACGGATCCGTCAGCTACTACCGCAACACGGGCTCTGCCAGTAGTCCAGCTTTCCAGCTTCAGACGCAGGCGTTTGCTGGGTTTTCGATCGGCACGGCTTATCTGGGATTACGTTCGCTGGTGGTGGCTGACCTGAACGGCGATCAGAAGCGGGAGCTTATTTCGGCGACGGGTAACGGGCAGGTTCGGGTGTACCAACTGCCGGATCAACCCGCCCAGAAGGCGGTGTTACTGGACTCATTGAAAGGAGTACCAGGCGAGAGTCTTATTGCCAGCGTGGGGGATCTGGACGGCGACCAACTGCCTGATCTGATGTTGGGCAACGTAGGAGGAGGGCTGCGCTACCTGAAAAATACGTCACAGAAAGTAATCGTTACGGGCACCCCAGAAGAAGCGACTAGTCCCTGGGCGTACCCAAATCCAACGGATCGGTTCCTAACGGTTCGCCCTACCTACGCTGGACGGGTTGAGCTGCTGTCGCTATCCGGACAGGTAATCGTTTCGGAGCAGAGCGTACCGGCAAACGTTGAAACAACGCTGGATCTGGGCAGCCTGGCCGATGGTACGTATTTGTTAAAGCTAACGGGCGATAATCGGCCCACTCTTGTCCAGAAAGTTGTTGTCTGGAAATAGCGATTTTTAATTAATATACTTTTATCGGTTATAATGCAGACGAATTTCTGCTTTAAGAGAGCAGACCACACTCTTCTACCATGAATTCGTGTCACGAATGACGATAAATACAAAGCCATATTCTACGCTTATTGTTCTACTTTCCGTTTTGGGCCTGCAGTCTTGTCGGCAGGATAAAGACCTCGGTCCTACTGATGAATTAGTCACTGTAGAAACCTTCCTACCGGCAAATCTTGGGACAGGTCTGGCAATTGATGCGGCTGATAATTTGTACATAGCGGACTACAATAAGCAGCTCATTCGCAAGGTCACGCCAGCGAAAGAGATCAGCGTATTTGCCGGTACTGGGGAAGTCGGTCTGGTTGATGGAAAAGCGTCGAGCGCCAGCTTCTATTTTCCTAATGCGATGACCTTTGATGGATTAGGAAACTTGTACGTGGCTCAAAGGTGGGCAGTACGTAAAATTACGCCATCAGGTATCGTTAGTACTATTGCTGGTAAAGCTCCTAGCTGGCTCAACTTCACTCACCCAGACTCCACGCTTTTTGGTGACAGCCCATCATTGCTGGTTGATCGGTCCGGAAATCTCCTCGTTGCAGACAACTCCTATTACCGTCGCATTCTGAAAATAACTCCCCAGCAGACGATAAGCGCACTGCTAGGGCGCCCATTTGGGCCGTCGCAGCAAAGCGGTCAGTATTCTTCGGCAGAACCAGTCAATTATCCTAAGGGGCTTGCGTTCGATTCCAAAGGGAACCTGTTTATCGCCGATCGAACCTACGGAATTCTAAAAATGACTCCTCAAGGGGTTGTTACTAGGTTTGCTGGCGGTGGAATACATGGTCATGAGGATGGGCCTGTAACAACAGCCTTGTTCGGTGAGATCAATTGCTTGGCCATCGATAAACGAGATAATCTATACGTTGGCGATGATCGGTATCTTCGAAAAATATCTCCAGATGGTATAGTTAGCACAGTAACTGGTAATGGTATCGGCCGGGAAGCACAGTTTACGATCCCTTACAGTTTGGTTTTCGATTCTAAAGGAAATCTGTTCGTTGGTAACATGGCTGGTATTCTTAAAATTACGTTTAACTGAACGAGTGAGGATCAACCTATTGCCGGTATTAACGAGGAGTAGGCTGCCAGAACTTGTTCGAGTACATGACTGTGAATGCAACCTTGTCCAGAAAGTTGTTGTCTGGAAATAGCGAAAACTCTTTTGGATCGACCGAGTTAGAGATACATGCCAGCCAGGGCGATAAATAAGCAGCCGCTAGCTGGTTACTATTGAATCACTAATCCCGGCGGGAAACCGCAGATACGTTATGGAAAATGTAAATAACTCCGACCAACAGCGCGTCGACCAGAACACCGGCGGTCCACTGGAAGGTATGTCGCCCCAGAACACAAATATGCCCGAAAACAACGACGAAGCAGGTAATGTCGTCTACGCGGGACTCGGGGTGAATAATGAACCTGATAACTACAATCCCGGCGACGAAGAAGCTTCTGATACGTTGCTTTATACGGACACGCTAACGGCGCAGCACGCGACCGACGAAGTATCCAACGGCGAAGATATGGACGACCTACCAGAAGACTTGCTGGAGGACATATCTGACGATGAACTGGACGCCGAAATTTCTGATTTAGCCGAGGAAGAGAACGAAGGCAATGAGCGTTATTAAAACCGCTCCTGGCAAATAAAACAACGAAAAGGCACGGCTTTGGTCGTGCTTTTTCAGTATGCGGGCAGCCAGGTCGTAAATACAGAACCTTTGCCGGGCTGAGAACGAGCGGTTAATGTACCACTGTGGTTTTCGGCTACACGCTTGGCAATGGCCAGACCAATACCGGTTCCCCCGTACTGGGTACGGCTGTGCAACTGCTGAAAGATGGTGAAGATCCGATCCAGGTATTTCTCGTCGAACCCAATGCCGGCATCTTCGACGGAAATAGCTACGAATGATTGTTTTGTTTTCTGAACGACTGGTGGGCCACTGGCAGAAGAAACAATCTCCGCCGAAACGGTAATTTGTGGTTGTTGACCAGCCTGGTGAAATTTAAGCGCGTTGTTCAGCAGGCAGAAAAAAAGCTGCTGTAACTGAAGCGCATCGCCCGAAACGGTGGGCAGCAGCTTTACGTCGATAATTGCTTCAGTTTCATTAATCAGCGGCTGAAGATCCCTAAGTGCTTTTTGTACGACGTTGTTCAGTGGAACGAGGCCGAAACCTTTAGATAACGCCGTCAACCGCGAATACGTCAGTAGGTCTTTAACCAACTCCTGCATACGCTGGGCAGACTTCTGCATTCGAGCCACAACGTCCCGAACTGTTTCATCCGTGTCCTGACCAAGACGTTCGTTCAGGAATCCACCAAATGCCGTGATTTTTCGCAGGGGTTCCTGCAAATCGTGACTGGCAACGTACGCAAACTGGTTCAGGTTATGGTTGGTGTGTTTCAGTTCGCGAATGGTTTGCTCTAATTTCTGCTGAGTCAGTTTGAGATCCGAAATGTCCAGAAACGTAAGGATTAAACCGTCGCCCAGCTTCCGGGCGGATACCCAGAACCAGCCGCTGAGCCCATCGAAGGGGTAATGAATGTCGTACACAATAGACTCACCACTGGCAACAACCCCGGCGTACTGATCAAAAATTGATTGGTGTTTATCGCATTGCCCCGGAAATGGAGTCTGGCGAATTGTTGGATAAATATCCAGGAACGAGGCCCCTTCTAGTTGGGAGCCAGCTCGGCTGTTCAGAGTAGCCGCCGATGGATTGGCCAGAACAATGCGAAAATCGACTAGCTGACCGTCGGCGTCACGTACACTTTCAAGCACCAGAATGCCGTTTAGTGAACTGCTGACAATCTGTTGTAATAACTCGGCCTGCTTCTGCTGAGTGAGTAAATGAGCCTTTTGCGCACTCACGTCAGTTAGCGACAAAATAACTCCGCCGATTTCCCAATAACTGAGAGTTAGCTCGAACCAGCGAGACTGGCCATCTTTGGTCGTGCAGTGAATTTCTTGCTGGTGCTGCTGTTGCGAATGAACAACATGAACTGCCCAGCGCCAGAGGCCATCCGCTAACTGGTCAGGAAAAAGCGATGAGACCAGCTGCCCCTGAACACGATCGGTGGATTGATTGACAAATGCATCATACTGCGGATTAGTCAGCACAAAGCGAAAGTCAATCACATTGTCGTCCTGATCATAGATCGCCTGACAAAGCGCGATGGCATTAGCCGCGTGCCGGAGGGCAGTTTCATAGAAAGCCAGCGTCGATGACAGCGCGGGAGAAATGGCATTCATGCTGCCAGCGGAGAAAGTTGTTACGGTGTGTTGTATTGCCAGCGTATGATGCCAGCCGATAAAGATACTAAAAAAGGCGACTAGCGACGGCAATAAAAGCCGGGGAAAGTAGATTAACTTAACATATAGTAAAATGAATGATGATTACGCTTACTAGATTTGGTTTGTAGGAATTTATTCCATCTGTAGTTTTACGAATTAAACAGTCATTAAAGCCCCCAACCGTTAACCATAGATAAGCTTTTAAAAAATCTACTCTATTGGCAGACGATTGGCCCGATTTTGGCCGTTTGAAAGAAGTACACACCGTACGATACAGTTTTTGAACTTTTCAGACGATCAATGGTGAACCATTACTCTGTTCACAATACCCATATAATCCATAAATTTCCCCTACTTAATCAGTTGACGTTCAGGTCAAACGCTTGGTTAATACTGGGATGCTGGGTATGCCTGGGATTAGGCATGGGCTTCGGGCAGGGGCAACCTTCCCGTCAGTCCGGTCGTCGGCAGAATACACGGCCCGTATCGGCCGACTCGGCGCGCGCCGAAGCTCGTCGGCGGGCTACCATGCGGGCCGATTCCGTGAAGCAGGCCATTCAGGAACGTAACGATAGCATTCGGGCTACCCGGAGTGCCGGCCGACGACCAACCGTAAACTGGCCTGACCGCCGGGCTACGCGTTTCTCCGAACGATCGTCTACCTCCCCCTTTATTTTACGCGATCCTAAGGGCGTTACAACGGACTTTAGTTTAGCACCCAACGGACAGATTGCAGTAACGGAGCGGGTTCGCTCCGGCGTTTTACTGTCGGGTCCGCCAACACCGAACAACGTTGCAGGCCGCTCATCGACGCCCGGCAGTACAACGGTAACGTCCGGCGCAGTAACCCCTGGCGTTAGTACAACGGGTGTTTTACCACCGTCCCAATATGGACTACCGTATCGACCGGGGGAAACCATCCCATTTTCGACGTATAACCAGCTACAGAACCAACGCGTAGAGCGAAGCCTTTGGCGGGAATACGGGGTTCGCAGCGATGGACAGAGTGCGCTTAGTGGGCGTGGCCTGATTCCAAAACTGGAACTGCCGCCCATCATCGACCGACTTTTTGGTGGGAGTGAGGTTAATTTCAAGCCTAACGGTTTTGTTACGCTCGATTTTGGCTACCTCTATCAGTTCATCGACAACCCGGTTATTCCCGTGCGGCAGCGCCGGAACGGTAATTTCATCTTCAACGAGCAGATCAGTATCAACTTCAACGGGAAGGTGGGGGAGAATCTGGGCGTTCTGGCCAACTTCGATACGAAAGCGGCCTTCAACTTTGAAAACGCGTTAAAAGTCAATTACCGGCCTAGCGGTGGACTGCCAGCCATTCCGGGGCTGCCGGGATTGCCTAATGCGCCAACGGTACCGACCCTGCCGGGCGCTACCGGCTCCCTACCGGGCTTTACTCCTCAGAACGAAAATATCATTCAGGGCCTCGAAGTCGGTAACATCAGCTGGGCCGTTAACAGCCAGTTGATTCCGGGGGTGCAAAACCTGTTTGGAATAAAGACGCAGCTGCGCTTCGGAAAGCTTTACGCTACGGTTGTTGCCTCACAGCAGCGGTCGCGGAAGAACGAAATCGTGTTACAGGGAGGCTCGTCGAGTCGTCCGTTCGAAGTACGAGCCGATCAGTACGACGAAAACCGCCACTTCTTCCTGTCGCAGTTTTTCCGGAATATCTACGAATCATCCCTGCGCACGTTGCCCCAGGTTACGTCGGGAGTCAACGTAACGCGGGTTGAGGTGTACGTTACCAACCGAACCAATACCACAGCAACGCTGCGCAACCTGGCCGGTTTTCAGGATCTGGGCGAAGGCGTTCCCTATCGGCAGACCAACCCGAACGTACAGCCGTTTGCTGGAAGTGCCCGAACGGCCGCCGACAACCAGGCTAACGGTCTATTCCGCGCGCTGACTGCCAATAGCAACAGCCCATTCCGGCAGATCGACCAGACCAACGAGGCACTGGTTAGCTCATTTGGTCTCGAAAAAGGAACCGACTTTGACGTGTTGCGGGGCGCTAAACGACTGACCGAAGCGGAATTTAAACTTCAGCCCGATCTGGGTTACATCTCGCTGGTAACACCCCTGCGGAACGATGAGATCCTGGCCGTTGCCTATGAATACACGTACCAGGGCCGGCGATATAAGGTTGGTGAGCTTACCGAAGATTACCAGGCACGGGCGAACGACGAGGTGCTGGTGCTGAAGCTGCTCAAATCGGCCACGCTACGGAACAATCTTCAGCTACCGATGTGGGATCTGATGATGAAAAACATTTACTCCCTGGGTTCGTCCAGTCTCACGCGGCAGGGTTTCCAATTGCGGATTATTTACAAAGATGATCAGACCGGGATTGATAACCCGGTTCTGCAGGAGGGAACGCAGCTACAGAACCGCCCACTGGTGCAGGTCTTCGGGATGGACCGGCTGAATCAGCAGCTCGACGCTCAGCCTGATGGAAATTTTGACTTTGTTGAGAATTATACCGTTGATACCCGGTACGGCAAGATTATCTTCCCGACGCTGGAGCCTTTTGGGGCGTATTTGAACCAGCAGTTCCTGCCTTCGGAAGACAACCTGCGGGCCAAGTACGTCTTCAACGAATTGTACGACAAAACGTTGGCTGATGCGCAGCAGATTGCGAACAAAAACAAATTCTTTCTGAGAGGGGCCTACCTGGCGGGTAATGGCGTCGAAGTGTCACTGCCGCCGGGTGTGAATGAAACCTCGGTGTCGGTAACGGCTGGTGGAGTACCATTGGTACCCGGTCAGGACTACGTACTGGAAGCGCAGATTGGCCGGTTACGTATCACCAATGCGAACGTAACGAATTCGGGGCGGGAGATTCGGATCAGCTACGAACAGCCTGATCTGTTCCAGAATCAGATCCGCTCGCTGATTGGTACGCGCCTGGATTATAACCTGAGTAAAGACGTAAGTTTTGGTCTAACGGCCATGCATATGCGTGAAACACCAGCAGGCTACATTACCCGCGTGGCTCTGGGTAACGAGCCGGTTAATAATACCATTTTGGGGCTGTACGCCAATATCCGCAAAGATTCGCCTGGCCTGACGCGCCTGTTGGACGCATTACCCTTTGTGCAGACGAAAGAGCTGTCAGCCATACAGGCTAATTTAGAAGTGGCCCAGCTGCTACCCGGCACAAACCAGCGCGCCAGAAATGAAAGTTACCTGGATGACTTTGAAGCCACGCGGACAATCTTTGACCTGACCCGCCAACCTACGCGCTGGCGGCTTGGGGCTACGCCCCAGCAGTTTCCACAGGGCTCGTTTTCGAATCCGCTGGAATCGGCCTACCGGCGCGCTCGGATTTCGGTCTACTCGGTCGATCCCAGTTTGTATACCCCCGGTGCACAAGGTGTTGTCTCTACAGTTGACCCCCTGGACGCCAACAAGAACGTCTACGAGCGGTATTTCCTGCCAACCGACCTATTCCCCGGCCGTTCGGCGCGGGTCGTTCAGTTACCGGAAAATATCCTGGATGTATCGTACTTCCCGGCTGAGCGAGGTATGTACAACTACAACCCGAACCTGACAGTTTCGGGTGAACTGCCAAACCCCCGGCAGAACTTTGGTTCTGTTACGCGGGCCGTGGCGTCGGACATTGATTTCGACAATGCCAACGTCGAGAATATTACGTTCTGGCTGATGGACCCGTTCGTGGGAGGGCAAAATGGCGTTGTACGTGGCAGCCCGGATGACTCACGAAACCGGAATAACACCAGTGGGGGGAAGTTGCTTTTCAACCTCGGCGATGTTTCGGAGGACGTCATGAAGGATAGTCGGTACACCTTCGAAAATGGATTTCCCATCAACGGCGATACGACTGGTGCCAACGTTCGGTTGGGCGGTACCGAAACAACGGCCTGGGGCCGTGCCCCAACGCAGCAATTTGTGACGAATGCCTTTCAAAGTTCGGGCCGGGAAAATCAGGACATTGGTCTCGACGGTTTGAAAAATGCTGATGAGCGGACCCGATTCCAGCCTTATATAAGTAATCTGCGGACGCGGGGGATTGATGCTACTACGTTGGAGCAGATCGAGCAGGATCCATCGAATGATGATTTTCGGTTTTATCTGGGTAGTCAGGCCGATAGTGTGAAATACATTGTCGCCCGGTACAAGCAGTACATGGGAACAGAAAATAACTCACCGGAGAACACGACAACGAACCAGTTCCTAACTCCTGCCTCGACCACGCTACCCGATATTGAAGACCTGAATGCCGATAATACCATCAACGACAACGAAGCCTATTATGAGTACGAACTGGACTTGCGCCCGGAGCGGTTTGAAGTAGGCCAAGGGTACATCGTCGATAAAATCACTGTCCCCCCTGCGGCTGGCGTAACCGGAGGAACCCCGGTTAACTGGTACCAGTTCCGGATTCCGGTTCGTGAATACATGCGCAAGGTGGGGAGCATTAACGGGTTCAAATCGATTCGCTTCATGCGGATGTACCTGACCGATTTCGCGGAACCGGTCGTGTTGCGGTTTGCGCAGTTGCAGATGGAAGCCAACCAGTACCGCAAATACACGGGCGACCTGAATCAGCGTGGCCTTCAGGAAGTACCTGAGCCATACGACGCACAGTTTACGGTGTCGGCTGTCAATATCGAAGAGAACAGTTCGATCCGGGCCGCTGTTGACCCAGCCGGGGGCGGTAAATATGTTTACAAGATTCCTCCGGGTTACGAACGTGACCGCGATTACACGCAGGTAAACAATGTAGAGTTGAACGAGCAGTCGATGCGGATGACGGTAACCAATCTGCGGGATGGTGACTCGCGGGGGGCGTTCCGGAACGTAAACTTCAACCTACTGTTCCGGGAGCGTCTCAAGATGTTTGTTCACATGCACAATGCGCAGCGCGAAGACGGTCAGTCTGTGTTCCTGCGGCTTGGGACGGATTATACGGATAACTACTACGAGATCGAAATTCCGAATTTGATAGCGACGCCAGAAGGAGATGTTCCGTCTGATCAGGTCTGGCCCCAGAACAATGAACTGGATCTAGCCATATCGGAGCTAATTAATCTGAAAGCTGACCGGAACCGGAATCTATCCCGCCGAACATCGCTGCCCTACTCAGTTTCGTCGCTCAGCGGACGGTATAATCTAACTATTTTGGGTAACCCGGATTTAAGTTCGGTTCAATCGATTATGATCGGCGTACGCAATCCGCGGACAAACGACGAGCAGGCTAAATCGTTCACGGTCTGGGTCGATGAATTCCGGGCTTATGGCTACGACCAGCACGCGGGGATCGGGGCGATCGGTACCACAAATATTAAGCTGGCCGATTTAGGAACGCTGACCGCATCAGGCCGAGTTACAACCTTTGGTTTTGGTGGGGTGCAAACTCGCATTGGCGAGCGAGCCCTGGAAACAACGTCGGAGTTTGGTATCTCGTCGGCGCTGGCGCTGGATAAGTTCCTGCCGGCTACCTGGGGCCTGCGGATTCCGTTCTATATCAACTACGACCACCGAAATATCAATCCGCATTTCGATCCGCTTGATCCGGATACACCCCTGGAAACGTCACTATCAACGTTCCGCGACGTTACCGAACGTAACGCGTACCAACGGTTAGTGCAGGACAACACAACCCGGCGTGGCTTCAACTTCTCGAACGTACGAAAGGTGAAGACGAACCAAAATGCCAGGGCACACTTCTGGGATGTCGAGAACTTAGCCTTTACGTACGCGTTCAACGATAGCAAACGAACGAACATCCTGACCGAAGAATACCTACAGCAGCAGTATCGGGGAGGGATTGCCTACACATTTAGCGGGCAACCTAAGGCGCTCGAACCATTCCGGAACCGGGCCGCGCTGGAAGCACCGTATCTCCGCTGGATCAAGGATTTCAACCTGACGTTGCTGCCATCGGTGGTATCGATTCGGGCTGATATGGACCGGAGTTTTATTAAAACCCAGCTCCGGAGTTCGGATCTGAGCTCAACGGACCGTACGCCAACGACGAATGGTATTGCGCCCCAGTTCGAGAAATATTTCCTGTTCAATCGGTACTACGATCTGACCTGGAACCTGACGCGTAGCATCGTGCTTCGCTACAACGCTGTCGCCAATTCGGTCATTGATGAACCGGCGGGCGATATCAACTCACAGGCCAAGCGCGACTCGATCTGGACCAGCCTCAAGCACCTGGGCCGACTAAAGAACTTCGTGCAGGATATCAAAGGCACGTATCGGTTGCCGCTGGACAAAATTCCGCTACTGGACTGGATGGCGGCCGACGCGGTGTACAACGTTGGCTATCAGTATCAGGCCAATTCCTACGGTATTGTGGACGAATATGGGCTGCCGTTTGGTAACATCATTCGTAACAACCGAGAGCGGGGCCTGACGGGGCGGGTCGATCTGATTCGGTTGTATAATAAAATTCGATACCTGCGCTTTGTGAACACACCCGCCCCCGTTCGGAAGAACTTCGCCCGTAACCCTGGTGATATTGAAGATATTGTTCGGGGTGAGAGCCGGGTATTGAAAAACTTCACCCGGGCCCTGCTGACGGTACGAGGGATCAATTTTACGTATACCATCCAGGAGTCGACGATTCTGCCGGGCTTTTTGCCAACGCCATCCATGTTTGGGTTAGCGTCGGGCAACGCGCCGGGGCTGGGGTTCGTGCTGGGAGGGCAGGATCGCAACATCCATTACAGAGCCGCTGACCGGGGATGGCTTACGCCTAGCACAGTACTGAATACCGCTTTCCAGCAATCGATCGGGAAGAACTTCAACGCCCGTACGACCTTGGAGCCGTTTAAGGATTTCCGGATGCAGGTAGAATGGCGGTTACGACGTTCGGATGCGTATCAGGAATATTACCGACCCAGCACGTTGGGCGGCCCGTTCGAAACGCAGACGCCCGTACGTAACGGTCAGTTTAGTATGTCGTTCTGGTCGTTCCGAACTGCCTTTACTGGATTTGGACCGAACAGCACGTCGCCCATTTTCGATCGGTTCGAAGCTTACCGGGAGTATTTCCTGAATAAACTAACGCAGGCAAATCCCGATAGTCGGGGGGCAGGCTACACAAAGAACTCGCAGGACGTATTAATCCCGTCTTTCTTTGCGGCATACAGTGGGCAGTCCGTTGAGAAAGCGCAACTGTCGCCGTTCTATAACTTCCCGCTGCCGAACTGGCGCGTGGATTATAACGGCCTGTCGAGTCTGGAGTTCATCCGCAAACGCTTTAGTGCCTTTACCATTACGCACAGTTACACATCGGATTATAGCGTTGGAAACTTCATCTCGAATCTGGATTATGGCGCTGCTTTCGTGAATCTGTCGGTGCAGGGCTATCCGCTGGCGTCGGCGGTTAACCAGCTTGGGCAGTTCGTTCCCGTATTTGCGATGAGTACCATCACCATGTCGGAGAAATTTGCGCCCCTGATTGGGATACAGTTTCAGACAAAAAACCGGATTAGTGGCCGGTTAGAATACAACCAGAACCGCGACGTAGCGCTCAACCTATCCAACTCGCAGGTCGCCGAACTGAGCAACAAAGACCTGACCGGTTCTATTGGATTTACCCGGCAGAACGTACGGATTCCCTTCCGGATCAACGGGGCTTACAAGCGCCTGAAAAATGACCTGACGTTCTCCTGTAATCTGACCATGCGCGATACGCGAACGATTCAGCGTAAGCTAGATGCCGAGCAGATTATCACGGCGGGAAATGTCAACTTTCAGCTGCGGCCGCAGATTAGTTACGTCGTCAGCCGTCGATTGAACTTTAACTTCTATTTCGACCGAACATTCAACGATCCGCTGGTGTCGAATTCCTTCCGGCGGGCAACAACAGCGGGGGGCATTCAGCTGAAATTTAACCTGGCAGAATAAGCAGTTCGGAGAGAATAACAAAGCAGAACGGGATGAGAACCCAAAAGTTGGGCAACTCATCCCGTTCTGCTTTGTTATCAACATAGTTAACGAGAATCTGTGGATAAGCGAGCATATTGGTTGGGAGGATGGATTTGGATAGTGCTTCTGGTAACTAGCCCCGTACTAGCGCAGCAGGTAATACCAAAAATCGCCCAGAACAAGGTTGGAAGGTGGGTATATGGCCTATTGAATGATACGTCGTCGACCGAGTCGTCTCGTATTCTGGTGGTGCCAACATTTGGGTACGCGCCCGAAACCAGCGCTGAGTTCGGCGCGCGGGCGTTCTCCCTGTTTTACGTCAATAAGGATACGGTGGTGAACCGCCTGAGCGAAATTGCGTTGTATTCGTTTATTACGACTCGCCTGCAATTCGGTAGTGTGCTCGATAACGCTGTTTACTCCAATAAAAACAAGTACTTTTTCCTGGGGCGAACCCGCTACCAACAGTTTCCGCTGCTTTATTATGGAATCGGCCCTGATGCTCCGCTCAATAATCCGGTAACAGTCGAATCAGAATACGTTCAGTTTCGACAGCGGGTATTACGTAATGTTGTCAGTAACTGGTACGCTGGGTTGGAAATTGATGTGCAGCATCTGGGGCGAGTCAATTTTGAGAACAGCGGTCGTGACTATGATTTTCCTGTCGGAGCCCAAGGCTCGACAAGTTCTGGAATCGGGGCAGCCCTTGTTTTCGATGATCGAAAAAACGTACTGAACGTCCGGAAGGGTAATTTTCTGGAAGCTGGCTTTCTGACGTACAGCAAGGCCCTGGGTAGTACGTTCCCGTTTCGCTCGTATCTGGTTGACGCCCGATTGTATCGTCCACTGGGTAAACGAAACCGGATTCTGGCTGCGCAGTTTTTGGGTACGTTTATGAATGGTACTGTACCCTTTAACAACCTGGCCATGCTGGGTGGGAGCGAATTATTACGTGGTTACTACCAAGGCCGCTACCGGGATAAAAACCTGATGGCGATCCAGGGCGAGCTGCGGTGGTTACCTTTCGGCTTTAGCCGTCGCTGGGGCGGTACCGTATTCGCCGGACTGGGTACTGTAGCGCCAACATTGTCTGAATTTCAGAAAGACAAACTGCGGTGGACCGTTGGTGGTGGCGTCCGATTCCTCTTTTTTCAGCGTAAAGACGTCTACTTACGGGGTGATATTGGCGTAACCGCCGAGGGAACGGGTATCTACTTCTCGTTGGGCGAAGCGTTTTAACGAAGTCAAGCGGGTATGGATGGGGAACGATCAGGGGCGCGTGTGGTCATGCTTAATCAGGTAACAAAAGCAATATAAATCGGCGTAAAAGAAGCGTGATCTTGCTTTGTTTACCCGGTGTCAACAAGGGGCTACATTTGCAAATCCGGTCGGGTCTACCGTATTTTGCCAATAAATCTTTTACGCTGTAATGAATTTCCCCGCAGAACTGAGCTATACACAGGACCACGAATGGATTCGGATGGAAGCCGATGGCACCGCCGTTGTGGGTATCACCGATTTTGCCCAGCACGAACTGGGTGATATTGTATTCGTTGACGTATCGACGGTTGGTCAGTCGCTGACAAAAGGCGATGTATTTGGCTCCGTTGAAGCCGTAAAAACGGTGTCAGACTTGTTTTTGCCAATCGATGGCGAACTGCTCGAACTGAATCCCGCTATTGAAAAAAGCCCCGAACTGCTCAACAGCGATCCGTACGGTGAAGGCTGGATCATCCGGCTTAAGCCTGCCAGCGCCGATCAGTCTGAGGACCTGATGACCGCTGAGGCTTATCAGGAACTGGTGGGTGCCTGATTCGTTTCTGACAATTGTTTAGAAGGCTCCGCCAGGCTTACTGCCCGTGGGGCCTTTTTTATGCACAGTCGGGCGTACTGCCGACCTCTAAATCAAACTAGGTAGGCTGCGTATTACTGCTACACCTAGAAACTACTATGCAACTTCTCATTCGTGCTGCCTGCGTTGTTGATGCGCAATCGTCTTTTAACGGCCAGCGTGTTGATCTGCTCATCAATAATGGACTGATTCAGCAGATAGGACAGGACCTGACGGCCAGCGATGGTGTTCGCGTCATCGAGGCCGACAATTTACACGTATCGCCGGGCTGGTTCGACCTACGGGCATCAGCGCAGGATCCGGGTTTCGAGCACAAAGAAGATATTGATAGCCTGTGTCAGGCAGCCGCAGCGGGTGGCTTTACGGACGTGGCGGTTTTACCTAACACGCAGCCTGTCGTTGACAACAAAGGGACGCTGGGTTACGTCCGCCGTATGGCAGAAGGACAACCCGTTAGCATACACGTTATTGGGGCCATTACCAAGAAGACGGCGGGCGAAGATTTTACGGAAATGCTTGATCTGCATCACGCGGGGGCAATCGCTTTCTCGGATGGCCATCATCCGCTACAGAATCCCGATTTGCTGCTAAAAACGTTGCAGTACTTACAGCCAATCAATGGGCTGCTGATGAACCGCCCGGAAGAAACCCTACTGACTCAGTTTGGGCAAATGCACGAAGGCGTTCAAAGCACATTGCTGGGACTGAAAGGGATGCCCGCGCTGGCTGAAGAGCTAATGATCGAGCGCGATATCCGCCTGCTGGAGTATGTGCTTGGGGGTAAGGGCGAAGGACACGGGGATGATCAATCCGCTACCCTCAACCCCCTGCCCGGCTCCCCTCGCCCGACGCCCCCCGCTCTGCATTTCTCAACGATTTCAACGTCACGATCCGTCGAATTGATTCGACAGGCTAAGGCGGCTGGTTTGCCGGTGAGTTGCGATGTGGCCGCGCATCAACTAGCGTTCGACGATACAGCCTTGGCTGGCTTCGATACTAATCTGAAGGTGAATCCACCGTTCCGGGGAGCAGACGACGTAACGGCATTGTGGAACGGTCTGGCCGACGGAACGATTGACGCGATTGTATCGGATCATACACCGCAGGACGCCGAAAGCAAAAATCTGGAATTTGATCTGGCTGAATTTGGCATTATTAACTTGGAAACTGCGTTTTCGGTGGTGGTGACTAACAATCAGAAGATTCCTCTGGCGCAGCTTATCGAAAAATTTACGACCCGGCCCCGGCAGATTCTACGTCTTCCTGGCGCAAGTCTGGCAGAAGGGCAACCCGCCTGTTTGACCTTGTTCGATCCAACCGATCAGTGGACCTTTGACCGGACAAAATCGAAATCAAAAAATTCACCGTTTCTGCACCAGACCCTGACGGGGCGGGTGATTGGAACAGTACACAAAGGCCAGTTTATTCATACGGCATGAAGAGCATCATCGCTTATTTTAATAACCCATTACTCAAGCTACCGCTGTTGGCAGGCCTGATGACAGGAGTACTTTGCTTCTTTTATTTTCTGGCTCTATACGCGTTGGGTGTCCCGGCACTGGGCAATATTCGGGTGCTGGATTATGGGATTCATATTATCATGATCGTTGCTACGGTATGGTATTATCGAAAAAACGTGCGGCACGGCTGGCTACACTTCTGGGAAGGCTTAACGATTGGATACGTGTTGAATACCGTAGCGGCCCTGGTGACGGGCTGGCTGATTTATTTCTTCATCACCCAGGTCGATCCAGCCGTTTTCGTTGAATACGTAACGAATTCAAAAAAACTCCTGCTGGATGGGAAATCGCAGATCACTGATCAGTTTGGGCCAGAAACGTTCCAGGATCAGTGGAGGAAAGTAGCTCAGATGGAACCCGAAGTACTGATCACCGACGAGCTAACCAAAAAGACCGCGCTGGCCGTATTGCCCGTACTCATCATTTCTTTAATCTTCCGGAAGCAGGACTATAGCATTCTGCGCTAACGTATTGGCTTAACCTGGCTTCGCCAGAATCCTCCCTCTCTACCATGAATGAAGAATCGTCTCCTGCCCGAATAGCCCTGAAATGGGGGCTGCTAACCGCACTGATCGAACTGTTGCTTACCTCCATCCGGTACGCCATGAATCAGTACGTGAATTTCCTGTTTCCCATCATGACCATTATCATCCTGATTACAGGAACCGTGCTGGCGATGCGGGAACTGCGTCAGGCCAATGGGGGCTGGTTATCAATAGGCGAAGGCATTTCGATGGGCTTATTAATGTTTGCGGTTATCGGCATTCTGGATACGACCTACCAGCAGGTTTACCAGACGTACGTCGATCCGTCCTACACGGAACAAGCCCTGGAGCAAACCCGTAACATGATGGAACGGTACGGCGCGAAAGATGAACAGCTTGAACAGTTCGACGAGCAGATTGAAAACATGGCCGATCAGCCCGCCAAAGGGACGGCTGGTATTGCCTTCATCGGTGGCGTGTTATACTGGATACTGGGTGGACTGTTCTTGTCGTTGATTATTGCCGCGTTTATGCGTCGCGTGAAAAGCAACCCATTCGATTAGTCTCCATGCTTGCCATTTTTCGTAAGGAAATCAGCCAGTTCTTTTCGTCGCCCATTGCTTACATCAGCATTGGGGTTTTTCTGACGGCCGTTGGGCTGTTGCTCTGGGTTTTCCCTAATACCAGCCTGCTCGAAAATGGCTACGCTGATCTGGGTTTGTTTTTTACCCTAACGCCTTACGTTATGCTGTTTCTGGTGCCAGCCATCACAATGCGGGCTATTGCTGATGAGGTACGAGCCGGTACGCTGGAATGGTTGATGACAAAGCCCGTAAGCCGCTGGCAGATCGTAGGAGGAAAATTCCTGGCCAGCTGGTTGTTGGTCGTGCTGACGCTGGTACCAACGATAATCTACTACGTAACGCTTTATCAACTGGGTTCGCCGGTTGGCAATATTGACTCGGCTGGAGTAGCCGGAGCCTATGTTGGACTAATATTGCTGGGGGGCGTATTCGTGAGTATAGGCCTGTGGTCTTCGTCACTGAATGACAATCAGGTGGTGGCCTTTGTCGTAGGCGTATTTTTCTGCTTTCTGCTGTACGTTGGCTTGAGTGCATTGGCTGACCTGTCCATCTTTGGCGGACTGGCCTATTACCTCTCTTATTTTGCGCTGGACGAGCAGTACCAGGCGCTGGGGCGGGGGTTGATTGACTCCCGGAACGTTATCTACCTCGGCAGCCTTATTGCGTTGTTCCTCTTACTAACCGTAAATCGACTGGCTCGCTGAATGAGTACTATGAATTTAACAAGGCTAGCGTATTACGCAGCTATCGGCTGGACGATCATCATGTTTATCGGGTGCTCCTGGCCGACTGAAAAACTACCCGATGAAGTTGTCTCGATAAGCGATAAGGGAATGCACATTGCCATCTTCGCGCCCTTCGCTGTGCTGTGGCGTTTCGCGGGAAAATCCTGGCAGTGGACTTTACTGGCTGGGCTTGTATTCGGACTGTTTATTGAGATTTGGCAGGGAATCACACCGTTTAATCGCTCCTTCGATCTGATTGATGCGGTTGCCGATGGAATCGGTACCGCCGTGGGACTAGGCCTGGCCTGGCTAGCTGGCAGGTTCATCAAACTGTAGTCTTTACGGGCGAGAGGCTGCACGGTGTCAGTGCAAAATATAATGGTATGATAAACAAGTAAAAGTCAATCTTTAGTAACTTTTTTCGTTATTGCAATAGAAAAGGTTCGGGCAGTCTCGATTGTCAGTGTGCAATCAAAACTGCCCGAACCTTTTTTATAACCAACCCCATATTTTCGTCACCGACTTGTCTATTTTATGAAAGTACTAGGTAGCATCCATGATCCCGTTTTTATCAGCCGTAGTTACAGCCGACTTGATCAGTTCTTTCTCCACTACATTAAGGACGAACGGGATCTGCCATTTGTGTACTTAACGCTGAAAATTACGTTTTCACTGATTCCACTCAGTATTTTACTGTTTATGCCGTTCGTAGCTGGATGGGTCTGGTGGGCAGTGGCTGCGGTGCATTTCTACATCAGCAACTTCGTTTTCAAAGGGCCATTTGGGCTCATGCTGCACTGCACGAGCCATCGACAATTCTTTAAGAACGAATATGATTGGATGAATAAGTACATCCCCTGGATTATGGCACCTTTTTTTGGCCATACACCTGAGACGTATTACAGTCACCACATTGGTATGCACCACCCCGAAAATAATCTGGAGGATGATGACAGCAGCACCATGGCATTCAAGCGGGACAGCTTCCGGAGTTTTATGGCCTATTTTGGCCAGTTCCTGGTGGTAGGTGTCTATAATCTACTAGGGTACCTGCGCCGGAAAAACCGCTCTAAACTGGCAACCCGGGCAATGCGTGGCGAAGTTATTTTCTTCGTTAGCTGTCTGATCTTACTGTTTGTGAACGCGCCAGCCACTATTGCGGTCTTTCTGCTGCCTATGTTTATCTACCGGCTTATCGCCATGCTGGGTAACTGGACGCAACACGCTTTCGTCGACGGTGAAGATCCTGGCAATGCCTATAAGAACAGTATTACGTGCATCAACGTAAAATACAATAAGAAATGCTGGAATGATGGCTATCACATTAGCCACCATGTTCGTCCTGGCATGCACTGGACCGAGCACCCTGTGTTTTTCCAGAAAACACTCGACAAATACGCCCAGAACCGGGCTGTTATCTTCGATGGGCTGGATTTCTTGCAGATCTTCTTTCTCCTGATGCGCAAACGCTACGATAAGCTAGCTCAGCATATGGTAAACCTGGATGGTGCGTTTACTGGTGATCAGGATGCGATCGACTTGCTTCGTTACCGGACCCAACGGATTACTGTTAGTGAACCGGTAGCTGTCCTGCAAACGGCATAACTCAGTTGACTTGTCCGTCAATTCGCGCTTCAACTTGACGCTGTACGCCGGTAGAAACGTTAGACAGAAAATCGTAGCCCGTTAGTCTTTCCAGTTCATCAACGGTTGTTACGTATGCCTGCCAGTTTTTATCGGCGGCAGTCTGTGTGTTTGGGATGTTGACGGCAATGATGCGCGTATTGGCCGAAATGCGGCTGACATCGTTGGAGCCAGTAGGCAGGACAACGATGATTTTCCACAGACTGGCGGGTACGGTTATTCTTCCGCTTACCAGTGTCGTTGCATAACCGTTACTGCCCGTACCTCCTGTACCGTATGTGCCAGCAATGACGTATGCTTCGTTACCGTCGTTAATGAGTTCGCGCTCGTAATCCTCTAAATTTTTCCACACTTCTCGGTTGTTACGTGGCGCTTGTGGCACGATGTTGGTTAGTAGAAACGTGGTCGCATTGTCTGCTGGCGATCCATCACGATCGTCGGAAGGACAAAGGTGGCCCCGGTCAAATCCGGTGTTCGTATAGTTGGAAGTCTTTACCGCAAACCAATCCGTTGGTAGGGTAGGATCAGGCTGAAAATCGTTGGCGCGTTGTGCCTCGCCTTTCCAGGCCGTACTCAGATGCCAGCTAACCCAGTTGGCGATCGCCCGCTGCCGATTGTAGGAGACTACGTACGTTGACTTAGTCAGTAAATAATTGTTAGGATCGCTCAGCGAAGCGCCACTTGGATTACCTAAAGCCAGGTTTTCGTCGCGCGTAGGTTGGGTAGAGTTGGCCGATGGTTTGGGTGTGCTTCCCCGGAAACAGCCCACTAGCAGGATGCTCAATCCAACTGAAAAGACAATTGTTTTCAGCGGACGACGTACCGGAATTGATTTTACTGACATTGTTACGAACTTTACAACAGATACGAATAGCCAACTAAATGGCTTAGCCTATAGGGCTACTGAGTAAACGCGCAACTGACCCAAAATAGACGAGTTTTTCGCTGGTATGGCCAAAAAAAAACAAGCTCCTGTCACTAGACCGGTATCTTCCAAACCTGCTTCAACCGCTGATCAAAGCGTATCCCGTCCAGCTTCTGTACGGACCACCGAAACAATAAACCGGCCTGTGAATCGCCCGGTGACGACTACGGCAACGCGGCCTGCGGCTACCAATCCAACAGCAACGCTGCCCATCGATGTCCGGCCAATTGTCTGGTGGCCCCCTCTGGTGCTGGCCTTGCTGGGACTATTGTTGTACGTCAACACGTTCGGTCATCAGTACGCACTGGACGACATTGCTGCTATCGAGCAGAACCTGTTCGTGAAAAAAGGCATTGCTGGTATCCGCGATCTGATGCGTACCGAATTCTGGCACTTCAGTAACATCTCACTCGGGTATTACCGGCCTTTATCGCTTATTACGTTTGCCATTGAGCAGGAGTTTTTCAAGGATAATCCAAACATCAGCCATATTATCAACGCCGTACTGTACGCGCTGACGGGTTTGGTCATCGGTGTACTGCTGCAAAAGTGGTTGCCAAAACAGACAGTTACGGCCTTCCTGATTGGTCTGGTATTCATAGCCCATCCAATCCACACGGAGATTGTGGCCAACATCAAAGGGCGCGACGAAATTTTGAGTTTCCTCTTTATCTCGTTGATGCTGCTCTCCTACTGGAAATACCTGGAAACTGACGAAAAGGGTTGGATTGCCAGCGCCTGTATCTCGCTTTATCTAGCCTTTCTATCGAAAGAATCGTCCATTGTCAGTTTGGCACTGATTCCGGCGATGCAATACTGGTTCACCAAACGTAATATCTGGCAGTCGCTGGCGAGCCTCTGGCCATTTTTGATCGTTACAGCGCTTTTCTTCTTCCAGAAACAGAAAATGATTGGTACGCTGAGCGGAAACCCACCGGTCGATTGGGCCAACTATCCGTACGCGATTGAAAAGACTCAGAAATCGACGATGTTCAAATTTCTGATGTACTACATCCGGCTGCTGGCGTTACCTCATCCACTCGTGTACGACTATTCGTATAACGTAATTCCATCGGGGGGTAAAGGCGATATACTGACCTGGGCCGGTTTCTTTACGTTCGTAGGACTGGTCTGGCTCACCTGGAAAGGCTTTATGAAAAAGGCACTATGGGGTTTTGGGCTATTCTGGTTCTTCGTTACCATGGCGCCGGGACTGGGCTTCATTTTCTTCCGGGGTGGTATCTTCGCTGAGCGTTTTGCCTATGCTGCCGTTATGGGCTTTGCCTTCGTGCTGATCTGGGGTTTGCAGAAACTGCTGGTCCGTGAATCGCCTGAATCGCCGAAGCCGGTGTTGGTACGTTATGCACCTGTACTGGGGATAATGGCCGTGGTAGCGGGGTTATATTCCTTCAAGACAATTGAACGGAACAGAGACTGGGAAAACAACTTTGTGCTGTTTAACTCGGCTTTACCCTATGTGCCAAACAGCTGTCAGGTGCAACGGCACGTTGCCAATGAGTGGATTCAGAAGGGCCTGAATGATCGTGCTAAAGCTGATTCAATTGCGGCTGCGGTAAACGGCATTAAGCCCAAACCTACTCCTGATCAGGTGAAAAAAGGACAGGCATTGATCGATTCGAATATTGCGCAAGCCAACAAGCATGGACGCTGGGCGCTGGATCACCTCCAGGAGTCGACCCGAATTTATCCAAGTTTCGGTGAGGCTTATTTCTCGATGGCTTACGTATTCCAGAAAATCACGCCGAATGTCGATTCTGCAAAGTATTACTATAAGCAAACCATACGGGCTGCCAATGCTTACGCGCCAGCTTACAATAACTTAGGCGTTATCTACCAGGGCGAGGGATTTGCTGAACAAAATCAGACAAAACTGCAACTAGCGTCGTACTATTACAACCAGTCAACGGTAGTAAATCCAGCTTACGTAGACGGTCAAAACAACCGCGATAATCTGGCTAAAGCTACTGGTATCAACGTAAGAGCATTACCTGACTCAGTCTTGAAGAAGTACTAATCAAATCGTCTTTGCCTGAATAGAAGGGCTGACTCCTGTGGTAGGAGTCAGCCCTTTTTTGTTCCTACAAAGGAAGAAAGCTATGGGCGTTACTAAATAACGGAGTTAATTATTTAGAAATTTTCTAAATAATTAACTCCGTTATTTGGATTGAATCTAAACAAGGTTTAGGTTTGTCCTATTACTACTCGGCGATATATCGCTTTAGGCACTCATTAGAACTTAAGCCCTGCTGGATTTGACGAGCAACCAACTGGGTAATTGTTGAATCCAGCAGGCACAAACTAAACCAACGTTCGTATGAATAACCGGCATGATTTACGGAGTCTGGTTGAATGGGAAAATGGATACATCGGCCATTGTAGCTGTTGCGGTACTTATAACGTAGCCTACAAAAACTCGTTGTTTGTGCTGAAAGCACCCGAGTTTGAATGGTTTTGTGAAGTGATGCTCAACCGCGAACACTTGGGATCGTTTTATACGACTCACGGCAAAGAAATTTACGTACCCACCCCACTACAAAACTATTTTATTCTCTTTTCAGAGAGTGAACTGACCGAGCTGTTGGAAAAGCTAGCCGAAGTAAGTCCACTGGTACAGGCTGATCAAATACTGAACAAGCTGGTTTAACCACTTTTCGTTGGAGCAATATCCGCAACGCCATGCGGGCGTGACCGATTCGTACCCCGGCTCGAACCGGGGTACTGAATTTTTTCATTCGAAAATACTATGTGTCATTGTCTATGCTACCGGTTAATGATCCTCTCTTTCGTACGCGTTACGGGCAGACGCATTACCTGCGGTTGATGCAGCAGGTGTACCTTGAGTTTGGCGAACTACGCACTTGCTACACGCCCGCTGCCCTGAATCGATTGGCCTCCGTTGTCGATCAATTGATTCACACATCACCGGAGATTACCCGCGATCCGAATCATCGACTGCTTAACCCGCCCGGTACTAGTGGGCGGGTGTTCCGTTTCTCAAAAGACGAGCTACTGGATTTGCAGGACTTACTCCACGGATCTGCCGCGCTAATTGACCTCTACGATTTCCTCCACAGTCGGTTCATTACCGTCGAAGGGTAACGAATGTTACCCGCCAAACCTGGTTACACTTCGGTTTCTGGTCATTGGTACGGTAGATGACTGAAAATTTCTTTCATCAGAAAAGTTTAGCAAACTGACGGCATAGATTAAAAAATTAACCGTTTAGTAAACAGGAAACGCATAGCTAGGTCGCTGACAATCATTCATAAATTCTCGT
Organism: Spirosoma pomorum; assembly: GCF_054776615.1. Taxonomy (NCBI): domain Bacteria; kingdom Pseudomonadati; phylum Bacteroidota; class Cytophagia; order Cytophagales; family Cytophagaceae; genus Spirosoma; species Spirosoma pomorum. The sequence goes on from NZ_BAAHBP010000037.1 coordinate 98,402, forward strand.
TGGATGAGAACGACATAAGGGTTGGTGGTTTTGCCGGATTGACTTAATTTTAGCTTAACAAAGGAAAATGGAGTAGCAAGCTTCTTAAAACACTGGGCCGTTGCCATAGCCCGGATGGATAAATTAGCTACATTTGTCTCCCTTTTTTGAGCGACACCCCGTAAGCAGTACGTAACCCGTGAATGGAACGACCCCACCAGTAATGCAGCGCGAAATAACAACCGTGTGGAATCGCTGTTTGAGCGTGATTCGTGAGATCGTGCCCGATCAGAGTTTCAAAACCTGGTTTGAACCCATTGTGCCCCTGCGGCTCAACGGGTCAGTGCTAACCATTCAGGTGCCCAGTGAATTTTTTTACGAATGGCTGGAAGAGAATTTTGTTCACGCGCTGCGGAAAGCGCTCGATACGGCTATTGGTCGGGACGGGCAACTGGAGTATTCGATTATAGTCGATAAGGGCAACGCGCAGAACCGCCCGCTGACGGTGAATATGCCAACGACCAAGTCTCCTCAGACGGCCAAGCCGGATAATGTCAGCCCGAATCTGCTGAAAAGCCCTTTCGAGCTGAAGGACCTGGACTCGCTAACGCTGGATTCGTACCTGAATCCAAGCTATACGTTTGACAATTACGTTGAAGGAGATTGCAACCGACTGGCGCGTCAGGCTGGTTATGCCGTAGCAGAGCGGCCGGGCGTTACGTCTTTCAACCCGTTGATGATTCACGGTGGGGTAGGGCTGGGGAAAACACACCTGGTACAGGCCATTGGCAACTACATCAAAAACCACAACCAGAACAAGTTTGTCCTGTACGTAACGTCAGAGAAGTTTACGAATCAGTTTCTGAACGCCATCCGTTCGGATGGTATTCGCGACTTCACGAGCTTCTACATGCAGGTAGACGTCTTGGTTATTGATGACGTACAGTTTCTGCAGAAAAAGGAGAAAACGCAGGAGATCTTCTTCCACATCTTCAACCACCTCCATCAGTCGGGTAAACAGATCATCATGACCTCCGACCGAGCTCCCCGGGCGTTGGATGGTCTGGAAGATCGTCTGCTGTCACGCTTCAAGTGGGGACTATCAGCCGATCTGCAAACCCCCGATCTCGAGACCCGGATTGCCATTATTCAGAAGAAACTACAGGCTGAGGGGATCTACATTGAGGACGCCGTTATCGAATACCTGGCCCACAGCGTCAACACAAACGTTCGGGAATTAGAGGGTGTCATTGTGTCGTTAATGGCACAGGCGTCGTTGAATCGCCGTGATATTGACCTGGAGCTGGCTAAGCAGACCCTGCGTAATATCGTCGTCGACTCCGAACGGGAGGTAACCATCGACTCGGTTCAGGAACTGGTAGCTCAGCATTTCAACGTGACCATTGCTGACCTGAAAGCGAAAAGCCGGAAGCGCGAACTGGTCTACCCCCGGCAGGTAGCCATGTATCTGGCTAAAGAAAAGACGGATCTGTCGCTAAAATCCATTGGGTATCACTTTGGGGGACGTGACCACAGTACGGTCATTCACGCCATTCAGACGATCAGCGATGCGGTTGCCAAGCATCCCGAAACGCGCGACGTAATCGAAAAGTTGAAGACACAGCTGGCCTAGCAGAACCCATCACACCAGCCTGACATAGCAATGTCCCTTCACTTGCTATCCCGCGCCGAACTGGATGCTGTAGCCTGGGATAGTTGTATCCGGGCGTCTTTCAATCGGGTCATCTACGGCTATGCCTGGTACCTGGATGTCGTCTTATCTGAACCGGGCTGGAAATGGATGGGGTTGGTTTCGGTCAATGAAACCGGAGTCTACCAGGCTGTTATGCCAGTACCTTTACGTCGGAAGTTTGGCCGGTGGATAGTGCATCAACCCTTGTTCTGCCAGTTTCTGGCTGTCTTCTCAACCGATGAGACGATAGATCCAGGGCCCTTTTACCGGGCGATTCAGCAACGATTTCGATACGGTTCGAAACTGAGTTTGCTCGCACCGAATATCCCATTTACCTATTTCGAGCGGATTGAGCCGCGGAAGACCTACGTGCTTGATCTGCGTAGGTCTTACGAATCGATTGCTCATAACTACACCCACGATCGACGGCTGAATTTACGTAGGGCGCAAAAAGCGGGCTGGCACGTGATTGATTCAGAAGACATATTGCCGCTGATTAATCTGTTTCGAGCACATCACGCAGCCAGTATTGGGGTAGGTGATTGGGCTTACTCGATTCTGACAAAACTATACGAAACCCTACGTCAGCGTCAGCTGGTGACCCTACGTTATGCCTTGATTGATAATCAGATTGAAGCGGGGGCGTTGTTTGTTCAGGAAGGAAATCGAATTGTTTACCTTTTTAACGCGGCATCAGCCAGAGGACGATCCGATAATGCGCGGACGCTTTTAATCGATCAATTGATTCAACAATGGGCTGGGCAACCGATGCTCCTTGATTTTGAAAGTCCCGAGAAGCTATCAATTGCCCAGTTTTACCGAAGTTTCGGAACTACAGATGAGGTTTATCAAACCGTTTCCTGGAACCGGCTGACGCGTATGGAGCGCATGCTGCTACGCGTTAAAAGTGGGTTGACTGCGCTAACTGACTAAAAATACCGCAATGGATGCTTTAGCCCGTCGTTCCGGCGCAAGTCCATTACCATCGAGCCGACCCACAAATCAACCTCAACCTTGACCGGAATTTTGTTCAGGTCATCAGAGACGTAAATACGGATCGATTCTTCTTCCTTAAACAACTTGTTCGGTGGTAAAACTGGGTTAAGCTTAATCACGTTGATCTTGCCTTCCTTCGCTTTAATAACCGACTTGCCTCGGTACCGAACTTTCATGTTATAGACCGTATCGTCGTAGAAAGCGGGTACCTCAATTACCTGCCCGTTTGACAGACGGTTGAAGTCGATTGTGCGCAGAAAGTAATAGCCACTTACCAGGTCATGAACATTTTCGGGAACTTTGAAGACGTCCCGCTCGGTACGTTCTTCGGCTTTTACCGTGTTTGACCCGTGATTAAACGTAATATTTTCTTCCTTCCGGTAACTGTTTTCCCGAATGCTGGTGTAAAACTTCTGGGGAAGAATAGCCGATGTATCGATGTACGAGCGCCACGTATCGCGAACTTTCGTCACCAGGTCAAAAGCACCTACCGTACGACCATCAACATTTACCCGATAACAGGGCCGTTCGTTGACTTTATACAAGGACGGACTAACGTCAATGATGGCTTCGGCTGCGTTGACAAAGCCATAATGGACACGATATTCAAGATGCTCGCCTGGACCGAAGCTGTTGTTCGCGACGCGTCGGTAGGAGTTGAGTACCGTAAAACCAGAACCTAACGCCGTGATAACACCCAGACCAATCAAAAACTTCTTCATAGAAAAGCAGCACGCCAATCTGGCTTTTAAAAAGATGGATAGGTTTGCTTCAAGTAAGTTAAATAGCGAGTAAAATCACTATTAAATTGCTGTTCGAATTCCTGTCGAAAGCGGTTTTGCTGCTTTCGATATGTCAGGTAACCAATAAAATACGCGTTATTGGGCAGATTTAGTTTTTCTAAGCGCCCCTTTTTTACTGAACGTGCCCTAGCTCTGCTGCGTTTGTCCCGGATGGTGTCGGAACTAGCAACAATCTGCCGGATGGTTTGCCACTTCAGCGAATCTTTGATGACAACTGGCGTGGTTGGTTTAAACGATTTATACAGACTGTCGAGGACCTGATTACCTCGTAATACGTGTTCGTCGTACCGACCAGAAAACGCTTTCGCGGCTTCATAATCTTTGTACTGAACCGATGTCAATCCGTATTTCTGAGCCAGAAAACGAGCCGCTCCGTATTCACCCACAAAGTCAGCCAGGTTCTCGTTATACTCCAGACTATTTTTTACAAACAGCGTGCCATGCGTCAGCTCATGAATGATAAGTTCGGCCAGACTTCCTTCGGAACGGTCTAAAAAGCTGGACAGGATTGGGTCGTTCAGGAAGCCTAACGTCGACCAGGCCGACACTTCGCCGACCCGCGTATCCAAGCCTTCTTGCTTTAGTTCATCTACCTGCTGGTCAGCACGGTCCTTCTCGAAGAAACCTTTGTACGAAAATGTTCCTAAAATCGGGAAGTGCCATTGCCGGGCAACAAGCTCATAAGGCTGAGCAGCTGTGATGACCCAGAGGATTGGTTTTCCCTGCTGATCGTAGAACGACTCATAACTTCCTGACGGATCTAAACCCAGGGAATCAATAGAAAAACGCTTTATTTCCTGGATTAGTTTAATTTTTCGCTTCAGCGAGTCTGGATAAGCTGGATCGGCTAAGACCTCTGCTACGGGTTTTGTATTCCACAAGATTCGCAGTTGCCCCTTTGCCTGCATCCAGCCGTAGCTGACCAGCTCCCATTGCCAAGCGATCAGAATGAGCAACAGACCTACGATACTAAGAGCAATTTTCTTCCCCATTGGTTGGAAATGAATCAATAAATCAAGCTAATCCAGGTGTGTATTAGACGCGTAAAACCGATGCGGTGAGACAAGGTCTCGCGACTACTACTGCCAGTCCCACGCCACAACAATCCAATTTTCTCCCAGCGTAGAATCGTAAAACGTTTCCAATGGCCGGAAACCAACACGCTCATGCGCCCGTTGTGAGCGCGTGTTTTTCTCGGAGATGTCCGTTACCAGCAATTTATACTGACCACCGTACACCTCCTGCTGATGGTGATACATACGGTCAAAGATCCGCTGGCCCCGGTAACCAGCATCGACGCAAACCTGCCCCATAACGTAATAAGCTTGCTCACGGAGGGGCTTGCCTTGGTACGCAATCTGGTTAATTGACTCAAAAAGAGGCAGCAGTTCGGGAATATCGTTCGCGAACTCAGGCAGCATAGTGAGACAGTAGCCCACAACTTTGGCACCGTCTTTGGCTATAACGCTGGGTGCAACCTGGTTCATACGGGTTAGGACGTCTGGATTGTGATTAACCGTCACGAACCCCTGCGCTGACTGGTCGTCAACGGATACGTTCTGGCGGAGGTTAGCCTGTTGTAGGGTTAAGATGCCCTGGACGTCAGCTGCTGACTGAACGGTGGTAATCGTAATCATTACGGAAGCGAAATAAGCTTACTCGAACACTGCTTCAAAAAGGTAGGGTCGACGCCAGCCCCAATACCTGGTTCATCAGGAAGGCTGATGACGTATCCGGTGTACGTAATACCCCCGTCAACGGGATCTGCCGCGTGTTCGAAACAGCCATCCAGATCGTGGAAAACGACATTCTGGCGCGCAGCCGCAAAATGGGCATTGGCGGTCAACCCCAGCCGTGACTCCGACATACAACCAATCATACAGGGAATTCCGGCCGCTTCGGCGATAGCATTGATACTAAGTGCTTCGAAGATGCCCCCACTTTTCGAAAGTTTGATGTTGAAATAATCGACGGCCTCTTCACGTACAAGTCGGATGGCGTCGCTGGCGTCGAAGAGTGATTCATCGGCCATGATCGGTACGGGCGATTGTTGCCGAATCTGCCGAAGCCCCGCTATGTTCTGCCGCTTGATGGGTTGCTCGCAGTATTGCACATTCCAGTGACCAATAGCCTGTAGAACACGTTGGGCAGTTACGACATCCCAGCCTTGATTGGCGTCGGTGCGGATGGGCGTTACGTCGCCAATGGCCTCCCGAATCGAAGCAATCCGGTGAACGTCATCGCGCAGATTTGTACCTAGTTTGACCTTGATCGCTTCAGCACCCTGCGCCTGGATCCGTAACGCATCGTCAACCATCCGCTCCGGCGTATTGATATAGATCGTTTCGTCGGTGATCAGCGTCCGTTTGCTGCCGCCCAGAAACTGGTACAAGGGCATATTAGCAGCTTTCGCAGCAATGTCGTACAAAGCCATATCAAAGGCCGAGCGCGTAGTTGGATGACCCGGTAAGTAGCGTATCAGCGTGGCCAGACAGGTTTCGATGGCGAGTGGATTCTGGCCGAGCAGGAGACGGGCCATATCTCCTGCCGCGGCTAGTCCTGATGCCTGCGTTTCGCCAACGATCATCCAGAAGGGGGAACCTTCGCCCCAACCCGTGATACCTTCGTCAGTCTGGATCTGAACCAGAAAATTGCGGGCGTGCTCAATAGTACCCAGCGAAATAGCAATGGGTGCCTTGAGCGGGATGTTGTATTGATAGAGCGTTACGGCGGTGATAATCATGGATACAAAAAGCCCGGTGACGGGGCATGAAGTGGCGTCACCGGGCGTAAATTAGTTGGGGAACTGGCTCTTATCCAAACCGGGAATGATACGCAAGGCATTTTTGTAATAAACCTTTTTCAGTATTTCATCGGGGAGCGCCATGCCGTACATACGCCAGAAAGCGTGGTATTTCTTGTGGTAGGGGAAGTATTCGTCATCGGTTTCCAGCACCCGGAAATACGTAGTGTATTCCGAAGGTACCCAGCTATCTTTCCCGAACAGAATCCGGTCCTGGTACTTCTCGAAAAACTTCCGCGATGCCCGTGGCTGCCGACCCAGCTCGGCGATGACGGCCCCAATCTCGACGTTCATGTTCGGGAACACCTTCATCAGACTATCGAGTTTGTTGAGGTCGTTCGGGTACCAGCCCATGTGTGCGTTGATGAACGTCGTTTTAGGGTGCTTGCGGAAGACATTGTGTTGCTCGACCAGTAGCTGTGCCCATGGAGCCGGATCGTTGGGCGATCGCTTTCGGCCGCCGTGTAGCTTTAATTCCAGCCAGCGCTCGTTGTATCGGTCCATCGGGTCCCAGAATGATTTCGGATCGGCGGTATGAATCAGGACGGGAATTCCCAGCTCGCCACATTTTGCCCAGATCGGGTCGAGCCGCGGGTCATCGACCTGCACACGTTTACCACTTTTATCTTTTACGTTCAGCCCCAGCGATTTGTAGATTTTCAGTCCTTTAGCGCCTGCTTTTACGTCAGATTCAAGAATCTTGACGGCCTGTTCAGTCCAGCCTGTCTGCCCGATGTCATCAAAGTTGATGTTGGAAAACAGCACCAGTCGCTTCGGGTTGGTTTTTTGGATATTGGCTTCGGCCGCATTGAAGAACTTGGTATTCGTGGCTACGTCCCCCCAGCCACGCCCGCTTAGGTTGACCATGATCTGCATGTTCAGGCTGTCCATCTGTTGCAGGAGCGGACGCAGATTGGCTTCGTCCATCTGAAACTGATGGTTATGCACATCGATAAACGGATACTTCGAACGGGTCAGCTTATGTTCCGGCACCTTCAGCGTCGATACCGGATCGTATTCTTCAAAACCGAGGGGTTCCTCTGGTTTTTTGTTCTGGCCGTAGGTGGTCAGTCCCGTCAATAGCAGGGCCGCGAAACAGGAAAGGTATTTCATGAGCAGGTTGATTTTAGCTAATAAGCAATTAATCCCGATAAATTAATGCAACGCAGTGAGCGGCAATGCCCTCGCCCCGCCCGACAAAGCCAATGTGTTCGGACGTAGTAGCCTTGATGGAAATGTCCTCTTCCGGAATAGCCATTACGTCGGCCAGGCAGGTTTTCATGGCCGGAATGTGCGGGTTTAGTTTGGGCTCCTGAAGGACGACCGTTACGTCCACGTTCGAGACTTCGTAACCGGCACCCCGTACCATGCTGAGGACTTCGGCCAGCAGTAATTTGCTGTCCACGCCTTTCCAGCGTGGGTCTTTGTCCGAGAAATGGTAGCCAATGTTGCGCATGTTGGCGGCCCCCAGCAGTGCGTCGCACAGAACGTGACAGATCACATCGGCGTCAGAGTGGCCTACTGCGCCAAATGAAGACGGAATCAAGATGCCGCCGAGCCAGAACGGCCGCCCTTCGGCCAGTTTATGTACATCGTAGCCTTGGCCTACGCGTATTTTCATGAAGTGAACTGGTTTTCCCGAAGATACGCTTCGGTTTGAATTAAGAATTCGGCGGCTAACTCGATAGCCTCAAAGACATCAGTTGCTGGTATGTCTTCGTCTATTTCATAATCGCTGTGCTGCCTGAGCAGAAAAAGCTCGTGGAAATTTTTAGCATCTTGTTTCTCAAACTGGCCTTCTTTGACGAAATGTTCGCCAAAAAGTGCTCTGATTGCCGAGTGCGATTTGATGGTAACATTCTTACTGACAAGCAACGCTCGAACCGCATCAAAATAAGCGTAGTAAGCACGGTTGGCAGCACTACGATAACTACCAGCACCGTACAATGACCGAGCATCTTTTATGCATTGCTCTGCCAGCGACATATATAACGTGATCGCTAAAGTCATATCCGGTATCCTTCCCGCCGAACGTTCTCATAAAAGGGCAACGGCGATTGTTGGTACTTACTCAACGAAGCCGGCTTCACTGCGACCAGTGCATCGTATTTATCGCACAGATCATAGGTCACATCGACCATAAGCCTGATCTCACTGGCACTATTGACCGTTTCGTCCCGTAGCACAACTAGGTAGTCGACGTCAGACTCATTATGGAAATCACCACGGGCGTATGAGCCAAATAGTACGACACAGTCGAGCCGGTCGCCGTAAAGCTCGGTCAGTACCTGCTTTACGTCCTGTGAGAGTGTCTGTAGTTGCTCGGCGGTAAGTGGCTTGGGATCGTAGGTGATTTCCATCATGATCAACGATTAATCGTTAGGCTGCTACGTCTGTCTCGGCCCGGCGGTAGTACAGGGTCGAGCAATTCTCCTTGCGGAGGATTTGCCGGGCCATCGTCTGTAGGTCATTGGATGTAATGGCCTGAATCTGCGCTGCCTCCTGATTGACTAATTCCGGGTCGCCGGCATTGGCTGCGTAAGCCAGATTCATGGCTCGGTTCAGGAGTTCCACTTCAGAGAAGGCCAGCGACGCTTCGGACTGATTTTTTACTTTCGCCAATTCAGATTCGGAAACCGGTTGGTCAATCAGTTCCTGGATCACTGCTTCAACGGCCGCATCGGCTTCTTCTAACGTAACGCATGCGTTGAGCGTCCCCTGAACCACCAGCAAACCGGGGTCCAGTGATGACGTCAGGTAAGCCCCTATATTACTGAACAACGGATTGTCACGCAGTAACTTCTGGTACAGACGAGACGACTTGCTACGGCCCAGAATATCGCTGATCAGGTCCGCCGTGTGGTAACCAGGCGCAAAACGGCCTGGTACGTGGTAGGCCTTATACAAGCCATCCAGTGGAACTTTGGCGCTGGTCTCCAGCTTCCGGGCTTCAGTTTGCTTAATCTCCTGTGGCAACTGCCGAACGTAAGGATCACCCGCTGGGATGGGAGCAAACCACTTTTCACATAACTGTTTTACTTGTTCGACCGTTACGTTACCCGCTACGACCAGAATGGCGTTGTTCGGTAGATAATACTTGAAAAAGAAGCTTTTGACATCGTCCAACGTAGCGTTCTCAATGTGGCTGATGTCTTTACCAATCGTTGCCCAGCGATAGGGGTGCTCTTTATAGGCCAGTGGACGAAGTTGCAGCCAGACGTCGCCATAGGGCTGATTCAGGTATCGCTGTTTAAATTCTTCGATAACGACTTTCTGCTGCACGTCCAGTACCTGCGGGTCGAATGACAGGCTCAACATACGGTCTGATTCCAGCCAGAAAGCAGTTTCCAGGTTTGCGGCCGGGAGCGTAATGTAATAATTCGTAATATCGGGGCTGGTAAACGCATTGTTTTCACCACCGACTTTTTGCAAGGGTTCGTCGTAATTCGGAATGTGTTTTGACCCACCAAACATCAGGTGTTCAAACAAATGGGCAAAGCCCGTCCGATTTGGGTCTTCGTCACGAGAGCCGACATTGTATAAAATATTAACGGCCGCCATGGGGGTCGATTCGTCTTCGTGGACAAATACCCGCAGGCCGTTACTCAGCGTAAATTGTTCGTAATGGATCATAGAAAAACTTTTGCGTACTGCCCTCGTTACGTAATACGCACTTAACAAAAGTACGGTTATGGCCGTACAGAATCAAACGCCCCACCTTGACACAGTTCGTACGTCTTCTTAGGCAATATTACCTTCTAATCTGGTTGTTTTGTCTGTCCCTATCGGCCCCGGCGCAGGTGATGACCGACGCGTCTGTTCAGCAGACCGTCGTAAAAACGCTTGACGCCATTTACGGTCAGGAATTTGCCGAAGCTACTTCCCTGATTCGACAGCTTCAGACTCGCTACCCGCAGCATCCGATAGGCCCCATTCTACGGGCTACCTTGCTGGAACAACAATACGTTCCCGTCGAGCAAAATCCGACTGCCGCCAGTCAGTTTGTACAGGCCGCCAATCAGGGATTGGCGTTAGCGAAGCAGATGCTGGAACGTAATGAAAATGACCCAGAAGGAATATTATTTGCGATGACCGCGCATAGCTACCTTGCACTTCTGTATAACAATAAAGATGAATCGCTGAAGGCAGTTGGTGAGTCAAAAAAAGCGTATCCGTACCTCAAACAGGGCTTCGAACTGCTGGATCAAAGCCCAGACTTCTACCTGACGACGGGTATGTACAATTATTACGTTGAGCGTTATCCAATGGATCACGCGGTTGTGCGCCCGTTCATGTTTTTCTTTCAGGACGGAAATATGCAATTAGGCCTGAAACAGATGGACGTAGCGTCCAAGAAAGGTATTTTGACGCGGGCGGGCGCCAATTACTACCTCGCGCACATCTACCTGAAGCACGAAATGAACCCGCAGAAAGCCGCTCTGTACTCAAAATACTTGGTCGATGAATATCCTGCTAACCCGCTGTATGGCATGCGTCACGCGGAGGCTTTGTTACTGGCCGGGCGCTACAACGAGGCAAAACCGTACGTGCAACGGCTTAAGCAGAGCAGTAATAAGCTGGTCACTATGGCGGTATTGGTCTTCGATGGAATCCTGGACGAGCAGGCCGAACGGGATGATAAGGCTGCCAGTGCCAATTATCAGGCTGCCCTCAAGCTGCCATTTAACGAAGCCTACACGAAAGAATACCATGCCATGGCGTATGCAGGACTGGCTCGCGTTGCTGCACGGGATAACAACCGAAACCAAGCGAAGGCGTATTACAAAAAGGTCCTCAGTGTCGGGGCTTACAAATCGTTGATCAAGGAGGCCAAAGCGTACAACGAATAAGTAGACAACCGAATAAATTTTCGCAAACAAGTGGGCGAAGAGGACGCCAGGACGGTTTCATCTCCTTTTAATGTATGGTCACCAATCCATTGTTCGAGTTGACACGTTAGTAGTCTCAAAGAAATTTACAAACCTGTAAACGAATTGTTATGAAAACGCTACTCACTTTATTTGAGCGCTTCGAGCGCCTGGACGCTAGCATCAACGAATGGCTGGTAGCGCATAGCATTGCAATCTTACGGATCACTCTTGGGCTCGTGTTCGTTGGGTTTGGTGTACTGAAATTCTTTCCTGGGATTAGTCCTATCGAATCGCTTGCCACCCGAACAACGGAGATATTAACGTTGGGTCTATTTACCGGGCACAACGCCATGAATTTTGTCGCCGGTCTGGAATGTGTTATTGGTGTCTGCTTCCTGACGGGTCGGTTCCTGCGGGTGGGCGTTTGGTTAATGGGTGCACAGATGGCTGGTGCTATGGCGCCGATACTGCTTTTCCCGGCTGAACTGTTCTCTGGACCAGGCCATGCCCCTAGCCTGGCAGCTCAATACATTCTGAAAGACATCATTCTGATTGCAGCCGGTATGGTGATTGCCGCCACTTGGACAGGTGCCCGGATCATTGCCGAACCTAAAAAACTGCGAACCACGCTACGTTCTCGCGTGCCGAATGTCTACGGAAGAAGACGGGCTCAGGGACATTCGATAGCCTAGCATATAGAGCTACATCAATAATCTACCTCCAAATTCAGGACTTTGCGTAACTCAAGCAACGCTGGGTTTTTCTCCGCCATGAAGTTGAATTTGTCCTGAGAACTGTAAATCATCTTCTTAACTTCCTGCACTGTAACGGTGTGCTCCAACTGAATCTGACTGTTCTGAAGCTGATCGCGTAAGTAACCCATCAGGTCGGGCTTCAGATCGGTTAAGTAACCCACCTGCAACGTATTATCCAGAGTAATATGAATCGTCGTTCCTTCGAGGTTCAACGCTCGATTCAACACCAACTGCTCTGTTGCTGAATCGTACTGCTGGTGACGAAGCCGGGCGAATGCATTCCAGGTCGCTTGTAGCTGCTCAAAAATAAACGGTTTATCGGGGCGGGTGGGCGCGGCTACCACGATTGTTTCCGTATCGGTCGCCCCTGCCTGCATAACGGCGGTGTTCAGCGACACCGTCGACCGAAGACGGCTGCTGGCCGGGCGGGTAGGCGCTGGTATTGCTGGTCGGGGGCGTTCGGGCGCAGTAGCTACCGCTGCAACCGGCTGGCTCGATACAGCGGGCTCTCGCTTGCCAACACCGTCCAGACCAATACCTGCTAGAGACTCATCTGGCGGTGTTGTCTGGGCATGGTAGCCGTTCAGTGGTTCGCTGGTAATTAGGTGACGCTCGGCGGGCTGGGGCTCTACGCTAGTTGAGGGCTGCGGTTGTCCATTGGGGACCGGATTGCTGTTTTTTTTTTCGGTGCCGTTCGGGGCACCTGAATCTGCTGAGTCAATAGATACGCTTGATACCGACGAACTGCTCCGTTCGGGTAACGAGTCCCAGTCGAGAACGTTACGTAGGTTGGCCACTTTCATCAGCCAAAGCTCAACATGCAGCCGTTGATCTTTGGCCTGTTTGTAGTTCATGTCGCACTGCCCCCCCAGGCTCAGCGCCGACAGCAGGAACGACATAGGCGCGCGCGCCGACTGATCGAGGTACTGCCGACGAACGTTCTCCGTAACCTGAAGCAGCTGAACGGTAGCACTGTCTTTACACACCAGCAAATCCCGGAAGTGACGACACAAACCAACCACAAACTGATGGGCGTCGAAACCTTTACGCAGAATTTCGTCGACCGTCAACAAGCTCTGTGAGAGATTGCCCGCCAGCAGTTGATCGGTCAGTTTAAAGTAGTAGTCGTAGTCCAGAATGTGCAGGTTATCCAGCACTTCCTTGTAGCGAATGATCCGATCGGCCGCGAACGTAACGTTCAGGTCGAACATGGACAGGGCATCCCGAAGACCGCCGTCGGCTTTCTGCGCGATCAGATCCAGCGCTTCGCCTTCGGCCGTAATACCTTCCTTCTCGGCAATCTGCGCCAAGTGACCCGCAATATGACCAGGCTGAATCCGGTTAAAGTCAAAAATCTGACAGCGGGACAGAATCGTTGGCAGAATCTTGTGTTTCTCCGTCGTTGCCAGAATGAAAATGGCGTAGGAGGGTGGTTCCTCCAGTGTTTTCAGAAAGGCGTTGAAAGCCGCCGACGAGAGCATATGCACCTCGTCAATGATATAAATCTTGTACTTGCCCGACTGGGGGGGATAGCGGACCTGATCGATCAGATTCCGAATATCTTCTACCGAGTTGTTCGATGCGGCATCCAGTTCGTGAATGTTGAACGACGCATTCTGACGGAAGCTTACGCAGGAGTCGCATTGGTCGCAGGCTTCACCCTCAGCCGTTAACTCATGGCAATTAATGGTTTTGGCTAAGATACGGGCACAGGTTGTCTTCCCTACGCCACGCGGTCCGCAGAACAAGAACGCCGACGCTAAGTGATTGGTCTTGATCGCGTTCTTGAGCGTAGTCGTAATGTGTTCCTGCCCAACGACGGTGTCGAACGTAGCGGGGCGGTACTTGCGGGCCGAAACCACAAAATTTTCCATACTCAAAGTTAACACAGCCGGGGCGGAATTCAAACCCGGATTTACGCGCCCAGGTGCCGGTACCTGCGCAAGGTAAAGAGGCAAATAAACATGGCTACGAACGCGAAACCGCTGGCCAGTAAACCGATTTGAGGAGCAGTAAAGAAGGCTAACGCATGGCCCGCTATGAATGAACCAGCTATGTCAGAGAGGTTTACGAAAGCCATGTATGTCGTGAACTGTGAACCCTCGACGCCTTTCCGACAAATGGCCATCAGCATAGGCATCGCTGATATACTGATACTAGGGTCCATGAAATAGAGCGTGACTAGACCAACCTGAGCAACTTCCTTCTGAATCCAGGTTGCCGAAGCTGCATTGAATCCCAAGAGGTATAGCGCGACAATCCCTGTGACAATCACCAGCAATCGTCGGGCGCCAATACGATCGGCAACGTACCCACCCACGAATGCAACCAGAGCGGCAACCAGCATTCCATACGTACCGGTCAGGATCGAAACCGACGTATCAGCCCAGCCTAGTTTTTTGATCAGGTGGTAGTTATAAGCGCGCGAAAACAAGCTGATACTGACATAAGCCAGCACCGTTGCGCCAAACAGTAAGAGACTTTTTCGGGAAAAGAGGCCACGGAACAATTCCGTGAACAACCAGCTGAAATCCTTTTGAGGGGGGGCGTCAGCAATTGAGTCATCCTGTTCTAATGACGGCACAGTGGAGGATGACCGGCTGAAGGAGGGGAGAAGTCGATCCTGGGGGCGTTCCCGGATAAAAAAAGTGATAATAGTCAGGGTGAGCAGAGAAAGCGATAAGATCAGGGCAGCAGCGGAAAAACCATAAGTCCGTAAGAGTTGCGAAAACACAGCCGCCCCTACACCGGTACCAACCAGAAAGCCGATCCGCATGAAAGCGTTGACACGGCCACGTTCTTCGTCACCAATGACCGTAATGGCCATTGCATCAACGCTCGCGTCCTGGATGGCCGCAAATACGCTGTGCCCGAAAAAGAACCAGCCCAGCGTTTTAATTTCGGTGGTGGGATTGTCGACCAGGAGAATGCCTAGCGATGCCAGAAAAGCGAGTATCTGGGCGCCCAGCACCCAGGGTTTTCGGCGACCCATCCGCGAGTTCTGGTAGCGGTCAATGAGTGGACCCCAAATGAACTGAAATGCCCAGGGGAGACCCACGACCGCAGCGAACGAACCGATGGCTGACGAGCTGACGCCTTCGGCCGTTAGATAATTCGTCAACGCTGTCAGCGAAAACCCGGCCGGTAAGCCCTGCATTACGTACAGGTAAAAGAAAACAACGTAACGGAGCGGGCGACTTCGACTGAGTGTCAGCGAGTAAGAGAAAGATGGCGGGCCATTAAACATTCTTGAAAAAAGACAATCTAAGGGTAGGAGGTCAACGTACTTACTTCGCAAGACCGACGAATGAAGTATTATGTTTTTCTGCCGACGAACTATCTAAAAAAAAATCCGTTATTCTATTGCAAGACCCGCGTAATCTGTCTAAAATTGCCCGCGTTTTCGCGCAAAAAAACCAATGGCAAAGCTCGTTTACATACCGACCTTCTTCCATACTACGCCATTTCGGTTTAGGTCCGAAAGGACTATACAAATTCGTTTGCCCATGCGGTAGACCTTTTACGCCCTTTTCCCGTTTACTTATTCCCAACAAACTCCCAGGACTGGTTACCTGTACCGGTAATACGTCCCATAGCGGTAAAATTCAGGCCGCTTAATAAACGACAATGATAACGCCCGAAGTAGTTAATGATCAGTTCATTGTTCAGGTAGCCAACGAAAACCATCTGCGGCTGGCTGAAAGTATCTGTCATGAAATGGAAGAAAGCGCTAAGGCCCGGGGAACCGGTATTGCCAAGCGTTCGCCCATTTATGTGATGGAGAAGATGCTCGAAGGGAAGGCAATTATTGCAACCACCATGTCGGGCGACTGGGTTGGCTTCTGCTACATCGAAACGTGGGAGCACGGGAAGTTCGTAGCCAACTCTGGCTTGATCGTTCATCCAGACTATCGGAAGAGCGGTATTGCTACCCGGATCAAGGCCAAAGCGTTCGAACTGTCGCGCGCTAAGTTCCCGGAAGCGAAGATTATTGGTATCACAACCAGCCTGGCGGTAATGAAGATCAACTCGGATCTCGGTTACCAGCCGGTTACGTTGAGTGAACTGCCCGGAGACGATTCGTTCTGGAAAGGATGTTCGAGCTGCATCAACTACGACGTTCTGACCCGGACTGGCCGGAAGCACTGCCTTTGCACGGGCATGTTGTACGACCCGGAAGAGCATAAGCAAGAAGAGAAAAAAGAGAACTGGAACTTCCTGAAAGAGTCGTCACTATACGAGCGCTGGATGCGAATTAAAAAGCGCATTTTGTTGCGTATCAAACACGAACGGGTAAAAAAGCAGGAGCGCGAGCTGGAGCCAGCCCACTAGGCTAACGGTGAGCGCGTATTCCTTACGATAGTACTGTAGTACGGTGAGAGCCCATCCAGAGAAATTCTGGATGGGCTTTTGGATTTTGCGGGCTGGCGGTGGTACCTTACCGTTTTCCGACGCCAGCCCCTCTATGGAAATAGAAATCCCTCGTCGTACGCTCGTCCTGTTGATCGGGGTCAGCAGTGCCGGCAAGTCCACCTTTGCTCAGCGACACTTCAAATCCACCCAGATCGTTTCCTCGGATCACTACCGGGCAGTGCTGACGGACGACGAGAATGATCAGACGGTGACGGGTGACGCATTCCGGCTGGTACGTATGATCGTTGAAAAACGATTGCAACGAGGGCTGCTAACCGTAGTCGACGCGACAAATCTCAAGGCTGCGGATCGAAAGGAGTACCTTGACATGGCTCGTCAGTATGGCGTGATGGCCACAGCTATAGTCTTCAAATTGCCCTCGACGATACTTCACGAGCGACATCGGGACCGGACCGATCGGAATTTCTCGGTTGACATACTACAGCGCCAGATTGAACTCATGCAGTCGATGGAGCGTAATCTACCGTTTGAAGGGTTTCAGGCCATTTACACGCTCAATTCGCTGGACGATGTCGAGCAGACTACTATTCATCAGAAAGCATCGCCAACTGATGGGCCTTTCGATATCATCGGCGATGTACATGGCTGTTACCAAGAACTGCTTGACCTAATCGCCCGGTTGGGTTACGACACGAATACGTTCCAATCGAAAACCGAACGTAAACTCGTGTTTGTGGGCGATCTGGTCGACCGGGGACCTGACTCTGTAGCCGTATTGCGTCTGGTTATGCAGTTAGTGAATCAGGGTAAAGCGTTGTGCGTTCTGGGAAATCATGACGACAAGTTGCGTCGGAAGCTGCTGGGGCGGAACGTAGCCATGAACCATGGCCTGGCCGAAACTATGGCGCAGCTCGACGCCGAATCGGCTAATTTTCGAAACCAGGTTTTACTATTTCTGGAGCGTACACCTTACTACATTCGTTTGGATAACAAACAATTACTTGTGGCCCACGCGGGGCTGCGGGAAGATCTGCAGGGACGTAACGGTGAGTTGGTACGAGCTTTCTGCCTGTTTGGGGAAACAACTGGTGAAGTTGATGCGCAGGGGTTGCCGGTACGGATCAACTGGGCATCCAGCTACCAGGGAAAAGCAGTTGTCGTATACGGCCATACACCCGTCAAAGAACCGGTCTGGATCAACAATGCGATCGATATCGATACCGGCTGCGTCTTTGGTGGTAAGCTGACGGCGTTACGTTATCCTGAACGGGAATTGGTGTCGGTGCCAGCCCAAAAAACGTACGCCGTAGCCAAAAGGCCTTTTCTTGTTCTTTAGTGCCTATCAATCACATTAATTAATCAATAATCAATGATTCGTTTCGCTACACTTTTCGGGGTTTTACTTTCCGGACTCGTTAGCTACCCGACCGCTGCCCAGTCAACGAATGCCGATTCTCTGTTCGTTCGGCAGAACTATACCAAACTCGACCGGCAGATTGCCATGCGGGACGGGACCAAGCTCTATACGCTGGTTTACGTCCCGACCGACGCTGGTCCGACCAATCGCTATCCCATTTTGATGGAACGCACGCCTTATTCAGCAGGGCCGTACGGCGAGGCAAACTATCCCAAACGTGGACCCGGGCCCGGCAAGGCGTTATCGCAGGAGAAATACATTTTCGTCTATCAGGATGTACGGGGGCGGTACATGAGCGAAGGCCAGTTCGAAGAAATGACGCCGGCCCTGAACCGAGTGGCCGATTCGGGCAAGACAAACGGAAAAGCCAGGAAAAATAACGTATCCAAAGTGGCAACTGCTACCGACGAGAGTACTGATACCTACGATACAATTGACTGGCTGCTGAAGAACGTACCGAACAACAACGGACGCGTCGGGCTGATGGGTATTTCTTACCCTGGATTCTACGCGTCTGCCGCTCTGCCAGATGCGCACCCGGCGTTGAAAGCGGTATCGCCCCAGGCGCCTGTTACGGATGAGTTCATCGGCGATGATGCCCGGCACAATGGGGCATTTTTCCTGCTCGACAACTTTTCGTTCATGAATCAGTTCGACGCACCCCGTAAGGGACTCGTTGAGGATTATGAGGCTTTATTCAAGTGGCGGCCAAAAGACGTGTATCAGTTCTTTTTGACGCTGGGGCCACTCAAGAACACGAACAAAGCGCCCTATTACAATAATCGCTCGAAAATCTGGAACGAGTATATCGAGCACGAAACGTATGATACGTATTGGCAGAGTCGGAATATCCGCCCACATTTGAAGAACGTAAAACCGGCCACGCTCGTGGTTGGTGGCTGGTTCGACGCCGAAGATCTGTTTGGCGCGTTACGTACCTACGAAGCTATCGAAAAACAGTCGTCGGGAAATAATAACAAACTGGTGATGGGTCCCTGGACGCACGGGGCCTGGGCGCGGGAAGATTGGAGCCAGTTTGGTCCACTTTCGTTCGGTCAGAACACCGCCAAATACTACCGGGACAATCTGGAAAATAAATTCTTCGCCTTCCACTTGAAAGGGAAGGGAGAGTTTGACGCACCGGAGGCTTCTGTTTTTGATACAGGTACGAACACCTGGCAATCGTTCGACTCATGGCCCCCAAAAGCTGCTCAACCGGAGGCCATGTATCTGCAAGCAGCTGGTAAGTTGTCGACTACCAAACCTACCGGTGCTAATTCGTTCGACGAGTACGTCAGCGATCCGGCCAAGCCTGTTCCTTATACGAACGGTGTCCAGGCGCGTCGGAATAATCAGTACATGATCGAAGACCAACGGTTTGTGGCAAGTCGGCCGGACGTGGTTGTTTTTGAAACAGAGCCGTTGACGCAGGATATGACCGTAGCGGGTCCAGTCAATGTGCGCTTATTTGCATCGACAACCGGGACAGATGCTGATTTCATCGTCAAAATTATCGACGTGTCACCCGATACGATCGCGACGCCAACCGAGGGCCCCGCTAAAGGAGTGACACTGGCCAGCTACCAGCGTCTGGTCCGGGCGGAAGTGTTGCGGGGTAAATTCCGGAATAGTTTTAGTCAGCCGCAGCCGTTTAAGCCGGGTGAAGCAACGCCGGTAAACTTTCAGTTACCCGATCTGATGCACACCTTCAAGAAGGGGCATAAGTTAATGGTACAAGTCCAGCATTCGTGGTTTCCGCTGGTGGACCGTAACCCACAAACATTTCTAAATATTGGTAACGCCGAAGCGGCCGACTACAAAAAAGCCACGATCAGGCTGTATCATGAAGAAGGTCATCCTTCGCAAATTGAACTACCTGTGTTAAGAAAATAAGCCGTTTGTTAACATTGGCTTAACATTGAACTAGTTGATAATAACGAGGAGATCACGTAAAAGTGGTCTCCTCGTTGCGTTTTTGGCTATTTGACGTACGTAAAAAGGTCAAATAGTCTTTTTCAATGTTAAGTTTTTGTCTAAACCTGAAAATTTAACATTGGAAAGTTAACAATTATGTAATATTTAGGTAATATTGACATAACATTAGTTTTGACAACTCGACGGGAGTTTGGGCGAGTAGGCATTGTTTCAACTTAACACATACGAAGTCATGAAAAAGACATTCTTTCTTCTTTCGCTGGTAGGCTTCCTGGCAACGCAAGCGTCCGCTACGCCAGAAAAAAGCCGCAAGGCAAAAGCTCCTAAACTGAGCATGGAGCAGCAACTGTCAAAATATATTACCTACCCTGAGGCCATGAAATCAACGCAGCAGGCCGGGGTTGTGGTGATTCAGTTTCGGGTCAATGACGCGAATGAGCTGAATAACCTGAAAGTATTCACGAAAAATGAGGAGCTCAACTCAACTATTGTTAAACAGTTGGTGGGCAAAAAGCTGGTTGGCTACGGTGACGATTCGGAAGAACTACACACCGTTCGGCTTCGTTTCCAGCCTGAATAAAATTTCAGTTTCCGAAGCCGCTCACCAACAGCTTGGTGAGCGGCTTTTTTATGCCCAAACATTTACGTTTACCCTACCGTTAGGCGAAAAAGATATTACGAACTATGCCCCAAGCGTTATCGCTCGTCTGGCTCCGGCGCGACCTGAGACTGGAAGACAATGCCGCCTTGTATCACGCGCTTCGAAGTGGTCAGCCCGTGTTGCCGGTTTTTATATTCGACAAAATCATCCTGGATCAACTGGACGACCGGTCAGATCGACGCGTTACGTTTCTTGTGCAGGAAATCAATCGGTTGTGTGATGAACTGGCTGAACAAGGTTCATCCATCGTGGTGCGATACGGCAAACCAATCGATGTTTGGAAGGAACTGATCAAAGAATACACGATTGGCGATGTGTTCACCAACTATGATTATGAGGTATACGCCAAAGAGCGGGACAAGTCAGTCGGTGATTTACTTGACAAAAACAACATTGGCTTTCATAGTAGCAAGGACCAGACAATCTTTGATCGGGACGAAGTGCTGACGAAAACTAACAAAGCATACACCGTCTATACACCATACAGCAAAACCTGGCACAAAAAGCTTGATGCGTTTTACCTGAAATCGTACCCCACCAAAAAGTACTTCGACCGACTTTACCAAACAAAAGGGCTGTCCGTACCGACGTTGGATGAGCTGGGGTTTAAGCCCGTAGACGACAATATCCCAAGCCGGACCGTGTCTGATAAAGTATTGGACAACTACGGCGATACGCGCGATTATCCAGCCCTGAAACGGGGGACAAGCCAGTTGAGTATGCACCTGCGGTTTGGTACGATAAGCATCCGCGAACTGGCCCGGCAAGCGCAGGAAGCTAAAGATAAGACGTTTCTGAACGAGCTATGCTGGCGGGATTTTTATTTCCAGGTGCTTGATCACAACCCCCACGTCGAGAAACACTCGTTTCGTCGCGACTACGATAATATAGACTGGCGAAATAACGAAGACGAGTTCGAGAAGTGGTGCCAGGGGCAAACCGGTTACCCGATTGTGGATGCCGGTATGCGCCAGCTAAATTCAATCGGCTGGATGCACAACCGAGTTCGGATGATTACGGCTAGCTTCCTGTGCAAACACTTACTAATCGACTGGCGGTGGGGAGAAGCGTATTTCGGCAAAAAGCTACGCGACTATGACCTGTCGGCTAACAACGGTGGCTGGCAGTGGGCCGCTGGCTCGGGAACGGATGCCGCACCTTACTTCCGGGTGTTTAATCCAACCGAGCAGGCCAAGAAATTCGACCCAGACAGTACGTACATTAAGCAGTGGGTGCCAGAAGTTGGTACGCCGGACTATCCGGAGCCGATAATCGAACACACAAAAGCCCGGCAACGGGCGCTTGATACGTACCGAAAGACTTTAAAGAAACCATCCTAACTACAATTTCCAGTCGATCTGCCAGCCTTTCTGAATGGTTTTAGGCTTAGGAATACCCGCCAAACCAGTGGCGGGGTTGATAGCCAGCAGGGATAGTGGAATTGTAGTCGTACCGTCGGCAGTGATGGCTTTGGTTGCGCGAAAGAAAATGTTTCCCTGCTGGTCGATATCATCAATCAGGGCGTATAAGTAATCGCCTTTGTGCAGTTGCGTTTCGTCAATCTGAACGTCTTCTGTTAGTGTAAACGCCCAGCTCTGCCCGATTTTCAACGTACCAGCCTTCAATAAACGGGCCGTTACGTCGCCCACAAAAATTGTTGGTTGGGTTGCGCGTTGCTTCAGCAGATCCGTGAGCACACTATCCATAATAACGACTTCATTCCGTTGTGGAGAAGCGTTATCCGCCAGCGACTCGACGGGTACACCGGCTGGTTCGGGATCATCGTCCTGTAGCCAGCCCATCCGGCGAGCCTGCTGGCGTTCCTGTTCGTAGGGGTCGCCCGCACTGGCCAACATCATGACCGCAGAGCCGACACCATAGGTTGGGTTGGTGAACAGTTCCTTCATGGCCAGAATCCGGTAGAGATAGTAGCCCGTTTCTGGATTCATTGTCATGGCGTAGTAATCCCGATGACCGGCGCGAACAATCTTGCGTTGAACCATGCCCACCCCTCCATTATAGGCTGCCGCTACCAGCGTCCAGGAACCCAGTTTCTGATGAAGGAACTTTAAGTACCGACAAGCCGCTTCGGTCGACTTTCTGAGATCAGTACGTTCGTCGTTGCCGGGCGCGATGGACAAACCCATATCCAGGGCTGTTTCGTCCATAAACTGCCAATAGCCAATGGCTCCTGCCGATGAGACCGCGTTGGCCTGCCAGGCGCTTTCTATGAGGGGCAAATACTTGAAATCGTTCGGAATATTGTGCCGACGTAATATCGGCTCGATAGCGGCAAAAAATGGGGCTGAACGTGCCTTTAAGCCACGTACGTGGCGGACGTAGCCCGAACTGCTCGCCAAGGCCAAAGCCAGCTTTGACGAAACAGCCCCCTGCTCGGTTGGAACAATCTCCCCGCAGAAATGCAGCCGGGCCGGATTGCCCAGCGTTGATGTAATATAGTTACTAGTCGGTTGTCGCCGGGGAATCGCTGGCGACTTCTTCTGTGCATGACTAGAATGCCCAAAGGCAGCAATACACAGAACAAACGCTGAACTGAGCAGCCGAAAAAGAGATTGACGATCGGTAAGCAACTAATGAACAGGTTGTTGAGCCCACTATCAACGGAGAAAAGGGCTGGATTAGTTCACCACTTATTGACTTACAATGTTTTCCAGGTAAGTATCCACCCCGTCTTGATGTGATCTACATCGGATAACGTAATGCCCAGGCGACCTGTAGCGGCATCAACGGCGGCTAAGGCCAGTTCGTAAGTGTGTTTCTCCAAGGACGAGTAAAGCTTGTCCGCCCGTAGATAAAGCCGGTTCGTTTTGGGGTCAATGTCTTCAATGATCGCGTACAGAATGTCGCCTTCTTCCACCGTCTTTCCGTCAGCTAAGCCGTCGCGGGTCAGGTGGAAAACCCAGGTTTGTCCCCGCTGTAGCGCGGCCCCTTCAACTAGTTTAGCTTTGATGCCCCCTCGGAACACATCAGCCGCATTGGGTAGCGGTATGGCTAAATTGTCGGCAACAACTGGCGCATCGTCCGTATCAGCAGCGTTATCAGCCAGCTGAGTGGCTTCATCCAGAATACCTTCCGGTAAAATGGCTTCGTCATCCGGCAATGCTTCTCCCTTTCTAACCGGCCCATTCAGCAACGTCATCAAACGCTCGGGAATGATATCTTCGTAGTGCCGGTAGTTCGTCAGTAGCTCTTTAAATGCCAGAATTCGGTAGAGGTACTGTCCCGTTTCTGCGTTCAGGCGTAACGCGTAGTAATCCCGGTGCTGCTGTCGGCGAATATTGCTCAGCAACGCACCGATGCCATTGTTGTAGGCGGCAGCCGCCAGCGTCCAAGAGCCAAGCTGATCGTGCAGATACCGCAAATAACGGCAGGCGGCTTGGGTAGATTTCACCAGATTCTGGCGCTCATCATACCCCGGTTTAACGGATAGCCCTAGCTCCCGCGCCGTAGCAGGCATAAACTGCCAGTACCCTACCGCCCCCTTCCGGGAAACCGCAAAGCCCCGTAGAGCGCTCTCAACCAAAGGCAGGTATTTGAAATCGAGCGGAATCTGGTGCTGTTCCAAAATTGGCTCGATGACAGGAAAGAACTCGGCTGAGCGCTGGCGAATCAACATAAGCGCCTGCGCTTGATTTGTGTTCCGGACCAGCGCTGAAACCAGCCGTCGGGCTACGGCTTCTTCGTGCAGGGGCACCGATTCTCCGCAAAAATAGACGGGCGATAACCTGGGCGGGAAATTTGTAAATAGGCCAACAAACGAAGCTGAACGGAACGACGTGCTCGGGAGAGCCGAAGCGGAAAAATCCATCAGACACAGCTTCGCTACCAGCGCGACTATGACTATTAATTTCATCAAACGGTAGATACGGTTGCAAATATGCTACCAATTTGACGACAAAACGATACTATAGTAACAATGTAGAGTGAAGATTTCCGATTCTTGACGCTACAGCTAAGACTATTGTTAGTGCGTGAAAATTTCTTTGCTGAAAGAATACGTCACTAAATCCAGTCCCAGATATGTACTGGGCGCAGCCCTGCATCTTTTTTACGTTTCAGAAAGCGAGGCCGCCGAAAGCGAAGGACCATAAGCCCCATCATCAGCTTTTTGATTGGTAGACTCGTACTGGGTGTATCCAGATCGCCGTCGGGCATCGAAAAGCTTTTTTGCAGGGATGATGCCCGGGCGATAAGCTGCTGCGTGTCGGAGGGGAGTTTGGTCAGTGATCTGTTGTGGCGTGGTCCCCAGGTTGGATCGTTGTAATCAATGTCGACTAACTCAACGGTTGGCGAATCGTCAATTTTTCTGGGGGTGGCCAGTGGTTTGGTCCAGTTAGGCAGCGGTTTAGTCAACTCTGCAATTGTGGACTCATCCAGCAGAAGTGCGTACTGCCGGGGATTGCTGAGCAGCTCCTTGTAAGCCAGAATTCGGAATAGGTAGTGACTTGTCTCGCGATGCAGCCGTAACTTGTAATAGTTTGACTGCCGTTGCTGACTCATTTTATTCTGAACGTGGGTAATACCGCCGTTATAGGCTGCCGCCACCAATGTCCAGGAGCCAAGTTCGCCGTAGAGTTGGTGAAGGTACCGGCAAACGGCTACGGTTGATTTTTCCAGATCATACCGCTCATCTACCTTACCCGACACCGTTAGTCCCAACTCACGCGCCGTGCCGGGCATTAACTGCCAATAGCCAGACGCTCCTTTGTGCGACGTACTGTGGTTGACCAGAGCGCTTTCAACCAATGGCATGAAGCGGAAATCGCGGGGGATACGGTGTTTGACCAGAATCGGGTCAATAATTCTAAAGAACGTGGAAGCCCTCTCCCGCATGTCAGTCAGACAGGAGCTCTGGGAACCGTAGGTGCGTAATGTCTGAAGCCAGCGACGGGATACTTTGCGTTCGTGAACCGGGACTTCTTCGCCACAGAAATAAATGGGAAAAACGCGTTTTGAGGAATCTGCGACTAAGAGAGAAGGCGTGTCTAAGCCGTTGGCTATTGACAAATTTCGACTGGTATCGGCTCCTATTGTTACCAGGGCAAAGGCGGGCTTTACCGCAGCCAGAAGTAGTGAAAGACTTAGTTCTTTAATCAAAATGGTTGGTATTTGTTGTAGCATGGTAAGACGACAAAACCCGTACTTACGTAACGGGCCCGGCGACTAACTGAGAACGAAATTAACCAATCGACTGAGAAGAACCTAGTGAACAATCTACGAATTATCCAACGGTCCCGGTTAAAGTTGGATTTTACCTTTCCAGTAGGGCGGTTACAAGCGTCAATTGCACGTACGAATACCGGCCGTTGAGATGATCGTAAACCGCTTTTAAACGCCCATCCGGCACACCTACAGTTTCAACAGCCCGCTCAATTTCAGCTCGTTCAGCGGAGCTAACCTGGGCGTCCAGAAGCTCCTCCAGATCAATCTCGTAACCAGCCCGGGCAAGCTGCACCAGGTGCCCGGCAACCGACCCTGGGGTGAGCTGGCGTTCAGCCGCAATCTCCTCCAGCGACATACCTCGATTGTACAGATCCAGCGTTAGTAGCTGGGTCGATCCCTTGGGTTTTTCGCCCGCCTGGACCCGGCCCCGGACGTGGTTCAAAATAACCTCCAGAAACTGGCGACCGAATAACTGAAGTTTCCGTTCGCCAACCCCGCTGACGTTACGTAATGCATCGGGCGTAGTAGGACGCTGGCGCGCCATATCTTCCAGTGTTGTATCGGTGAAGATAACGTAAGGTGGAACGTTCTGCTGGTCGGCAAGCTGCTTGCGTAGCACCCGCAGTTCTTCGAACAGTTCGTTTCGGTTGGCTTCGGTTTTGGGCTTGGCCTTTTCGACTACTGGTTTTGGGGCATCGTCGGGACGTACCAACTCGATTTTACGACCTTCGTACAGCACCTGGCTGGCCAGAATTCCCCGCCGTAAGGCGTAGTGCTGATCGTAGGCGATTTCGATAACACCAATATTGATCAGCTGATGCAAATAGTTGCGCCAATCCTCGAAACGCAGATCTTTACCCGCTCCATAGGTTTTTACCTGGTCGTATCCTCCCTGAATAATAGCCTGACTGCGCGAACCCCGTAGAATGTCGATAAGCAGATTCATCGGAACTCGTTCGCCCGTCCGGATAATGGCCGAAAGGGCTTTCTGGGCCAGAACCGTACCGTCGAACGTAACGCGCGGATCGCGGCAGACATCGCAGTTCCCGCAGGGCTCCGGCAGATCTTCGGAGAAGTAGGAGAGGAGGATCTGACGACGGCACGTATGGGCATCGGCGTACTGTTGCATCCGCTCCAGTTTGGCCAGCTGTAATCCGAGGTTAGCCGGGTTGTTTTCCGCCAGCATATCTTTATAGGTAGCCACATCGGCAAAGCTATAGAAGAGAACCGTCTGTGCATCGGCCCCGTCCCGTCCTGCCCGGCCTATCTCCTGGTAAAAGCTTTCGATGTTCTTGGGCAGGTTGTAGTGAATAACCCAACGAACATTGGACTTGTCGATACCCATACCAAAGGCGATAGTCGCGCACATGATTCGCACGTCGTCGCGTAGGAATGCTTCCTGAGTGCGGCCGCGGTCGGCCGGGTCCATTTTGGCGTGATAAAAAGCCGCGTTGAAACCCTTCTCCTGCAACTTGGCCGCCAGAGATTCCGTCGATTTGCGGCTCAGACAGTAAATAATTCCAGACGTATCAGGCTTCTTTTGCAGGAGCCGGATAATCTGCTGGATTCGGTTCTGGCCGGGAAGTACCTGTAAACTCAGATTTTGCCGATTGAAGGACGACACAAAAATGGCCGGGTCGACCATGCCTAGCCGAGTAGCAATATCCTGCCGGGTCAGTTTATCAGCAGTAGCGGTCAGGGCCACCGTCGGTACGTTCGGGAAGCGTTCTTTTAGAATATGTAACTGCGTGTATTCCGGACGAAAATCGTGCCCCCAGGAGGAAATACAGTGCGCTTCGTCAATAGCAAACAACGATAGATTCGCTCGCTGAAGAATATAGAAGAACGAATCGGTTAGCAGTTTCTCGGGTGAGACGTACAGCAGTTTGATTTTTCCGCTGATGCAGTCATCCTCGATTGCGCGCTGTTCCTGACTGGTCTGGGTACTATTGTAATAGGCAGCCTCGATACCGTTCATGTGCAAAGCCCCTACCTGGTCTTTCATCAAGGCAATCAGGGGCGATACAACGATAGTCAGCCCAGGTAGCATCAACGCCGGAATTTGAAAACAGACTGATTTGCCACCCCCGGTTGGCATAAGTACAACCGTATCCCGTCCGCTCAATACCGACCGTACGATATCTTCCTGCATGGGGCGGAAGCGATCGTAGCCGTAATAGCGTTTGAGATAATCAACGGGGTCGCTGAGACGAGTCTGCTCGCTGATGAAGGCGTCGTTGGTGGTCATTTTTTGCACAAGTACTATCAAATATACGCAAAAAAGTCGGCTTGGCCCGGGGCCATTTCGTTGTTTTTGGTACCATCTTCCGCCGTGAACGACTAACTTGTCGACGCTAAGCCAGCTGTTTGTATCTCGCTAGTACATTCCCCTTTTCGACAATGCGTATTGCTTTCATCACTGATATTCACATCGGCTCCGATGGCGAGAAACCACAGGGCGTAGATGTCCGGCGTAACTTTCTGAACGCGTTGGCCTATCTGTCGGGACTCAAACCGGATTGCCTGGTTATCGGAGGAGATTTGTGTGTTGATGTGGGTGATACCGCCATTTACGACTGGATAAAACAACAACTGGCTCCATTGCCCTATCCGTATTACGTCATATCAGGTAACCATGACGACTCGGTCATGCTGGCGAAAGCATTTAACCTGACGCACCACCTGCACGGGAATGAGCTGTACTATGCCGTACCATTGGAGGGGAGACCTACGCTATTTTTGGACAGCGCCCGTGGAGAATTCTCTGCTCAGCAACTCAGTTGGTTGAAAGAGTACCTGAGCGCTTTACGGCACAGCAATTTGCTCGTCTTTATGCACCATCCTCCGTTATTGTCCGACGTAGCATTTATGGACGGTAAATATGCCTTTCGGCAGAGTGATGAGTTTCTGGAGTTAATCAAAGATCTGCCCTGTCACGTTACGGTAGTTTGCGGGCATTACCACGTCGAGAAAACGGTGCAGCGGGGAAACCTGCTGACGCTGATTACGCCCTCTACTTTTTTTCAGCTGACTCAGGATTCGCCAACCTTCGCTGTTGACCATTATCGAATTGGCGTTCGTGAATTGAACCTGACGAATCACGGTACCAACAGTACGGTGCATTACCTAGATGGTCAACTGGTCTGAGATCAAAAGCAAGAGGGCCAGCAAACGTGAATCGGTTTACATGTTCGCTGGCCCGCTCGCTAAAACAGATTGCTAATAAGCGCTGGCAGTCGTTAGTTTTTCTAGTGCAGCCTGATCCAGATTCAGATCGGCGGCTTTCGCAATATCCTGTACCTGCTGAACGCTGGTGGCACTGGCTATAGGAGCACCAATATTTGGTTGAGCCATCAGCCAGGCAAGTGATACCTGAGCTTGCGTCGCGTTATATTGATCGGCAACTTCATCCAGCGCCTTTAGAATTCGCTGACCCCGTTCGTTTAGGTATTTTTTGACGCCCTGCCCCCGCTGACTTTTCGATAAATCCGCTTCTGAGCGGTACTTACCCGTCAGGAAACCACTGGCCAGCGAATAATAGCTGATTACGCTCAGTCCATAGTTGGCAACGATGGGAGCGTACTGCGTTTCGTACTGTTCCCGGTCATACAGATTATACTCTGGTTGCAGGGTTTTGTAGCTGGGTAACCCTTCTTTTTTGCTGATCTCTAATGATTGTTTGAGCCGCTCCGGCGAGAAATTCGACGCGCCGATGTAGCCTACTTTACCCGCTTCGATCAAATCACCAAAACTAGCCAGCGTTTCTTCGATTGACGTCTGCGGATCGTCGTAGTGCGATTGATACAGGTCAATGTAATCGGTCTGGAGCCGTTGCAGAGATTCCTCAACGGTTTTCTGCATGTAGTCACGAGACAGATTACCTTTCCGACCGGGTGTCTGGGTGGAGCCGAGCTTGGTTGCAATAATGACCTGATCGCGCTTACCGCTTTGTTTTAACCATTTTCCGATGATTGTTTCCGATTCTCCGCCTTTGTTGCCCGGTACCCAATGCGAGTACGTATCGGCCGTATCAATTAGGTTAAAACCCGCGTCGACAAACGCGTCCAATAGTTGAAAAGAAGTAGCTTCGTCGGCTGTCCAGCCGAATACGTTACCGCCAAACGCCAGCGGAGCAACTGACAGATTCGTGTTGCCAAGAGTACGTTTTTCCATTACGTTATTGAGTTAAGAACACAGCTTTGTTAGTAAGCTGCTACGTATGACAACTAACCCTGTCGAGGAACGGTTTGCCAAAAAGAAGAAGGGAGTCGTAGATGAACTACCGACTCCCTTCTTACACCTGATCGATTACTGTTTAGCGAACCGAATAGTTCGGCGCTTCCTTCTGAATCGAAATATCATGTGGGTGGCTTTCCCGCGAACCAGCTGTCGTAATCTTAACGAATTTAGCCTGGTGGAGCGCTTTGATGCTACTGGCACCGCAGTATCCCATTCCCGCTTTTAGGCCCCCAACCATCTGGTAGATAATTTCGGAAACGCGTCCTTTGAATGGCACACGACCGACAATACCTTCTGGTACCAGTTTTTTGATATCGTCTTCGGCATCCTGGAAATAGCGGTCTTTCGAGCCATCTTCCATTGCTTCAACCGATCCCATACCACGATACGTTTTAAAGCGACGACCTTCGTACAGAACCACTTCGCCCGGTGCTTCTTCTGTACCGGCCAGAAGTGAGCCAATCATAACCGTACTGGCACCACCCGCGATCGCTTTTGTAATGTCGCCTGAGAACCGAATACCACCGTCAGCGATAACCGGAACGTCAGTGCCTTCCAGCGCTTTGGCGGCTTCATAGACCGCCGATAGCTGGGGCATACCAATACCGGCGATAATCCGGGTGGTACAGATACTGCCTGGACCAACGCCGACTTTAACCGCGTCAGCACCAGCATCAGCAAGGGCTTTGGCACCTTCGCCCGTTGCTACGTTACCGGCAATAACCTGTAAATTGGGGAACTGCTGTTTGATGTTCCGTACGGCGTCCAGTACCCCTTTTGAGTGACCGTGCGCTGTATCAACGCTAATAACATCGACACCGGCTTTCACCAGTGCTTCGATACGCCGGATAAGATCGGGCGTAACGCCGACGGCTGCACCAACGCGTAGCCGGCCCAGTTCGTCTTTGCAGGCGTTCGGGTGGCTTTTCTTCTTTAGAATGTCCTTGTACGTAATTAGGCCTACTAACTGATAATCGTCGTTAACGATCGGCAGTTTTTCGATCCGATACTGCTGCAGAATGCTTTCGGCCTCTTCAAGTGTCAGCCCCGCTTTCGCCGTAATCAGATTCTGACTTGTCATAATACCCGTAACCGGCTGCGACAGATCACTCTGGAAACGCAGATCGCGGTTGGTCAGGATACCGACGAGTTTGTTGGCGTTGTCCACAACAGGGATACCGCCAATTTTAAACTCGCGCATGATTTTGAGGGCATCGGAGAGTGATGCACTTTCCTGTAGCGTAATGGGATCGATGATCATCCCACTTTCCGAGCGTTTCACTTTGCGGACCTGATCGGCCTGCGCTTCGACGCTCATGTTTTTATGGATAATACCGATACCGCCTTCCTGCGCCATCGCAATCGCCAAATCCGATTCGGTAACGGTGTCCATAGCCGCCGAAATCAGGGGAATATTTAGCTGGATGCTGCGGGTAAGCTGGGTAGTGGTTTGCGTATCGCGTGGGAGGACCTCCGAATAGGCAGGTAATAGCAGTACGTCGTCGTAGGTGAGAGCCTCGTAGAGAAACTTGCTGGTATCTAAGCTCATGGCAAATAAACAAGAGGTGTTATTTGCCAGACAAAACTACGGAAAAATTTTAGTTTGAGCGTAAAACCTGGGAATTTAATATTTTAGTAAAACGTGGTGAAGGCCCAACTAAATCAGCAAGTCCTAACTTTTTTTAGTGAGCTACCTGCTCAATATTAGCTCAGATAGCCAATGGCACATACAGAATGGATTACGGTTAATACATAATGCTGGGCGGGAGTCAGGCTCAGTTGTACCCAGACTGGACTCTTGATTCTTTAGTTGTACATAGCTGTAGCAGCAATAGTATAACCGGCATCAGGTGATTGTCGGATAACTGTTCAATTGATCATGGAGTTAACTAACTATGAAAGCACAAGCAACGCCCATTACCCTCACGGAAGAGGAACTGGATCGACTCATCGAAATGGCCTGGGAAGATCGAACGCCATTTGACGCCATTCAGCGCCAATTCGGTTTGTCCGAGTCGGCAGTTATCACCCTTATGCGCCAGCAACTGACACCCAACGGCTGGCGACGGTGGCGAGCCCGGGTACAGGGACGTACTACCAAGCATGAAGCTCTATCGGCAGTCACCGATGCCCGGTTTAAATCGGACCAGCAGCGGTCAGTGAGCCATAATAAGATTAGTAAGCGGTAGCTACACGAGTAGCTGTATTACGTTATCGTCACTTGGATAATGTTTACTTCTAACTACCTGGTCCGGTTCTTGATACGTTCAGCGACGGAGCAGGAGTTGTAGCAAGCAAGGCTGGTCGACGCAGGTGCCTGAATCATTCAGTTGACAGGCAGTAAAGCACAAATAGGTTGACGAAACATTGGCATTTTTGTTGTGCTGACTGTTCCGGTAGCGCGGAAGGAATGGGCTTACCAGAACGGTAGGCTGGGATTGTCCTAGCACGTTGCTGCCGATAAACAGTATTGTATTCTCTTTTAGGACGATAGATAATGTTAATTTATCGCTTAGTATCAGTCGGGAATGTACCTATTTCCGTACTTTGAATACCACATATGATAGAAAATGTACTTTCTCTGGTTACTATTTCTGCTTTTGTCGACTAGCCTGTTGGCGCAGCCAAAAGGATGGCAAGAGATAACTATTTCGGATGGTCTGTCGCAGGGCATGATCTACGACCTCAAACAGGACAAGAAAGGTTTTATCTGGGTAGCCACCAAAGATGGGCTAAATCGCTACGATGGCTACAATTTTACCGTTTTTACGCATGATCCCTACAACAAATTCAGCCTGTCGTCCAATGCCTGTTCATCTTTATTGATTGATCGTCACGGGCGGTTGTGGATAGGTACTCTGAACCGGGGGCTCAATCTGTACGACGAACGAACTCACCGGTTTTATCATATCGATTTGAGCGATCCGACCTCACCGGATGCTGGTAACTATGAGATTGTTACGTTAGCCGAAGATCCCGAAGGAAACATCTGGGTCGGCACCAGCCAGAACAAACTCGTGAAAGTCACCCTGGGTGATTCGTTAAAAAAAGATTTTCCCCAGCAGGCCGACGCCACGCCCATGGTTCGCTTCAATCGGTTCTCATTTCCGCTAAATGGTTTGAGCGGTGGAAGTGCCCCGGCCCGAATCCGCTTTCATCGTGATGGGCAGGCAATCGTCAGTGCCGCCCGGGAATTGTACAGATTGGACTGGCGACGGCCGCAACCAAACCGCTATACGGCAATCCGGCAGTTTGGACCGCTGGCTACCCTGTTCCAGGCAACCCCCGATGGACAACAACCCAGCTACTGGTTTGGCTTTAGTGCTGACACCCTTATTGGCTGGCAACAGGCCAAGCGAAAGGTCGTTGGTTTACCACTCACCAAAAACTTCAATGTATACCTGGATACACTCAATGACACTACCGTAGCTGTAGCAACGCCAGACTTTTTGTGGCTCATGTCGCCTGCCCAGCTGTACGCCCAAACTCAGCTATCAGAACAAAATGCGTTCGCCGTCCTGCCACCCAACCTGTTTGGTGTCACTAAATTGCTGCTGGACAGGACGGGTACTATCTGGGTGGGCACGGCAGGTTATGGACTGCGTAAGTTTAGTCCGCGTATCAAACAATTTCAGACCTACTTACCCAACACGTCACTCTCGCATTTGGCTCAAGATCGTCAGGCACAGATTTACGTACGCGATCAGTTCAGTTATGGCCGGCTGGACCGTCAGGCTAATCGGCGAGTGCCTTTTCTGGTAAAAAGCGACGCCCTCATGAACCGGTCAGTTTACCTGATGCAGGATCGGCAGGGGTTCTTCTGGGCGTCCTTCATCGATATACGGGCCAAACCTAATACGCATCAGCTTGTTAAATTCTCAGAAAAATGGCAACGACTCAAAACCTATCCGCTGCCAAAAGGTACTGCCTTTGGGGAATACGGAAACCAAACTAGGCAGGACAAAGCGGGTAATCTCTGGATTGGGTCTGTGAATGGTAAACTCCTTCGTTTCGATCCGATTACCGAAACATTCAGTGTGTTTTCTTATCAACACCTGTTGCCCCAGCCAGCCGCTGAAGTGGGAACCTACGGCCTGTATCTCGACCGAAGTGGTACGGGCTGGATTAGTACAGGGAGCGGGTTGGTCCGAGTCGATCATCCGCTGACAACCCCAACCTTTTCGATCTACACGAACGACGTGACGGTGCGCGAAAGCCTGAGTAACAATTTCGTGTCGAGTACAATCGATGATCCATACGAACCGCTTCGCTACTTGTGGGTGAGCACAAAAGGAGGGGGGTTGGAACGACTCGACAAGCAAACGGGTAAATTTCGTCACTTCACCGAAGCTCAGGGGTTACCCAATAAAGTGGTCTACGGTATTCTGGAGGACGAATCCAAACAGCTCTGGATGAGTACCAACCGAGGTCTGGCGCAGTTTGATCCCCGGACGCTCAAGTTTCGGAATTACACCAAAGCGGACGGTCTGCAGGATGACGAATTCAATACGGGATCGTTTCTGAAAACGGCCTCGGGCGAATTGCTTTTTGGAGGGGTGAACGGACTGACAGCCTTTCGGCCTAAAGATGTGTCAGCAAGTGCTGCCGGAGCGGTTACGCCGGTTCATATCATTGGCTTAAGGATCAATAACGAGCCCGTAGCGGTGGGGGCGCCCGACGGCGTTTTATCATCCAGTATCGAACAGACGCAACGGCTCGATTTGTCGCACGACCAAAATTTGCTGACGTTGGAGTTTGCCGTTATGGACTTTACCAACTCCGCAAAAAATCAGTTTCGTTACCGGCTGCATGGTATCGACAAGGGCTGGGTCGAGGCTGGTACCAACCGTTTCGCCAACTACGCGCAATTACCCAGTGAAACGTATACGTTTGAGGTAGAAGGCTCCACCAATGGTGATGTCTGGAACAAAGCTATTCCGCTGATTATCCGGATTCATCCTCCCTTTTACCGAAGCTGGTGGGCGTACCTGCTTTATTTCAGTTTCCTCCTGTTCGTGGGCTGGCAGTTATATCGAATTCAGAAACAACGGTGGCTCCTGCAGCAACAGGTGCTTTTTGAACAAAAAGAAGCCAGCCGGCTGGCCGAACTCGATAGTCTGAAAACGCAATTCTTTACGAATATCTCTCATGAATTTCGCACACCATTAACGCTGATTCTGGGGCCCCTGACAGATATAAAGCAACGGTTTCGGACCGAGAACGTAGTTACGCTGACTGAGCCGGTTATCGCGTCGATGGAACGAAACAGCAATCGTCTGCTTAGCCTGATCAATCAGCTCCTTGATCTGAGCAAACTGGAAGCGGGCCAGCTCAAAGCGGACCTTCAGCCAGGTGACCTGGCCGTTTTCTTCCGTACACTGGCCTCCTCCTTCGACTCGCTGGCGCAGAGTCGCCAGATTCAATTTACGTTCACCACGGAACCTAGTCATTATCCGGCTAGTTTCGACCGCGATAAGCTGGAGAAAATAGTCACTAATCTGCTGGCCAACGCCTTCAAGTTTACCCCCGCGGGTAATCAGGTCCGGCTACACATTGATTATCCAGAACCGGGCTCCGCTAATCTACTGACGATCACTGTAGAAGACGCCGGTATTGGTATTGCACCGGCCAATTTGTCGGCCATTTTCGAGCGTTTCTACCAGGTCGATGGGCGATCTAACCGCGTCTATGAAGGGACGGGTATTGGCCTGGCTCTGGTCAGTGAGCTGGTCACGGTATTAGGCGGTACCATTGCTGTTTCGAGTACGGAGGGCGTCGGTACCAAATTTACCGTCCAGTTACCAGTGATTCGTCATGAGCAAGTTCCCCCGCAGACCGTCGAGTGGCCGGAACCCGGTCTGAGCAGCGCCGAAAGCCGGACCGCCGTACCCGAGCCTAACCTATCAACGCCTGCAACCGATAACATTCTGCTCATTATTGACGACAACGCCGATATCCGGGCTTACGTGCGCAGCGTGTTTGAGTCATCGTTCGACGTTGTCGAAGCTCAGGATGGTCAGGAAGGACTGGAGTTAGCTACGGCTGTCCTGCCCAATATTGTGATTTGCGATCTGATGATGCCCCGGCTCGATGGCTTTGGTTTCTGTAAAGCATTGAAAGCGCAGGAAGCAACGAGTCATATTCCGGTTATCATGCTCACCGCCAAAGCTACCGTTGATGATCGGATCGACGGGTTCGATGCTGGGGCCGACGATTACCTGACCAAACCCTTCAACCAGGCAGAACTACAGGCGAGGGTACGGAATCTGATCGAGCAACGACGGCGGTTGTTGCAATGGTTCAGCAAAGACCGCAAAGAAGCCGGAGAGCAACCGATTCCTAACGCGCTGCCAGCGGCCGAACAGCTGTTTCTGGATCGACTGGTGGCCGTCGTGAATCAGCATCTGGACGACACAAACTTTACCGTCGAAGACCTGGCCGGGTCAGTTCATCTCAGTCGCGTTCAGCTGCACCGCAAGCTGAAGGCGGTGGCTGGTACTACTGCAACTCAGCTCATCCGCGACATTCGATTGGCAAAAGCCGCCGAGTTATTGATGGAAGGTCGGCAAAGCGTAACCCAGGTTGCGTACTCGGTTGGGTTCGACAACCTGTCTTATTTCGCCAAAGTCTTTCAGGAACGGTACCACGTTCCTCCCTCGCAATATGGTAAACAGGACGTGCCGATTACTTAATACAATAGCGGCTATTGTACCTAAAAGCCTGATTTATCAGGCTTTTTTTGTGGCTATGTAACGTGGTTGTTACTGAATGTAACGAGCGTGTTAGCAGGTTCTTCCGCCAGGTGGCTATTTGCACCACCATCTGGCATACACGTGCATGCTTGCTGGCAGCCCATACAGCTCATTGCTTATGAAGACAAACCTACCGGTTAACCAGCCTGCCGCTGACGTGGCATTGGCTCACCAGCCAGATGATCACTTTGCTCAACTCTACCGTCAGTACGTCGGTAAAGTATTTCGGACCTGCCTGGCCATGACGAAGGATGAAATGGCGGCTCAGGATTACACCCAGGATATTTTCCTCAAAGCCTTCGAAAAGCGAAATAGCTTTCAAAACCGCTCGTCTTTTTCTACCTGGTTGTACGCCATCTCCTACAATCATTGCCTGACGAAGCTCCAACAGGAGAGCCGCCGAAAAATGGTACCACTGACCGAAGCGTGCAGTGACCATCTGGCCAGTGACGAAACGACTGACGATACCGAATATCTTTTTCAGGCACAGGAAGCGGCCTTGAGCCAGTTGCCAGCTGAGGAGCAAAAGCTACTACGGCTGAAGTACGAGCAAGGCTTATCGATCCAACAAATCTGCCAGCAAGTCAGCCTGTCGGAAGGGGCCGTAAAAATGAGATTGAAACGGAGCCGGGATCGGTTACAGACGGCGCTTTACGCTGATACGGGTATGGCTGCTACCAAACTAGTCAAGTAATTTTTCGGTGATTACCGTCAACTAAACACCAGCGATTGGGCTGGCTCATCTATGACCTTCTTTTCTACTCTATTTTATGGAATATAACCTATACCTCCTTTTTACTTCTTTTTGCAGGGGCTCATTCATAGTAAAAGTTATCCAGAGTAGCTTTCTGATTGTTGCCTTGCTCTCGCTAAGCCTGATGACCCAGGCTCAGACCATTCGTTACGTTAAACCCACGTCCACTGGCAATGGCAACGGTAGCAGCTGGGCCAATGCCAGCAGCGATCTACAGGCCATGATCAGCACCAGCGCAGCCGGCGATCAGGTGTGGGTGGCGACTGGTACCTACAAGCCTATTGAAACTAGTCCTGCCAGTCGTACTGTCAGCTTTGCTATGAAGGATGGAGTGGCCATCTATGGAGGATTTACTGGTATTGAGACGAATATAAATCAGCGTCTGCTTACTAGTCCAATAATGGGTCAGCCTTCCAGCAGTACACTCAGTGGCGATATTGGAAGGGTAGGAAGTGATGGTGACAATTGCTTCCATGTCATCAACAACACGGGTCTAACCAACACAGCGGTTCTGGATGGATTTGTCATTACGGGAGGCCGTCCCACTGGCTCTGGCCTCACAGGGACTAGCGTTGGCGGAGGAATGTATAATGTAAACAGCCGTCCAACGCTGACCAACTGCGTATTTCAGAGTAATTTCAGTACTCAAAGTTCGGGGGGGGCGTTAGCAAATGATAACAGCAATCCAACTGTTACCAACTGCCTGTTCATAAATAACATAAGCGGGGTTAGTAATTTTGGTAATGGACTTGGAAATGGGGGAGCTGTATATAATACCGGCAGCAGCCCCCGTTTTATCAACTGTTTGTTTCAGAATAATACAGCCTATGACCGGGGTGGAGCTATGTTCAGCGCCAGTAGCAGTAACCCAGTGCTGATTAACTGCTCATTTTTAAATAATAGTAAAGCCGGTAACACCTTCAGTGATGACGGTGGTGGTGGTGCTATCGCAAATGAAGACAGTAATCCTGTATTGGTTAATTGTTCGTTTCAGGGTAATTCTTCCGTTCCTAATACAGGGGGGGCTTTGTACAGCACGGGTACAGGTAACTTTACACTTACTAACTGCGTCCTCTTCGGTAATGGGGGAGCGGCCACGATTTTTAATGGGGGGAGTACCCGTGTGTCGGCTACGTATAACCTCTTCGACGGATCCGCAAGTGGATATGCAGGCAATTACAATGTATCGACTAACGTGTCTCCCTTTACGAGCACAACATCGGTTCAGTTGAACGGAAGTGCCTGTAATCCGGCTATCAACGCCGGTAGTAACGCAGCCTACACGACGGCGGGTGGGCCAGCCAGTGACCTGGGTGGTAGTCCCCGGCGCTTTAACAACGGTATCATCGACATGGGCGCTTATGAGTATCAGGCGGCTCCCCCCCAAAACAACCAAACGATTACTCTTACAAATCCGGGAGTGACTACGGCAGCACAAGGCCGACCTTTCAGTGCCACCTTTACGGCGAGCAGTGGGGTAGGCCCTTACGTCTATTCAATTTTCACGGGAAATATACCGGGAATAACCGTAAATGCAACTACAGGCGTTTTGAGTGGTGTCCCTCTCCAAAGCGGCAACTTTACCATTACGGTGCAGGCCTATGACACTGGTGGCTGTGCCGGAGTGAGTCAACCCTACACGCTCGTTGTGTCAGCGGAAACCTGTCCGCCCAACTTGCAGGTGACCAACACCAACAATGATGGACCCGGTAGTTTACGGGAAGCTATGCTGACTTTGGCTATTACGACCTGCCCTGGTCCTTATACAATCACCGCAGCCGTCAGTGGTACCATCAATCTGGCTAGTGCCTTACCCGACATCAATAAAGACGTCGCTTTTATTGGGCCGGGAGCCAACAACCTGACCATCCGGCGCAGCACGGGAGGCAACTATCGATTGTTCACCATCCTCAGCAGTGCCACCGCCACTATTTCGTTCCGTGGCTTTACTTTTAGTGATGGACGACTTTCTGGTACCGCGAATGGAGGAGCGATTCTCAACCAGGGCGGCCAGCTAAGCATCCGGGATTGTATCTTCCTCAACAACCAGACCACAAACTTAGGGGGCGCTTTGGCTAACTTTGCCAGCCTGACAGTAGTTAATACTGCCTTCATTAATAACGAAGGCAGATCTGGAGGAGGTCTTTATTTGGGTGGTAGCGCTCAATTGGTCAACTGTAGTTTCAATCGCAACACCGCTTTTAGCGTTGGAGCGGGCATCTACAGCGTTGGAGCTATCAGTTCATCGTTGACCAACTGCGTGTTCTTCGACAATGGAGGATCAAACACAATTGGGAATGCCGGTGGGGCTAGCGTAACGGCTAGTTATAATCTGTTCGAGACAGCTGTAACGGGCTATACCGATGGGGGCAACAATGTCAGAGTGAACGTGTCGCCTTTTATCAGTACAACATCGGCTCAGCTGAACGGAAGTGCCTGTAATCCGGCTATCAACGCCGGCAGTAACGCAGCCTACACGACGGCGGGTGGGCCAGCCAGTGACCTGGGTGGTAGTCCCCGGCGCTTTAACAACGGTATCATCGACCTAGGCGCTTATGAGTACCAGGAAGTTCCTACAGCTAATAGCCGAACAATCGTCGTTACAAATCCAGGTGTTACTACGGCGGCCGCAAACATACCGTTCAGTGCTACTTTTACCGCTGCCGGTGGTGTAACGCCTTATGTCTACACTGTCTTTAGCGGTACACTAACCCCTGGACTCACCCTGGCCAGCACGGGCGTACTGAGTGGCAGACCCAGCCAAACTGGCAATTCGACAATCACGGTGCTGGCTTCTGATGCCAACGGTTGCCGCGTGGTCAGTCAACCCTACACCCTAGCGGTGTTGGCGGAACCCTGCCCGCCCAACCTGCAGGTGACCAACACCAACGATGCCGGACCCGGTAGTCTGCGAGAAGCCATGATCGTGCTGGCGGCTACGACCTGTCCGGGCCCCTTTACAATAACCGCAGCCATCAGTGGTACCATCAATCTGACCAGTGCCTTACCCGGCATCAATAAGGAGGTCGCATTTATTGGGCCGGGAGCCAATAACCTGACCATCCGGCGCAGCGCGGGGGGCAATTATCGGTTGTTCACCATTCCCAACAGCAC
The DNA here is from genome assembly GCF_054776615.1 of Spirosoma pomorum. Lineage (NCBI taxonomy): Bacteria > Pseudomonadati > Bacteroidota > Cytophagia > Cytophagales > Cytophagaceae > Spirosoma > Spirosoma pomorum. The sequence goes on from NZ_BAAHBP010000037.1 coordinate 138,732, forward strand.
CACCGGAACGGTCTCCTTCACAGGTTTTACCTTCAGCGATGGACAAGCTGCCCAGGCGGATGGAGGAGCGATTCTCAACCAGGGAGGGCAGTTAAGCATCCAGGATTGTATCTTCCTCAACAACCAGACTACAAACGTAGGGGGCGCTTTGGCTAACTTTGCCAGCCTGACAGTGGTCAATACGCTGTTTCAGGGCAACCGTAGCAGTGGCGGAGTCAACTCACGGGGGGGAGGGGTGTTTCACCAGGGCAGCAGCTTGGTGTTGATCAACACAGCCTTTTTCAGTAACAATGCGGATGCTGACGGCGGTGGCCTTTACCTCAACAACAATGCTCAATTAATCAACTGTAGTTTCGGTGGTAACACTGCCGCCCGGAGCGGAGCGGCTATCTACAACATAGCGAGCAGTAGCTCGGGTCTGACCAACTGTGTTTTCTTTGACAATGGTGGGGCGAATGCGATCATCAGTGCCAGTGGCGGTATGACGGCCAGTTATAGTCTATTCGAGACAGGTGTAACCGGCTACACCAATGGGGTTAACAACGTCATAGTGAACGTGTCTCCCTTTATCAGCACAACATCCGTTCAGCTGAGTGGCTGTTCGCCTGCCCTCAATGCGGGTAGTAACGCAGCTTACACGACGGCTGGTGGGCCATCCAGTGACCTGGGTGGCAGGCCCCGGCGCTTCAACAATGGAGTCATCGACATGGGTGCTTATGAGTACCAGGAAGTTCCCACGGTCATTAGCATAAGTAATCCATCGGTTACTTTAGCGGCAACGGGGCAGCCCTTTAGCCAGAGTTTTGTCGCTAGTAATGGTACAGCCCCTTACAGCTTTAGCCTAGCCAGTGGAACCTTACCCGCTGGTCTCACCCTGACCAGTAGTGGTGTGGTAAGCGGTACACCTACCCAAGTGGGTAATTTCCCCATTATCGTCAGGGCTACCGACGCAAGTGGCTGTTCGAATGTGAGCACTACGTATTCGCTTCTTGTCGGTAATCCCCCAACTCTTACAAACTTTGCAGCTGTTCCCAGCACGGCGTGTGTAGGTAACCCCGTTACGTTTACCGCTACGGTGGGCAACGTCACGGGCACCTACAATTTCACGCTCACCAACGGAGTCAGCACGCCCATTAGTGGTAGCAGATCAGCCGCTACTTTTAGCCAGGTAGTGATTTCTTCTGGTTCTGGCTTGCAGAGTTATAGTTTGATTGTCAGTGATAATGGATTGTCTGGTGAAGCCAATGCTGATGTAACGGTGAGCCCATTCCCGGTAGTCAGCCTGACCAACAGCGGTCCTTTGAGCTGTACCAACACCAGCGTAACGCTGACGGCTACGGGGGGCAGTTCTTATACCTTCACCACTAGCGGAGGCAGTGTGCTGGGAACGCCGGGTGCGTCCAACACGGTGGCTGTGACGGCGGCTGGCACTTACTCGGTACGGGTAGCCAACCCCAGCGGCTGCGTGAGCACCACTACTACTACTGTCACCAGCACAACAGCCACTGTTACGGTTAACAACCCTACTACCCGAAGCGGAGGGACGAACGTACTCTTCACCCAATTCTTTAGTGCGTCGGGCGGGGCTGCTCCCCGCAGTTTCAGTGTGGACAGTGGTAGTCTGCCCGATGGATTGACGCTGTCGACTTCAGGTGTCTTGAGTGGCACGCCCACACAAGGGGGGAGCTTCACCATCACCGTGCGGGCCACCGACGCGAATGGCTGTTCAGGGGTAGGCGCTGCCTACGTATTGACGATTGTGGACAACACACCCCTCATCGAGGACTTCGCAGCCGCTACCAGTACAGCGTGTGTAGGTAACCCCGTTACGTTTACCGCTACGGTGGGCAACGTAACAGGCCTCTACGACTTCACGCTCACCAACGGAGTCAGCACGCCCATTAGTGGTAGCAGATCAGCTGCTCTCTTCAGCCAGGTGGTGACTTCTTCGGGAACTGGTATACAAAGCTTCACTTTAATTGTCAGTGACAATGGCCAGTCGGCCCGGGCCATCACCCAGCTAACAGTGAGTCCATTTCCGGTGGTCAGCCTGACCAACAGCGGTCCTCTGAGCTGTACTAACACTAACGTAACGCTGACAGCTACGGGGGGCAGTTCTTATACCTTCACCACTAGCGGAGGTAGTGTGCTGGGAACGCCGGGTGCGTCCAACACGGTGGCTGTGACGGCGGCTGGCACCTACACGGTACGGGTAGCCAACCCCAGCGGCTGTGTGAGCACCACTACTACTACTGTCACCAGCACAACAGCCACTGTTACGGTTAACAACCCTACTACCCGAAGCGGAGGGGTGAACGTTGCATTCAATCAGACCTTCAGCGCGTCGGGCGGGGCTGCTCCCCGCAGTTTCAGTGTGGACAGTGGTAGTCTGCCCGATGGATTGACGCTGTCGACTTCAGGTGTCTTGAGTGGCACGCCCACACAAGGGGGGAGCTTCACCATCACCGTGCGGGTTACCGATGCGAATGGCTGCTCAGGTGTGAGTGTTAGCTACAACTTAAGTATTGTGGACAATACGCCAACTGTTGCTGGCTTTGAAGCGGTGAGCAGCACGGTCTGTGTAGGTAGTCCTGTTGCTTTCACCGCCACGGTAGGCAATGTAACGGGAACGTATAATTACACGCTCACCAATGGCAGTGGTATTTCAATTGCTGGTGCCAAAACGGGAGCGATTTTTAGTCAGAGCTTAACTTCAACTGGTTCAGGGACACAGAGCTTTACGCTGACTGTGACTGATAATGGACAGAGTAGTCAGGCGACAACGAGTGTGACCGTTAATAGCTTACCAATAGTTGAGTTGAATGCATCGAACGTCTGTGCTGGGCAGGCTGTCAGCTTGTCGGCTACCAATGGCTTAACTTCGTATACCTTTACCGGACCTTCTGGAGCTATTGCCGGCTCAGGCAACACCCGCTCGGTGGTAGGACTAGTGGCTGGTACCTACAGCTTCAGCGTGGTGGCCAGCAATGCTAGCGGTTGTGTGAACACCGATGTCGTGAGCGTGACGGTCAACGCTGTGCCAATAGCGACGCTGGTTAGCAGTGGTACGCTGAGTTGTGCCCAAACGAGTGTGACCCTGACAGCGGGTGGCGGTACTAGTTATACGTTTAGTGCCGGAGCCACGCGCATCGGTGCCACCAACCAGGCAACCGTGAGTACTGCGGGGGTATATTCCGTAACGGTTGCTAATGCTAGTGGCTGCACGAATACGGCTAGTACGACTGTCACCAGCGATACCAATCCCCCCACGGCCCGCATTCTCGTGCCGTCCAGTACCACCCTGACCTGCACCACGCCAACGCTGGCGCTGACCGCCACCGGTGGGGGGACATACCGCTGGAACGACAATACCACCGCAGCTATCAAAGCGGTAAGTACTCCGGGTACTTATTCGGTAACCGTCACCTCGCCCAACGGCTGCACTAGCTCAGCTAGTGTAAACGTAACGGCCGACCAGAGTGCGCCGTCGTTGAGTATCACTACGTCGAGTACGACTTTGACCTGCGCCAGTCCGACGGCGGTGCTGACGGCAGTGGGTACGGGATCAGTGCGCTGGAGCACGGGGGCGACCACGGCTTCGATCAGTGTGAGCAGTGCGGGGGTGTACAGCGTAACGCTGACGGCCCCCAGTGGTTGCACCACTTCCTCGAGTGTGAACGTAACGGCCGACCAGAGTGCTCCGTCGTTGACGATCACTCCAACTAGTACGGCCTTGACCTGCGCTAGTCCGACGGCGGTGCTGACGGCAGTGGGCAGCGGCAGTGTGCGCTGGAGCACGGGGGCGACCACGGCTTCGATCAGTGTGAGCAGTGCGGGGGTGTACAGCGTTACGCTGACCTC
>NZ_BAAHBP010000037.1:142624-541550 GCF_054776615.1 Spirosoma pomorum
GCCCAGTGGTTGCACCACTTCCTCGAGCGTGAGCGTAACGGCTGACCAGAGTGCGCCATCCTTGACCATCAGTGCGAGCTCAACTGCCTTGACCTGCGCCAGTCCGACGGCGGTGCTGACGGCAGTGGGCAGCGGCAGTGTACGCTGGAGCACGGGGGCGACCACGGCTTCGATCACGGTAAGCAGTGCGGGGGTGTACAGCGTAACGCTGACGGCCCCCAGTGGTTGCACCACCTCCTCAAGCGTGAGCGTAACGGCCGACCAGAGTGCGCCGTCGCTGACCATCAGTGTGAGCTCAACGACTTTGAGCTGCGCTAGTCCGACGGCGGTGCTGACGGCGGTGGGTACGGGATCAGTGCGCTGGAGCACGGGGGCGACCACGGCCTCCATCACGGTAAGCAGTGCGAATGTGTATTCGGTGACCTTAACGGCGCCGAGTGGTTGCACGACCTCGTCAAGCGTAAACGTAACGGCTGACCAGAGTGCGCCGTCCTTGAGTATCACTACGTCCAGTACGACCTTGAGCTGCGCTAGTCCGACGGCGGTGCTGACGGCAGTGGGTACGGGATCAGTGCGTTGGAGCACGGGGGCGACCACGGCTTCGATCAGTGTGAGCAGTGCGGGGGTGTACAGCGTAACGCTGACGGCCCCCAGTGGTTGTACGACCTCGTCTAGTGTGAGTGTAACGGCCGACCAAAACGCGCCGTCGTTGAGTATCACTACGTCGAGTACGACTTTGAGCTGCGCTAGTCCGACGGCGGTGCTGACGGCGGTGGGTACGGGATCAGTGCGCTGGAGCACGGGGGCGACCACGGCTTCCATCACGGTGAGCAGTGCGGCAGTATACAGCGTAACCTTGACGGCACCGAGTGGTTGCACCACTTCAGCTAGTGTGAGCGTAACGGCTGACCAGAGTGCCCCGTCCTTGACCATCAGTGCGAGCTCAACGGCCTTGACCTGCGCCAGTCCGACGGCGGTGCTGACGGCGGTTGGCAGCGGCAGTGTTCGCTGGAGCACAGGGGCCACCACGGCCTCCATCACGGTGAGCAGTGCGGCTGTGTACTCGGTGACCTTGACTTCGCCCAGTGGTTGCACCACTTCCTCGAGCGTGAGCATAACGGCCGACCAAAGCGCGCCGTCGCTGACGATCACTACGTCCAGTACGACTTTGAGCTGCGCTAGTCCGACGGCGGTGCTGACGGCGGTGGGTACGGGATCAGTGCGCTGGAGCACGGGGGCGACCACGGCTTCGATCACGGTAAGCAGTGCGGGGGTGTACAGCGTGACCTTGACCTCGCCCAGTGGTTGCACTACTTCTTCAAGCGTGAGCATAACGGCCGACCAGAGTGCGCCGTCGCTGAGTATCACTACGTCCAGTACGACCTTGAGCTGCGCTAGTCCGACGGCGGTGCTGACGGCAGTGGGTACAGGATTAGTGCGCTGGAGCACGGGTTCGACTGATCCGAGCATCACGGTAAGCAGTGCGGCCGTGTACTCAGTGACCTTGACGGCCCCCAGTGGTTGCACCACCTCGTCCAGCGTGAGCGTGACGGCTGACCAGAGTGCGCCGTCGCTGAGTATCACTACGTCCAGTACGACCTTGACCTGCGCCAGTCCAACGGCGGTGCTGACGGCAGTGGGTACGGGATCAGTGCGCTGGAGTACGGGGGCGACGACGGCTTCGATCACGGTAAGCAGTGCGGCAGTATACAGTGTAACGCTGACCTCGCCTAGTGGCTGTACCACATCGGCTAGTATAACGGTCACCGCTGATCAGACGGTAGCTGGCCTGAGCCTAACCAATGATGGACCATTAGCCTGTACAGCCAATAGCTTCGTTACCCTCACCGCTTCGGGTGCTCCTGCTGGGTCTATCTTCCGCTTCAGTCCTGGGGCTAGTCAAGCAGGTAGCAGTAACACCGCCACGGTCACGCTGGCCGGCCTCTATTCGGTAACGGCCACAACTCCCAACGGCTGTTTGTCCACGGCTACTACTACCGTCATCGGTGCTAACTGCGGCTTTGCGCTGAGTGGGGTAACTACCATCCGATGTGAAACGATCGACGCAGTCCGGGGCGAACGACGGGTAACGTTCACGCCCCAGTACACGGGCTTGAGCGGTGAGCCAGTGAGCTTCTCGATTGTTAATGAGCTAGCCACCACGACGGCTCCTGGCCCATACACGATGCGCTTGTACAATGACAATCCAGTGATCACGCTGGTGGCTCAGCAGGGGGGCGTAACAACAACCTTCCGCTACAACTGGCTGGCTGGCTGTGATGGGAATACGCCACCGACTGAACCAGTCAATACCCCCCCCGTGGTAGCGAATCCTATCCCGGCCCAAACCGCCACAGTAGGTCAATTCTTTAGCTACCTCATTCCAGCGGGTACCTTCACTGATGCCCAGACGCCTGGTCAGTTGACGTTGCGGGTGACTGACTTACCGGCGGGCCTGGTCTTCTCGGCTCCAGCTACTATCAGCGGTACACCTTCAGTAAGCGGAATCAGTACGTTGACGGTGATAGCCACTGATCCGGGTGGTTTGTCGACTAGTGCTCAATTGACGCTGACAGTTCAGCCGAGCGGGATTGTTTCGCCACCGAGCGGCTTTGCGCTCAGCGGAGTGACGACCGTTCGCTGCGAGACAGTGGACGCAGCCCGAGGAGAACGGCGGGTGACGTTCACACCCCAGTATATGGGCCTGAGCGGTGAGCCGGTGAGCTTCTCGATTGTCAATGAGCTGGGGGCTACTACGGCTGCTGGTCCTTACACGTTACGCTTGTACAGTGACAACCCAGTGATCACGCTGGTAGCTCAGCAGGGCGGGGTGAACAGTACCTTCTCCTACAACTGGTTAGTGGGCTGTGGCTCGAGTCAAGGTCGGGTGGGCGTGTTGTCCGAATCAATCTTACAAGTGCGGGTGTTAGGAAATCCCTTTGTTGGAGACGACCTGGAACTGGAGGTGAAAGGAGCGGATGGACAACCACTGACGGTACGCGTGAGTGACGAACGAGGTTACCCAGCGGCTGAACTGGTGTATCGCGAGACTGCTCAATCCGTAGAGCGATTGCCGGTTCGGGTTGCTGGTGCAGGGGGTGTATATCTACTCCAGGTAAGCATTCCCGGTCAGCAACAAACCGTGAAGGTGATCAAGCGATAAGAAAGCTATAACGTATGAAACGACAATGGGGTCCCAACTGGGACCCCATTGTCGTTTTTGAGGATACTGTATCAGACGTTTTTAACCAATTAAAAAGTGCTCTGCTGGGTTACTTATTAGTTGATTGCCGGTCACGATTGTACGTAACCAGTTCCGCACCTGTCTGTAAGCCGAATGTATTTTATGAGTTCTTCAGTACATAGAGCGTACTGAAGAAGCCGAAGAATTGAGCCAAATCATTTATTCGCACAAGCTGCGATCAACCAGCGTCTTATTACCACTACTATTGATATAATAGCAAATTCCTTTGGGGCCTTTTATGTAAAATCGGGCGGTCTGGTTGGCGCGGATAGTAGGTTGGCCGGTGCGTGGCTGGGAGTTAGGGGCAGCATTAGCCGGCTGTATCGCAACGGCGGGAGTTGGTTGGGGAGTAGGAACTGATCGGGGAGAACTCAGCTGGCTGATCACCAAGTTCTGCGCCGTGAGTGCCTGCGTTAGGTGCTCGTTGCTAATCTTCAAGGCCTGATTCTCTTTTTCTAGATTAGTCGAATTGAGTGCGTACTGCGTCTGCTTTTTCAGTTCGTCTACGAGTACGTTTAATTGCCGGATCTGGGACTGGAGTTCCGTAACCGTAGCCGTCAGCTCTTCGTATCGATGGTCCGGTTGCGGAGCGGCAGAGGTAACCGATGCGGACGCCGACTGTTGGGGAGGACTTGTTTTGCGAGAGCGAGTGGGGGCCCTTTCTTTCTCTTTTTTCGCAACAGTAGCGGTCGGCTTACGGCTGAACGTAAATCGTTTGGTTGTACGGGCGCAGGATGAAGCGGCCAATGAACTGAGAAGAATTAGAAGTAGTAAATAATTTTTCATAAAGAGTAAAGAACGGGTATACGTATGTAGTGAATAGGGGTTCATTAAGACGTTAACTCTAGTAGTCTTATCTGGCATCTTGACTAGACTGTAAAGCATATATGTCTGAATGTTAGTGAATTATTGTGATAATTCACTAACTGCCGTAGCCCAAAAGTCCACGACAAGGACTAACCAATCGCTTTATTTTATGGTCTTGGTGTAGATAAAGGTGGCGCAGCTTGCCGTTTTCTACCACAACAAAAAACCGATCCCAGGATCGGTTTTTTGTGCTTATTATATAGGTCATCAAACGTAATGACGGCCTTATTTGATCTGAACACTGATCTTCTTATCAGCTTGCCCAACCGTAAACTGACAATCGCTGAATTTAGGGGCTGCTACGGTTGGTCTGAAATTCTGGCTGAAGCCATAGGGCTCTTTGGGGATACCAAACATGCGCTTGTCCATCTGTCCGTTGTTATTTTCGTCGTGGTAAACGGCAACGGCATAATCGCCGGGTTCTACTGAAAACGTGACCTGAACGTTCTTGCCATTAATAGCTGATTTCTTTCCTTCGAACGGCTTTCCTTGCGGAAAATCCTTGCCAGGCTTGAACAAAGCAACAAAAAGTGTTCCCTTCGTTGATTGAATCTCCTGTACGTCAACGGTTAGGCTAACCTTAGGAGCGGCTGACGTCGAGTGGAGCGGATCAATGAACAGGCTAAGAAGCGAAAGCAAAATGAACATACAGGGCGGTGTTTTTTCCTAAAACGGGATTATCTTGCAATTATGATAGCGCAGCCGACTTTACCGCCTAAACGATGGATCACCAAACCGTTTCCTGATTCAATGGAACAACGGCGGGCTATTTCGATGCTGACCGATTCGCTGAAAGTAAGTCCGTTCCTGGCTTCGCTGCTGGTTCAGCGTGGTATTTATACCTTTGAGGAAGCGCGATTGTTTTTTCGACCCGAACTCGACCACCTCCATAATCCATTCGCGATGAAGGATATGGACCGGGCCATTACCCGGCTACAGATGGCGATGTTGCCCGAGCGGCAAGAAAAAATTCTGATTTACGGCGATTACGACGTCGATGGAACAACATCGGTAGCGCTGGTGTATGGCTTTCTGCAAAACTATCACGATCAGATCGATCACTACATTCCAGATCGATACAAAGAAGGCTACGGTATTTCCCGGCAGGGAATCGAATGGGCTGCTGAGAACGGCTTCTCGCTGATTATTGCGCTCGACTGCGGGATCAAATCAGTTGATCGGATCGCCGAAGCCAAAGAACTCGGGATCGACTTCATCATTTGTGATCACCACCGTCCCGGCGACACGTTACCGGAGGCAGCCGCCGTGCTCGATCCGAAGCGTAACGATTGCCAGTACCCGTACAAAGAACTCAGCGGCTGTGGCGTAGGCTTCAAGCTCCTGCAGGCATTCTGTCTGCACAAAGGGATTCCGCTGGAGGACCTGTATCCGTATCTTGATTTGGTCGCCGTCAGCATTGCGTCGGATATCGTCCCGATTACGGGTGAGAACCGAGTGATGGCGCACTACGGCTTAAAATATCTTAACGCGCAACCTCGAACGGGGCTAAAAGCGTTAATCAAAGTGGCGGGCTTCAGAAACGAACTGGACATTACGAATGTCGTGTTCGGCTTAGGTCCCCGAATAAACGCGGCTGGGCGGATTCAGCATGCTAAAGCTGCGGTGCAACTGCTGCTGGCCGAGTCAGAAGAAGAAGCCGATGAGTTCGCAATGGCGGTTAATAAGCATAACAACAGCCGTCGTGAGTTTGACAGCAGCATGACGGAGCAGGCGCTGGACATGATCCGAAACAATGAAACATTGGTAAACGCTAAATCGACGGTACTCTTTGATGCCAGCTGGCACAAGGGCGTAATCGGCATTGTGGCGTCACGTTGCATCGAACATTTTCATCGCCCGACCATCATCCTGACGCAATCTCATGACAAAGCAGCTGGTTCGGCCCGATCGGTACCGGGTTTTGATGTGTACGAAGCCATCGAAGAATGTGCTGATCTGCTGGAACAGTTCGGCGGACATACGTTTGCGGCTGGTATGACCATGCCGATTGACAACATTGATGCGTTTCGGGAAAAGTTTGAAGCGGTCGTTTCCCGAAAAATTCTGGAGGAGCACCTGACGCCCCTCGTAGATATTGACATGCCGCTTGATTTCAGTGAGATCAACGACAAGCTCTTCCGGATTGTCAAACAGATGGGGCCGTTTGGTCCACATAACATGCAGCCTGTCTTTAAAACAGACGACGTGTATCTGGTTAGCGACCCCGTTATTATGAAAGAGAAGCACCTGAAGCTGACCGTCCGCCAGCGCCGAACGGAGCATACGCTGACGGCCATTGGCTTCGGAATGGCGTCGCTGGCTGATCAGTTACAGTCCGGCGAACCGTTCTCGATCTGTTATCAAGTAGAGCAGAATCACTTCAATGGAAACGTATCGCTGCAACTGATGTTAAAGGATATAAAATACCCCTAATTGATCCTGATTGAGTAAGAACGTACGTAACGAACGTACTCAGGTAAGGATAGCCTTTATGCTTTTAAGAACCGAGAACTTAGTTAAGAAATACGGCTCCCGGTACGTGAACAGCAACGTATCGTATCAGGTAGCACAGGGTGAAATTGTGGGTTTATTGGGACCAAACGGTGCTGGTAAAACGACTTCGTTCTACATGGCAGTGGGCCTTGTGAAACCCAATAGCGGCAAAGTTTTCATTGATGATACGGACGTAACAGACCTGCCTATGTACAAGCGGGCGCGGCTGGGACTAGGCTATCTAGCGCAGGAAGCGTCTGTCTTCCGGGATTTGACGGTTGAAGAAAACGTATTAGCCGTTCTAGAAATGACAGATCTTTCCAAGAAGCAGCAAAAGGAAAAAGTTGAAGAGCTACTGGAAGAGTTCAGTCTGACGCACGTACGAAAAAACAAAGGTAAAGTCCTATCAGGTGGTGAGCGCCGACGTACCGAAATTGCCCGGGCGCTGGCCGTCGATCCTAACTTTATTCTGCTTGATGAGCCTTTCGCTGGGGTCGACCCGATTGCTGTTGAAGATATTCAGGGGATTGTGGCCAAGCTCAAACACCGTAACATTGGAATTCTGATCACCGACCACAACGTAAACGAAACCCTGTCCATCACTGACCGGGCGTATCTGCTGTTCGAGGGGAAAATTCTGAAACAGGGAACCGCCGAAGAGTTAGCCAACGACGAACAGGTTCGGCGGGTCTACTTGGGACAGCATTTTGAACTGAAGCGGAAAATTTAAGCTGTCAACGTCTGGCAAACGACGTCATACAGGTCACCAACAGTAAACGGGCGAATCGAAGGCCTTGCGCCGGTTTCTACAAGCCAGAGAGGAAACAGACCGAAACCTTCGCTATGGAATAGATATTCGTTTGGTCCCAGCTTAAAGGCTTCGCGTATATCTGTCCAGTCAATGTTGAATTGCTTTTGGGTTGCTTCTAGAAGATCGGTGCCGTCGTCGCCCGTAACCCCCATATCTTTCTCCAGAAGGGTGGCGGGCGTAATTGCTTTACGCAATGGGTATCCCGTAAAGTCCCGCACGAACAAAGCAAATTCATCGAAAGTGGGCACGGGGGAAGGTTCTTCACGCATGGTCGTCAGTTCGATTTAACCCAATACCTCCCGCAACACCGGCAACGACTTGACCTCGCCGACGGAGTCGACATGAATCTGGTAATAGGCGACTAGTGCATCGAGGAGCTCGTTACGGGCCGACCGGGTGAGTAAAATAGGTGTGCCCAGCGGCTGGCGAACCATAATATTGAGGGCTGTCTCCATCTCGTCGTCCGGGAGGAACGCGTAGGAGTTTTCGCGGAGCTGGTCTTCAAATTCGCGGGCGCCCTCTGGGCCGAACCCCAGGAAGAAGGAAAGTTTGAGGAGGAAGGCGAGGTGAAAATTCTCAAAATTCGACTGAGCATACTCCAGAAATAGAATTGAGTCGACCAGAAAACGAAACAAAATCGGGCTGCCCGCTTCCTCTTTCAGAACTTTGTTCAGCATCTCCGTAATGAACATGCCGATGGTCGATTTAGCGACTTCGAAGGGGAGGCTCTGAAAGGGATAAAGTGTTTTTACCTCCGAAAGCCGGTGTAAATCACGATCGTTCTTGTAATAAACGACCATGTCGAGTAGGGTCAAAGGCTGGAAAAAGGCAATCCGGTTGTTCTTACTCTTGGCTGACCGTACGCCGTTGACAATGTAACTCTGGAGGCCAAATTCTTCGGTGTAAACGCGGGCAATGATGGACGTTTCGCGGTAGCGTATGTAACTAAGGGCAATCCCGCGTGTTTTTTGTAGCATAGCGGTGAGTAATAAACGAGCTAATTTAACTCTTTTAGCCGAGGAACCTCTTAGCAAGTACAACCGGATAGTCGCATGAAACTCTACAAAACCCAATCCAGCATCATTCTCGAAGAACAGCAGCGTTATTACCAGCTACCAGCTACGAACTGGGATGATTTAGTCAATCAGGATAATCTGTTCAGCGAGTTGCAGATGATGCTGACATCGCTGGAGCCGCTGGCCGACTGGGTACCCACCGACTTACTGGCGCCCATTGGCCAGCAGGAAGTATGGGCATCGGGCGTTACGTATCTGCGTAGCCGCGACGCCCGGATGGAAGAGTCAAAAAAGGCTGGGGGGGACAATTTTTACGACCGGGTTTATGACGCCGAGCGGCCGGAATTATTCTTTAAATCAACTTCAACGCGCGTTGTTGCACCGGGCGCCGACGTACGAATCCGGGCCGATTCAACCTGGAACGTGCCAGAGCCTGAACTCACGCTATATATTACGTCGTCAGGTAAGATTGTTGGCTATACCTGTGGCAACGACATGAGCTCGCGGAGTATCGAAGGGGAAAACCCGCTCTATCTGCCGCAGGCGAAAACGTACGATGGCAGCGCTGCGCTGGGTCCTTGCCTGTACGTACCCGAAACGCCAATCGAGCCAACGGCAGAAATCCGGCTGGAGATCATTCGTGATGATCAGGCCGCATTTACGGGTAGTATCGCCATCGACCAGATGAAGCGTCAGCACGATGAACTAGCCTCCTTCTTATTCCGGGAGTGTTCGTTTCCGGTCGGCTGTTATCTGATGACCGGTACGGGGCTGGTGCCGCCGGATGATTTTACGCTCCGCTCCGGTGATGAAATCAGCATCACCATCGACGGAATTGGAACGTTGACCAATACCGTAGCCTAGCCACACGTTGCGTCGGCTACTCCGTCGCAACGACCCGAATCCCGGCTTTTACGTCGGCTACTTTGGTTCTCAAGGCATCAAGTGACTCGTCCATGACGGTGACGTGACCCATTTTGCGGAAGGGTTTAGTGATGGCTTTGCCGTAGAAAAATGGGAAAACGCCCGGCATGGCGAGTAACGTTTCAAGTCCTTCGTATACGGCTGGACCGGTAAAGCCATCTTCACCTAGTAGATTGAGCATTGCCGCGGGCTGGTAAGCGGCCGTAGCGCCGAGCGGGTAGTTAAGAATGGCCCGCCAGTGCTGCTCGAACTGCGACGTTACGTTCGCCCGAATAGTCTGGTGACCGCTGTTATGAGGACGAGGAGCGACTTCGTTGATTAGCAAGTTGCCTTGCTTGTCGAGAAACAACTCGACAGCTAGTAACCCTACAATACCGAACGCATCAGCGGTTTGACGGGCAATCGTCTGTGCTTGTTGATCGATATCAGCGGTGATCTGGGCGGGGGCAAAGAGGTACTCAACCAGATTCAGCTCTGGGTGAAAAACCATTTCGACCGTGGGGAACGTCTGCGTTTCGCCCCGCTCGTTGCGGGCTACGATGACGGCAAGCTCTTTCTCGAAATCGACAGCTTTTTCCAGCAGTCCCGGTGCATCGAAGGCTTTTTCCTGATCGGCAACCGAGCTGATACGTTGGACCCCCCGGCCGTCGTACCCATCCCGACCAAGTTTGTGAAAAGCGGGGAAGAAATCGGGTTGTTCCGTCAGCAATTGTGCTACGTCGGCCCGGTTCTGGGTCAGGATGAAATCGGCCGTTGGTAGGTTGTTGTCGCGGTAAAACTGTTTCTGTAGCCGTTTGTCCTGAATTAAACGAATGACCGATGGTTGCGGAAAAACTTTCTTTCCGTCGCGTTCCAGGGCTTCCAACGCGTCGACATTAACTTTCTCAATCTCAATGGTTAGTACATCGACCGTCTGGCCAAACTGATAAACGGTGTCGTAATCGGTAAGAGAACCCTGCGTAAACTGGGTGCAAAGGTTTCGGCAGGGAGCTTCGGCGTCGGGGTCGAGAATATGAACCCGCAGGTTCCAGTCAATAGCCGCTTGTAGCAACATCAGGCCTAGTTGGCCACCGCCGAGAATACCGATAGTAGGAGTCACGAAAGAAGGAGTAAAAACGTAATGAACCAGGAATCTGCGCGCAAAATTACCGCAAAATCCCTGGTTCATCAATCGATTAATCTTTCTGCGTGATGTCCGATCCGCCCGACTTGCTCTTGGCCAGTACTTTGGCGGACCCGTAATAATAAATATCTGACCCGCCCGATGCCTTCATTGTCAACTCCTGGGTGGCTTTGACGTATACATCCGCTCCGCCCGATGCACTGGCTGAACACACCGATGCTGTTAGCTTGCGAGCGTCGAGGTCGGCACCACCAGATCCGCTGGCGTTTAGCGTTCTGGCTGACCCTTCTAAAACAGCATCCGCTCCGCCCGAAGCCGATACGTTCAGATCATCAGCTTTCAGCTTCATCGTCAGATCCGAACCACCCGCTACGGATATATTCAGGTCGTCGAACGACATCGAACCTTCCCCAAGAACGTCGGCTCCGCCGGAGGCCGACAGGCTGCTTAACTGCTTGAAGGTAAGGTAGGCTTTTACGTACTTGTTCTTGCCAAAGTTAAAGCCCCAGTTCATCCCATTCCGTTCGATATAGAGCTTGAGAACACCATTCTTAATTTCCGATTTTACGTCCTCCTCATCGACGCCTTTTACGTCGAACGTGAGTTTCTCAGCGTTGCCCTGAGTTAAATAAAGATCGATGCCGCTGCTGACACTCAACCCGGTAAAACCAGAAACAGGACGGGATTTCTTCCAGTCTTCAGTGGCGTGGAGACTGGTAACAAAAAAGGCGGTAGCTAGTAGGAGGATTTTCATGGTCGAAGTGGTTACTTTGAATCAAGATGGTAAAGAAACCGGTTTCGTTGCATCGACAGGCGCAAAATGTCCGCTTTTACTTGAAAGACTGTCCGTTCCCGGACGATATTGAGTTATTGAAAAAGAGTAGCGTGCTGATAGATAATGAGTTACTTATTGTGGCACGACGCTTGACCTAAACATAAAATAACCTGCGTGTTCAATTGCATACTCGTATGATTCAGCTTCAGAATGTATCAAAATTTTACCCAGCCGGTTTTGGACGGGCTTATGTCCTGCGAAATATTAATCTCGATATACAGTCGGGTGAGTTTGTATCTATCATGGGGCCGTCGGGTTCGGGGAAATCAACGCTTCTTCACATTCTAGGGCTGCTGGAAGAGCCTTCGGAGGGCGAATACCTATTTGATGGGCAACCGGTTCATAAGCTCTCCGAAAAGAAGCGGACTGAATTGCACCGGACCCGGATTGGTTTCGTGTTTCAGGCATACCATCTGATCGATGAACTAACGGTGTACGAAAACATCGAAACGCCCCTGTTGTACAAAGGGACCAGTGGTTCAGAACGGAAAAGCCGCGTAGCTGAACTGCTCGACCGGTTCAACATGGTGGCGAAGAAAGATTTGTTTCCGGCGCAGTTATCCGGTGGTCAGCAGCAACTGGTTGGTATTGCCCGGGCGCTGGCCGCTGAGCCGAGCGTCATATTTGCGGATGAACCAACGGGAAACCTCCACTCCGATCAGGCGCGGGAAATTATGGAACTCTTCCACGAACTGAACCAGAAAGATGGGGTCACCATCGTACAGGTAACTCATTCGGAAATTAACGCTGAATACGGTTCGCGCATCATCCGGCTGAAAGATGGCTGGCTAGAACCACAGGTAGTGGCGCATTAAGTCAGGATTCGGACTGGGCCAGGCGCTGTTCGAGTGTTGTCATCCAGTACTGAATTCGTTCGGGAGAGCCCCATTGGGTGAAGAACTGGACACCCGCTACGTTGGCCGCAAAAACAGCGTCAGCATTAGCTAGGACATACGGTGTAAACAAACCTTCCTGGACCTTTGGGAATGTACGTAACAATCTCCGCCGGGTGATGCCGTTGATGCAGCCTGTAGCCAGCGAGGGGGTAACGAGTTGATTCCCACAGAACCAGAATAGATTGGACGCAATACACTCCGCCAGATGGCCTGACTGGTCAAGCAGTAGCATGTCATCGGATTGATTGTCTAGTTTAGCCAGGCCCGCCAACACGTAGGGGAGGGCGTTCAAGGTTTTGATTCCCGAGACAGGAGAGCTCGATAGCCGTACTGCATCAAAAATATCGACTCTGGTTCGCTGCGATAACGTAAAAGGCTGACTTGGACGAGCCGAAATTAATACGTTTGCCTGGTGGGTGGTGGGCGTGTACAAACCGCCTGGTTGCCGCCAGATCTGCACCTTGATCCGGGCCGTTTGCAACTGGAGCTGATTAGCGGTTAGCAGTTGGTCAATTAGTTGCGGCAACGTATCGATAGAAACGCTGTCAGGAAACGTAAGATGAAGAGCGCTGAGGCCTTCCTGAATACGATCGGTGTGATCCGGCCAGTTCTGAAGCCGTTCCTGTTCATAACGGACGGTTTCGAAAAAGCCGTCGCCGTATTGAAAAGCCCGGTCGTCGGCTGGCAATGCAAACGACGTTTCGTCGACGATGGTCCCATTATAAACCAGAAACATACTCAGTTTACGCCGTTTATCCCAAAACGGTGTACGTGTGGGAGATAAATTCGTACTATTAACATCTCAAAGATAACATGATGACCGTGGTTTACCGGAATGCAGGGAGTTTGTTGCTGTGTCTGATTGGCGCCATTGCTGTTGCGCAACCAGGAACCAATAAACCTGCGGCAGCTGCCAGCAATCCATCATCCTATTCGAGCACAACGGCTACGCCACCCTTGCTTGGCCTTCAGCAGTGTATTGATGTTGCCTTACAGAACAACATTCAGATTCGTCAGGGGCGTTTGACTGTTGACAACAGCGAGCTGGCGTTGCGACAGGCCCGGCTGAATCTGCTACCGACGACGTTCTTTCAGGCTAGTCAGGCTCTGAATGGAGGACGTAGCATCAACCCACAGTCAAACGAATTCGTCCAGCGAAGTATTGGTTCGGGTAGTTACCAGTTGAATGCCTCAGCAACACTGTACAACGGGTTATCGCTACGTAATACCATCAAACAGAACAAACTGGCGCTGGAGGCCAGTCAGCAGGAACTGAACGCGACGCAAAATACGGTGTCGATTACAGTCGCGCAGAATTACCTGAACGTGCTAACTGGTAAAGAGCAACTGGCCATTGCCCGGCGCCAGGCCGAGGTATCACAGGCGCAACTTGACCGAACGCAACGACTGGTTAATGCGGGTTCCGCCCCTGAAGCGAACCTGTTTGAACTGCGTGCAACGTTGGCCAGTAACGAACTGGATATTGTTAACGCACAGAATACACTCGATCTGGCTAAACTAGCCTTACTGCAAGCCATGAATGTGCCGATCAATCAGGACTTTGATGTCGAACAGATTGCTATACCTGATCCAGGTCAGGCTCCCTACGGAGAAACGGTACAACAGATTTTCGACGTAGCCACTAACAACCTGCCCGAAATAAAGGGCGCTGATTTGCGCGTGAAGAGTGCCGCGTTGGGTGTACAGGTGGCCAAAGGGGGGCTTTATCCCACGCTAACCTTGAACGGTAACCTAAGTAGCTTATACTCAAGTGCCGCCAGCACACAATCGTTGAGCGGCTCGTCGAACCAGCAGCTGATCGGGTTTACTACGAACCCGGACGGAACCCAGCAGCCGATCTACGCGAATATTCCAGGGTACGATTACCGGGGGGTTGGTTATTTCAACCAATTAGAAAATAACTTTAATCGGTCGGTGTCGCTATTCTTACGCGTCCCTATCTTTCAGGGTAACTTATCCCGCAACCGGATCACAACAGCCAAAATTCAGCAGCAGAATGCGGAGTTAACCGCTTTGAACACACGGTTGCAGTTACGTCAGCAGGTTGAAACAGCTTACACAAATATGCGGGCAGGAGCCAACCGATTCCGGGCCACCCAGGCGCAGGTCGCTTCACTAGAACGAGCATTTCAGGCTGCTGAAAGCCGGTTAAACGCCGGGGCGATCAATGCAACCGATTATAGTATTGCCAAGACGAATCTGGACCGGGCGCGGGCTAGCTTGGTGCAGGCAAAATACGATTACGTATTTCGAACAAAAATTCTAGACTTTTATCAAAATAAACCCCTTGGTTTTTAGACGATAGCGTGAGGGGCGGAAAGCTCAAAGAAGCTTTTTAGTATCTACGCTTCGTCGTACATTGCGCTCTATGAAAAAGAAGTCAAACCGCGTCTGGTGGATACTAGGCGGCATTGTCGTTCTCCTGATTGTTGGTTTTGTGGCTGCTAAGCAAGCTGGCATCATCGGTAAACCTGAAGCTACCGAAGTCGATTTCGTGATCGTTAACCGAGCTAGTATTATCGAGCGCGTGAGCGCATCTGGCCGGGTACAGCCACAGGTTGAAGTCAAAATCAGTCCCGACGTATCAGGGGAGATCATAGGGTTATATGTCAATGAAGGGGATCCTGTTAAGGCGGGTCAACTGTTGTGCCGAATTCGCCCGGATAACTACGAGTCGCTGATGTCGCGGGCGCAGGCAACGGTCAATTCCAGTAAAGCTCAGTTTGAGCAGGCGAAAGCTAGTGTTGCGCAGTCAGAAGCGCGGCTTATCCGAGCCAGAGCTGATTTCGAGCGGAATCGGAAACTGCTGACCGATAAAGTGATCTCGACGGCTGACTTTGAAACGAGTGAAGCAAATTATAACGTAGCAAAACAGGAAGTAGAAGCGGCCAGAGCCAACGTCCGGGCCGCGCAGTTCAACATCCAAAGTTCACAGGCTAGTCTACGCGACGCGAGTGAAAACCTACGTAAAACAACGATCTACGCTCCCGTAAACGGTACTGTTTCCAAACTAAACGTCGAATTAGGCGAGCGGGTGGTAGGTACGTCGCAGATGGCGGGGACCGAAATTATGCGGATTGCGAACTTGCAGAACATGGAAGTGCGGGTCAATGTCAATGAAAATGATATCGTGCGCGTCAACCTGGGTGATACGGCTGATATTGAAGTTGATTCGTACGCGATGGCTGGCCGCAAATTCAAGGGAGTCGTGTATGAGATTGCCAATACGGCGAATGGGTTGACTAGTTCGTCCGGGGCCGCTGCGGCCGCGTCGCTGGCTGCCGATGCCGTAACGGAGTTCGAGGTAAAAGTGAAAATTCTCAACAGCTCCTACGAAGATTTATTGGCCCAGAAAGACAAGAAAGGATACCCCTTTAAGCCGGGAATGACTGCTTCGGTTGAGATCATTACCGACCGAAAATCAAATGTACTGGCGGTGCCAATTGCAGCCGTAACGACGCGAGGAGCTGATTCGACCGACGTAAAAGAAAGCGAAGACGAAGAAAACAAGTCAACGAATGCGCCAGCAGCGAAGAAAGAAGTTCCGAAAGAGATCGTCTTTGTGAGCCAGGGTGGAAAGGCGGTGCAGCGCGAAGTGAAAACCGGTATCAGTGACTTCGAAAATATTGAAATTACCGGTGGTCTGAAACAAGGTGAACAAGTCATTGCCGGACCGTTCATTGCGGTGTCGAAAAAACTAAAAAATGGGGATGTCGTGGTCAAGCGCGACCCGAATAAGACGAAGAAAAAAGAAGGTGATGAAAGCAAATAAGATCGTTTTCGCCTGATAGCTGATTCAGGAAGACGCCCGGTATATTACCGGGCGTTTTTACTTTTGAGGCAAACACGTATCCTGATGAATCGCTTTTTCCGCCTTGTTGGCCTGTGTTCGTTACTGATCGGTATGCAATACCCGCTAAAATCATTGGCTCAAGCGAGCACTCGCTACGAAGCGAACTGGGCGTCGATCGATAGTCGACCCATACCGACCTGGTTTGAGGATGCCAAGTTTGGCATTTTTATCCATTGGGGATTGTTCTCCGTGCCAGCCTACGCACCCACGGCCCGCGACGGGGTAGGCGTGTATGACCGGTACGCCGAATGGTACTGGCAAAAAGTGCGCGATCCGAAAAGCGCTACCTATCCGTTCTTTACCAAGTTTCAGGATCGGGTGTATGGCGAGGGATTCAAGTATCAGGATTTCGTCAAAGACTTTACCTGCGATTTTTTCCAGCCCGATGAATGGGCTGATGTCATTAAGCAGTCGGGCGCTCGTTACGTGGTGCTGACCAGCAAACACCACGAAGGCTTTACTCTCTGGCCGAGTGCACAAGCCTGGAACTGGAACACAGTAGACGTTGGTCCGCACCGCGATTTGGCGGGTGATCTTATCAAGTCCGTAAAGAATAAAGGGCTACGAATGGGTTACTATTATTCGCTCTACGAGTGGTTCAATCCGCTTTACAAGAGCGATGTGAACGCCTATGTCGATAACCACATGATTCCTCAGATGAAGGATCTGGTAACGCGTTACCAACCAGACATTGTCTGGACCGATGGCGAGTGGGATCATCCGTCTGACGTCTGGAAAAGTACCCAATTTCTGGCCTGGCTGTACAACGATTCACCCGTAAAGAATGACGTAGTTGTCAATGACCGATGGGGTAAGGAAACCCGCTCGAAACACGGCGGCATTTTTACGACGGAGTATGATTTAGTCCACGACGGCGATTCCGAAAACACCAAGTTTACCCGCCCCTGGGAAGAATGTCGGGGTATTGGTGGCTCGTTTGGTTACAACCGCGCCGAAAACCTGGAAGATTACTCAACCTCAAAGCAGTTGGTCGATATTCTGATCAATAAAGTGGCCCGCGGAGGCAACCTATTGCTGAACATTGGACCAACGGCCGATGGACGCATTCCGGTAATCATGCAGCAGCGTCTGCACGACATCGGCGACTGGTTGGCTGTCAACAGCGAAGCTATTTACGGTACGCGCTCCTGGGACAAAGCGCCCAAAGTAACGAATGATACCAAGCTCTTCTTTACGCAGAAAGGAAACGATCTCTACGTGATCACAACTGCCTGGCCCGACAGTCCGCTATTGGTAGCGGGCCTAACCAAAAAGCCTGCGAACGTGACACTGTTAGGGTACAAAGGCAACGTAACGACATCTGCCAATGGCAAATCGATGCGGCTAACGATGCCATCAGTAACGCCAGCTACGGTGCCCTGTCAGCATGCCTGGGTATTTAAATTGGAGGGCGCATTGTAGCTTTGCCTTATGAAAGTGCAACAACCGACCCGAATTACTATGGTTGGCGGGGGGAGCTGGGCGACAGCGCTCGTCAAAATCCTGTCCGAAAACAACGTAACTGTGAAGTGGTGGCTTCGTAAAAAAAGCGATGCCGATCACATCAAGAAGTTTGGGCATAACCCGAGCTATTTGAGTGATGTACAGATCAATACCCGCCGGGTGAAAGTGTGCACTAAAATCCGAGAAGCCTTCAAGGATAGTGACTACGTCGTACTGGCCATTCCGGCGGCATTCATTGCCGACGCGCTTACGGGAATTCAGCCCGAGCACTTTGCGGGCAAATGCGTTGTATCAGCGATTAAAGGAATTATTCCCGAGACGCACCAACTGGTTACGGATTGGATTGGCGAGCGGTACAACGTGCCGGCCGAACTCCTGTCGGTTATTGCCGGACCTTGCCACGCTGAGGAAGTAGCACTGGAAAAATACTCGTACCTGACCATCGCGTCGCAGGGGGCTGAATGCGCCGAAACAGTCGCCAGTTTGTTACGTTGCCGGTTCGTGCAAACTACTCCAGTCGACGATATCTACGGGATCGAGTATGCTGCCGTAATGAAAAACATTGTGGCGCTGGCCTGTGGAATTACACGCGGCCTAGGTTACGGTGATAATTTCCAGGCGGTGCTGGTGTCGAACGCCATGCAGGAAATTAAACGCTTTGTCGACGCTACGCACGTCAAGCACCGGGATTTGAGCGGTTCGGCCTATCTGGGCGACCTGCTCGTAACGGCCTATTCGCCCTTTAGCCGCAACCGAACCTTCGGTACGTTGATTGGACGTGGGTACACTATTCAGTCTGCACAGGCGGAGATGAACATGATCGCCGAAGGATACTACGCAGTGAAAAGTATATTTGAAATCAATCAGCAGTACAGGGTTGACATGCCCATCGTCAACGCCGTGTACAACATACTGTACGAACGGGCCGCGCCGACGAATGAAATGAATAGCCTGAAAAAATTGTTAAAGTAAACGGGGAGAGTAGTTCAGCTAATAAAGCCAGTAAAAGAAAAGGCCCCCTGTCGAAACAGAGGGCCCAATACGTTTATAGCGTTGTCGGTAATGTTACCGGCAGTTGTGCCTTAGCTAAATTACTTCGCGCTATCCGACATCATCGTCGAAGCCGAATCCGTAGCCATGGTCGAATCGCCCATCATGGTCGATGCAGAATCCGTAGACATGGTACCTTCGGTCGTCGTGGTCGTTTCAGTTTCGGTCTTTTTCGAGCTGCAAGAAGTTGCAAGGGCGATCATGGCCATGAAAAAGAAGGCAGATTTCGTAATTGCTTTCATAGTTTTGGAGCGTTTTTGTTTAAGTGATTATTGGAACAATGTCAACGTTAATACTCTATAGGGAAAAAGGTAACCCAACTTTTTTTAACTTTTTTTTTGGGTTACGTTTCGACCGTATTCGTATTAAGTAATGAATCAACAAAATGAAGGAAAGTAAACGGCTGGAGTTGACTGATACGGAGTTATTGGTGGGCCTGGCCGAGGGATCTAACGAGGTACTGCTGCAACTGTACCGACGCTACTTCCCAATGGTACTTCACTTTATAACGAGCAACAGCGGTAGTGAGGATGATGCCAAGGACATCTATCAGGAAGCGTTGGTACTGCTTTATGAAAAGGCAAAGAGCGGCTCGTTTGAGCTGCAGGCTCAGCTAAAAACGTATCTCTATTCGGTTGTTCGTCGTTTGTGGTTAAAGCATCTGGCGCAGCGTAGTCGATTTATGGTACGAGATGTTGAGCAACCTGTCAATGAAGAGGCCGCTCTTGAACAGTTGAGTGACGATTTGTTCGATCACGAAGAACGTGATCGTCAGTTCAACCTAATGGCCGAATCGCTGGGTAGGCTTGGAGAGCCCTGCAAGACACTGCTGGAAGACTTCTACATTCAGCATTTGAGTATGCAGGAGATAACGGAGAAGTTTGGTTACACCAACGCCGATAACGCCAAGACACAGAAGTATAAATGCCTGATGCGGCTGAAACGACTGTTTTTTGCGGAGTACAAAGAGAAATAACGACGAACTGCTAGGATCATACGCGATCCGGCTACCAAAAGAGCTGGACTCCGTCGGACTGATTACCTGAAACGAACCAAAGTGAACATGGAAACGAACGACGAAATCGACATTGAACGGGCACTGCGATCTTACGGAGATCGTATCCGTTTTCGGCAGCAACTGACGTCCATTCAGGAGCAACTGACTATGGAGTCCATGCGCGAATCCACCGATTCTTCTTCAACTGGAAAGATTGAGGAAGGACGAATTCGGTCGTTATGGCGTGCCTATCGGACTACGCTGGCGGTTGCCGCTTCTGCCGCTGTGATCACAACGTTTGGTTCTATTTTCCTGTACCGAGCCTACCAAGACGGTCATCAACAGCAGGTTCAGCAGTATCGTCAGCTCAGTAAAGAAATACAGGCGGTTAGAACGTCGCAGCGTCGACTGATTAATGACATTAACGGTCGCGGTCGCGGTCTGAACGTCAATCCCGCGCAGGTAGCAGGTAGCGGTTTTCTGCTAACATCTGATGGTTATTTTGTGACTAACAACCACATTATCCAAAACGCGGATTCCGTTTACGTACAAAGCTCAAAAGGGGAAGTATATAAAGCCAAAGTTGTTCATGCTGATGCAATGCATGATCTGGCTATTCTGCAGCTCAGTGACGATAGTTCATTTCAGACGCTTCCTTCGGTTCCGTATTGTTTCGAACTGAAGCCGTCGGATCTGGGTGAGCGTGTATACACCCTGGGGTATCCTCGCGAGGAAATTGTGTACGGAGAAGGCTATCTAAGTTCAGGCACTGGTTACCGGGGCGACTCAACGGCTTATCAGGTAGCCATCAGTGTTAATCCTGGTAATTCAGGAGGCCCATTGCTGAATGAAAAAGGAAATGTAATCGGCATTATCAGCGGTAAGCAGACAACAGCCGAGGATGTGAGCTTTGCTGTTAAGACCAACTACCTCTTTGAAGCGCTCAATGGCGTTTCTGCTGAGGAAATGAAAGGCCAGCCAATTCGGCTGAACCACAAAAACACGCTGGCTAAACTGTCGCGGAAGCAGCAGATCAAACGGGTACAAGACTACGTGTATCAGGTTAAGGTATTCAAGCATAAAGAGTAAAATAAAGTATGGATCGGTCCAACATTTCGTAGTCAACGGGTGTTATGTCTCAGGCTTAACACGACGATTATGAAAAAGATAATGACCCTTATGGCCGCTATGGCCCTTACGCTGGCAGTTGTTTCAGCGCAGGATACAAAACAAAACGCGAAAGAAACGGCTAAACAGGCAGGACGGACAGCTGATGCTGCCGCTGACAAAGCTGGACGCGAAACAAAAGAAGCGGGCCGCAAGGTATCCAGAGCCGCCAAAAATACCGGCGAGGATATCAAAGACGGTACGAACAAAGTGCTCAACAAGGCAGATCGTAAGATGAAGAAAGCCGAGCGAAAACTGGATAACTCGAACTAGTTGTCCTGATTTAATTTTTTGGTGCATGTCAGCTGTGCTACTGTCGATGATGGTAGCACAGTTTTTATTAGTAGGTAAAACAAAGACGCACGTCTTTACAAAATGGCTGTTTCAGTACTTTTATTCGGAATTGCTCGGGATCTGGTTGGGCAGAACTCAATTGTTATTGCTCCTCGGCCAAGTATGCATGTGGCTGACCTGCTGAGCGACGTACATCAGCAGTACCCAGCAATCCAAGGAATCAAGTCGCTGCTGGTTGCCGTTAATGGCGAGTACGCAGAACCGGATCAGTTGATTAACGAAACCGACGAGGTGGCCCTCATTCCACCCGTAAGTGGCGGCTAAGTTATTAGCCTGTAGACGGTTGTTTGAAATAATTAATTTGTTGGCTGATGATTGAATTAGTTACTGACCCGATTGATGTCCCAGCGGCACTTGCTTATTTGCATACCGGCGAAGCGGGCGCTGTAGATTTGTTTCTGGGCGTAGTGCGCAATAATACTCAGGAGCGTGCTGTAGACCGGCTGGAGTACGAGTCTTATGACCGAATGGCGGTCAGTGAGATGCAAAAAATTGCTGACCAAGCACAGGAAAAATGGCCTGTGCTTAAATACGCTATCATTCATCGGAAGGGAACTCTGCAAATCGGCGAAATGGCTGTATTGATTGGCGTAGCTACTGCACATAGGGCCGACGCGTTCGAAGCGTGCCGGTATATCATCGACACCATTAAACAAACGGTACCAATCTGGAAAAAAGAAGTGTTTACCGACGGTGAAGTCTGGGTCAACGCTCATCCCTGATTAGGGTGTCTGAGTCGTTTTTAGTCGACGCGTTGATTTGCTGATGTCGTACGTGCCAACGATGGGATAATGATCGGAATACTTGACGTAGTTAATCGTTTCAAAGTCCAGTACAGAAATAACTGGATCGTGAAACTGATGATCGATTCGAATAAAACCCGGTGCTCGGTTGTACGTAAAGCCAAAACCGCGGCCTTCTTCTTCAAAACTATTGGGGAGTACCCGGCGAAGTTCTTCGTAAACAACGCTATAAGGTGTATCGTTGTGGTCGCCTGTTACGATAACCGGGTAGTCGCTCTCCTGAATGTGCTGAATAACCCGTTGAACCTGTTCTTTACGTTCGATAAATCCATTGCGTAGGGCGCTCAGTACTCCTCTGGTTTCGTGTTTAACACCCTGTATTTCTTGCTGCTTTAGAACACGACCAACCCGAATACCCATGGACTGAAGGTGGACGTTGATGACCCGGACCGTATCGTTGCCCACTTTGATATCGGCCCAGAGCAAACCATTGTTCCCGTTGAAGGGCTCCCGACCAGAATTGATAATCGGGTAAACCGAAAAAATTGCTGTTCCGATTTGACCCATTTGCGAATTAACGTTTGCTGGATTTAACAGAACCGAATGCTTGTAGCCTGCCTGATGAAACCGACCGACAATGTTGTAGTCTGGAATGGGTGAGGAAACGTAAAATTCCTGGAAACATTTGACCGGCGCATCGTAACGTAACGCAAAGTTGATCAAGCGCCGGGCGCGCGGAGTACTGTGCTCCCGTTCCAGCCGATCGTCCAGGCCGAACGCCTGAACGTTGTAGCTAAATACTTTCAGAGGAACGCCACCTGCCGGAATAGCCTTCGGCGAATCCCAGGAAAAGGTACGCTGGCCAAATAAGATAATACCGACCAGCAGAACCAAACCTGATAACCAGCTTCGCCAGGGGCGACTTATCAGCCAGGCAATCACGCAAGCCAGATTAAGCAACCAGGCGATTGGGATGGAAATCATAACCATTCCCGCTGACCAATGCTGGGTTGGTAAATCATGAAGGAGCCAATAGCTAAAAAAGGTATAAAGTGCCAGCAGAATATTCAGCGACCAGAACACCGACCGAAAAAATTGAAAAATCAGGTTACCAATCCGAATAGCTGATACTGTCATGTGTGCTGGGAAATGAGCTCGTTGAGCCCTAAAATTAAGTGATTACGAGCATAAACCCGTATGGAGATGCAGGAAGCAGTCTTGCGCATAAGGAAAGAATGTACTATCTTTGCCCCAGAAATGGTAACTAGTATTGGTGAAAAAAAAGGGAGTCGGACTCCCTTTTTTGTTAGCCTTATTTTATGAACGATAAGGAACGCATAATAGAATTGTTACAGCCATACCTGGACAACGATCGCATTTATGTGGTTGACATTCAAGTAGCTGGACGTCAGGGCGGGCGTCTGAAAGTAACGATACTGCTGGATAGCGATGCTGGTATTACCATTGATGAGTGTGCCTCCATTAGTCGCCAGTTGGGTGGACAAATGGACGAAATGAATTTTTTTGGTGAAGCACCATTTACGCTGGAAGTTTCGTCGCCCGGCGTTGATTTTCCGCTCACGTTTCCCCGTCAGTATGTACGTAACATTGGCCGGCAGCTAGCTGTTACGTTGACGGATGGACGAGTCTGGAAAGGAACGCTGGATGCGGTTGAAGAGGACCAGATTATTCTGGACGTAGTGCCCGAAAAAAAATCGAAAAGTCAGCTAAAAAAAGAAGCGCTCTTACAGGCTGAAGCACCTGTAGCTGGTCCAACAGCCGTTTCATTCGGACAAATTCAGAAAGCAAACGTTGAAATTTCCTTTAAATAGTGGCGGACAGATTCAGTCCTAAACTTGAAAACCATACTTAGAAAATGACCAGCGGACTACTAATCGAATCATTTGCTGATTTTGCCCGGTCGAAGAACATTGACCGGCCCACCATGATCGCCATTCTGGAAGAGGTCTTCCGGACAATGATTCGCAAAAAATACGGCACTGACGAAAACTTTGATGTGATTATCAACGCAGAAAGCGGAGACCTCGAAATGTGGCGCACGCGCGAAATCGTTGATGATGAATCGGAGGATATCTGGGATTACGATAAAATCCCCCTCGCTGAAGCCCGTAAAATTCAGGATGACTTCGAAGTTGGCGAACAGGTCGCTGAAGAAGTCAAACTGGAAGACTTCGGCCGTCGGGTTGTACAAACCGCTCGGCAAACCCTGATTCAACGGATCAAGGACATGGAGAAAGAAGTTCTCTACCAGAAATATAAAGATCAGGTAGGGGATTTGGTCAGCGCTGAAGTGTATCAATTACTGAAACACGAAATCATTCTGACGGACGGCGAAGGCAACGAACTGAGCCTACCTCGTACGGAACAAATTTCGAAAGACCGTTACCGTAAGGGAGAAGCCGTTAAAGCGGTTATCAGCCGGGTTGATATGCTGAACGGAACACCGAAAATCGTTCTGTCCCGTACATCACCGGTGTTCTTGGAGCGTCTCTTTGAAATTGAGGTGCCTGAAATCTATGATGGACTGATTTCGATTCGTAAAATCGTCCGGGAGCCGGGCGAGCGGGCGAAAGTAGCCGTTGAATCATACGATGATCGCATCGATCCGGTAGGTGCCTGCGTAGGGATGAAAGGATCGCGTATTCATGGCATCGTTCGGGAGCTTGGTAACGAAAACATTGACGTTATTAACTACACCGAAAACCTGGAATTGCTCATTAGCCGGGCACTAAGCCCGGCTAAGGTTAGTTCAATGAACATTGACCGTGATACCAAACGGGTATCTGTTTTCCTGAAACCTGACCAGGTATCACTGGCTATCGGTAAGGGTGGACAGAATATCAAGCTGGCTGGCCGACTGGTGGACATGGAAATCGATGTATTCCGGGATAACGAAGGCCAGGAAGACGACGAAGACGTTGACCTGATGGAGTTCTCGGATGAGATTGATGAGTGGATGATTCAGGAGCTGCGTAAAGTGGGTCTTGATACCGCGAAGAGCGTGCTGGCTCTCAGCAAAGAAGAACTCGTTCGTCGGACAGATCTTGAAGAAGATACGGTCGAGGAAATCATGAGTATTCTGAAACAGGAGTTCGAGTAAGCGTAGTCATCACTCATAAAGGTCTTCGTTTAGCGGATAAAACGATAAACGAAGACCGCATTCTGGCTTAAATAAATAAGTACCGGGATTTTTATTGTACTAACTGTTGTTCATACCATATCAACAACCATTAAATTTGCCGAATATAGACCGAACGTATGGCAGAAGATAAGTCAATGCGCCTAAGCCAAGTGGCAAAAATTCTCAACACAGGCCTGTCCTCTGTTGCGAAGAGTCTGTCTGCCAAAGGGTTTAAGGTTGAAGTAAATCCCAACACTAAGATTGGCATGGACCAATTAGAGGTGTTGGCGAAGGAATATAAATCTACGGACCTCCTGAATGGAGCTCGCCGGTCCGAACCGTCGGTTGCGGTCGCTGAGCCACCGCGTCGTCAGGAGGAGGATGTTATTTTGTACCGTCGTGATGACGCAGGCCGTCCTATTACGGACGCTAAAGCAGATGCGCCCAAAGCAGATGCGCCCCGGTCAACAACCCCTCAGTCAACTAACACCGAAGCCAAACCAGTACCGCAAACCGCACAGACAGGTTTGCCAGGTCTGAAAGTGATCGGTAAAATAGATTTGAATCCGAAACCGGCTCCACAGCCTGCTCCCGTAGCGAAAGCTCCGGTTCAGCAGGAAACGAAGCCGGTTGAACAACCTAAGCCAACACCAGCTGCTGAGCCAGTGAAGGCCCCGGTTACGCCAACTCCCGCTCCTGAAGCAGCTAAACCGGTACAGCAACCTACGCCTGCACCTGTGGCTCCTGCGTCGGTTGAAGCGAAAGCGGATGTACAACCCGTCAAGCCAGTTGCTCCCGCTACGCCCGCGGCTCCTGTAGCCGAAACGAAGCCAGTAGCTGAACAACCTAAACCGGCTCCCGCTACGCCACAGCAGCAACAGCCTAAAGCGAACGTAACAAGTCCCGTTCCGGCTAAAGCAGAAGCGCCAGCAGCTGTAGCGCCGACTGCGCCAAGCGCCCCGGCTGCTGCACCAAGCGCGCCTGAAAATGAAGCGCCAGCGCCAACGGAGACGATCCGGGCCGCAGGTAGTCATCAGTTGGGTGGACTAAAGATCCTAGGTAAGATCGAATTGCCTGTCAACAATCCACGGCAGGGTAGCGGTGGCAGCAACGCCGACAAAAAGAAACGGAAGCGTATCCGTGGTCGGGAAGGCGCAGTTAATGTTAACACGCCAAATACACCAGGCGGTGGTCAGACCGGTCAGGGAGGGAACAACAATCCTCGAAATGATCGTGGACCTCGAGATGGTCAGAATGACCGTGGTCCCGTTAATCGTACCGACCGGCCTGCCGGTGATCAGGACAACCGTCAGCAACATGGACGGGGCGACCGGAACGCCAGCCCCGGAACTGCCAATACGAATACCAATAACAACGCGAGCAATAACAACGCGTCGGGTAACCGGACTGGTAATACCAATAATAACAATAACAACAACCGCGGGGGTGGTAACAACAACAACCGCGGAGGTGGTAATAATAATAACCGGGGCGGTGGAAACCGCCGTGAAGCGCCTACCCAGGCTGACGTTCGGAAGTCGATTCAGCAGACGAACGCTCGGATGCAGGGCAACCAGCCCAACCGGGGTGCTGACCGTCGACGTGATCGCCGGAACCAGCGCGAAGAAGATCGCCGTTTGTTAAGCGAACAGGAAGAGCTGGAAGCAAAAACGCTGAAAGTAACCGAGTTCGTGTCTGCCAACGACTTGGCCTCGTTGATGGACGTATCGATCAACGAAGTTATTTCGGTCTGTCTGAACCTCGGCATGTTCGTTTCGATCAACCAGCGTTTGGATGCCGAAGCGATCACGGTTATTGCTGATGAGTTTGGTTATGACGTTCAGTTTGTATCAGCCGAAGATGAAACGGAAGCTGGTGTGGACGTGGCCGCCGATGAACCAGACGATCTGCAGCCACGGGCTCCGATCGTCACGATCATGGGTCACGTTGACCACGGTAAAACGTCGTTACTTGACTATATCCGTCGGGCGAAAGTAGCCGCTGGCGAAGCCGGTGGTATCACGCAGCACATTGGTGCTTATAGCGTGAAAACAGCCGATGACCGTATGATTACGTTCCTTGATACACCGGGTCACGAAGCCTTTACGGCTATGCGGGCACGGGGTGCGAAAGTGACGGACGTCGTTATCATCGTAATTGCTGCGGATGACAGCATCATGCCACAAACTCGTGAGGCAATCAACCACGCACAGGTAGCTGGCGTACCGATTGTCTTCGCTTTCTCAAAAGTTGACAAGCCGGGTGCCGATGCGGAGAAAATCCGTACCGAGCTCGCTGCCATGAATATGCTCGTTGAGGAGTGGGGTGGTAAGTATCAGGCGCAGGAAATATCGTCGAAGTCCGGTATGGGCGTTGATGACCTGCTCGAGAAAGTTCTGCTCGAGGCCGAACTGCTCGAACTGAAAGCAAACCCAGATCGTCGTGCTTTGGGTACGGTGATTGAAGCATCACTGGACAAAGGTCGCGGTTATGTATCAACTGTACTGGTTGAAAACGGTACGCTGAAACAGGGCGATATCATGCTCGTTGGCGCTCACTACGGTCGCATCCGGGCGATGACGAACGACCGGGGCGAACGGATTAAAGAGGCTGGACCAGCTACGCCGGTTCAGATTCTGGGTCTGCCAGGTGCTCCACAGGCGGGTGACAAGTTCAACGTCATGGAGACCGAACGCGAAGCTCGTGAGATTGCGAATAAACGTGAGCAGCTACTGCGCGAACAATCACTACGTACTCGCAAACACATTACACTCGAGGAAATCGGTCGCCGGAAGGCAATTGGTACCTTTAAAGAGTTGAACGTGATTGTGAAAGGTGACGTAGATGGTTCGGTCGAAGCCCTCTCGGATTCGTTGCTGCAACTGTCGACGGAAGAAGTTCAGGTGAACATCATCCATAAAGCGGTTGGTCAGATCTCCGAATCGGATATTCTACTGGCATCTGCCTCGGACGCGGTCATCGTCGGCTTCCAAGTCCGGCCATCGGCAAGTGCTCGTAAGCTGGCTGAACAGGAACAGATTGAAATCCGTCTGTATTCGATCATCTACGACGCGATCAACGAAGTAAAAGACGCTATGGAAGGGCTGCTTGCTCCGACCGTGGAAGAAGTTATCGTTGGTAACATCGAGGTACGCGAAGTATTCAGAATTAGTAAGATTGGTACGGTTGCTGGCTGTTACGTAACGGAAGGCAACATTAAACGAAACAACAAAATCCGGATCATACGCGACTTCATCGTGGTCCACACGGGCGAAATCAGTGCGCTGAAACGCTTCAAAGACGACGTCAACGAAGTGAAATTTGGTTATGAATGCGGTCTGAGCATCAAAAACTTCAATGACATTGAAGTAGGTGACGTGATTGAAAGCTTCGAACTGAAAGAAGTGAAACGGACGCTGTAAGTCGTCAATATTAAGTTTCTGATATAGAAGAGCCCCCGTCAGCAATGATGGGGGTTTTTTCATGTGTAATTCGTACGTAAACCTGCCTGCTTATCACTAACTTGGGCGAGTGAGAAACGAAAGGTCTAGGGCCATTCGTTACTAGTGACAGGATCAACGTTTGCAGAAAGCAGTCTGAATGAATTTCCTATATCCCTCATTTCTGTTTGGGTTACTGGCCGTTTCAGTGCCGGTCGCCATTCACCTTTTCAACTTCCGGCGGACCCGACGAGTCTATTTCACGAATGTAGCCTTGCTGCGAACTGTCCAGACCGAGACTAAATCGTTTCGTCGGCTCAAACACTGGTTGATTCTGGCGGCACGTTGTCTATTCCTGATTTGTCTGGTCATAGCGTTTGCGCAGCCATTTATTCCTAACCCACGGATAGCCGGAAAGAATACGCCCGGTATAACGCAGAGGGGGGTAACAAGTCTGTATCTGGATAATTCATACAGCATGCAGAACGAGCGCAACGAAAAGCGCTATCTCGACATAGCCATCGGTAAGCTGGACGAACTATTAACGCTATTCCGGAACACCAGCTCTTTGCAACTAATAACAAACGATTTTTCGGGAAATGAGCAGCAGGCGGGCACGGCCGAGGCTATTCGGGATCGTGTTACGTCCGTTCGTTACGCCCATACTCCACGCGCCCTTGATGCTGTATATCGACGCCAGCGTAATTTGCTGGCCAGTATCAATCCAGCTGGGGGAAATCAATTATTCTGGTTTTCCGATTTTCAGAAAAGTACTGGTGGTGATCTGAACAAGCTGAAAATTGACTCTAGTGATCGGTTGTTTATTGTTCCGCTGGATGCACAGGCAACTAAAAATGTATTCGTTGATTCGGTCTGGCTCAGTACGCCGTTTATCCGCGAGATGCAGAACAACAGCCTGAACGTCAAACTGACGAACGGGGGGCAGGAGAACGTAAAAAACCTTCCCGTGCGGCTGTATCTGGATGATGCTCAAACCTCGACGGCCTCGGCTACACTGGCTCCCGGCGGGTCGGCTACGGTATCGCTGAACTTTAACGTTACGTCGAAAGGGTACCACCGGGGTCGGATCGTGTTTGAGGATTTTCCTATTACGTTCGACAATCAGTATTTCTTCGTGATCGAGGCATCGCCCGCCGTTCGGGTACTGCATCTGTATGAGCAGAAAGCGCCGGTTGATTACGTGCAGGCGGTGTATGCCAATGACAGTTTGTTCAGCCGTCGGAGCTTCAACGCCCAGAATTTCGATGTAGGCCAATTAAAAGCCACTGATCTTGTGGTGCTGGAGGGCGTAACGCAGGTAAGTGGAACGTTACGTACCGAACTGGAACAGTTTGTCCGACAGGGGGGAAGCCTGACAATTATTCCGCCTGAAAAGCCTGATGTGACTTCCTATGGGCCTTTCCTGGCGACGCTGGGCGTTGGTGGCGTTCGGGCAGTCGAAACGACCGCTACGCCTACACAACTCCCCGTAGCTGAACCCGACCGACGTAGTCCGTTCTTTCAGGATGTTTTTCAGCAGAGTTATCAGTCCGAGCCAGTCAATATGCCTAATGTAGCACCCGTCTGGCGGTGGAACGCGGGTGAGCGGCTGTTAAATCTTCGGGATGGCAATCCCCTGTTGACCCGGTCGAGAGCAGGAAGTGTTACGGCAAAAACAGGATCCGTCTACGTGTTGGCCAGTCCGCTGGCGAACCAATATGGCAACCTGGCTGAACATGCGCTTTTCGTGCCGATCATGTACAAAATGGCGGCTCTGAGCGTACGGGCCCAGCAAACGGCGTATTCATTCGACGATAATTCGCTGACTATCTCCGTTAATAATCCCTCCGATCGGGCGGTGTACAAACTGAAGCGGAATAAGCTGGAAATTATTCCGGTGCAGCGCGTGGTGGGGAATCAACTCTTTCTAGAAATGCCAAAAAGCAATGAACTGGCTGCCGGACAGGAAGTTGAAGCGGGATATTACGAATTGCAGAATAACCAGGGGCAAACGGAGCGTTTGCTGGCGCTGAACCACGGGAACGATGAATCGCGGATGGCCTTCTATTCCTCTGATGAATTACGTCGGATATTTGCCAGCCAACCCAACGTCGAGGTGTTTGACAGCATTCAGGATGGTGATTTTGCCCAGGTGTTGGAGCAGGAAACCATGGGTAAAAGCCTCTGGAAATATTTCCTGATCGCGTCGTTGGTGTTCCTTCTGGCTGAAATAGGAATGGTGCGATTGATGAAAGGGTAAATCGCTATTTGTTACTACTACGATTGATCAAACTGCCAATGTAAAAACGACCGGTAATGAGATTATTGGTCGTTTTTACGTTGGTACTCAACGAAGTTGAAACTAGCCTCGTGTCGTTCATCGGCGGGATGGAATCGCCGACTTACTTCCTGCCAGTCCGAGCGGTCAAAATTGGGGAAATGCGTATCCCCAGTATAGACTCTATCAATCTCAGTTAAATAAAGCGTAGTCGCCAGAGGAAGAGCCATAGCGTAAATTTCGGCGCCACCAATCACAAAAATTTCCTCCTGGTTAATCTGTTTAGCCTGATCAATGGCTGCTTCAATCGTATGCGCTACGGTTACGCCTTTAGCCTGAAACTCTGGATTGCGAGTAACAACGATGTTGGTCCGATTAGGTAAGGGCTTACCAAGCGCATCCAGCGATTTACGTCCCATAATAATGGGGTGATGGCTTGTTTTACGTTTAAAAAACGCAAAATCATCGGGTAAATGCCAAGGCAGGTCATTGTTACTGCCGATGGTACCGTTCTGAGCTACGGCTGCAATGAGACTGATTTTCATAGTTTATTTCCTCGCAAAAATTCCTCAGCGGTCATGCGTCGTTTTCCTTCAGCCTGAAGAGAGTCAATAGATAGCCAGCCGTCGTTAGCCTTAACCAGAATCACTTTCTTACTGTCAGTATAAGCTTCGCCCGGTTCGGCCGCAAATGGTGATTCATTAGCAATGGAAGCAGTATATATCTTAAAAAACTTTCCATTGATTATCGTCCAGGCGGCTGGATAAGGCGATAAACCACGGATGAAATTACGTACGGTTATGGCGGGCTGGCTCCAGTTGATCTCAGTCGTTTCGCGGCTAAGCTTGGGGGCCGGCTTCAGGTCGTCGGAGGCAGGTTGGGGGGTTCGTGGATAGGCCCCGGCTTCAATCGCCCTGACCGTTTTCAAAACGAGGTCAGCTCCCCGCTCCATCAGACGATCGTGAACTGTTCCGGCAGTATCATCTGGATAAATCGGCTCCTGGTCCTGAAAGATCATCTGACCTGTGTCAATTTCCTTCTCGATAAAGAAAGTCGTTACGCCGGTTTCCGTTTCACCATTGATGATTGCCCAATTAATTGGGGCTGCACCGCGGTATTGGGGTAATAACGATCCATGCAAATTAAATGTACCGATAATAGGCATTGCCCAGACTACTTCGGGTAACATCCGAAAGGCAACCACTACCTGTAAATCGGGCTTGTAACTAGCTAATGACTCCAGAAAAGCAGGATCTCGAAGTTTTTCCGGTTGGAGCACTGGTAAATTAGCGGCCAACGCTGCTTTCTTAACGGGTGAAGGCGTTAGTTGCAAACCACGGCCAGATGGACGATCAGGAGCGGTTACAACGGCTACTACCTGGCAGCCACCACCCAACAGGCGTTGTAAACTGGTGACGGCAAAGTCGGGCGTACCCATGAATACAATACGGAGAGGCTGGGGCATGGAGCTGTGAATCAGTTTTCGTAAGCAAAGGGGCTATCTGTTGATATAGCCCGGAAGTATTCGTAATTTTGTCATCACAACGCGTCCGCAAAGACGCGTTGCGTCATATTCAGTCGGTCAGGACGAAGAGAAAAGCAATGCGACGAGTTAATAAGTACATACGTAAACCATTTACCTCGGCTTGCCGACGGAGACACTGACGCGACTGCAAAGAAAACTAATTTGGTTGCAGAACGGTCGGCGGACCGTTTTTTTGTTTTAGCAAGCAACCCCAACCAATGTGAAAAACAGATAAAGAAGTTACGCATCGAATTATGGGAAAGATTTCATATTACACCGAAGAAGGACTAAACCGGCTTAAGGCTGAATTGAACGATCTGAAAACCAAAGGTCGTACGGAAATTGCCCGTCAGATTGCCGAAGCACGTGATAAAGGTGACCTCAGTGAGAATGCAGAATACGATGCGGCTAAAGATGCGCAGGGGCTGCATGAACTGAAAATCTCAAAGCTGGAAGAAGTCGTCGCGAACGCTCGGGTGCTGGACGAATCAACCATTGATACGTCGCAGGTATCTATTCTGTCAACGGTGAAAATCAAGAACAAGAAAAACGGAGCTGTCATGAACTACATGCTGGTTTCGGAAGAAGAAGCTGACCTGAAAGCAGGACGTATCTCCGTAGGATCTCCCATCGGAAAAGGTCTTTTGGGAAAACATGTTGGTGACCTTGCTGAGATCAAAGTGCCAGCGGGCGTGCTGGAGTTCGAAATCATTGATATTTCCCGGTAGCTATGGCCTCTATTTTCTCGCGTATCGTAGCTGGTGAGATTCCGGCGCACAAAATTGCCGAAACGGACGACTTTCTCGCCTTTCTGGATGTTACGCCGACAACGACGGGTCATACGTTGGTAATCCCCAAAAAAGAAGTTGACTACATCTTTGACCTGGACGACGAACTTTACGTGGGATTAATGAAGTTCGCCAAAACGGTTGCGGCTGCGGTTAAACAGGCGATTCCGTGCAAACGTATTGGCGTATCGGTTATCGGCCTGGAAGTGCCTCATGCGCATGTTCATCTCATTCCGTTGAATTCGATGGCGAACATGGATTTCACAAAAAAAATGAATCCAACGCAGGATGAACTGGCCGAAACGGCGCAAAAGATTCGACAATACATTTAACAACTGCGTGAAAAAAGGATATCGGAAGCAACCGGTGTCCTTTTTTTATGGTGTATTGGGAAGACGTACAATCTAATAAAAGTGAAATTTCGGGGTTCAACTTGAACTCCCAGAAGTTAAGTGTTATTTTTGCACTTACCGCGTAAAAAACAAGGGTTTAGCCCACTAAACGTCTATAAAAAGTGGATTTATTTGAGAAACTGCGCACCAATTTAGGTCCAATTGGCTCGTCGGCCCGGGAGTTTAATGGTCACCATTATTTTGCCTTCCCGAAGCTCGAAGGAGAGCTCGGCCCACATATGCGTTTCCAGGGGCAGGACATGCTGAACTGGAGCCTGAACAACTACCTTGGGTTAGCAAACCATCCTGAAGTACGGAAAGCCGATGCCGATGCTACCGCAAAATGGGGCCTGGCGTACCCAATGGGGGCTCGTATGATGTCGGGTAACAGCGACCTGCACGAGAAACTGGAAAAAGAACTCGCCGAGTTCGTTGGTAAAGAAGATGCTTTCCTGCTGAACTACGGCTATCAGGGGGTTATGTCGGCTATTGAAGCGGTTGTTGATCACCGCGACGTTATTGTATATGACGCCGAAAGCCACGCCTGTCTAATCGATGGAATCCGTCTCCATAAAGCGAAGATGGGTGAATACTACAAGTTCAACCATAACGATATGGCCAGCCTGGAGAAAAACCTCCAGCGGGCCACGAAGAAAGCCGAAGAAAAAGGGGGTAGTATCCTGGTCATAACCGAAGGGGTTTTCGGTATGTCGGGTAAAGTAGGTAGCCTGGATAAAATTGTTGCCCTGAAGGAAAAGTACAATTTCCGTCTGCTGGTCGACGACGCACACGGATTTGGTACCATGGGGGCAACGGGTGCTGGTGTTGGTGAGATGCTGGGTTGTCAGGACGGTATTGATTTGTACTTCTCAACTTTCGCTAAATCGATGGCGGCTATTGGTGCATTCATCGCTGCCGACCACGATGTGATCATGTACCTCAAGTACAACATGCGGTCGCAGACGTACGCCAAAGCGTTGCCAATGCCGTACGTTGAGGGGGCGCTGAAACGACTGGAGATGATTCGGAACTCTGATGAATTCCGCGAAAAGCTCTGGACGAACGTGCGTACGCTGCAGGACGGACTACGGGAGCGGGGCTTCAATATTGGGGATACACAGTCGCCCGTAACGCCGGTTCTGTTGCAGAATCTGCAGGGAGGCTATCCTGAAATTACAGCGCTCATTCGTGACCTGCGGGAAAATCACCGGATCTTCTGCTCAATCGTTGTTTACCCCGTGGTACCGAAAGATATTATCATGTTACGGATCATTCCGACGGCTGCACACACGCTTGAAGATGTTCAATACACCCTTGAGGCATTCTCTGCGGTAGCCGATAAACTGGAAAAAGGAGTTTATCGTCAAAATACGACGACAGTCGATCCTCAAACGATTGAAATATCGGCCGAATCAGCCAGTGAATAGAGTTTTTAGGTAAAAATTGCATTTTTGCTCTATTTTTTTGGCCTGGCTATTGCGCTGTATGGGAGAATGAGTAAATTTCAACCGAAAACCGCGTTTTAAGCGGAATTTGGGCATTTTTCCACTTAAACCCATACATTGCTATGGCACGTTTCGACGAAATAAAGAACCTCGTAATGTCTTTGGAAGGCGACTTCGAAAAGTTCTATGACAAGAACAACCAAGCCGCTGGTACGCGTGTCCGCAAAGGCATGCAGGAATTGAAGACGCTGGCACAAACTATCCGGTCTGAAGTTCAGGACACCAAAAACAAAGGTGAAGAATAGGTAGCTGAGGTTCTAATCGACTGAACACGATGAATCCCCCGCTGGCCACTGGTCGGCGGGGGATTCGTCTTTTGGCTATAAGCGGTTAGGCTATTTTCTCTCGGTGCATGAGTGTTGCCACACCCCGTACCGTTACCTTTTTCGTTTGTACATCGCGGATTTCACCGAGAATTTCAGCCGTGTGTTTCTCGGTGTTGAACTCCTTAACGGTGAACGTTGCTTCGTAATCCGTATCGACAAACATAGGGCGCAGGAACTCCAGCGTCTGCCCCAGATAAACCGAACCATAGCCCGGAAACTCGGTACCGAGAACTTTGGTGAATACAGTAGCGCTTAACATGCCGTGAATAATAGGGCGCTTGAAGGGCGTTTGAGCGGCAAAATCGGCGTCCAGATGTAGTGGGTTATTGTCGCCCGTGATACGAGCAAAGTCGTTTACGTCGGCCTGCGTAAACCGGAACGCGTACCGGTGAACAGCGTTTAGTGCAAAATCGGGAGTCATGCAACAAAGCTACAAATCCCATTAACTATTTTCAGGGCTGAATCTGATGGATTGCGTTTAGCTTTGTCGTCGATCTGGTAAATTATGCTCAAAAATTTGTTTTCGCTCGGCGCATCGTACGAAAAGCGTGTTTTCGGACTCGACTTGCTGCGGGCGCTGGCTATCCTGATTGTTGTTGATGCCCACGCAACGATTGCGCTTAAAGAATACTACAGCGGTGGATTCTGGCATCATCTGTTACCCGATGGTGTCGAGTTATTCTTTGTGTTGAGTGGATTCTTGATTGGTGGAATACTAATCCGGTCGTATGAGCAGAATAACGGCTTTGATCGAAAACTACTCTCGAATTTCTGGACCCGGCGTTGGTTTCGAACGCTTCCTAATTACTATCTGGTGCTAGGTGGTCTGATTGGATTCGCGTTGCTACGCGCCTGGCGCAGCGGACTGCATCATACATTACCCGGCAAGGGCACGCTGGTTAAGTATTTCTTTTTCCTTCAGAATTTTGCCCAGTACGTTCCTGATTTCTTCCCTGAAAGCTGGAGCCTGGCCATCGAAGAATGGTCATACATTACGTTGCCACTGGTACTGTGGGGGATGCATCTGCTATGTTCCGGCCGCTGGTCACGTCAGCGAATCGTGCTGGCGTCTATTCTACTAATCATAGCGATTTCTAACGCCTACCGGTTGGTTATGGCGATGCAAATCCCGATTTCAGAAGGCGAGCTTGGCTATCGGGGTATTGTTATCACCCGACTGGACGCCATCTCCTATGGCGTGTTAGCCGCATATATTAAACATTACTACCCTATTCAGTGGACCAACCCCGTGCTGCGGCAACGATTACTGACCATAGGTATTTTGTGCGTGGTGGCGGTTTCTTTTTCCGCTTCCATCGTTATTCTCAAATATTACGTTGCGGCAGGCGTGTACCCAGCTTACGTTTTTTACAAACGCACCGTTTACTTCACTTTGATTGGGGTAAGCATGATGCTGATCATGCCGTTCATGGACGGCTGGAAGACGGTCGGTTCTGCGGAAACAGCGGGTGGACGTACCAAAATGCGCATAGCCCGGTTCATTACTCACATCAGTCTAATTTCGTATTCGATGTACCTGCTTAACCTGACCCCGATTATGATGAACGTAATCGAACGGTTTCCGACAACCTCATTGATTGTTGGCTGGGCAAAGGTTGGCTTATTCTGGGGGCTGGTGCTGACCTTGTCAACGTTGCTGTTTAAGTACTTTGAGAAGCCTGTTACAGCGCTACGTGAGCGAATGTCCAGAAAAGAACCTACCGAACTACTAAAAGAGAAAGAGCGAACAAGTGTACGTGCCAGCCGATAAATACTAAACTGTTACGTTAGCTGGTATGATCGCTGATGATAACCCAGCGCTTTTTAGCCTTACGCCACAGTAACGTAAAATGCCCGCCTACGTCACCGATCTGTGGACGCGTCAAGTGCCAGCGCCCAATCATGTGTGCAACGTTTGGCGATAGGAAGTCTAATTGCAGGACATCAAATTTCAGAGTACCCATGCTTGCCCGGGTTGGATAACGCTTCCGATAATTGGCCAGCGTAGGCTGATAGCCATAAGTAAGTCCGGTTTTGCTGACGAATGTTAGCGAGTCGGATTGCCAGTAAGCGCGCATGAATTGCTCAACGCGACCAGCGTTCCAGTCAACAGTTTGCTGCTTCAGGATTTGTAACATCGCCCGACGATCAGCCGCTGTCTGCCCATGGCTGGGTAGCGTCAGCAGAACGCACAAACCAATCAGGTAAACAAGTCTCATGAGTTATAAAAATGGGTAAGATGCCTACCCGGTTAATTGAGTCCGGTCAAGTTACATCGAACGCCCCGGTTTGCGTACCTTTGTTCGACGATTTATTCCAGCACCCATGAATAAGGTTCAGAAATTTTACAAGGAGTATAAGCCGTATATTTTTTCGGACGGCTGGTACTACGTCTTTATCATTCTGTTTATTCTCGTTTTGTTTATTTTCTTTTCGTAAGTGGCCAATTTACCGGCCGTGCTGGCCATTATCAACCCCTTATCGGGTACGGCTTCGGCTGAACAAAAAGCTGTCTTGAAAAACGCTTTTCTACGCCGGGCCGAAGCAATGTACTACGAACCCGAAGCTGTTTTCACCGAATCAGCTGGTCACGCTACGGAGCTGGCGGCCGAGGCTGTCAAACGAGGTGTTAGTCGGATACTAGCAATCGGGGGCGATGGAACGATCAATGAAACAGCACAGGCACTTCGCCGATCGGCGACAGCGCTTGGTATTGTACCGGTTGGTTCAGGTAATGGGCTGGCGCGCCATTTGGGAGTCCCGCTCAATCCCATGAAGGCCATAGAACGGGCACTTGGCGGTCAACCGGTTGTCATCGACAGCGCCGAAATTAACGAGCATCCGTTCTTCTGTACGGCCGGAATGGGATTTGAAGCCTATGTAGCTCACGCTTTTGCCAAACAGCCGGTGCGCGGACTGGCAACCTACGTTCGGACGACGTTTCAGGCGTTCTGGGCGTACCAGCCTGGTCAATACGTCATCGACGGGCAGGAAAAGCAATTATTCTCGCTGACATTTGCCAACGCCGGTCAGTTTGGTAACAACGCCTGGATGGCTCCCAAAGCAAATATTTCTGATGGTCGCCTGGAGCAGTGCGAATTACGACCATTTCCGGCGCAGATGGCAGGTATGCTGGCCTGGCGATTATTTAACAAGAGCCTGGACCAGTCGACTTACTGGCAGGGAAAATCAGTAACAAAAGCGCTAGTTCAGGTAGATGGCCCAATGCTGATTCACGCCGATGGGGAACCGCTTATATTGGAAGAAGGCCGCGCCGAAATACGTATTCTACCGCAGAGCCTGCTGGTGTTACTCTAGTAAAATCATTTCGTTGGGTAATTTACCGCAGGATGCCCGATATTTGTCCCGCCAAAACCAACTTGACGTCAGGTGGTTTATTCGGCCGGCGTCGTTTGTCTAAATGTCTCAGCAAAAAGTAGTTCTTGCCTTTAGTGGGGGTCTCGATACCTCCTTCTGCGTAAAATATTTGTCCGAAGACCGGGACATGGAGGTTCACTCAGTGCTGGTCGATACGGGCGGTTTTTCTGATGCCGAACTCAAGGCCGTTGAGGAACGAGCCTACTCGCTGGGCGTGAAATCCCACGCAACCATCTCCAAGACGGACGATTACTACCAGCAATGCCTGAAATTTTTGATTTTCGGCAACGTGCTGAAAAATAATACGTATCCACTTTGCGTCAGCGCTGAGCGTATTTTTCAGGCTATTGCTGTTGCCGAGTACGCCCGTGAAATCGGTGCGTCGGCCATTGCCCATGGTTCGACGGGAGCTGGTAACGACCAGGTTCGTTTCGACATGGCCTTCCGGATCATTATCCCCGATGCCGAAATCATTACGCCAATTCGTGACCTGCGTCTGTCGCGCGAAGCCGAAATCGAATACCTGAAGTCGAAAGGAGTTGAGCAGGAGTGGCACAAAGCTGCTTACTCGATTAACAAAGGCTTATGGGGTACATCGGTTGGCGGTAAGGAAACGCTGACGTCCGATCAATTCCTACCCGAGTCGGCCTGGCCAACGCAGGTTACTAAATCAGAGCCGGAAACCATTACGTTAACGTTCGAGCACGGCGAAATCAAAGCCATTGGGGACGAGGTATTTGCCAATCCGGTAGACGCGATTCGTACGCTAACCGAGCTAGCGGGTCCGTATGGTATTGGTCGCGATATCCACGTGGGCGATACGATCATCGGTATCAAAGGCCGGGTTGGTTTCGAAGCGCCCGCTCCGCTGATCCTGCTGAAAGCACACCACGCGCTGGAAAAGCACGTGCTGGTAAAATGGCAGCTTTACTGGAAAGAGCAGCTGGCTAACTGGTACGGCACGATGCTGCACGAAGGCCAGTTTATGGACCCTGTCATGCGAAACATCGAAACATTCCTGGCCGATACGCAGGGCCATGTATCGGGTAAAGTGCACGTATTGCTGGCACCGCACCGTTTCCAGGTATTGGGTATTGAGTCTGATTATGATCTGATGTCGTCGGTGTTTGGTGCCTACGGCGAGATGAACAACGCCTGGACGGGCGATGACGTACGTGGCTTCTCGAAAGTGGCGTCGAATCAGGTTATGATTTATGAAAAAATCCGTGAACGTAATTCTTGATGCCAGTCCGCTGGGTATAGGGTTTTATCACCGACGCGCTCGAACCGGCATCAGCCGGGTTATCGAGCAGTTGGTGGCTGGGTTGCGTCGGTCGCCGGACTGCGAGTTGTCGCTGGCCGCACCGACGCACCTACCCGAAACCATGCGGTACGTAGCGGATAATTTCCCGACGGCAATTCCGTTCGTGCATACAACGGGTGAACGAAGCATTGCTCGCTTGGAGAATGTGCTTCTATCGCCGTTTGGGGCAGAGAGCGTACCCTCGAAAGTGATTCGGCGGATTAGTTACCAAACCCGGCGACTGTCTAACACGGAGTACGCCCGCTTTCAACCGGATCAGTTTCCCGCTCAGTCCGTTTACCACGCTACGTTCTTTCCGGTACCCGCTGTTGTTCAGCAACGCCAGGCATCCCGGACAGTACAGAGCGTTTACGACATGATTCCGATCATGCACCCCGAATGGTTTACGGATGGGGAGCAAACGGTAAATCAGGTACTGGCGGGTTTATCGCCAGAGTCCTGGGTGACGACGATCTCGCAGGCAACTAAAGACGATTTCTGTAACCATACAAATTTTAATCCGGATCGGGTGGTGCCGATTCTGCTGGCAGCCTCCCCGACGTTGTTTCATCCGGTTACTGACGAAGCTCGAAAGCAGGCTATTCGTCGGCGGTTAAAACTGGGCGATGGTCCCTATTTCCTGAGCTTGGCAACGCTGGAGCCCCGGAAAAATATCGACCACCTAATCCGCTGCTTTGGTCAGTTGGTAACCAGTAATGAGTTGCCCGCCGATGTTAAACTCGTGCTGGTAGGCACCAAAGGCTGGAAATTTGATGATATCATGGCCGAGGCTGGCCGTAATAGTGAACTTATGTCCCGGCTGGTTTTCACCGGCTTCGTGCCGGATGAGGATCTGGCTCCGCTCTATGCCGGGGCGTTGGCATTTGCTTATCCGTCG
This sequence comes from Spirosoma pomorum, assembly GCF_054776615.1. Classification (NCBI taxonomy): domain Bacteria; kingdom Pseudomonadati; phylum Bacteroidota; class Cytophagia; order Cytophagales; family Cytophagaceae; genus Spirosoma; species Spirosoma pomorum. The sequence continues at coordinate 183,458 of NZ_BAAHBP010000037.1, forward strand.
CTGTACGAAGGCTTTGGACTGCCTCCATTGGAAGCTATGCAGTGCGGTTTGCCGGTTATTACGTCCAACGTTTCTTCGTTGCCCGAGGTGGTGGGTGATGCGGCCATTCAGGTGGCTCCCAAGGATGTTGATGCGCTGTGTCAGGCAATGCTAACGATTGTTCGGTCGCCGTCGGTGCAGGCTGCCATGTCCGAAAAGTCATTAAAACGAGCCGCGCAATTTTCATGGGACAAATTCACGGCGGAACACGTTGCCTTGTATAAGCGAATCATTGAAACCCAATCGTAGGGCTTTGCTCGCATCTGAATTATGGAAAAAATAAACATTGGTATTGTTGGCGGAGCTGGATATACGGGTGGTGAATTACTACGCATTCTGCTCAACCATCCGTTTGTGAACGTAACATTTGTGCACAGCAACAGCCAGGCTGGCAAGCCAGTTTGGGCTACGCACACGGACTTGCTGGGCGATACAGACTTGCTGTTCACGGGTGACGCTATGGCTGACCTGTTAACGCCAGGTAACGTAGATGCTATTTTCCTTTGCTCGGGTCATGGTGCCTCGGTCACGTTCATGGCCGATAATGACGTATCAGACGATATTACGGTCATCGACCTGAGCGCTGACTTCCGGGATGAGCACGATGACTTTGTCTATGGTCTGCCTGAACTACAGCGTGAACGGATTCAGGAAGCGACACGGATCGCTAACCCAGGTTGTTTTGCTACCAGCATCGAACTAGCGCTGTTGCCGCTGGCGAAGGCGGGTTTGCTGACGGACGATATACAAGTGAGTGCCATAACGGGTAGTACCGGTGCCGGGCAGGCCCTGTCGCCAACTACGCATTTCTCGTGGCGGAATAACAACGTGTCCATCTATAAAGCCTTTACGCACCAGCACCTGGCTGAGATCCGACAGAGCCTGACAACGCTTGATCCCGACTTTACACACGCGATCAACTTTGTTCCTTACCGGGGGGATTACACACGGGGGATCATGGCCAATGTATATACGCCCTTCAGCGGAACCCGCGAGGAAGCCAAAGAGCTGTATCGGACGTACTACGCTGAGCATCCGTTCACCCACCTCAGCGATGCGCCAATCGACGTAAAGCAGGTCGTTAATACTAACAAGTGTTTTTTGCACCTGGAGTTGCACGATGGGCAACTGCTGATCACTAGTGTGATTGACAACCTCACGAAAGGGGCGTCGGGTCAGGCGGTGCAAAATCTGAACCTGGTGTTTGGCCTACCGGAAGATACGGGCCTGCGGTTAAAGTCAGTCGCGTTTTAACGACGGCGACATGATCATTCTGGAAACAGAGCGGCTGGTACTTCGACAGTTTACGCCTGACGACGCGCCGTTCATGCTTGCTCTACTTAATAGTCCGCCCTGGTTGCGCTTCATTGGCGACCGGGGCGTTCGCACATTGGAGGATGCTCGTCAGTACATCCAGAGTGAACCGCTGAAAAGCTATGCGGAATTTGGTTTTGGGGGTTATCTTGTCCTACTCAAGAAAGATGATCGACCCATTGGACTTTGTGGCTTGTTCAAGCGTGACACACTACCCGACGTTGATCTGGGCTTTGCCTTCCTGCCCGGTTACGAAGGCAGAGGATACGGGTACGAAGTTTCATCGGCCCTGCTGGATTATGCGCAGACCCAGTTAAAACTGGAGCGTATCACGGCATTTTGCGACCCCGAAAACCAGGCATCAATTCGTCTGATCGAGAAGCTGGGATTACGTTTTGAAAAACGTATTCAGTTTAACGGAGAGGCAAGTTTGTTATATAGCCGGAATCTGGCAATCAGAAGCTAATCTGGCTGATCAATAGCCATACCGGTCTCCCCACCACTTCTGCAAACTCCGCCGGATTTCGGCTTCGCGGGCGTTATGGCCCGGTTCATAGAGTTTGTGACCTTTCAGATCATCAGGTAGGAAGTTTTGCTGGGCGAAGTTGCCTTCGTGCTCATGAGCATATAGGTATTCCTTTCCGTACCCGATCTGCTTCATCAATTTTGTCGGCGCGTTGCGTAAGTGAAGCGGCACGGGTAAATGCGCCGTTTGCTCAGCGAGGGCAATAGCTTCATCAATGGCGATGTAGCTGGCGTTGCTTTTTGGCGATGTCGCCAGATAAACCGCTACCTGCGACAGAATAATTCGTCCTTCGGGCATACCAATGGCTCTAATGGCCTGTACTGCTTCGGAGGCCATGATCATCGCCGTTGGGTTGGCGTTACCGATATCTTCTGACGCCATGATCAGCATGCGTCGGGCAATGAAAACCGGATCTTCCCCCGCCACGATCATCCGTGCCATCCAGTACAAAGCCGCATTCGGATCGGAGCCGCGCAGAGATTTAATAAAGGCCGAGATGATGTCGTAATGCTGCTCGCCCGATTTGTCGTACCGGGCGATGTTCTGCTGAGCAACAGTGATAACACCCTCGTCCGTAAGAATCAACGGATCTGTTGAGACATGCGCCGAAGCAACTAGGTCAAGTAAGTTGAGTAGCTTCCGGCCATCCCCCCCCGACAGGCGGAGCAGCGCGTCGTACGACTCGACCGTGATGCTTTTAGATTGCAGAAATTTGTCTTGGGCAATAGCTCGGTCAACAACCTGAATTAACTCATCGCGGCTCAGTGCTTCCAGAATGTATACCTGGCATCGGGACAGTAGGGCCGCGTTAACCTCGAACGATGGATTTTCGGTAGTAGCACCAATCAATGTGATTTGTCCCTTCTCAACGGCTCCCAGCAGCGCGTCCTGCTGGCTCTTATTAAAGCGGTGAATCTCGTCGATGAAAACTACCGGTGGGAACATGCCTGATGGTCGGCTCAGTACATCCCGAATTTCTTTTACGCCCGAATTGATCGCGCTCAGGGCAATGAAAGGCCGCTTGACGGCTTCCGCTAGGAGCAGTGCCAGCGTTGTTTTACCTACCCCTGGAGGCCCCCACAGAATCATAGAAGGCAGTCGCCCGGCGTCGATTGCCCGACGCAAGGCGCCACCCGGCCCGATCAGTTTACGTTGACCGATAACATCATCAAGAGTGCGCGGGCGAACCCGCTCGGGTAAGGGCGTTGAGTCCGTATTCATCCGGCGAAGTTACCTCAATTCACGGCCTTAATCCATTTGACAACGCATAAAAAAGCCCGGTAACTGTTGGGTTACCGGGCGTAAGGTAGAGTTTAGGAATAGGCACTATAAGTAAATTTTTTCGAGCGTAATGTACCGTTTTAGGTTACTCATCGCGCCAAAAATCAGATTATAAACCGACTGAATATTGATGTCCATCAGTGCCGAAATTTCTTCGTTGCTCATGTTCTGGAAGAAACGCAGATGAACGGCTTCGCGCTGCCGACGGGGAAGTTTTTCCAGCGCCTGTTGCAGACAATCGTTTACGAACAAATCTTCTTCGAATGAGATGAGCCGGTTTTCGTGAGAGGGATCAGCATCAATCAGGGTATCTCCCAAACGACGTCCGTTCAGGGTGTCGTCCTGGCTAATGAGTTTCTGTTCGGCAGTGAGATGACGTACTAGCTTGCGCTTGATAGACGCCATCAGATAGAAACGAACTGATGTTGTTGGGCCGATGGTGGAACGGTGTTTCCAGAGTTCAACGAACAGGTCGTGAATGCAATCTTTAATCAGGGCACGGTCGGCAGCAAAATGAGCACAGTAATGGTAGAGGGTCTGAACATAATTCTGGTACAACTGGGCAAACGCGTTTTCATCACCTTCGCGAAACAGATTCCACAGAGTTTCGTCGTCGGGACCATTTTTTGCACGTGAACGAGCCATGATTAGTAGGAAAGGGTTTGGAATAGCCGTTAGGTTGTGTAAACATATTGATAATGAATTGAATTTAAAACAGTTTGCGAATAAAAATTTTTCTTGGTGTTATTTAACAATTTGAAGAGAGTCGAATGTGAAACGAGTACCGTCAAACAAGCCCTTGTCACTTAACTTCAATGCCGGGATAACCAATAACGCCATAAAGCTTAAAGTCATGAACGGAGCCGACAGTGTGCTACCCATGTCCTCTTTGACAAACTTGTCCAGCGCAAAATACTGATTGGCAACGTCGTAGCCGTCAACGTCCGTCATCAAGCCAGCAACGGGCAACGGTAAAAACTGGTTGTCAGATGTTGTAACGAGATGCAGAAAAGCCCGCCGGCTCATGATCTCCTTATCATGCTCATGAGGAGCTTCTCCTTTTACCGCGGCTAGCCCTCCTTTTGCTTTAATGACCTGGTTAATGGCCTGGCAGATGCTTTCATCGTCGCAGCCGACGGCCGTAATGTTGTGAGAATCATGGCCAACGGAGGACGCGATGGCGCCATGACGTAGGCCAAAGTTTTTGATAAAGGCGACGGCTGGTGGTGTATCCTGGTAACGATTCACAACAACGAGTTTCAGAATATCGCGTGTTACGTCCGGAATAATCAGGCCATCTTCAACAAGAGGCTCCAGATGTAATTCGTTCGTAATCAGCTGCCCGTCCAGCGCGCCAATCACACGAATCTGCGATAAGCCTGGTTCGGCTGGAACAGCGAAGTCTTCTGGCTTTTTCGGTGAGCAGTTGAATTGATTGACGTGGTCGCTGCGTAAGTCTGGTATGGCAGATTCACCCGCTTGAGCTACCGTTTCACCGTCGATAACCGTCTGTTGAATGGTAAAACGGTGTAAGTCCTCGACAATAATGTAATCAGCCGGATCGCCTTGACGTAATAATCCTACGGGCATGCGGTAATGAAGCACTGGATTTAGGCAGGCTGCTCGGAGTACGTGCCAAAGAGTATGCCCCTGCTCCAGTGCCCGAACGACCAGTTGATTGATGTGCCCCTCGGCCAGCGTGTCCGGATGTTTGTCGTCGGAGCAGAACATAATCTGCGCTGGAAACTCGGCCATCAGGGGGATTAGCGCGTCGAAATTCCGAGCGGCACTGCCTTCCCGGATCAGAATGTGCATACCCCGCTGGGCTTTGTCCAGACCTTCTTCGTACGTAAAGCACTCGTGATCGGTCGTAATACCAGCGTCGATGTACTGCTGAGCAGCGTCGCCCACCAGGGCAGGCGCGTGGCCATCAATGGGTTTGTCAAAGGCTTTGGCCAGCGCCAGCTTGGCCATTACGTCGGCATCCCGATTGAGCACACCGGGGTAGTTCATCATTTCAGCCAGATAGCCTATATCTGACATCTTAAGTAAATGTTCTACACCCTCAACATCAATCACTGCGCCTGCTGTTTCGAACGTTGTCGCCGGGACGCAGGAGGGGGCACCGAACATAAATTTGAACGGCACACGTTTTCCTTCCTGAATCATGTATTCGACACCCGCTACGCCTAGTACGTTACCAATTTCGTGAGGATCGGAAACAGTCGCGACGGTACCATGGACAACGGCCAGCCGAGCAAACTGGGGGGGAGTCAGCAGCGAGCTTTCAACATGAACATGGGCGTCGACAAAACCCGGTAATATATAAGGTTCGCCAGGGCGTTCCGGTCCCAAGTTGTCAATCTGGCTGATACGTCCGTCTTCAACCGTTATGGTGCCGTAAAAAATGGTTTCGTCGAAGATATTGACAATGTTAGCAGTCGGCATAAGTTAGATTCGGATAAACAATTTCCGGCGGTACATCCACCGGAGAATTAGATAGAAAATACTCATTGTAACGATGCCTACCAGTAATGGTTCGTAGGCGGCTCCCAGTATCCGAAAAAGGCCGTGGCCAAAATGGATATACAATGAATCGATGATAAACCGGTCGATGAGGTGAACCAGGCAATAGATAGCAATGGAATTCATCCCAACGATAACCAGCGGAAACGCCCAGCTTCGATGCCCCGCTACGTCGATGATTCCGTAGAAAAAGGCCAGTAACCAGAAACACCAGCCTCCGCTAAACAACACCCAGGCGGGTGTCCAGATACGTTTAACGACGGGGCAAATGCCCAATACGTGCAGCAAGATACCCGCGGCTAGCCCAATGGCTCCTACTAGCAGAAAGCGCTTGAGTAGATCTTTCGCCAAAATACCAGACCTAAGCCAGCGCCCTGCCTGAAGCCCCAGTATCATGGTGGCTAAGGTCGGGATGAAACTCAGTGTTGCATACCCACCCCCGTTGAATAAAAACGGCTTTTCGCGCGGGAACAGGTTGAGGAACCACGTATCGAATGCCCAGGCCAGGTTACTGTTTTTGTTGAAATGAGCCATCAGACCACTGTAGTGTTCCGGCCAGTTCGGAGGAACACCGACGGCTGCGTAGTCGAAATCAGGCCTAGGAGCTGGATACAGCACAAAGGCAAGCCAGTAACCAACCAGAATACCGGTGAATGCTAGCCAAACAGTACGCGGGCTGGCGTTACCCAATAGAAAAAGAAAAGGATACCCCAGCCCGATCTGAGTCAAGGTGTCCTCGAACGTAAAATTCGTCTGGTCTGAATGAATTGAGCGAAGAAAGATACCAAGCAGTACCAGGACCAGCGACCGACGTAACGCCCGCCCGAACTGAGCACCGAACGATTTGCCCAGTCCTTCCCGACTAGCCAGCGAGTAGGGAAGCGCTACGCCTACCAGAAATGAGAATGAGGGTTGTATCAAATCGTGCAGTGAGCAGCCGGCCCATTCGACGTGGCTCTGCTGATCAGCCAGAAAGGCCCAGAATGGATTATTCGGAAAGGCTTCGTGTAACCGATGAAACTGAAGGAGTTCGGCTACCATCAGGGTCATGACAAAGCCCCGGTAAACGTCCATCGACATCAGACGCCCGGCCGGGAAACTGCTTGATGAATTGGCTAACGAATCAGACATAACAGAGAGAAAGGAATCAGAAAAGGAGATAAGTTTAGGATGCTATTCGGCTTAAAATTGGACAAAGTTTTTGGCAAAGGGGTATATTTCGGACCGAAGTAAAAGAACCCCGTTAAAACAATCCAGTGATGCCAGCCCGCGTATTAAAAGTGCATCCTGCTGATAATGTCATCGTTGCATTACGTGATTTAGCTGCAGGAGAGCAAATTGAGTTTGAAAACGACACGTACGAACTACCATATGCGGTAGGTGCCAAGCACAAATTTGTGACCGAAGACCGACAGCCCGGTGAGCCTATTATTATGTACGGGGTACTAGTTGGTAAGGCCATGCGGCCAATCAAGCGGGGCGAGCCAATCACTACATTTAATCTCAAGCACGATTCGGATCGCTACGGTCTGGATAAGAAACAGCCTTACAGTTGGCAGCCTCCCGATGTATCGACCTGGCAGGGGCGGAGTTTCATGGGCTACCACCGGGCCGACGGTAGCGTTGGTACGCGAAACTACTGGCTGGTTGTACCGCTGGTCTTCTGCGAAAATCGCAATGTGCTGATTTTGAAGGATGCCTTCGAGCGGGAACTTGGCTATGCACAGCCGGAAACGTACCGTGAGCAGGTGCACGAACTGCTGAGTTTGTACAAGGCGGGGGAGATGGAAACGATCAAGAAGATTCAGCCCTTCGTCGATGAGGATCAGAATCAGACGCTGCACTACACCCCGGCGCAGAAACGCCCGTTCACCAATATCGACGGTATCAAATTCTTAACCCACGAGATGGGTTGCGGTGGTACCCGTCAGGATTCGAACTATCTAGCTTCGCTATTAGCCGGATTTGTTAACAACCCCAACGTGGGGGGCGCTACGATTCTGAGCCTAGGCTGTCAGCATTTGCAGACCGATATGATTACGGCCGAAATAAAACGCCAGAATCCGAAGTTTGATAAACCATTATTGATCTACGAACAACAGGCGGGCACGGAATACATGCTTATGTCGCAGGCTGTCAAAGAAACCTTCCTGGGCCTGGTTGAGATCAACAAACTGGAACGTAAACCAGCTCCCTTAAGCGCCCTGACCGTCGGGTTAAAGTGTGGCGGGTCGGATGGTTTCTCAGGTATCTCAGCCAATCCGGTGCTGGGGCACCTATCGGACGTAGTGGGTGCATTGGGTGGAAAGACTGTACTCGCTGAGTTTCCGGAATTGAATGGGGTCGAGCAGGAACTCATCAATCGCACCGCTGATGAAACGAAAGCGCAGAAGTTCATTGACCTGATGGGGGAATACTCGGCGCAGGCACAGGCGGCTGGCTCTGGCTTCGACATGAATCCCTCACCGGGCAATATCAAAGACGGTCTGATTACGGATGCCATTAAATCCGCCGGAGCTGCCAAAAAAGGAGGTTCTGCTCCCGTCGCCGACGTACTGGATTATGCTGAACCCGCTACGAAACCCGGATTGAGTCTACTCTGCACCCCCGGTAATGACGTAGAAGCAACGACAGGCATGGCCGGTTCGGGTACCAACGTAATCCTGTTCACGACGGGGTTAGGTACGCCCACCGGCAACCCCGTTTGTCCAGTCGTGAAAGTATCGACCAACACAAAGCTTAAAACTCGGATGCCCGACGTAATCGATTTCGACAGCGGTCCGATCATCGACGGGGAACAAAGCATTGAGCAGAATGCCGATGCCCTGCTGGAGTATATCATCCAACTGGCTTCTGGCAACGAAACAACAAAGGCCGAACGACTCGGTCAGGACGACTTCATCCCCTGGAAGCGGGGGGTATCACTCTAATGGCGAAAGAGTGAAAGTGCAAAAGAGTGAGGTGGCTGACGCCTGAGCTTTCGCACTTTCACTCTTTCGTACTTTCACTCTTTACTTATGTTTTCTCTTCAAAACAAAACGGCACTAATTACGGGTGGAGCTAGTGGTATTGGGCTGGCTATCACCCGGACCTTTGCGCAGGCGGGGGCAACTGTCCATATTCTGGAAATCAACAGCGATCAGGCGCAGCAGGTTGCCGATGAGATTACAGCTACCGGTGGTAGAGCCCAGGCGCACGCCGTCGACGTATCAAATCAGGCGCAGGTGGTCGATGTCATTGGGCAGATTGCTACGCAGGGGCCGATTCATATTCTGGTTAATAATGCTGGTGTAGCTCATGTCGGTAAAGCTGATACGACCAGCGAAGCTGACTTTGACCGTATCGTTCGGATCAACGTAAAAGGCGTTTACAACTGTCTATTCGCCACGATTCCACACTTCAAAAAGAACGGCGGGGGCGTTGTTCTGAACATGGCATCGGTCGCGTCGTCGGTTGGTATTCCGGACCGGTTTGCGTATTCGATGAGTAAGGGAGCCGTGCTGACCATGACTTTATCGGTGGCAAAGGATTACCTGGCCGATAATATTCGTTGCAATTGCATTTCGCCCGCGCGGGTTCATACACCCTTTGTGGATGGTTTCCTGGCTAAGAGCTACCCGGGCCAGGAGGCAGAGATGTTTGAAAAACTCTCGAAAACGCAACCTATTGGCCGCATGGCCGAACCGCAGGAAGTTGGTGCTTTGGCTCTCTACCTGTGCTCGGACGAAGCGGGCTTCGTGACGGGCTGCGATTACCCACTAGATGGCGGTTTTATTCGGTTGAATAACTAGATTGTTACCAAGACATTAAAAAGGTCAGCTTGAAGTCTCAGGCTGGCCTTTTTAATGTTATCTGTGATGGGCTTAGCAGGAAACGTTTTGTTAATCGGAGGGTGAAATAAGGTCGTCAACGGGGTATCGTTTTCGAGTGTAAGCCATCTTCCGGTTTGCGTTTTTGGGAAATAAAAGAGCGTAGCAGTTGGATTAAGATTAGTTAGTGAGTAGTGTAAAGCAGCAACAAGCCTTACTTTTGGGCAAAAGCTTATTCTGTCGCATGAAACTCTTCCGCTTCGGCCCGGCCGATCATGAACGCCCCGGTGTGGTATTGCCAACCGGTCAATCCATTGATGTTACCCACTTCGGTGAAGACTATGATGAGTCTTTTTTTGCTAGTGATGGCCCCGCCCGACTGGCACACTGGCTTGAATCGCACGCACCCGCCTGCCCTGAAGTGCCCGCTGATGCCCGCTTCGGCCCCTGTGTAAAGCGACCATCCAAGATTATGTGCGTTGGTTTGAACTACGCGAAACATGCCGCGGAGACTAACGCGGCTATCCCGGCTGAACCAATCCTGTTTTACAAGTCAACAACGGCAATCTGTGGACCCAACGATAACGTCATAATTCCGAAGCGGTCGGAGAAAACGGACTGGGAAGTTGAATTGGCTATCGTAATTGGCAAAAAGGCATCGTACGTTGAGCTGGACGAAGCTATGGACTACATCGCTGGTTATGCCCTGCACAACGACTACAGCGAACGGGCCTGGCAATTAGAACGGGGTGGTCAGTGGGTGAAAGGAAAAAGCGCCGATACATACGCGCCCCTGGGGCCGTACCTGGTTACGAAAGACGAAATTGCTGATCCGAACAAGTTACATCTTTGGTTGAAGCTGAATGGTGAAATGCTTCAGGATTCGAATACGGATGATATGATCTTCAACGTGCCTACCCTGGTGAGTTACATCAGTCAGTTCATGACGCTGTTGCCGGGTGACGTTATCTCAACCGGAACCCCGGCTGGTGTTGGACTCGGTCTGAACCCTCAGCGCTACCTGAAACCCGGTGACGTAGTCGAACTCGGTATCGAGGGCTTAGGCGAACAGCGTCAGGAAGCTGTTGCTTACGTCGATAAAAAGTAAATGTATGAGAGAGGTAGTACCCGCTGCCTCTCCTATTTTATACCACTGCGGTAGTCCCTTTCCTCCCTTCTCTTTCTCCTTCGAACTATGACCATCGATGCGCATCAACACTTCTGGTATTTTGACTCAGATCGTGATTCGTGGATAACTGACGACATGGCGGTTATCCGTCGGGACTTTTTACCCGCTGATCTTGAGCCTGTCCTGAAGCAGAATGGAATTGATGGCTGTGTGGCGGTACAAGCTTCTCAGTCGGAAGAGGAAACGATGTTCCTGGTAAACATGTCCCAGGCGTATGACATCGTCAAAGGGGTAGTTGGCTGGGTTGACTTACAGGCTGCTACGTTGAATGAGCGTCTGGAAGTACTGACGCAGCACAAATCGCTCAAAGGGTTCAGACACGTTGCGCAAGGAGAACCCGACGATTTTCTGGCCCGTCCATCGGTTGTTGAGGGTATTCGAAAACTGGCTGTATTTGGGATGACATACGATATTTTGATCTACCCCAGCCAGTTGAAAGCCGCGTTGCACCTGGTTCGGGCTGTACCAGAGGTGAACTTTGTTATCGATCACTTGGCCAAACCGTACATCAAAAAGCAGGAAATCAGCCGTTGGTCGAACTTCCTGACCGAGATTGCCAAACAACGTAACGTTTCCTGCAAACTATCGGGCATGGTCACCGAAGCCGATTGGCAGAACTGGAGCAAAAAGGACTTCTTCCCCTACTTGGACGTAGCGTTTGAGCATTTTGGTCCGGATCGCCTGTTGTTTGGTTCAGACTGGCCGGTTTGCCTGGTCGCGGCTAACTATACTCAGGTGAAAACGTTGGTTGAGGACTACGTTAGCCCCTGGGGCGATGAGGTACGCGAGAAAGTGTTTGGCGCTAATGCGGTTTCGTTCTACAACTTGTAGCTCACTGAATCGGCTTAGATTGCTTTAGTTGGTTCCGGAGCAACGTAACGCCCGTTCCCGGCTTACGCCATTCGTTCATCATGTTCGCGGACTGTGCTCCCGTCGCCCGGAAAAAGGAACCGAGTAAAATATCCTCGTCACTATCCTGATCGATATCCCCCACGGTCATCCGCAACCAACGGCCCCGCTCGGCGTTGGGGAATGTGCGGGGCGTAAAGCGCAGATTGCCGCGGTTCTCAAAATAAACGAAGCCTTTGTTAGGACGTTCTGAGAAGTCGGGGTAGAAGGCAATGGCAGCGATATCCATGTCGCCATCCTGATCAAAATCGCGAACAACTGTTTGGGTAGCGCCGTGCAACGGATAAAACAAGGTTTGCCGGAAATGGAACGTACCATCGTTCAGAAAAACCCGGATGCCATGGTAGCGTTTCAGAACGGTTGAATAGTCTGCGTTATCGCCATTGGAATAAATTAAATCCTGATCGCCGTCCTTGTCAATATCAGCCATTTCCAGGAAGCTGGACCCGTACACCGGCGGAAACTGCATCAAAATCTCTTTGTGGAAGGAGCCGTTCTGTTGGTTATAATAAATCGCAATCTGTTCGTTTCCCTGGGCTAACAGGGCGATGATATCCGGCCACTGATCATTGTTGACGTCGGCAATTAACGTTTGCCGGGCGCCAGGAATCGGGTCTAGTTCGTGTTCGGCAAAGCCCTGTTTGAGTCCCTGAAACCAGCTCAGTTTTCCCGTGTTGTTGCCAAACTGCGAAATAATAACGTCCTCGCGACCATCACGATTAATGTCGATTAAGGTCGACTGTACGGGGCGTTGTAAGTTGAGAATGAGTGGAATAGGTGCTGCCGTCCTGTTTGGGTAACGACTCCAGGCTCCTGCTGTCAGGTCGTTGGGGTTCAGCATACCCAGCGTCAGAATGTCCAGGCTGCCATCGCGATTAGCTCGCAGGTCGGAAGGAGCGCTTGGCAACCGCAGCGAATCTACGCGACGAAGATTTTGATCCAACGCGTACAACTGTCCCCGTTGATCTCCCGCCCAAATACGCTTTGTCAACGTATCATACTGAAGTAGCGTAACAGCTCCGTCGATAGCCCGTTCGGATTGCTGAACCTGAAATAAAGGCAGCCCAACTCGGACGGCGAGGTGCGGCAACTGCGGTAAAACCGAATCTGGCGCCTGAGTGGTGTAATAAGCGACAACCTTCTCCCAGTCGGTAGGATGCAGCGTTGGCGTTGACGGAAAAATATTGGCTTTGATGATGCGTGCCAGCTCATCCGGATTGCTGTACCGGGTAAGTTCGTTTAGCTGACCACCCGTCTGGCCCATATAGAGCGCCATTTGCGGGAGTACACTGCGCTTCCAAGTGTCTTTATCCAGCAACGACGGGCTAGGGGCCAGGTGGCAGCTCCCGCAGTACGTCCGACTAAGCTGTTCGCCAGTCAGTTGAGTTGGTTCGGGTAGGGCATCGGTGGTTGATGACTTATTTCTGCAGGCGAGTACAAACAGAACGCTACTGAAAATAATAACAGCCCAACGTAAAAAATACATACTTTGCTCTTTTGACAAAGATACCTAAATCGACGTTCATGACCAGTTGACCGAAGCAAGACAAACGAACTTGGTTCAAACAATTCGGTATCGAACAAACTTAGTTTTGTAATCCGAGCTCCCACACTCGGTCATCACCATTCACTAGATCGGGCGTGGGTAACCGGTTGCCTCTACTACTGATGAATTGCTTTGTTGGCCTCGATGTCGGTACAACTAACGTAAAAGCGCTGGCGATGCCCGCTGACCTGAGCGAAATTCTGGCTCATGCATCGGCTTCCGTAACGACGCTTAACCCGGAACCCGGCTATGCGGAACAGGACCCGCTGGAAGTCTGGAACGCGCTGGTGCAGGTGATGGCAGAAATACTGGATGAGTTAGGCAAAGCAGGACATACGATTACTCATATCGCATTCAGTACGGCTATGCATAGTCTACTGGCAATGGATGTTGACGGAAAGCCAATGAGTAATCTCATTCTCTGGTCGGATAACCGGGCTGAAGCGCAGGCGAATACGTTACGTTCGGAGAAGGCGGATCTGGGTAAAGCCATTTACGAGCTGACCGGAACGCCTATCCACCCAATGATTCCATTATGCAAACTGGCCTGGCTGCGAGAGCACGACTCCCGGTTGCTGAACCGGACGGCTCACTTTGGCTCGATCAAAGAATTTCTTTGGTTTCGCCTGACCAGTCAGTTCGAAGTCGATTATTCCATTGCGACGGCAACAGGGCTATTTGACGAAGCTAAACGGCAGTGGAGCGATCTGGCTATGGAGTACGCTGGCGTCCGACCCGATCAGTTGTCGAAACCGGTAGCCACGACGTTCATGCGCCCTTATTCTCCTCGTCCCGAGACAACCATTCCTGGCCTGACAAACGAGACGATGCTGGTGATCGGGGCGTCGGACGGCTGTCTGGCGAATCTGGGCGCAGGAGCCATTAAAGCTGGTACCGCTACGCTGACAATTGGGACCAGTGGAGCCATTCGTCAGACGGTACGTAAACCCCTACGCGACGCGAAAGGCCGCTTGTTCTGTTATATTCTTGACGACAATCACTACGTTGTTGGTGGCCCTACCAATAATGGAGGAAACGTGCTGGAATGGCTAAGTGAGAAGTTTTTGACAAAAGAAACGGAAGCCGTGCTCGCTGAAGCGCAGACGGTTCCCGCCGGTGCCGATGGCCTGCTGTTTTATCCATACTTACAAGGAGAACGAGCGCCACTCTGGGATGCTCACGTGCGGGGCGCTTACATGCACGTCGACTGGTTACACACGCAGGCACATTTTGTCCGGGCGTCGCTGGAAGGTGTCCTGTTCAATTTGCTCAGCATTAATAACCTGCTGACAACGCACACCGGCCCCGCTCGGGTTATTCACGCCAATGGCGGCTTTGCACAGTCTGATTTCTGGGTGCAGATGCTGGCTGATATGACCGGTCGTCCCGTTCGACTTAATGCCAGTAACGAAAGCGGTTCGATGGGCGGTATTCTGCTGACAATGAAAGCCGTCGGTATGGTTAAAACGCTGGATGAAGCCGCTGAGAAAGTAGCGTTCGGAAAGACCTTTGAACCCAATTCAGACCAGTACAAAACGTATCGCACCGCGTTTGCGAAATGGGAAACCGGACTAGCTAACTTCTGATAGTTTTGCCAAGAAATGCTTGCAGGCCTATCCCAACCCATTATCATCAAAATACTTCTTGACCAGTAAGTTGATAAAACGTTTTAAATGGGTTTCGTTCAGAAAGACGTTAGACCAGTTTTCGTAACGCTGACATTGTATACCCAAGTAAAAAAAATAAATCGTTACGCCCAGCATGGGTAAAAGTCGTTTCTCTTCGCTGCTGATTGGCGTCACTGACTCATAACCCGTTAAAAAGGCTTCGATCTTTTGGTTACGCTCTTGCTCCACTTTCTCGGTACTATGGATCTGGAGGATGTAATAAGCAACGTCGAGACAGAGCCAGCCGTTACCGCAAAAGTCGAAGTCGAACAACGTAACGCGGTGATTTTGGTCGATGTGCAGGTTATCAAACCAAATGTCCAGGTGAACGACGCCCTGCCGGAGTTGAGCAGTATCGGCGTACCTGAGTTCCTGTAGCAAATAAGCCTGTGCCTTTTGCATAAACCGCATTTCGTCGGAATCAGCCGGTAAACGTTGCTGTAAATAGACAAACGAATCGACCAACAGCCGGTCCGGTGTATACGTTTCCCTTGACAGTCGCAGGTTGTGGGTGAGCTGGTGCAGCCGGCCCATCACCTCGCCGATATGAGTGTGTATCTCGGGCGAGAAGTTGAGTAGTTTCTCGCCGTCTGCGTACGAAAACAGGACTCCATAGCGCAATCCTTCGGGAGCAGTTACTTCCTGAATGTAACTGCCCGTCTTGTCTGGAATAGCATACGAAACGGGAATATTATGTTTCTGGAGCAAATCCAGCAAGCGAATTTCTTCCAGAATTTCTGCCTGACTACGCCAATCCAGCGTGTATAGCCGAAAGACGTAGCGCGTTCCGTCATCGGTAAGTAAATACGTATGGCTAATCCCTGCTTTCAGTAACTGGCACGTTACTTCAGGAGCCAAGCCATATTGGCCGGCCAGAAACGGAGCGAGTGCAGCTGATGAGACAATCGAACTGCTTACGGAAAATGGAGCCATACATTACGTAGCTAAAAATAAAGGTGTAGTCATTGCCGACAAATGACTACACCTGAAAGAAATGACCAGAAAAACTTACCAACGTACCTGTCCGTCGCCGGTAACAACCCATTTTTCAGTTACCAGTTTTTCTAGCGCAAAGGGGCCACGCGCGTGGAGTTTCTGGGTCGAAATGCCAATCTCGGCGCCCAGGCCGAAGACACCCCCATCTGTAAAGCGAGTTGATGCGTTAGCGTATACCGCGGCTGCGTCAACCTCGTGTAGAAATCGATCAATGATTGGCTGGTTCTGCGAAATGATTGCCTCGGAATGTTTTGACGAGTACGTCTGAATGTGCGACAGAGCTTCGTTTAGGCCAGCCACCACTTTCACCGCGATTTTATAATCCAGAAACTCCCGGCCAAAGTCTTCCGGGCGGGCGTGTTGCAGCTGTTCGTAGCCGGCCTTCTCCAAGATGGCGTAAGCCGTTTCGTCCGCAAATACCTCGACGTTCCATTTCCTAAAATCATCGATCATCATCGGCAGAAACTGTTCCGCGATGGCTGCATCGACCAGCGCGCAGTCCAGCGAATTGCAAACGGATGGCCGGGATACTCGACCGTTGACTACGATATTGGTCGCTTTTTCCAGGTCGGCAGATGCTTCGACATAGGCATGGCAGACACCAGCACCCGTCTCAATCGTTGGGACAAGCGAATTCTTGCGTACAAACTGAATCAGCGATTCGGAGCCGCGCGGAATAATAATGTCGACGTAACGCGTAGCCGTCAAAAGTTCATTGACCACAGCCCGGTCGGGGGGAAGGAGTGAAACGGCAGCTTTGGGCACATCGAACTCGGTCAACACTGCCTGAATCAGACTAACTAAATACCGGTTCGAAAAGTCCGCTTCTTTACCGCCTTTGAGTACGCAAGCATTACCAGATCGCAGACAAAGCGACGCTACGTCGACCGTTACGTTCGGCCGCGATTCATAGATGACACCAACAACACCCAGAGGGACCGCAATTTTTTTGAGCTTCAATCCCTGTTCGATGGTCCGCTCAAAGATCACTTCTCCCGCCGGGTCAGGAAGGATCGCTACGTCCCGTAAACTGTGCGCCAGGCTGGCAATGCGAGCGTCTGTCAGCTTCAGCCGGTCGTACTTCGGATCATCGGCCGACATCCGATCTAGGTCTTTCTGATTCTCCGTAATGATGTCCTTGACGTGCTCCGTCAATACGTCAGCCATCCGGTTAAGCAGGTCGGTTTTCTGCGCCGAGCTTAGTTGACGGACGACGGCAGCCGCCTGTTGCGTAGCCTGAAGAAGAGGAGTGATTGGAGTCATTGTATCACCTGGACGATTACGTCCGGTTAATCATAGTAAATAACAAGCAGATAAATGCCCGACTGCTTTACCTACAAAAGTACGATATCGTTAGCATTCGCCACGTCAATGTTTTGCTGGTTAAGCTGTTGCGATAAGGTGTCGGAGGAGAGCCGGACGCGGGCGACGGCAACTGCGACCTGCTGCTCGTCCAGAATTTCGATCATTTCGCCAGCCGCAAAATCACCGATAACATTTTTGATGCCTACGGCCAGCAGACTTCGGCGCTGTTGCAGAGCACGTACTGCCCCCGCGTCAACCTGTACCTGTCCAACAGCCAGGCTGCCACTTACCAGCCAGCGATTGCGGGCGGATAATGAACTGGGCTGGGCCAAAAACTCAGTGCCGGTTTCGCCGTTCAGCGCCCGGCTGATGTTATCCGGCTCGTTCAACCCGAAAATAAGGACCCGAATGCCCATGCGGGTAGCGAGTTTGGCGAAGGTTAGTTTCGACGCCATCCCGCCCAACCCCAGCGATGACTTATCGGTCCGGACAACGCCAAAAATCTGTTCGTCGAACGTAGCAACCTGCCGGATAATCTGCCCATTGTTGTCCATTAACCCACCGACTGACGTGCAGAGCATTAGTGCCTTTGCCCCAAAACCCACAGCCATTAGTGTTGCCAATTCGTCATTATCTGAAAACTTCAGCTCGCGGCTACTGACGACGTCATTCTCGTTGGCAATTGGAATAACGCCGTTGTGCCACAGCTCCTCGTAGGTTTGTTTAAGCTGCAGAAACTGATCCCGGTTGGCAAAATGATGGCGTTCGCACAAACTCTGCGCAATAGAGATGCCGTAAATGGTAAAAAAACGAGAGTATTGATTGAGCAGAAATAGATTACCTACGGCCGCTGCTGCCTTGCGCTGCGTAATGTCACCCCGATAATCGCGAATCAGCGCTTTGCCGGCCCCAACCGCACCGGATGAAACTAATACAATATGATAATGCGGCTGCAGAGCCGCCACCTGACGGGCAATGTCGACCATAACCGGCTCATTGGGCTCGCCGGAGGGTTTAGTAATGGAAGCTGTACCGAATTTAAGGACAAGAACGGGTTTGGTCATGGGCGCAAAGATAGAGCAATCCCCGAAAAGCCGGTTTTAGTCGATGATCGTAGCGGGTACGAAACGAGCTTCGTTAACCAGCGCAGCCTTGAGCTGTTTTAAGTAATCGGCCTTTGGAATTTCGATCGCTCCGTACCGGCGGACGTTATCGTTGATGAATTGCGTATCGAGCAGGGTAAACCGTTGTTCCCGAAGCTGCATAATCAAGTAATGAAACGCTACTTTCGACGCGTTACTAACCCGGTGAAACATGGACTCGCCGAAGAAAGCTGAACCCAACGAAACGCCGTAAAGACCGCCAACCAACTCATCGTTTTGATACGCTTCGACACTGTGAGCCAGACCCATGTGGTGCAATTCGGTATACGCGTCGATGATTTCTTCTGAAATCCAGACACTGTCTTCGTCATTACGGGGCTCCGAGCAATAACGCATCACTTGACTAAAGGCCGTATTGAACCGAATGTCGAACTGCTGCTGATTCAACACGGGCCGCAGAGATCGGGCTGGCTTATAAGGGGCAATTGGTATAATGGCGCGGGGGTCAGGCGCATACCAATACAAAGTACCATCCGCATCGGCCATCGGGAAAATCCCGTTGATATACCCATAAATCAGGTCGTCGGCAGTAAGCATGAGCGATTGTGAGTAAAACCGAGGCTTGACAAAAGTAAATGTTTTAATGAACAACTAAGCGAATTGCGCTAAGAGGATCACGCTATCCTGAGCAGAAGGTATGCCAATACCTGTTAAACTAAACACTTTTTGCGTTGTCAAACGATTCGGTCAGTAAAACAGTTGTTCTGCCAGCAGAATACGTATCTCACCGAACGATAGCTGATAACGGAGACGTATCCTTAAAACCGACTTATTTTATGAAAAAGAGCTTATTCGTACTTGTTCTGGCGCTGCCTCTACTATTTAGTCAGTGCAGTATCAATAAACAGATCTCGCAAGCAAAAACATTGGGGGATTGCCGGTATTCCATCGCGTCGGCCGATAGCGTCTATCTGGCCGGAGTTGACATTCGGGAGTTTCGTAGGCTGGAAGACCTGAATCCGGCTCGCTATCCTCGTCTGGCTGCTGGGCTGCTGGTTCGCAACGTACCATTAGACGCCCGGATCAATCTGGACATCACGAATCCAACCAACAAATTAGCGGGTATCAATCAGCTTGAATATCGAATTCTGCTGGCGGGGCAGGAGTTGTTCAACGGCTTTCTTAACCAACGTATTGAAGTTCAGCCCGGCGGGGGGAAAACGCGGGTACCGGTTCGGCTGAATGCGAACGCCTATCAATTACTGACCGACGCCAAAACTCGGGATGCGTTCACGCAACTGGTCCAGAATTTATCAGGATCGGCTAACACAAAGCCGTCAAAACTGACCATCCGTATTAAGCCAACGCTGGATTTGGCTGGTGGTCAGGTAAACTATCCGGGTTATATCACCATCGATCAGGACGTAACAAACAAAATTTTGCTCGGGAATTAAGGCCTGATCATAAGCAACTTCCAGTAAGATACAGTAGCCTTAGCGACGCCCCGGCTTTTAGGACCGGGGCTTTTTTATGGCTCTTTTGTTCGAAACTTCCTGACCAACCTTGCACTGAATTATGCGTCAATTGTTCTTTTACCTGCTTTTTCTTCTGCCTACAACGCTGATCCGGGCGCAGCAAATTCAACTGACGCACGACGAAGCAGAAAAACGGATTGCTGTTACGGTTGACGGTAAGCCGTTTACCGCCTACATCTATCCGGGGCCAGCCGTATTGAAAAAGCCAGTGTTATATCCCATCGCATCGGCGGGGGGGAATGCTATAACCCGAGGTTGGCCTATGGACCCCCGCCCGGGCGAGCGTGTCGACCACCCACATCACGTTGGGATGTGGTTCAATTATGGGGATGTGAACGGACACGATTTCTGGAATAACTCCAACGAAGTCGGGCCCGAGCACAAAGGACCCTTCGGGACGATCGTTCACACTGGCATCAAATCCATGAAAAGCGGCAAAGGCAAAGCGGAGCTGATTGTAACGGCTGATTGGCTTGACAAGGATAATAAACCGATGTTACAAGAAACAACAACCTATACGTTTCGGGTAGAAGGGAATAAGCGGACTATCGAACGGGCTGCCGTTTTAAAAGCTTTGGCGAATGATGTTACGTTCAAGGATAATAAAGAAGGTATGATCGCACTGCGGTTGGCTCGCCAGCTGGAGCATCCATCGACCAAACCTGAGGTATTCACTGATGCGCAGGGCGTAGCCACAAAAGTACCAACCCTGGACAACACCGGAATTACGGGAATGTATCACAGTAGTGAAGGTATCGAGGGCGATGCTGTCTGGGGAACCCGCGCCCGGTGGGTAAACCTGACCGGTACAATCAACGGCGAGACGTTGGCGGTTACGTTGCTGGATCATCCGAAGAACATTGGCTATCCGACTTACTGGCACGCGCGCGGTTATGGGTTATTCGCAGCTAATCCACTGGCTCCGTCCGTGTTCAGTAATGGCAAAGAAGCGGCTATGAACTACAAACTCCCCGCCGGCCAGTCTGTTGCGTTCCGGTACCAGCTAGTGATTCAATCAGGCGAGTCGCCAAAACAGGCACTTAACGCACAGGCTGACCAGTTTTCGCAGCTACGGTAAAATTGTCTAAAAGAAAGAACGGTTGTTCAAGATACTGGTTGATCTATCCTGAACAACCGTTCCGATAAAGTAAGTCGTAATCAGTTTAAATGTACTAAGGCAGAACGGTACACGCGCCCATTGAGCGAGTCTACCCAGGACCGTAATGTATCGTTTTCGTACGTTGCTCGCGTCATCTCGGTATCAATCTGCCGTAGTAAAAAAAACAACTGATGAACGTACATCCATTGGCGGTGTAAGCGCGTGTTATCTTCAGCAGTGGGATTGCTCTGGCGAATCTCCGTAGTCAGTTGACGAAGGCTCACTTTAAGATGATAACGTAACATAATCAGGCGACTGGCCATGGCCAGATCATTCGGATTACGTTCCATGTGTGTGATCCCTTTTGCAAGAATGTTATTGCGCTGCTGGAGCTGATCTGACACAATATACCAGGCGTGCTCGGCCCGAAGCGATTCATACGTGGCAATTTTCATGGCGATTAGTACATTACGGTTTATAACAAATATACTCGTATTGCCAATTATTCAACAGGTAATATATAGAATTTTGTGAATTTTAATTTGAATATGGGTCGTGAAACAATACGAGTTATAACAACGTAACTGTTGTCAGCTAGATCATCGGCAAGTCAATAGCTATAAGTCACGCGTAAAACAAATAGTGTATCTTAGTTGAAAAAATAGGCTCTATCAATGATGCTTACCTGCTGAACGCTTCCCAGGTTATAGGATGGCCGTTTTTCAGGTAAGCTACTAGACGTTATCTAATTGCTGTATGGATCCCATTTATCGCTCGCTTATTGTCTGCACTAGCCATGCTGATTTTCCGGGTCGACCGCAAAAAACGGGCTTGTGGCTAAGTGAGGCAACGCATTTTTACGATGAGCTTGCTAGCCGAAATTTGCCCTATGACATTGCAAGTCCTAAAGGTGGGGCTGTTCCTATTGATGAACGGAGCATTGACCGACGCGACACGACGAACGAAAAATGGTATAACAATCCGGATTTTCGGCGGAAACTGCAAGAGTCCATCCCGTTAATCGACGTGGATCCAGCCGCCTACCAAATTGTCTTTTTCTCAGGTGGACACGGTGCTCTCTGGGATTTTCCGGATAACCCGGACGTACAGCGAATAACCCGTTATGTTTACGAAAATGGAGGAATGGTAGCGGCAGTTGGGCACGGAGTGAGTGGCCTGATGAACGTTACGTTATCGGACGGGAGATCACTGATCAACAACCGACAGTTAACCGGCTTCTCCAACATAGAAGAAAAGTTACTCCGACTAAGTGAAGAAGTCCCTTTTCTGTTAGAAGACGGTTTGAAACAGAAAAAGGCTCTATATAGTAAAGGACTCCTGCCGTTTATTACATACATCGAAATGGATGAACGATTGGTAACGGGTCAGAATCCGCTGTCGGCCCGCAAAGTAGGCCGTAAGGTGCTAGAAGAGATGTACGAAAAATAAATCGGCAGAACCTGGTTGGGTTCTGCCGATTTTTGAGGGAACTAGACTGCCACGTCCGGAAAAACTTCGCGCAGGAATTTTAGCTCCTGATCTTTGTCCGATACAATCGGATTGCTGATACCCCAGTCAATATTCAAATCAGGATCATCCCAGCGAATGCCTGATTCCGATGCTTTATTGTACACATTCGTACATTTATAGCTGAAAATGCTATCCTGCAGCGCCACGAAGCCATGAGCAAAACCTTCCGGAATGTACGCCATGTTGGCAATGGATGCATCCAGTAAAAACGTTTCATATTTCCCAAAGGTAGGCGAGTCAGGACGAACATCTACGGCAATATCAAGTACCTGACCGGTAATGACCCGCACCAGTTTACCCTGCGCGAAAGGTTCGTGCTGCATGTGCAGGCCACGCAAGACGCCTTTTACGGAAAACGACTGATTGTCCTGAACAAAATCCATCGGCAGGCCTAGCGACGTGAAGAGGGGTTTGTTGTACGACTCAAAAAAGTAGCCGCGCTCATCCTCAAACAGGCGTGGAATCAGTTCAACGAGGCCCTCAATGGAGGTTTTACGAACTTGCATAAACAGAAATAGATTTTACTACGTGTAGCCGGAGTTTACCGGCAAATCTACAAAAACGAGGTTGGAGTTTGTAACTTTGGGGCAAGCCTGTTTATCCATCATTACTGAGTGGGCTTGATTTTCTGGCATGACATACAACGAATTAGCTGATCAGATTTTTCGGAAGCAGTCTTACCTCTGCGTTGGTCTGGATACTGATCTACGCAAAATACCTTCGCATCTTCTTCACGAGAAAGACCCTGTTTTCGCCTTTAACAAAGCCATCATCGACGCTACGGCCGATCTGGCGGTAGCTTACAAACCTAATATTGCTTTTTACGAAGCGCAGGGACCACGCGGTTGGGAAAGTCTCCAGAAAACACTGGAATACATTCCTAAAGACTGTTTTACGATTGCTGATGCCAAACGGGGAGACATCGGCAACACATCAGGCTTATACGCCCGGACTTTCTTCGAACCTGATGCGGCTGGGCTAAACTTTGATTCTGTCACGGTAGCGCCTTACATGGGACGGGATTCCGTTATGCCGTTTCTGGAGTATTCCGGTAAATGGGTGATTTTGCTGGCATTAACATCAAACGCTGGCAGTGCTGATTTTCAACGTCAACCCGTTGAGGAACAGGAGTTATTCGAAGTGGTTATGCAGACAGCCCAGACCTGGGCCAGCCCAGAGCAGCTTATGTTTGTGATTGGAGCTACCCAGGCAGGTGAGATTGACCGGGTTCGTGAAATAGCTCCTCAAAACTTTCTGCTTGTACCAGGCGTAGGGGCGCAGGGTGGCAGCTTAGCCGACGTGTCGAAGTATGGCCTTACCTCCGATTGCGGTCTGTTAGTTAATGCTTCGCGTAGCATTCTGTATGCATCTTCTGACACTGATTTCGCTGAAAAGGCGCGTGCAGAAGCTCAGGCGCTTCAAACCGAAATGGCTGGCTATCTGGCTGCCTTGAAGCGTTAAATTTATTGACAGGATTACAGCTTTTAGCTGACTGTAATCCTGTCAAACTAATTCTTAGGACAATCGCTACCGCAAAGTTTAGATTAAATAGCCTGTAAACTATTTTCTGTATTTTGGCACTTGACTCACGGCTTGAAAACACTTCCTTGATAGACTTCTATCTTCCCTGCCACCGTGACCGAGGCTTTCCTTTATTTTCTCTGGCAATACCAGTATTTCGACAGATCGTATCTGACAACCTCTGATGGTGAATCGATACAAATTCTACATCCTGGCTTTCGGAATCATGAATCGGGACCGGATTTTTTCAACGCTCGCTTACTGATCAACAATGTGGATTGGGGAGGCACAGTCGAGATGCATCTGAAAACGTCTGACTGGTTGTCGCACCGCCACCAACAGGATCAGGCTTACGACAATGTCATCCTGCACGTTGTCTGGCAGGATGATCTGGCTGGTAGTACCAAGCGTATAAATCGTACAAACGGAACACTCATTCCTACAATGGAGCTATGTTCCCGTACGACTAGTGATTTGTTGAAGCGCTATGCAACGTTGAGCGAATCACGGGAGCCAATTCCATGTGCTGGACAATTCAGGAGCGTTCAGCCGCTTCGTATTACGTCGATGCTCGATAAAGCCATGTTGCAACGGCTGGAACGAAAAGCGGCTGGTGTACAGCTCATAGCTGAGCAAACCAACGGCGATTGGGAAGAAGTGGCGTATCAGCTACTGGCAACCAATATGGGGTTTAAGATCAATGCCGCTCCAATGGAACAACTGGCTCGAACGGTTCCGCTAAAAGCGATACGTAAACACCGGGACGTAGTGACGCAAACGGAAGCCCTGTTATTTGGGATGGCTGGCTTACTGGATGCGGAAGTGACAGACGAATATAGCCAACTTCTGCAACGGGAATATCGATTTCTAGCGACCAAATACCAACTGAATGATAAAGAAGTAGCTACTCATGCCTGGAAATGGGGACGGCTGCGCCCCGCAAACTTTCCTACGCTTCGATTAGCGCAGTTTACCCAGTTGATTACGCAGCACGCCAGCTTGTTCTCGCTTTTTGTCGGGGCGACGGATGTTGAATTATTGCTGAAAGCCTTACAAATTACTCCGTCCACTTACTGGCAAACGCATTATCGATTCGGGAAGGTAACAGAGAAAACAGTTTCGGCTCTAGGAGAAACCTCAGCGGTGAATATCGTAATCAATACGGCCATTCCCTTACTAGCAGCTTATGCTCATCATCGAGGGCAACCGGCTTACATTGATCGGTCAATTGCCTTGCTCGAGCAGCTTCCGTCCGAAAAGAACCATCTCATCGATAACTGGAACGCTTTGGGCTTAGACATTCGCACGGCTTTCGATTCACAGGCCGCTATCGAACTCCATAATGAGTTCTGCGTTCACAAGAAGTGCTTAAGCTGCCAAATTGGGGTGGGGTTGGTAAAATAAAAAGAGAAAGGAACGAGGAATAGTATCGTATAAACTCTTCCTCGTTCCTTTCTCTTTTGCTTATTTTCAACTTACTACCACATCCTGTTTAGTAGAATCCCAGGTAACACGTTTACCAGTATGGAGCGCCATTGTGGCCATAATATTGGCCACAGAATGGTTAAAGCCGACGCGAGCTGGGGCATTGGGCTCTTGACGGCTGCGTACACAACTCATCCAGTTCAGCATGTGTAGCGAAGTCATCGGATCCGCTCCTGTATTGGCGCTAGTCTCCTGTTTAGGGCCGCTGGCTAATGACATTTCGGGCAACATGTTTGCTTTCATGTTCATTTCCTGCGCCGATCTGGCCGTCAAACCACCTTCTGGTGTGATCTTGTTTGTGTCCAGATTGATCATGCCGCCGTTTGAGTAATAATACTCTTTGGTACCACCCGCTTCGTTGTGCATTCTGGAAGAATAAAGCACCTGAAAACCCTTACTTTTATCGTTGTCCGGACCGTAATCGAACACGGCCGTGAACGTATCAGGGTTAACGCGCCCGTCTTTCCAGACGTAAACACCTCCGTTGGCAACGACGCTGCGGGGATGATCCAATCCGCTAAACCAGTGAACTGTGTCAATCTGGTGCGACATCCACTGGCCAGGAATACCCGATGAGTAAGGATAAAAAAGCCGGTATTCTAAATACTTGCGTGGGTCCCAGTCTGTCTTTGGACGATTAAGCTGGTAGCGAGTCCAGTCGGTATCTTCCTGGCGTATTTCAGCGACGAGTTTAGGACGGCGCCAACGACCGGGCTGGTTGACGTTCCAGGTCATTTCGACCATGGATATATCACCGAATTTACCAGACCGGATAAAGTCGTTGGCTGCGTGATAGTTTGGCGCTGAGCGACGCTGTGAGCCAACCTGCACGATTTTCTTTGATTTCTCGACGGCCTTAACGGCTTTACGAGCATCATCTAACGACTCTGCAAATGGTTTTTCAACGTATACGTCACGGCCTGATTCCACCGCGTCGACGCAATGTAATGCGTGCTGAAAGTCGGCCGTACTAATGATGACAGCGTCAACGTCTTTGCGGTCGAGTAGCTCGTCGTTGTTACGTGCCTTGAAAAACGTACTGTCGTTCCAACCTTTGCCTTTCAGAAAAGACTCGGCTTCGTCGCGACGGCGGCTCCAAAGGTCAGATACGCCCACAAAAGCGAAGTTCTGATCTTTAGCATGATTCATAAAAGATGGGGCCAGCGACTGCCGAAACCGGTCAGAAAATCCAATGATACCTACCCGAACCCGTTCGTTGGAACCAAGAATCCGGGCGTAACTACTGGCCGAAAAGCCCATGCCCAGCCCCGCGAGGCTAAAGCTGGCCGCTGCCGTTTTTTTAATAAAATCGCGACGATTTTCCATGAGAAAGAAGATAGGAGAGTCAGGAGAAACAGATGAAGGCTATAATGCCTTGATTTTGATATTACGGTAATAAACCCGGTCGCCGTGGTCCTGTAGCAGAATATGCCCTTTTTCAGCCTCGCCAAACCGTCCGTTCGTATTGTAATCGGGCGCTTTGTACTTGCTCATGGCGACATCTTGACGGAACGCATCACTGCCTCGCTCGTACTCAACCACTTTTTTGCCATTGAGCCAATGTTCGACGTGTTTACCTTTCGACAATACCCGGCCCGTATTCCATTCGCCAATTGGGTTTGCTTTCTTGCCATTCGCCGGAATTAAATCGTAAAGCGAACCAACCGTACGGTTGCCGTTGCGACCTAGCTTGGCATCCGGGTGTTTGTCATCGTCCAGCACCTGAAATTCCAGGCCAAAAGCAGAACCTTTAGGTTTGGGATAATTCTCTACGACAAAATATTTTACACCACTGTTAGCTCCTTCGGTCAGTTTGAAATCGAACGTCAGGTCAAAATCGCTGTATTCGCCATCGGTAACAATGTCGCCAAAGCTTTGGGACTCGGAGCCATCTGACTTTTGAATAGTCAGCATGCCGTCTTCAACGGCCCAGCCTTTTTCCGGGAAAGTTTCTTTGTAAGCCCCCCGCCAGCCTTTGGTCGTTTTTCCATCAAACAGCAATTTCCAGCCTTCACTTTTTTCTTTGGTTGTCAGTGTGTTTGGCGTTTGTGGTTTTTCCGCAGCGAGTAAAATAGTTAGTAATAAGCCGCTAAAAAATAATGCTTTCATGGGTAGTTGAATAAAGAAAGCGACTGTTAGACAGCCACCTTGAGCGATTGAGTTAAATAGTCTTTGTTGATCTTAGCGCATTCAGCGGGGGTCTTACTGTCTTCCGGTACGCGATCCAGTTCGATGATTCCCCAGCCTTTGAAATTGATATCGTCCAGCGCTTTGACTACGGCGGCTACGTCGACATTACCCCGGCCCAATTCAACAAACTTGTACGCTTTCGGGTCGTTCGGTTTGTCAGGCAGGGGCGACATCGTGTCTTTGAGATGCAGAGCGTATAGCATGTCTCTATACTGCTTCACGGCTTTTGCCGGATCGCCCCCGCCCTGTTTGTAATGAGCAATGTCAAGCAAAAGCTTAACATATTTTGGGTTCATCGCCTGTACAATTACATCGACCTCTTCAGGGGTTTCGCCGAGCTGATGCATGTGGTTATGGTACGTAGCCTGAATACCCATGTCCGCTGTCTGCTTACCAATCTCGTTCATAACAGCCGACAATCGCTTCAACTCATCAGTCGTAGGCTGGCGGTCTTTAGGGCGAGCAGAGTTCGTCAGCTGAATGGCTGAGCCACCAAGTGCTTTCACAAAGCTGGCATGAGCGACGTGCATATCAATGGTACTCTGCTCCTTCGCGGGATCGATCTCGACGTTACCACTTGAGAACATCGCTAGTTTAAGGTTATGCTGATCGAGTAGCGCTTTCAGTTCAGAAGGCTTGGCTTTGTAGGGACCAAATGTATTAGCCCGTATTTGGATGCCTTTATAGCCTAACGAAGCCAAATCGGCAATGGCCTGCGCGTCATTGCCACCCCAGGTGATCGATGAATACGCAATCTTCAGCCCCGACGCTTTTTGCGAGTCGGTAGACTGAGCAAATAGTCGATCGGCTCCTGACGACAAGGCTAACGCTGACAGACCCGCTGCGGTAAGAAACTGCCGTCGGTTGATAGATTCTTGCATGATAAAACAAAGTAGATCAGTACGTATCGAAAACTAGTGTACTGTTGCCGCGAGAGATGATTCTCCCTCAAAAGTGAAAATGCGCCAGGTTTTACTTACGGCCGAACGTAAAATAGGGTGGGTCTGAGCATCCGGAAGGCTACGTTGGGGATTCTTCCGGCGCCCGTCCCTCCCTATTTATTTTACGTGTCTGCGTCGTTAATAACCCGAATTCTGGATAAATACGGATTTTCCTGTCTGATCTTTAATACTCCTGTCAATCTGTGTTTGTGGAATTGGCCGAAAAATGTGGAAATCCTTAATGTTCACGGCCGCCTGCGGGTTATACTTTTTTACCCGTTCGATTAGCAGATTCCAGCGTTTCAGGTCCAGCCAGCGGGTCTGTTCGCCGGCCAGTTCACGCGCCCGTTCTTCGATGATCGTTTCAAACGTCAGGTTCCCTGCAGTTAGTAACATGGCATCTTTCTTACCTGCCCAGCCTGCCCGGTAGCGAACGGCGTTGATCGCCGTCAGAGCATCCGCTGCATTACCTGCCTGCAATGAGGCTTCGGCCTGCATCAGGTATACATCGGCCAGCCGGAATACAAAATAATCGCGGCTACCGGCCTCGTAGGTCAGGTCGGGACGTTTGGTGTCGAAGAATTTCTGCAGCGTTGGGAATAGCGCTTCGTTGTAAGCACTGGGCACCAATACCTGGTATTTCTTAGCAGCACGCTGCGCTTTTGTCCATTCCACGCCCGGGATATAAATGGCGGTATCACCAGCGGCAAACGACACTTTCGTTTTCGAATCGTCGAACGAGGCCGAGTTCAGATTGGTGCCTGGGTTATTGCTGAGCCACGTATCCCGGAACGTTTTCTTGTAACGCGAATCGTTGGTGCGGTCGGCGAAGACCGTGTTGAGCAGGTACGGTGTCGGCCGCAGGCGTTTGAACGGCCTACCGTAGAAAACGTCGCGCTTCATGCCCGGCTGTACGTCGTACTGCATTCCGAAAAGCAGGTGCAGGTTATTGCCACCGTTGACGGCCCCCGTGTTGTTGGTCAGGTTCGTCAGCGGATCGGCGGTGTACTGCACGGCAAAGACGACCTCGCTGTTGACCTGGTTGTTTTCGTCGAACACGCTGGCGAAATCATCGAGCAGCTTATACCCATAAGCCGTCGTTACGTTTTTGCACAGGGCCGCTGCTTTGCTGAAATCATCAGCGGCTTTAGACGACGAATACGCCTTCACTAGATACACTTTAGCCAGCAGCGTTTCGG
Organism: Spirosoma pomorum; assembly: GCF_054776615.1. Taxonomy (NCBI): domain Bacteria; kingdom Pseudomonadati; phylum Bacteroidota; class Cytophagia; order Cytophagales; family Cytophagaceae; genus Spirosoma; species Spirosoma pomorum. The sequence continues at coordinate 213,168 of NZ_BAAHBP010000037.1, forward strand.
CAGCGGGTTTGGTAGCCCGGCCGTAGTCCGACGACTGACCCTTTGCTTCTAGATCCGCAATGGCATCGGTCAGATCTTTGATGATGGCTGAATACATTTCGGCGTCCGTAGCCCGCTTGGTTTCTTTAGTAGGCACTATCGTTTCGGTCAGCCGTAGGTCAACCCCACCCCACTGCATAAACAGCAGGTAGTAGTAGTGAGCCCGCAGGAATTTAGCCTCGGCTACCCGAATCTTCTTCGTTGCGTCGGTGATGCCCGTTACGTTCGGGGCCCGTTCGATGATGGCGTTGCAGGTATTGATGCCCCGATACAGTTCGTCCCAGGTGTTGCCCAGGTAATCGACCGTTGGGTTCAGCTGACCGTCGTAGTAGTGGAAGCCTTTGTAGCCTCCATCGGCACCGGTCGCGTAAATGTCCGTACCATATTCCGACATCGTCAGCCCCTGCTGGGTGGCGTAGTAGTACCGGAGGGTCGAGTAGGCAGCCTTGACCGCATCGTCAAAGCCCTTGGTGGAATTGATGTAGTTGTTACCGATACCTGACACCACTTCCTCCTTCAGCACATCCTGGCACGACTGGCTAAACAGGAGTATTGTCGCTACGCCAGCAATGCGGATTGAATTTTTTATCGTTTTGATTGTCATTGATTTAATGGCTTTAAACGTCTTTTCTCAATTTCTTCGGCTGCCTAGAACCGAACGTTTATCCCAAAAGTCGTAACCGACGTAGCCGGTACCACACCGGTTTCACTGAGCGCCAAACCGTTGGTCTCAGGATCGATACCGTTATATTTGCTCCGGTATTCCGACCAGATAAACGGCTGCTGAATGCTGGTATACACGCGCAACGACTCCATCTTCAGCTTTTTGGCGAACGCTGAACTGAACGTGTAGCCGAAGTTGATATTCCGCAGTTTCACGAACGTACCGTCGAAGTACGAGATAGTACTGTTGTAAACTGGGAATTCCTGGTTGCTTTTGGGGCGGGGGAATTCGTTTGTCGGATTATTTGGCGTCCAGTAATCTACTTTTATCTGCTGGTAACGACCGGCCAGAGCGTTGCGGTTGCGGTGGAAATCACTGCGGATAAGGTTCCCGAACCGACCGTAGAAGAAGAACGACAGATCGAAGCCTTTAAAATTGAAACGGTTGGTGATACCCCCGCTGAACTTCGGTACGTCGGAGCCGATAATAACCCGGTCGTCAGCCGTAATGCGTCCGTCGTTGTTGGTGTCCTGAATTTTGATCTGCCCCACTTCGCTGGCGTATGACTTGGCGGCATCAGCCTCGTTACTCTGCCAGATACCGATTTTCTTGTAGTCGAAGACCGTGCTCAGCGGCCGGCCGATGAACCAGCCGTTCCCGACGTCGTCGACAGCCCCGTTGTAAAGCGAGAGAATAGCTTCGGTATTCTTCATGAACGTAAAGTCGGTCTGCCATTTGAAGCCAGCGGTCGAGTTGATGTTGAATGTCGTGAAGCCGAGTTCAATACCCCGGTTGCGGGTTTCGCCCACGTTACGGGTCACTGAGCTAAAGCCAATAGAACCGGGCAACTGATCGGCCAAAAGCAGGGCCGTCGTGTTCGTCTGGTACAATTCCAGCGACCCTTGCAAACGACCGCGCCAGAGGCTGAAATCAACCCCAATGTTGGCCGTTGTTGACGTTTCCCAACGCAGGTCGGGGTTGCCGATCGTGTTGGGGCGGTATCCGAAGGCACCAACGGTACCCCAGGCGTAAGATGTCCGGGCCAGGAAGCCCTGCGTCTGATAGGGGTTCACAGCCTGGTTACCCACTGATCCATAGCCCGCCCGTAGTTTCAGCAGGTCAAGCCAGGAAACCCCCTTCATGAATGGCTCGTTGTTGATGTTCCAGCCCACTGCCACACCGGGAAAATTACCCCATTTGGTGTTTTCACCGAAGCGGCTAGCACCGTCCCGCCGAAGCGTAGCTGTGATCAGATATTTATCGTTGAAGTCGTAATTGACCCGACCCATCAGCGAGAAGATCGTCCAGGGAGTGAAGTTACTGGCGGGGGTCAACACTGTGCTGGCGGCACCCAAGTTATAGAACGACTGCGTTTCGGCGGGAATACCCTGTACGTCTGAGCGATACGTCTCATAGCGGTCCCGCTGAATCGACTGGAGTGCCGTTACGTTCAAATTGTGCTTACCTGCGAACGTTTTCGTGTAGTTAACGATGTTCTCGACGGTGTAGTTGAAGCCTATTCGGTTCTCTACGCTGGCCTGCGCATCGCCCCCCTTACGGGCGTTGGTCTGTGCACCGATGAAGCGGCCCCAGCGGTTGATTGTGAAGTCAGGGCCGAAATTGACCCGGTATTTCAGACCCTCCAGAATCTTGACTTCGGCGTAGACGCTGTTGAAAATTCGGTAGCGTCGGGTTTCGTCGATCTGGGCACCCGGCACGATTTCGGCCAGCGGGTTAGTCAGCAGGGCGTCGTTGGTAGGCGAGAAGATGATGTTGCCACTGGCATCGTACGGAACCGCCAGCGGATTTTGCTGGATGGTGAACTGATAGGGGTTCAGGTTTTCACCGTTCCGCAGGCTGTACATCATGTACGACGACAGACCGACTTTCAGGAGATTATTAACCTGATGGTCGATATTAGCCCGTAGTGAGTAACGGGTGTAATCCAGTCCCGCCGAAATTCCTTTGTCCTGAAAATAACCGGCCGATACGTAAAATTGAGTCCGATCATTGCCGCCCTGTATACCGATCGAGTGGTTCTGAATGCTGCCGTTACGCAGAATCAGACCCTGCCAGTCGGTGTCGGTGCCGTTGGCGATCCCCCGCGCTACGGCTGGGTCACCGCCTAGTACGGCTACTTTGGCATCGGCAACTGGGTCCGCCACACCGGTTGGGACAGCGTTGCCGTTAGCGTCCTTATAGCCGCCCGTCGCTCGGTATGATTCCCGTACGAATTCGGCGAATTCCGCGCCGTTGAACAGCCGCAGTTTATCCAGGGGCTGTGATACGCCGGCGTATCCGTCGTAAGAAACGGTTGTTTTTCCCTTAACACCGCCCCGTTTTGTGGTAATCAGGACAACGCCATTGGCGCCCCGTGCGCCGTAGATGGCGGTTGCGGTGGCATCCTTCAGTACTTCCATCGAGGCTACGTCGCTGGGATTGAGGTCTTCGTACCCAGCTGAGAGCGGAATCCCGTCGACAACGTAAAGTGGGTCGTTGCTAGCACTGAATGAACGCCTGCCCCGGATGCGGATGGTGGGTACCGACCCCGGTTTAGAACCCGTCTGCGTTACGTCGACCCCGGCGGCCCGGCCCTGTAGTGCCTGACCTAGGTTGGTAATCGGCATTTCCTGGATTTCTTTGGCCGTAACCTGCGTGATAGCGCCCGTTAGCTGACTTTTCTTCTGCGTACCGTAACCAACAACGACGACCTCGTTCAGCGAGCGGTTATCGGCCTGGATTGTCAGGTCGACGGTCGAGCGATTGCCGACGGTCACTTCCTGACTAACAAAACCGACCGATGAGAAAACTAGGACGGCCTGTGCGTTTGGAATCGCAATCCGATACGTGCCATTCGCATCGGTGGTTGTACCGCGTGTTGTGCCCTTGACAGCTACACTGACACCAGGAAGTCCATTGTTATCATCGGATGAAAGAACCCGCCCTGTTACGATGCGGTCCTGGACTTGGTTAATACTGTAAAGGGTTGGATACGAGTGGCTAAGGGTAGGTTGGCTCAGCAGGGTGAGCGCAGTTAACCCAAGCAAGGGCAGCCAGGGCCGCCCCGGGGGATGGGTAATCGTGGAAAACATTGTTTGTAAAAGTTAAGGTATAGGAATATGTAAAATCAGGGTAATGCTTGAATAGAGCCGTTGACCACGTCGACGGAGTCGCCGGGCATAAGCTGCTTTGTCTGCTGCTGGTCAAGCAACAGATTGACCCGGCCCGATCGGAGGCCGACTCGAACACCTTGTGGCCGTTGCCGTACCTGAAACGACGTACCCAGGGCTTCAATCGTGAGACCATTGGTATGGACCCGGAACAGGCGCGCCGAGGACGTATCGTTCCGATGAACCACCGAAAAATCGGCTGTTCCTTCCAGCCAAACTGCTCGTGGCGAGTCGCCGTACCAGTTCGGGGCGTACTTCAGCGAGCTGTTGGCATACAGTATTACCTTCGACTGATCAGGTAGTTCCAGTTGACGAGTCTGCGCTGGTCCGGTACTGACCATTCGAAGAGAGTCGCCATTCACGTACTGCATCCAAACTGCCCAGCTGATAAAACCAATGATACCAACTACGGCAGCTACTGTTCGGAAGAGGTACCACCAGCCTACTACCGTTCGTACGTCGGGTTGGAGCGGGCGAACATCTTCCATCGTTTCCAGTGAGACACGAATACGTCCCCACAGTGACGAAGTTTCATCGAATTCCAGATCACCTACTCGCGACTGGCTAGCTTCCAATACCAGCGTTTGCGCTGTTTCTACCGTATCGACACAGTCCAGATTGTTCGTTAACCAAACCTGCCAGAAAGCCGCTACCTCTTCGTCGTTGGGGTGTTGCACCCAGCGTACAAAGAGATCGTCGAGGGCAAACTCCTCCGCGGTATAGGCAGTATATGGCTTACGAAGCACGATTTAGTTTGTTAACTACAGGGGCAAAGAGAATGAAGTAAGGGTTTCTACTTATTCAGTAGAGAGATTAAAGGCCTCGTGTTTGCCATCTTATAAAGTGGCCAACGCGGTGTATAGTATAAAGAACGAGAAGATTAACTGTATCGACATGTAAATAAATAGACCAATAGAGAAAGTAACGCCAATGAGGGAGTAAACATTACGACTTGCTTGCTTTCTTCCGGGCTTCGCTGGCTTTTTTTGTATTGGCAACAAACTGATCCCCTCTTTTTGATCCAGTCTGTTTCTTTAAATTGGTTGCTTTTTTTTCCTCAGGAGATAGTTGCTTCCAGGCTTCCTCCGGTAAATAGCGGGTGGTGCCTCCAGCGCGTTCAGCGGGCTTTCCATCGGCCGTTCGCCAGTCTTCGTCGGTCCACTGTTCGAGGTGCTTTTGAGAATCAGTACGTTCGTTTGTTAAATAGCCACCGCCCGCCTTCTCGTACTCATGAGTTAGTAACTGCGCTTTACGGGCGCTCCACTGGCCTGGTTTGCCACCCTTATCGCCCGATTTGATCTCTTCTTTGATCTTTTCGCGTAGCTCAGGTTTATCGTAGTTGTTTTGTTGTTTCTTCGCCATGATATTATTGATGAGTGTCGGTCTGAATTTAACTCACTGACTAATCAAAAGTTATCGGACCTGCATCAGTCGGGGGATCTCCATAACCATTAGCACGGATTCACGTTATGTCATCACTGACAGAAATGATTATGGGGCAGCTTTGGCTACTTGCTTTACTATTCGTGTGCCTGGCGAACTCACTTGGATTGGCACAGACGCGAGCGTCGGTTGAAAAACCAACCAAGATCCCTCGTAAAGGATTGATTGATACAACGAAAGTAGGCAGCCCCAGTTCGCTGACATTTACAGCGTCGACTGACCAGCGTTTCTTTTTCTTCAACGATACTCGCAATGAGCGGGACCGACTAACGCCGATTAGCGTATATGGGGTACGGGCAGGATTTTTGTTTCCACCCAGACAAAAGCGGGAGAACCTGCAGGGGGGGCGAGGAGCTAGTTTTAAAGCAGGAGTAGGCTTCTACTTTCTTAATCAGGATATTGATCAGCCAGGGCTGTTACCTGATACGCGGGCGTCAATTACCCGGCGGTTGCGGTACGGTACGCTGTACTACGAGCGATACCTATTGCGTCGGAAATCTTTTGAAGTAAGCATGCCACTGGAAATTGGCTTTGGCACGTCGAAGTATGAACGTAACGACGTCGAATCCAATGAATACATCCTGGCTCGGGGAAATTTCATTCCGGTAGGGGTGGGCGTCTCGGCAGCTTATCAATTCCCCTCGGTACGTTGGTTCACGCCCATACACTGGTTCGGTCTGAATATGCTGATTGGATACCGTTATATTCTTAAAAAAGATATTCCGGAGAGCCAGATCAATTACAACGGGTTTTACATATCCGTTGGTCCCTCATTCTTTCTGGAAAACATGACGGATGACATTAAACGCTGGCGGAAACGGCATCGGCAACGAAAGGCAGTTAAAGCCAACTAAAAACAACGAAGCTCCCACAGATTCAATAGTCTAATAGCAGTGAACCCGTGGGAGCTTAGTTACTTATGCTTCAACGGCTGGAGCCTCCCATTTAATTTGCACTACTTGTTCAAGATCGGGATGCAGGCTAATGGCAACCGGACAGGTGTGCGCAATTTTTTCCAGGTTAGCGCGGGTTTCGTCGCTTGGCATTGGGTCGGCACGTAACGTTAGGTCAATGTCAATCCGGGCAATACGACGGGGGGGCTGACTGGACATAACTTTAGTTACTTCCATTTCGCTTCCCTTGAGCTCAATCCCATCGCGACGCGCGAAAATGGCCATTGTCGTAAGGATGCAGCTTCCCAGTGCGTTTGCTACCAGATCCGTTGGTGAGAAAGCTTCACCCCGGCCTTGGTTATCGGTCGGCGCATCCGTATTGATATGGGTGCCGGATTGGAGGTGGGTGCAGTCGGTGCGTAGATCGCCCAAATAATCAATGTGAATCGTTGCCATAGGGTGCAGCCTGTTTAGGGCAAGCTTATAAGTGAACGTGAAATTTATCGTTTAATAGAAGCAGAGCGAGACCCATTCAGCGAGAGTCCGGTCTTAACCCAAACATATGCATAATGGACCGGTTACGCTAATAGCCGGGACAACTTTGCACGAATCCAGTAAAACAAGTAATTTTAAGTCAGTAAATTAGACGAAATGCGAACGGTATACAGGTTCTTGACCATTGCCTTGTGCAGTGGGCTGCTGGCAGGGCAGCAGGTTTACGCTCAGCGGGCGACTGACGACGATGAAGACGACCGCTATCAGTCGATGACAACATATGGTATAACGACCAACACAAACTCCGGCATCATAGGCGGATTTGTGTTCCGGCAGGCTCGTCAACTGAGTGGTACGCTGTTTGGATTGCCTCAGTATCGGTATATCAGCGTTGAACTTGTTAACGTAAAACATCCTAAAGAACTTCAATCATCGGTGAGTTCGGTAGGCTCCCGGTTCATTTCTGGAAAGGAGAATTATTTGTTCGTGCTACGCCCGCAGTATGGTCGTGAAGTCAAACTGTTTCAGCGGGGTGCCGATGAAGGAGTTGCGGTGAATGGTATTCTGGCAGCTGGTCCATCACTGGGTATCATCAAGCCTTACTACCTCGAAGTGCAGTATGGTAACTCGTCCCGGACGGTACCCGCATCGCAGGTGAACGGCTTTGCGACGGCTAACGGCGAATCGGTCATCGGAGCAGGCGGTTTTTTTCAGGGGCTGGATCAGTCAAAGCTGACCGTGGGTCTGAACGTAAAAGCAGCCCTTAGTTTTGAGCTAAGTGCTTTCCGAAATAACACAACCGGTTTGGAGATTGGCTTTTTGACGGAAGTCTTTCCGCAACGGGTGATCATTATTCCCAATACGGTGGCAGGTGGAAGCCGTTCCGATGGTAACCGAAGCGTCTTTACGTCGGGGTATATAACGTTGTTTTTCGGTAGTAAAAAGTAGAAGGAGAAAAGGGGCGGGCGGAGAAAAGTAGGATGGGGAAAGCCATTTTTCTTTTCTCCACTCGCCCCTTTTCTCCTTCCTCCTTTCTGATGAACTTTACGCCCGAAAAACGAATTCTGTTGAAAAGGATTGAGGAGCCATGATTGAATTACCCGTAATACCCTCTGAACAACAGCGAAAAAAGCGGCCCGATTGGCTACGTGTGAAGTTGCCTATTGGCCCCGAATACGCTAAAGTCCGGAAGCTGGTCGACGAACATAAATTACATACCATCTGCGAAAGCGGAAACTGCCCGAACATGGGTGAGTGCTGGGGGGCCGGTACCGCCACGTTCATGATTCTGGGTAACGTCTGCACGCGGAGTTGTACCTTCTGCGCCGTAGCAACGGGTCGCCCGAACGAGTACGACACCGACGAACCCCGGCGCGTAGCTGAAGCCATTGTGTTGATGAAGGTGAAACATGCTGTAATCACGTCGGTGAACCGGGATGAGCTAAAGGACCGTGGGGCAGAAATCTGGTACCAGACGGTTCGCCTGATCAAAGAAGCATCGCCTACGACGACGATTGAAACGCTGATCCCCGATACAAAAGGCAACTGGCCATCCCTCGAACGAATGATCTCGGCGGGCCAGGAAGTTGTATCACACAACATGGAAACGGTGGAACGTTTATACCGTCGGGTTCGTCCCCAGGCTCGTTATGAACGGAGCCTGGAACAAATTCGCCGGACAAAAGAATACGGTCAGCGGACTAAATCCGGTATTATGCTAGGTCTAGGCGAAACGCACGATGAAGTGTTCAAAGCCATGGATGACCTGGCTCAGAACGGCCTCGATGTACTAACGTTGGGCCAATATCTGCAACCGACTAAGATGCACCACGAGGTGATCGAGTGGATTCATCCTGAGACGTTTGCTATGTACAAGGAAGAAGGTCTGCAACGAGGACTTAAGTACGTTGAGTCAGGACCGTTGGTCCGGTCGAGCTACCACGCCGAAAGACACGTAAACGTTTAAGTTCGATCAGGATTTGTAAACAAGTAAGCACTATTATTTCTTTACGCAAGAAAGTCCGGGCGGCTCGTCCGGACTTTCTTGTTGAACGATGAAACGATACGACTTCATTATTGCGGGTGGGGGCATGGCCGGCTTGAGTCTGGCTTATTACTTAACTCAGTCGCCACTGCGGCACAAATCTGTGCTGATTCTGGATCGGGAACTTAAAACCAGTAACGACCGAACCTGGTGTTTCTGGGAGCATCGTAATACCGCTGGGCCTTTCGAATCAATCGTTTACTGCCGCTGGGATACTGTTACGTTTCATGGTACTACGTACGCTGGTCCGTTGGGTATGGGTGCGTACCAATACAAGATGTTGCGGGGGATTGACTTCTACCGTTTTTTGCAGGAAGAGCTGGGAAAATGGCCAAACATCGAACGTAAACAGGTGACGATCGAGCAGATCACTGATACGCCAACGGGTGGACAAGTCAAAGCAGACGGGGTAGTTTACGAAGCGAATTATGTCTTCGACAGCACGTACCAACTAACCCTGAATGATCGAAAAAATCATAATTTACTTCAGCACTTCAAAGGATGGGTCCTTACCACTGAGAAGCCCTGCTTTGACCCGAAGAAGGCCGAAATCATGGACTTCCGAATAGAGCAGCATGGCGATTGTCGGTTTGTCTATGTGCTGCCCTTTGATGAAAAAACGGCGCTGGTTGAATTCACCCTCTTTAATGATAAACTGCTGACCGACTCCCAGTACGATAGCGCGCTCCGCCAATACGTTGAGCAATATCTGGATACAGGCGCATATACCATTAAGGAGACCGAGTTCGGAGTTATTCCTATGTCGGATGTAAGGACGGAGGAAAAGCCAGCCCAGCATATCGTCCGGATTGGAACATCGGGGGGAGCTACGAAAGCATCGACGGGATATACGTTCCAGCGTACGCAGCGTTACTTACGCGAAATTGTTCAGAATATGGCCGAAACGGGATTGCCTCACCGGCAGCCCGCCTGGTTCGACCGCCGGTTCAAATTGTACGACAGCATCTTCCTGAACGTACTGGAGCAGCATCGCCACCCCGCTGATGATGTGTTTACTCGTGTGTATGTGAACAACCCCGAACGAGTATTCCGGTTTCTGGATGAGGATACCCACTTAGGGGATGAACTAAAATTGTTCACGACGATGCCCTGGTGGCCATTTACCGCTGCTTTCTTTGCCGTCATGCATCGCAAATGGGTTAGGTAACGAAAATGGAAATAGGCGACAGGTGTTGACTTGGAAATCAAGGGCCTAGTTGCTGCCTAACTTACCGGTTTTATGCCTTGACCTCTGCCCGGAAAACTGTAGCTTTGCGATTCTTAAAGTATATAAAATAAGTATACGATCGCGTAATGCCATATCTTTTCACCTCTGAGTCCGTTTCTGAAGGACATCCTGATAAAGTCGCCGATCAAATCTCCGACGCTTTAATTGATAATTTCCTGGCTTTCGACCCATCTAGTAAGGTCGCATGCGAAACACTGGTGACGACCGGGCAGGTTGTATTGGCCGGGGAGATCAAAACTGATACGTACCTGGACGTGCAGAAGATCACGCGCGAGGTTATCCGGAAGATTGGCTACACGAAAAGTGAATACATGTTCGAAGCCAATTCCTGCGGTATCTTCTCGGCGCTGCACGATCAGTCGGCTGACATCAACCAGGGTGTTGACCGGAAGGTTGACAATGAAGACTTTGAAGCGAAAGCCGAAGCGCAGGGTGCTGGTGACCAGGGTATGATGTTCGGGTACGCTACCAACGAAACCGACAACTACATGCCGTTGCCGCTGGATCTGGCTCACGCTATCCTTCGTGAGCTGTCGCATATCCGCAATAACGAAAGTGACCTGATCCCGTATCTGCGGCCCGACGCTAAATCGCAGGTAACGATTGAGTATTCCGACGATCACCAGCCGATCCGTATTGATACCATCGTGGTGTCAACCCAACATGACGATTTCGCTGACGACGAAACGATGCTGGCGAAGATTAAAGAAGATATTATCAACATCGTGGTTCCACGGGTTAAGGCAGCTCAGAAAGCCGAACTGCATAGCCTGTTCACTGACGATATTACGTACTACATCAACCCAACGGGTAAGTTCGTTATTGGCGGACCACACGGCGATACGGGCCTAACGGGTCGAAAAATCATCGTTGATACGTACGGCGGTAAGGGTGCCCACGGCGGTGGTGCTTTCTCAGGTAAAGATCCCTCGAAAGTTGACCGGTCGGCAGCTTATGCCACGCGGCACATTGCTAAGAACCTGGTAGCTGCTGGTCTGTGTGATCAGGCGTTGGTTCAGATTTCGTACGCGATTGGTGTTGCCAAGCCTTGCGGTCTGTACGTCAATACGTATGGTACCTCGAAAGTGGATATGCACGACGGCGAGATCGCGGAGAAAGTGGCGGAGATTTTCGACATGCGTCCTTACGCCATCGAACAGCGCCTGAAATTACGTAATCCCATTTACTCAGAGACGGCTGCTTATGGACACATGGGCCGTAAGAATGAAGTTGTTAAGAAAACGTTCGGATCAAATGGCAACGTAAAAGAAGTTGAAGTTGAGCTGTTCACCTGGGAGAAACTGGACTTCGTTGATCAGATTAAGTCGACGTTCAATTTGTAGTTTCGACACATACCAAAAAGCGAAAGCCATTCCCCAGGGAATGGCTTTCGCTTTTTGATTGATTCAGGATTTATAACTCATCTTCCAGCACTTCATCCTCTTCATCCACGCGGGTTTTAGCCTGGGAGATAGTTGGACTGGATATATCATTACGTTTCTGTTTGATCCGGACAAGCTTGTCTTTCAATACGTCCATAACTTTGTCGATGGCGCATTCGAAGCTTTTATCGTCATGTTCTTTAACGAACAACTCCTTACCTGGAATCGTGACGCGAACTTCAACAATCTTCTCTTTAACCTTGTTGGAATCAGCCCCGTCAAGCCTGAGAAACACTTCTCCACCAATGATGCGGTCGTGAAAAGTGTCTAGCTTGTTCAGCTTCGCCTGGATAAAATCTAACAGGCTCTGGTCGGCCGTGAATCGCACGGCATGAATTTGTAATCTCATTGTGTCGCCTTTTAAGTGAAATGAAACAGAACATCAATGGATTGACTAAGTTTGGTAACAAAGGCCAAAAAGTCAATACAGGCTACGAAAGATACAACCTTGTTTCACGGCTCACTGTTTGCAAAAGGTGATGAGGACATAACGAGAGTGATTTACGAAGAAGCGTGGAACGCCTGTTTGGTAAACTTCTTCTTATAATCTAATTGTAATCATTAGTCATTAAGAAAGAGCTGAATTGGTCGTTTGGAGCGTAATGTAATAAGAGGGCGAGTACCAACAGATGCTGCCGATGATGGGCGAACACTGAAGCGCGATAACAAGGTGGCCAGAATTGCATGCATCTCCATCAACGCAAACTGATTACCGATACAAAGTCGAGGGCCTCCCCCAAACGGCAGAAAGGCGTACGGATGTTTATCTTTGCTCCAGTCGCCAGCAAATCGGTCTGGGTTGAACTGTTCGGGGTTCGGCCAGTTAGCCGGGTCATGGTGCAGAATGTAAGGGCACAGAAGAACGCCCTGATTGCTTTCCAGTCGGTGACTACCCAACTGGTCAGGGCCGAACGAGAACCGACTCATGATCCAGGCTGGTGGATAAAGCCGGAGTGATTCATTGATGATCTGCGATAGATAGGGTAGTGCCCGTAAATCCTCGGGGGAAGGGCGATCTCGCCCGGCCAGTACCTGCCTGAGTTCTACCTGCGCTTTGGTTAGTACGTCGGGGTGTTGGGACAGCAAATGCAGTGTCCAGGCCAGCGAGGTAGCCGTTGTTTCGTAACCAGCTACGAACAGCGTTACCATCTCATCACGCAACTGCTTGTTAGACATACCCTCGCCCGTTTCGTCATCCGTTGCCCGTAGATACATGTCCAGCAGATCGTCGTGATTGGCGTCTGTTCGACGTCGCTCATCAACAATACCGTAAATCAGCGCATCGACAGTCTGGTAGGCTTTATCAAAGGCTCGGTTATCTGACGAAGGAATCCATTTGGGCAGTTTAAAGGGATTTAGAACACGCCGGTTGGCAATAAAATTCAGGTTGTTGAGGGCCGTTGCGATCTGGTCCAGTTCAGGTCCCAGCCCAGCGCCAAACAGTGTTTTCGTAACGATACGTAATGTAGCGTCGGTTGTTGCTGTCGACATGTTGACAGGTTTGGTGCGATCCTGCTTCACCAACCGATCAACCCAGGTAACGGCTTCGTCGATCATGGTATCGGCTAGCATTGCCAGTTTTTGTCGGTGAAAAGCGGGCTGGGCCAGCCGACGTTGCCGACGCCAGAAATCACCCTCGCTCGTTAGTAATCCCTCTCCCAAAAAGGCACGAAGGATAGCAAAGGACTTTCCCCGGCCATAATTCCGGTTGTTTTCCTGCAACACCTGCTTCGTTTCTTCCGGTTTGAGCATGAGGTGCGTCACCCGGCCACCAACGCTGATCCGCACAATACGCTCATCACCATACTGCTTTAACAACCGACTCATAAACGCCAGTGGATTGCGGATGTACTCCAGCGAATTACCAACTATGGGTAACCCAGGGTGAACAGGAATCGGACTATGGTTGTGACTAATCGTTTCCATAAAAAAAGCCGCCCCAGCTTATCGGTCTGGAACGGCAATAAATATACTAACAAGTCTAGTAGTAAGTCTACGAATTAACTACTTCACCCCCGTTTACGTGAATAACCTGTCCCGTGAAGTATGAAGCATCTTCCGATGCTAGAAATACGTAGGCTGGGGCTAGTTCGGCGGGTTGTAATGATTGGTGGGCTTTTGAGGCAGGGATATTATGCGTAGTCAATAGCCATTTGCGCTACCTCGGCTAGGACATCATTGACTGTTTCCTTAAGCTCCGGTCCCATACGTAAATACTCCGTCGGGTATTCATCTTTCAGGAAGTATAATGTAGCGTAATAAAGCGGCTTAAATCGATCTTTCAACTGCCATTCCTCCTGCTGGAAGTAGTTGTAGGCGATGTGGTACTGTTTTTTGGCGAGAAGTAGTTTGAAAAATGTACTTCCTAGCGTTTCTACTCGCTTTTCTGCTTCATTACCTTGAGGCAGAACAAGGGGGCCAGGAATAAATAAATTGAAATCGTATTCTTCGATGCTCTCATATGTATTATTCCATAGTTCTATTATTTTTTTTATTAATATTAAATTAGGGGTCTTCTCGGAAAGTATTAAATCAATTTCAGAAGGTCTTTCTAAAAGTTTTAGAGATAATACTTTTCTGTCATTTTTCTTGTTAAGGAAGTAGTAAAACGATATTTCACTAGCTGTTATTTCATTTACTTTCGTAGCAATTTTGATTGTATGTGGCTGATCAGAACTAATATAATAAAGGTGAGCTGGTCCATAACTAACCAAAACTCTGTCCTCTGATTTGTCTACGAATAATAGTGGTATTTTGTTCAAAAGTTGACTCTGTGTTTCTTTGTTAAAATATAGATACTCAATCAAAGAAGCATCAGCATTATCATATAGATCAAGCATAAAGTAACAAGATGATATATCTAAATACATTAATTGATTGATCTTGTTGCAACTATTTATACTATCAATGGCTTCTTTATATTTTTCTGTTTGTATAAGCTTGTTAACTTCTTCATACCTTGAATAAGGTATATTTTGTGCTAATGATTTTTTTTCTAGCTTAATTAAATAGATTCTTGTATTTGTAATTAATAAATCTTCTAGCTCTTCATTTTTAATTAACTTACTAAACGCAGTCGTTAGATACAACGCTGCTTCTGGATCTAGTTTGCCTATCTCCATTGCTTTCAAGTGTCCATCAATCCGTTCTTGCATCCACTCAGGATCACCATCAAACATCGTTTCAAAGAAGCGGATCAACCAAAAAACTCGCTGGTCGGTACGGCGGCCGAAACGCATCAAATACCAGATGTTGAAAAAGCGTTCCTCAAGCCGGTAAAGGTGATTTTTAGTGTTTGTTTCTACTTTTTCAACGACACCGTTGTTAATCAGCTGTTTCAATTGGGCTGAGACTACTTTGCTTTCCAGACGTACCACCTGGGCAAGCTCTTTGGCGCTAGCAGCATCCCAGGCTTGGGCAAGTGCAGCTACAATTTTCTGCTGTTGAGCCGGTAGGTCATCAAGTCGGTGTTTATAGAGGGGGGTAACGCGGTCAAGCAGCACGTTGAGGTCACGAAAAACGGAGCCCGAATCATTCTCGACCAAAATCTCAAACAGGAGTACCATCGTGCGAATTACTCCGCCTGTTAGTCGACGGATAGCTTCGATTCGACCCGGTTGCCGCTCAATCAGTTCTTTGACGGCGTCGGTATGGTAGGTTTCTCCCAGGTTTAAAAAAAGTTCAGTAGCTTCTTCTCGTGAAAGGCCGTTTAGATGAATGACTTTAAAAAATTCGTAAAATGGTTTCGCATAATCATGCACTTGCTCAATGACAACCGATGTGGCACCAATGAGCCGTAATTCGGGCGTTGTGAGTAGAATTTCTCGTAAACGTTTACCCTCTTGGTTATCCAGCTTTTTCAGTACATCGCCGATATTGTCAATCAATAATAATAGTTTTTTGCCCTGTTGTTGGAGACTATTGATGAGCGTCTGGAAAGCTATCTGTTCGTAATCGTCTTCTCCGTATTGCTTCGTTATAGCTTCATATAGATCAGCGAATGTTGCGTCTGTTTCTCCAAGATATTGCGCTGTTCGTTCCCATATATCGGAAAGTGTGCCGATACCATATTCCTCCTCATTAAATAAGATGGGAACAAGTCGTTGACGCAATTCGGGTGTATTATCGATTTCGTAGGCTATACGTAGTAGCAACGTCGTTTTACCCATACCCCGAATACCCTGAATCAGATAATGTTGTTCAGGCTTGATCATAGGTGCGTCACGTATGTCGCGGAAAATCCGCTCAAACTTTTGCTTGCGTGCAATAAATCCGGCAATCAGTGCTTCCTTGCTCTGATTCTGTGGATTGTAAATAGTAGCTATGAGGGGTTGATTATTAGCAGACATATTTTTTCCACCAGGTTTTTAGTATGGATGAGTTGAAGCGGTAGGCTGTATTGTCGGCTGTTTGGTGTAAGTAACCATCGTATTCCAATGACTCGACGATGGCTTTGTACCTATCGGCGATATCGTGCTTGACAGCCAGATCATGCACGACAGCTTTCTCTAACGGTTCGTCAGCTGTAGCCCGATTCAATACGTCATGCACAAATTGATATTCTGTTCCGGGTTCAAGTCGCTTTTTCAGGCGTTCGTAGTATTGCTCAAAGTATATTTTATTACGCTGGTGAAAGACCTGTTCATAGGCTTTGTTGGCCTTATCTTGATTAATTGGATTGCCCGAACTTTCGAAAACATCAATGACTTCCTGCACGAGTAACTGAACGTGAAAGGGCATTAGCCAATCAATTTTCTGGATGATAAAAAGAATTGTTTCGTCATCAATGTCGATTCCTTCTTGTTCAATGAGTTGCCGGAAGAGTTGACACGCTTCATCAATAGTCAGGGCTGGAATGTCTATGTACTGTAATTGATTGACAAGATCGCTGGCGTCGAGCTTCTTTACCAGTGGTTGCAGGCCAATTGAACCGGTCAGCAAGAACTGCACTTTGCCAGTCAGCTTTCGATTGTGGGTTAATTCCCGAAACAATTGTAGAAAGCGTCTGGCTTCTTGGTTGCCGTGTTTATGTAGGATGTTATCGACCGTCTCTGTGAATTCATCGACCATGATGATCAGTCTGTCACCGTTGAGATCGATCTCTTCCAGCAGCTTTTCAAAATCAGTCTGAAAGTTGATGGGCTCGCCCTTGTCCAATGAAACTTCCAGGAAAGGGACAGAGACCTTCAAATTGATACGTTGGAGCAATCCACTGGCCACTTTTTTTAGCGTGTCCGATACTTTCGACATGGTACGGAAAGATGGACTGTCAATCACCTGCTTAGCTAGCTCCTTATAAAAGCCATCGACTGAGTCAATTGATTGAGTAATGGCGTAGACGAATTGCTGGTTATCCTCCGGATTCTCCTGGAGATGATTCATAATCGATGTCTTGCCGACCCGTCGAGGGGCAGACAGGTATATCCAGTTGCCAGCCCGTATCGAGCGACGTATTTTGCGTACTATTTGGGGACGTTCAAAAAAATCGCTTCCTGAGACGGCTTGTCCGATGATGTTTCTCATATGGCAATAGAATTTTTGTCAAAAATAATGACAATGTTTTTATTGTCATTATTTTTGACAAAAATTCTATTGCCAAATAGTGAGTGTATTACAAGTGAGAATGTAGTTAGATTCGCCTTTGTTACCTTGTACAAATAAATTGGGTATGAACATCAACGGCGACGCGATCAAACAGAACAACTACGATGCCATCGTGATCGGCTCGGGAATCAGCGGTGGGTGGGCGGCAAAGGAGCTTTGCGAAAAAGGCTTACGGACGCTGGTGCTGGAGCGGGGCCGGGATGTGAAACATGTCGTCGACTACCCAACCGCTACGCTAAACCCGTGGGAGTTTCAACACCGGAACAAATTGCCTGATACGTTTCGGAAGGAGAATCCCGTCGCGACAAAATGTTACGCCCTGGACGAAGCGACGCAGCAGTTTTTCGTGAAAGACGCCCAGCATCCGTACGTACAGGAAAAACCGTTCGACTGGATTCGCGGGTATCAGGTAGGGGGGAAGTCGCTGCTCTGGGCAAGACAAACCCAGCGCTGGAGCCGGTTTGATTTTGAGGCTAATGCCCGTGACGGCGCAGCCATCGACTGGCCAATTCGTTACGAGGATATTGCGCCCTGGTACAGTCACGTCGAGAAATTTGTTGGTATCAGCGGTAACAAAGACGGACTGGAAACACTACCCGATGGGGAGTTTCTAAAACCCTGGGAGCTAAACTGCGTCGAAAAGCACATTCAGAAACGCGTGGCAGAATCCTATAAGGATCGTCATGTCATTATTGGTCGTTGCGCGCATCTGACCGACCCCCAGCCGATTCATTACGAACAGGGCCGAGCGCAGTGTCAGGCGCGGCACCTGTGTTACCGAGGCTGTCCGTACGGCGGCTATTTTAGTAGTAATTCGTCCACCATTCCGTGGGCTGCCAAAACGGGTAAACTGACGTTACGTCCAGATTCAGTGGTTCACTCGATTATTTACGACGACCTAAAAGGCAAGGCAACGGGCGTTCGGGTTATCGACACGCATACAAAGCAAATGACCGACTACTTTGCCCGGATCATTTTCGTCAATGCGGCCTGCCTGAATACAAATCTGATTTTGCTGAACTCAACATCGCGTCGTTTTTCGAATGGATTAGGGAACGATAGCGGACTCCTCGGGCGTTACGTTGCGTTTCATAATTACCGGGGAAACATTACAGCGTCGTACGAAGGCTTTGCCGATGGCTACTATTACGGTCGTCGCCCGACGACGGCGTTCATGCCTAATTTTCGGAATGTAAATAAGCAGGAAACGAGCGGCCCGGCGGCCCGGTTTCAGCGCGGCTATATGGTAGCTTTCAGCGCGAGCCGGTCGGGGTGGCAACGGGGGGCAGGTCAGGAAGGTTTTGGCGCTGATTTCAAAGACAAGCTGAGTGATCCCGGTAACTGGAGCGTTTTTATGATGATGCAGGCAGAAACCGTTCCGCGTTACGAAAATCACGTCCGGCTCAGTACTGACCAGAAAGATCCCTGGGGAATCCCCCAACTCGTTACGTCTGTCGGGTACACCGACAACGATCTGAGAATAATGAACGACTTCCTGGAGCAAGGGGCTGATATGCTGGACAAAGCGGGTTGTAAAAACATCAATCCGTACGATGATCACCGGAATCCAGGGCTGGATATTCACGAAGTGGGGGGCGTTCGGATGGGACGTGATCCAAAAACGTCGTTGCTCAATGCCCATAATCAACTACACGCCGTTAAGAATGTATTTGTTACCGACGGAGCCGCTATGACATCGACTGGCACCCAAAACCCATCCATTACGTTTATGGCGCTAACGGCACGAGCTGCCAATTTTGCCGTCGCCGAATTGAAGAAAGGAAACTTGTAGCGTGACTAATTTACAAATTAAAGAAAGCTTATTTGAAAGCTGCCGGATTTACGTGCAGCAACGTATCGATACGGCTCGTCAGGCTATGCAAGCCGCGCAGGAGTCGGCTAACATGGAAGAAAAAAGCAGCGCGGGCGATAAGTACGAAACCGGTCGGGCAATGGCCCAGCTTGAGCGAGATCGTCACGCTCAACTGTTAGCCGAAGCGCGCAAACTAGCCCAGGATTTGGCTAAGATCAACGTAGATAAAGCGTACGAAACGGTGCAGCCTGGTAGTCTGGTCACAACCGATCGGGGGCTGTTTTTTATTAGCACCAGCGTCGGCAAACTAACACTCGACGGGCGAGAGTACTTTGCTATCTCGTCCGCGTCTCCTATCGGACAGGCACTAGCCGGAAAACGGGCTGGTGAATCAGCTACGTTTAACCGAGTGACTTACCAGGTGCAAAACGTTTCGTGATCAAAATACTCGCTCGCCACCAATCCAGGTCTGCTGAACTTTCGTGTCCCGGAGCTGTTCGTTGGGGACGGTCATAATGTCCCGGTCAAGTATGACGAAGTCGGCCTGTTTGCCCGGAGCGATGCACCCTCGCAGGTGATCCTCAAAATTGGCGTAAGCCGCCCAGCGCGTCATGGCCAGTAAGGCTGATTTTCGATCTACCGCGTTTTCGGGTTGGAAACCGCCTTTAGGAAAGTTCTTCGCATCCTGCCGGGCAACGGCCGCGTGAAAACCGAACAAAGGGTTGACGTATTCGACCGGAAAGTCGCTACCGAACGCAATTAGTCCGTTCTGTTTCATCAAGTCGTTGAATGCGTAGGCTCCTTTTACGCGAACAGGCCCGAGTCGATCAGCTGCCCAGTACATATCTGACGTCGCGTGCGTCGGTTGAACAGAAGGGATAATCGAAAAGCGGCCAAACTTCTGGAAATCCTCCGGTGAAACAACCTGTGCGTGTTCAATCCGCCAGCGCCGGTTATTCTTGGTTTTCAATAGTTTACCGTAAATGTCAAGCATCAGGTGATTCGCCGAGTCGCCAATGCAGTGGGTATTCGCCTGAAAACCGGAGTTGTACAGCAGTGTAGAAACGCGGTTTAGCTCGTCGGGGCTGAGCAAAAGAAAGCCTCCCGTCTCGGGACGATCGCTATAAGGCTTACGTAAGCAGGCTCCTCGTGATCCCAGCGCTCCATCGGCATACAGCTTGAAGGAACGTACCGTCAGACGTTCGGTCTGAAAAGGGCCTCGTTTCAGGAAGTAGTTCAGGTTAGGTTCGCCAAGGCTAACCATGGCGTAATCCCGAATTTTTAGTTGGCCGCTCCGGTGTAAACTGTCAATCAGATTAATCTCGTCAGGGCTGATACCCGCATCCGACACGCTGGTTAGTCCCAGTGCTACGCAGGCTTTTTCGGCAGCTAGTAGCATTCGGATTTTGTCGGCGTTATCGGGACGGGGGAGAACTCGTTTAACTAATTGCATTGCATTGTCGACCAGAACACCAGTCGGCTGGCCTCCAGAAAGAACTACCTCGCCACCTGCTAGTTTCGATCCGGCGGTTACCTGCGCTAACCGTAATGCTTTAGAGTTGACAATCAGCGCATGACCATCAATTCGAGTTAACGCAACGGGAATATTAGGAAAAGCGGCATCCAGTTTCTCCTTG
The DNA here is from genome assembly GCF_054776615.1 of Spirosoma pomorum. Taxonomy (NCBI): domain Bacteria; kingdom Pseudomonadati; phylum Bacteroidota; class Cytophagia; order Cytophagales; family Cytophagaceae; genus Spirosoma; species Spirosoma pomorum. The sequence continues at coordinate 233,661 of NZ_BAAHBP010000037.1, forward strand.
GTCGGAAACTGCTTATCGGCCCAGTCGTTCTGGTCCCAGCCACGTCCGATGACCCAGAGTGCGTCGGGGTGTTTCTGGGCAAACTGCTTAAGCCGGTCAATGATCTCGTCATAGGATGTTGTACCGACAAGATCAGCCTGATCGAGCATTTGACCTAGGCCCAGAAAATGAGAATGAGGATCGAAAAAGCCGGGATAGACAGGTTGCCCGTTCAGATCGGCGGTTGAGTCGGCGTCGTACGTTTTTGCCAGCTCATCGGCTGAACCAACGGCCAGGAATTTGCCATCTTTAATGACGAACGCATTGGCCGTCGAGAAGCTTGAGTCGGCCGTGTAGACGCGCGCATTCTTGACGAGTAAGTCTACTTTTTCTTTTTGGTTGCAACCGCCCAGCAAGGCCAAACAGGCGGTCAGCAGATGAAAATACCGCTTCATAGGAGAATATTTGGCGATTATACGAATAAAGCCAAACTTAACCCGACAACTGGTAAACCATAGTTTCTCGTATTTTTGCTAACCCTTCGTGGTCAATCCTGAACTAATGAGACATTTTTGCTGGCTTATTCTAGCTTTCTCTTCCTTTTCGACTTTTGCTCAACAAGCTTCAAATGCCGTTCAGCGGGCTCAGCAACGAGCTTATACAATTGCAACGCTTCCCCAGCCGGGTGAGTTGCTGACTCTGCCCCTGGCCATCGGGCAGGCCGTGGAAAAAAATTACCAAATAAAAATTAATCAATCGCAGGAGCAGATCGCCCGTAATAATTACACGAAGGGAAACGCAGGTTATTTGCCTTCGATTACGGCAAACGGAACGTCGAACGGAACGCTGCAAAACTTCCGGCAAACGTATCTGGACGGTCTGCGGCCTCCGCAGGAAGCACGGGGGGTTTTTAACCGGACAACAAACCTGGGCGCAACCATCAACTACGTTGTTTACAACGGGTATGCCCGCTCGGCCCTGTACCAACAGCTGCAACAGTTGGTCAAGATCAGTTCGGTGAATACGCGCGCTAACATTGAGGCTACGGTGGCAAACGTAGCAACGAGCTATTACGATGTGATTCGGCAGTTACAGCGGCTAATTGCATTCAGTCAGGCGCTCGACGTATCGCGTGAGCGACTTGAACTGGCAAGAGCAAACTACGAAGTGGGAACCCGGTCGAAGGTGGATTTTCTGAGCGCCCAAGTTGATTACAATACCGATAGTGCCGCGTTACTCTCGCAGGAACAACTGCTTCGTAACGCCAAAATTCAGCTCAATACGTTCCTGATCCGAGATCCGTCCACTGAGTTTTCAGTCCGAGATACCATTCTGGTACGGGCTAATTTACAGATTGCTCCGTTACAGGAATCGCTGGTGACTAACAACCCACTGCTATCCGCGGCTGTATTGAATCGGTCGCTGGCTGATGCTAACGTGCGCGTGGCTACGGCTGCCCAGCTGCCTCTGGTTACGGCAAACGCGGGTTACAACTACCAGCTCATTGATAACCAGGGCGGCTTCGGTATTCGTACGGGCCGTCAGGGGGGACTGACCTATAGTGTAGCGGCCTCTATTCCTATCTTCAACGGCTATAATCTGCGTCGGCAGATTCAGAACGCACGGGTCAATACAATCATTGCCAAAGATCAGGAGAATGATCAGCGATTGCAGTTAGAACTGGCCCTGGCGCAAACCTACCAGAGTTACCAGAATAGTCTGAAGCTTCTCAACCTGGAAGTGCTGAACAATCAGCTGGCGGTGCAGAACGTTGATATTGCGTATGACCGTTACCGGATCGGTAACTCGACATTCGTGGAATTTCGCGATGTGCAACGTAACGCCATCAACGCGCAAACCCGCCTGATTGATGCGGAATTTAACGCTAAAGCGGCTGAAATTGAATTATTTCGGCTCAGCAGCACCATTACGCAGGAGTTGGGTAACGGATAAATCGTACCGATAAATCTTTCTTGCTGCTATGGCTGTCCCCCCCGTTAAGCCTTTTGATTGGGAACGTATTCTGATCGATCAGTTTCCCTGGTTGTATCTAGGGGAAGTGGCCCTTCGTACGCTCTTCATGTTCCTTATCCTGCTGACGGCGTTAACCGTTTCGGGGAAGCGGGAGGTGCGTCAGCTATCGATCTACGAACTGGTACTGGTCATCGGACTGGGTTCGGCCGCGGGCGATCCGATGTTTTACGATGACGTGCCACTTAGCTCGGCCGTAGTGGTGTTCATCGTCATGATGGTATGCTACAAATTAGCCACCCGTATTAGTGATCACAGCAAAGTCATTCGGAAAAAAGTCGAAGGGAAAGCGGTTTACGTAGTAGAGCAGGGGCGGATTCTGATTCGAAATTTCAGCAACGAGGATATCAGTCAGGGAGAACTGTTTTCTGACTTACGGGTGGCTGGCATCGAACAGCTTGGTCAGGTGCGAATCGCTATATTGGAAGCAAACGGGCAACTAAGCCTGTTCACATTCAAGGATGAGGACGTCAAACCGGGACTTCCCATTCTCCCAAGAGCATTGATGGATTCTTTCAACGATATTGACGAAGCGGGGGAATACGCCTGCTGCACCTGCGGAAACGTGCAGTCGTTTACGCATCCCGTTCCCGGGCCACTTTGCGACAACTGCCGGCAAAACGGATGGACCAAAGCTGTATCGTGACGTATCAGGACACGGCTTTTTTTGCCGCTGGGCTCTTGACAACTTGCTTAACCTGATCGTTTAGAAATTTCAGTAAGAGCTTCTCCACGCTGTCCAGTCCATGTGGGCTCGTCTGCCGAAAGCGACTTTGCTGATTGATATAGGCGTTCAGATCTTCGCATTCGTAGGATTCCAGCACTTGCGGATGAACGTAATGCTTGCGACAGACAGTCCTGGTATTCCCCAGTTGGTGAGATACTTCATCCAGCACCGTATTAACGTTCTTCTTGCGTTCCTTTTCCGACTCACAGGGGCCTAATTCGATCAGCAAACGTAACGCGTTGACCGTACCCGCCCAGGTTCGAAAATCCTTAGCCGAAAAGTCATCTCCCATCGTTTCCTGCAAATACTCGTTCACCATGCTTGAATCGATTGCATGTCGATCACCGTTATCGTCGTAGTATTGGAACAACTCTTTGCCAGGAATATCGCGGCACGCTTTGACCAGTCTGGAAAGTCGGCGATCCTGCAACGTAATGTCGTGGTAAATACCTTTTTTACCCTTGAAAATAAAGCGGACCGTACTTCCCTGCGTTTTGACGTGACGATTTTTGAGGGTCGTTAAGCCATAGGAACCGTACTCTTTCTCGTAAGCGGCATTACCCACGCGGATCAGCGTCTGTTCCATTACGCTGAGCGCCAAGGCGGTTACTTTCTGCTGAGTTAACTCACGGCCGTTGAGGTCTTTGTGTAGCCGGGCGCGTAGATTGGGTAACGCCTTCCCGAAAGCCGCCATTCGGAAGAATTTAGTCTCGCTGCGTAATTTGTTCCAATTGGCGTGGTATCGATACTGCTTTCGTTTTTTCGTGTCGATGCCCGTTGCCTGCAAATGGCCGTTAGTCTTGGCGCTGATCCAGACGTTTTCCCAGGCGGGTGGTAGCGCCATGCTGTGAATACGTTTCAGCGTGGCTTCGTCATCGACGCGACTGCCGGTTGCGTCTAAGTAGCTGAACGTGTCGCCCGTGCGTTTCCGGCGGATGCCGGGCATTGTGTCGTTCGTGTAAATAAGTCGGGCCGCCCGAGCAGCTTTGATCGGATCATGGGCCAGTTCCAGTAAGTTCACGTTCATTATGCGTTGAGTGAATGGGTAACCGGAATGACAGCTGATAGGTTATAATCAATCGGAGAAGAATGCATTACCGACGCTGGGCCGCTTTCCCGAAAAACCACAGTGAGAGTGCATTGGCGTAATGGTAAAAATCTGTTGGATGCATCAGCCCGTCAAAAGCTTGCGCCTTCGTTGCCAGCCCCATCATCATGGCAGCCAGCACGACCCAAAGACCCCGTTTATTCCGTTGTAACAGCGAAAAAACGGCCAGGAGCATCAGCACCAGAATACCCATTGACGGTACGACAGGCGTAAAGACTCTAACCTCGGGCAGCATCAGACTGATAAACAGAAACACACCAAAGATGATCGTCGAAATAAACGTAATGAGGGATAACGTACGCTGATTCAGTAACGCATGAACGGCCGTTACGACGCAGACAACACCAAGGCTGTCGGACAGCACGACCATAGACCGATGTAGAGGCTCCAGCGATTCATTACCTGTGTAGTGAATGACACCGATAAGAGCCGCCAGCGAGTTCGTCAGCAGAAAAAATCCCCAGAGAAGTTGATTGAACAAGGAAATCCGGCTGAAAAAATGCCAGAATACACCAATTCCGGCCCCGGCTAAAATTGAACCAGATAGAATGTGTGAAAAAATCATCACGTAATTTACGAAGATTCGGCTACTTTTGCCCAACTTATTAAGGGTATTAGTCAACAGAATGGTCGAAAATTGCCGTTTTTGTTTCGCCACAAAACAGCCTGAATCCATTCCGCTGACTGCTCGTATAATTATCAAATTGCCAACGATTTACAAACTGACATGTCTGTTTTAGTTAACAAAGACTCCAAAGTTATCGTCCAGGGCTTTACCGGCTCGGAGGGCAGTTTCCACGCCCAGCAAATGATCGAATACGGCACCAACGTTGTCGGCGGAGTAACGCCCGGCAAAGGTGGCCAGACGCACCTCGACCGGCCAGTGTTCAACACTGTTCAGGAAGCCGTTGACAAGGCGGGAGCTAACGTATCCATCATTTTCGTGCCACCGGCTTTTGCTGCCGACGCCATTATGGAATCTGCTGATGCAGGCATTGGGGTGATTATCTGTATCACCGAAGGTATTCCTACGGAGGATATGGTTGCCGTCAAAAATTACATTGCCGACAAAGAGGTTCGCCTGATTGGACCGAACTGCCCCGGTGTAATGACGGCTGAAGAATGTAAAGTAGGTATCATGCCTGGTTTCATCTTCAAAAAAGGCACCATCGGTATTGTTTCTAAATCCGGAACCTTGACTTATGAGGCTGTAGATCAGTTGACTAAGGCTGGTCTGGGTCAGAGTACCGCTATTGGTATTGGTGGGGATCCAATTATTGGTACCACGACCAAACAGGCAGTTGAGTTGCTGATGAACGACCCCGATACCGAAGCCATCGTGATGATTGGCGAAATTGGTGGCGGCATGGAAGCTGAAGCAGCTCGCTGGATCAAAGCTGATGGTAACCGTAAACCTGTTGTTGGCTTTATCGCTGGTCAGACCGCGCCAAAAGGCCGTCGGATGGGGCACGCGGGTGCTATCGTAGGCGGAGCTGATGATACCGCTGCGGCTAAAATGGAGATCATGCGGGAGTGCGGAATTCACGTTGTTGAATCGCCTGCGCTGATCGGTGATACCATGCTCAAAGCGCTGGGGAAAAATTAAAGAGTGAAAGAGCGAATGAGTGAAAGAGCGTTGCTGAGACGAAGAGCCGGAGTACGTATAGTAAATGACACAAAGTCAACGCTATTGCAACTGGTTGTTCGCTTATCAGTACCACTCTTTCGCTCTTTCATTCTTTCGCTCTTTCTTTTTGTTTTTTCCGCTTCCGCTCAGCAGGAGCGTAAGACAAACGGCGTTGGTCCCGAAGGACGCTATTACCCCGTTCATAATTTTCAGGAAGATTTCCTGGTGTATGACGAAGGAGCACAGACGTACGTGCCTTACATTACTGAGCAACACACCGATGAAACCGCTCTGAGTGCATACGTCGATCTGGAAAGTAACCGACACTATAGCCTGCTGATATCGACCAAGCAGGACGGGTACCTGTTCATCAATGCTGCGCTGAAGCGTAAACTGGTGGCTGGTCAGTGGCAGGTGCTGAGCATCGACAGTCTTTACCAGCTATACCGATCCGCCAACCGACGTAATGGACTGGGCGTGCGCCCCGAAATTTTTCTGACGCTCTACGGAGCTGCGGGTATAAAGGATAAACAACTCTTTATTGCCTATCCCAAATCAGCTACTCAGAAAACAGTCGTTCTGCGTGATGATAACCTGAGTGTCCGGCCTCGTCCGTCTACCACGTACGATAGCTTTTTGAGCGCGGGGTTATTATTTCTGTTAGCTACGCACGCTTTTCTGTATGCCTTTTATCGACGAGCTTTCCAGCGGTTCTACAGTATACGTGATTTACTATCATTACGGGCGCAGGAAGAATCGTTCCTGATTAACCGCCCTCTGAGTGGTACGAATATTCTGTTCACCCTGAACTTTGGGTTTGTTATCGCTTATCTGGCGTTGTTTGTGCAGCACCAGGGCGTTGATATTCTATCATCGCAACTCGTGCTGCCTGGCCAACCAAGGTTCTGGTGGTTAAGCAGCGAGTTTATAGGGCTGGGGCTGGGAGCCTTTCTGGTTATGATGGGGAAATACGTAGCGCTGGAAGTTGTTGGCGGGCTTTACAAACTCCACGAGACGGTTGCTACTCACTTCTTTAAAGTCCTACAGTCCTCACTGATTTTCTTTACGTTTCTGACCTTACTGCTGGCCGTCATTGCTTATAACACGCCGGCGACAACGTGGTCTCAAAACGTATTGCTGTTGCCTTTGATTGGCTTCTATCTGCTTCGATTAACCCTCCTGTATTTGGTTATCCGGGTAATGGAACCTATCAAGAATCTTTATTTATTTTCGTACCTTTGCATCGTAGAATTGATCCCGCTTATCATCGGCCTACGCTATGTGCTGTGATGAGTCGATTTGGTAAGCCCCTGAACCCTTGAGCAGTTTCCTGTCAGGAATTACTTTGCTGTTGGATTCTGTGACTACCGATCAAGATTAGTTCTTGAAATGAGTAGAGATTCAATGAACGAGACCCACATGCAATCGATCGAGGACCGGCAAACGAAAGTAAGCCGGCTATTAGTGACTCAATCCCGACCTGTCGACGAAAAATCCCCTTACTTCGATTTAGTTAGCAAGTACAATCTACACATTGACTTCCGACCGTTTATTGAGATACAGGGTGTTTCCTTCAAAGATTTCCGTAAGCAGAAAATCAATATTCTAGCCCACACGGCTATTATCTTCACCAGTCGGAACGCCATTGATCATTTCTTCCGGATTTGCCAGGAAGGCCGGATCGAAGTGCCGACGGATATGAAGTACTTCTGTATCTCCGAACAAACGGCCAATTATCTACAGAAATACATCGTTATCCGGAAACGTAAAATTTTCAACGGTAACAAGACGGCGACGGAGCTATTCGATCTGATTAAGAAGCACAAGACCGAGAAGTTTTTGTTTCCCTGTTCCAACATCCGGAGCAACGATATTCCGGAGTTTATGGATACGAGTAGCCTGCACCTGACGGAAGCAGTTATGTACGAAACCCTGCCCACTGATCTGTCGGATCTGGATATACAATCGTACGATATTATTGCATTCTTTAGTCCATCGGGCGTTACGTCGCTGTTTCACAATTTTCCGGAATACAAACAGAACGGTACACGTATGGCGGCTTTTGGCCCAACAACGGCTAAAGCCATCGTTGAAGCTGGTCTGATGCTGGACATTGAAGCGCCATTACCCAACGCTCCGTCTATGACCGGTGCGTTGGATTTATACATCAAAAAGGCTAACAATCAGTAGTTGATTGAGCACCCTGAAAGGCTGAATGCCAGGAAAGAGATTTACACTCAATTCTGGCATTCAGCCTTTGTTTTAGGCCAATATTTTTGCCGCTGTGCGCGTTTAGTTGTAAACTGCAACCATTACAGGAAAAGCTGATCCGTTTAGGAATACCTATTTTCTGTGGGCGATGCCTGTTATCATTGCTTAGTCTAATATGATTCGCACATTTTACGTATTTGCTTTAATGGTACTGGTAACTGGCGTTCGAACTGCCTTGGCGCAGGTAGAAGATCCTCAGTTGAGCATGTACATGTACAATCCAGTGTACTATAATCCAGCCGCTGCCGGGTCGGAGGGAGTATCGCGGTTGCAGCTTGTGCAGCGGACGCAGTATGCGGGTTACACACCGACAGTAACCAGCGATGGCGGAGCGCAGAGCACGCAACTGGTGTCCTTCAATATGCCTTTGGCTGGCATCAAAAGTGGAATTGGTTTGTACGCATTCAATGATCGGATTGGCCCTATCACAAACCAGACTGTTCAGGCTTCCTACGCGTATCGGATGGCGCTCAAGAGCGGTACGCTGGCGTTGGGTGTTCAGGCTGGTTTCTATAGTAAAGGATATGATTACGGCCAACTGAGACCTGGCGAGCCGTCTGATCCGCTTATTCCTACGGGACAAATCAGTCAGGCGCGTCCTGATTTTGGGGCGGGCGTTTACTACAATACAACTGATTACTGGATTGGCGTCAGTATGAAACACATTAATCAGGCAAGTTACGTACTAGGCACTGATCGGTCTGTCAACCCGCTTACCCGGAATGCGTTTCTGACGGCTGGCTACCGGCTGGGAGTCGGTTATGACATAGACGTACAGCCGTCCGTATTGATACAATATAGTACAATAGGGGGCGTAACCAATTCAAACGTATCGGTCAATCTGACCGGAACGTACCAAAACAGAATCTGGGCGGGCGTCGGATATCGCTGGCAGGATGCGCTGACGGCGACAGCAGGTATCAATTTATTACGTGACAATTCACTCCGTCTCGGCGGGGCGTTTGACTTTGTGGTGGGGGGGACAAAGATTAAGAGCGCAACGTCGTATGAGATACTACTGGCATACGCCTTCCCGGCCCTTGACTCTCGTAAAAAGCCAATTGTACGCACGCCACGTTTCCGGTATTAATCGCGTAGCAGCGCTGGATTTCGATCTAAATGTGGTTCAAGGCCCTGTTTTGGCAATATTCTTGTTAGGCAGTGTGCTGACAGAGCCTTATTTTTGGCCAGATAACGCAGAAAAAGGAGCAACTAGTGGCGCCAAAAACTAAGTAAAAGCCACAATACAATAGAAATTTTGTTTGTAGTAGCGGGAACATACAATAACCAAACAGATTTTCGTTTTTAGTCTGGTTTCGCACAAGAAGAAGGTAAAATAGCCTATAATGATGAAGTATAACTGGTTTACAATCAATGCAACCCGTGGAGTGATGGTCGCGGCAGTGGTTCTGCTTATGCAGGGGTGCGGATTTGTGAAGTCAAAATTTGGCGGTGGCGGTAAAGGCGGTGAAGTAGGCATGACAAATGGGGAAATTACGGCTACGGGTCGTAAAGGATGGAAACAGCCAACTCCCTATGGTATGGTTCTGGTCCCTTCGGGCTCGTTCATCATGGGCCAAGCTGACGAAGACATCGCTGCCACTCAGATCAACATGAACCGGCAGGTGACGATCAGTTCGTTCTACATGGACGATACGGAGATATCAAACCATGAATACCGGCAGTATGTCAATGCCCTGCTAGCGGATTCGGTTTCGACGCTTGGTGAAGAAGAAATTATGGCGAAGTATTATCCTGACACAACCGTCTGGAAAAATGACTTCACTTATCACAATGGCGATCCTATGCTGGAGCACTATTATGGACACCCAGCTTTTGATACGTATCCAGTAGTCGGCGTGAGCTGGATTGCTGCTAAGCATTTCTGTCAGTGGCGTACCAATTCGTTAAATGACTATCGGACGCAGGAGGGTGGTTACCGCTCCTTCGGTTTCCGACTACCGTCAGAAGCTGAATGGGAATGGGCTGCCCGTGGTGGTAAAAATGGCGCAAAATACCCTTGGGGTAACCCATACGTAGCCAACGGAAAAGGTTGCTACCTGGCTAACTTTAAACCACAGCGTGGTAACTTCGATGCCGATGGCTATCCGTACACAGCACCGGGTAACGCTTACAGCCCGAACGATTACGGTCTTTACAACATGGCTGGTAACGTAGCGGAATGGTGCCGTGATGCATATTCAGACAACGCCAATGCTATTGTCTGGGACATGAACCCTGACAACCAAAATGCTGATGAACCACGTAAAGTTGTTCGTGGAGGTTCCTGGAAAGATATTGCTTATTACCTCGAAACAGGTACGCGTTACTACGAAGACGAAAATCAAAAGCGTTCGTATATCGGATTCCGTTGTGTAATGGACAACCTAGAGGGTCGTGCCGCTTCGGGCCGCGGAGGTCGTTCGGCTAGCAGCAAAGCCAAAGGCAGCAAGAAAGCCGCTAAAGAGAAAAAAGTTTAATTTATTTACGTTGCTATACTGGACGTTGGTCAGCCTTCGCATATGTCTGGCGTCCAGTATTTTTTGTTAACCCTTTTCAGTTCCCTGTTCCATCCAACAATCGCTAATCATGGCAGCCGCAAAGTCCACGAATTTTTTTTGGGATCGTTTAGTACCAACCATTTATAGTGCCGGGGCCGCCGTCGTCGTATTGGGGGCAATGGCTAAAATTCAACATATCAATTCGTTAGGCTGGTTGCTTACTGCCGGTCTGATTACTGAAGCCGTTATTTTCGGACTTTACGCTATTCAAAGTTTTATTTTCCCAGCTTCGTCATCGTCGGAAGCATATGCCTGGGAGCGTGTTTATCCAGAATTAGCTGATGACTACAAAGGTGAAGCTCGTAAACCAGCGCCACAGACGAATGGCCTGACTGGTAACATGGATCAGATGCTGGCACAGGCAAAAGTTACGCCTGATGTTTTCGAAAGACTGGGTTCGGGTTTCCGCAACCTGAATGACACTGTATCGAAACTAACCGATCTAACAGACGCTACGGTAGCAACAAACGATTACGCCCGCAACGTAAAATCAGCATCATCGTCGATCAGCGAGATGAACAAGTCGTATGGCACCGCCATTACTGCGATGAACTCGATGGCCGATGCAACAACGGAAGCAAAAGATTATCGTGATCAATTCCAGAAAGTAACCAAGAACATGGGCGCTCTAAACGCCGTCTATGAACTGGAGCTACAGGATACGAACAAACACCTGAAAGCCATGAACGCTTTCTACGGTAACCTGACGTCGGCGATGGAGAACATGGCCGATGCTAGCCGCGATGCGCAGCAGTTTAAAAACGAAATGGCCAAGCTGACAGGTAACCTGGCGTCGTTGAACACCGTATACGGTAGCATGCTAACAGCCATGCGTGGCACCGTCACGAAATAAACAGGCAATAGACACTATTCAGTCGCAGTGAGAAGTGCTGCGACTGAACATCACTATCCTGTAAGAAGATCTAACCTCACATTTTTACATAGCACCACCATAGTTTATGGCAGGCACAAAAGAGTCACCCCGTCAGAAGATGATCGGGATGATGTATCTGGTATTGACCGCTCTGCTAGCGTTGCAGGTCACCTCCGCTATTCTGGAAAAATTCGTCCTATTAAATAACAGCCTGGAGCAGTCGACTGGGGCCGCTAACCGGGTAAACCAGGCAACGCTCGACAACATTCGGGCAACGGTTGAGAAATCGGGGAACCGGGCTAATGACTTAGCTATTGTTCAACAGGCAACGGAAGTACGTAATCAGACGTCGAAACTAATCGGGGATATTGACGCCCTTAAAGATCGGATCATTGCCGAAGCTGGTGGTGGCGTTGACGAAGCTGGCGTGATTCGCAACATGAGCGAGGAAGAAAAAGTCGCTCAGATCATGATCGGTGGTAACCGGAATGGCGAAGCTTACGCTTTGAAAACGAAACTGGATAATTATACCAACGGAGTGGCGAAATATACAAATGCTAAGTATGCGTCGCTGGCGCTTGATGGTAAAGACGATCCCGTTACGAACCGATCTCCAGACCAACGGTTAAAAGATTTCAGTGAATTAAACTTCGCGCAGACGCCAGTTCCGGCTGCATTAGCTGTACTAAGCCAGCGTCAAACAGACGTTCGCCGGATTGAAGGTGAAGTACTTGACGCCTTGGCCAGCAAAGTGGGGGCACAGGATGTTAAGTTTGACAAAATTCTAGCCATGCTCAGCATGGACTCGAAGGTGATTGTCGCGGGCACCAAGTTTAAAGGTGAAATGTTCCTGGCAGCTTCTTCGTCCGGAATTCAGCCCCGAATGAGCTTGAACGGTGGCCCAGTGCGTGTACAGGACGGACAGGGTCTTATCGAATTCACCGCACAGGGTGGTTCATACGACAAAAATGGTTTGTCGAAACGTACGCTGAATGGTTCGATCTCGTACATGCAGCCAAACGGCGAAAACAAAACCGTTACGTTCAACCGGGAGTATTTCGTTGCTAAACCATCATACGAAATCGAGTCGGGCTCATTCCCTCCATTATATCTGGGTTGCGCAAACAAGCTAAGCGTTCAAAGCCCACAGTTAGGCGCACTTTGGAATCCAAGCTTCTCAGCAGATGGAGCTTCGGTTATTCAGTCGGGAGAGAAAGGAAAGATTACTATCGTACCAAGTTCAAACCGCGTAACGCTTAATGTAAGCAATGCTGGTAGTCTGCTAGGAAAGAATGATTTCCGTGTGAACAAAGTACCTCGTCCAACACTAGAGGTGTATGCAGGTGGTTCCAAAGTGGATGAGCGTCGGGGAATGTCTGTATCAGCGGTGCGTAGCATACGTGTTAACGCACTACCAGATGAAAGTTTTCGTAACTATTCACCGGATGACGCCAACTTCCGTGTCTCAGGAATTACCGTGTCACTGGCCCGCGGAAGCCGCCGTGTAGGTAGTCCTGTGTCGTTAGGCTCAGGTGGCGGTTCGTTAGGTTCATTAGCTGCGGAAGCACAACCTGGCGATCGTTACGTAGTTGAAGTAGAAGGTGTTCAACGCCGTAACTTTCAGGGGAATATCAGCGATGTCCCTATGGGACGACCAACGTTTATTATCCCGCTTAACTAGTTGGCTTTTAGCATCGAAAACGAGATTTTCATTTTCGATGCTAAGACACTAAACCGTGCGATAAGTCGTTGTACAGACACAGTTAAACACAAAGAAATAACATGATACAGTTTAGAACGGCAGCTATCGCAACTGTGATGTTGGCAGTGGCCGGAGGAGCAATAGCTCAGGAAAAAGCGAGCACTGGCAAGAATTCGCTGTCTGTTCGTGCCGTCGATGAGAATGACATCATGATGAAGAAGACCCTTTGGCGTCGGATTGACCTGAAGGAGAAACAAAATCAGTCGATGTTTTCGAAAAATAATGAGATTACTAAGTATCTGATTGAAGCTGTAAAGTCAGGACTCATTGACGCTTATGCTAACGACTCAGTTACGACTAAGTTAGCTCCTGAGAAGTTTCATGAGCGACTGTTGGTTCCGAATGCGGGTGGAGGCTTATCAGCTGAAGAAATCGCAGCGGGTTTTGGTAACGAAGCCGCTGGTAGCACAACTGGCGATGGCTGGGGAGATGCCAAAAAACCTGCCGCTAAAAAAGCAGCTGATGATGGCTGGGGAGCGCCTGCAGCTAAGAAAGCACAGCCTGCTGATGACGGTTGGGGAGCGCCTGCTCCTAAAAAGAAAACTGTAGCGAAGAACGCCAAAGGTAAAAAAGGTGCTAAAACAGCTCCCGTTATCGAAGAAGCTCCAAAAGTAGATACGGTTGCTAAAGCTCCGGCGTTTCAGGGTGACGAATATTTCGCTAAGGAGTTTAACATCCTTGAAATAAAAGAAGACTGGATTTTTGACCGTAAACGCTCGCGCCTGTATTACGATATTCAGACGGTAACAATTTACTTGCCTTCTGACAAGAATACGGCCGGCGTCGAAACGCCCTTGGCGACGTTTAAATACAAAGATCTGGATCAACTATTCCGTAGCGATCCGAAGAAATTTATCTGGTATAACCCACAAAATCAGGCTCAGCACAAAAACCTGGCAGATGCTTTTGATCTCCGTTTGTTCTACGGCCGGATTACGAAAGTGGCTAACCCTGGTGATACGGACTTAGTTGGTATGTATGGTGATCGTGAAGGTCTGCTGAAATCATACCAAACGGAGTACGAACTGATGGAAACCGAGCATAGCCTCTGGGAATACTAAGACTAAGTGCTTAAAACAAAAGGGCAACTATCTACAGATAGTTGCCCTTTTGTTTTAAGCACTCTCCAGCGTTTCGAAATAGGTTTTCAGCTTGTTTGCCCGGTCTTTGCCAACTAATTCAGCGACCTCATCGAACGGCGCTTCACGAATCTTGTTGACCCCTTTGAAGTGTTTAAGCAGCTTTGCAGCCGTTTTTTTGCCAATACCTTCTACGTTTTCAAGCTCGCTGATCAGACTGTTGCGGCTACGTTTGTCACGGTGATACGTAATAGCAAAGCGGTGGGCTTCATCCCGTATACGCTGAATCAGCTTAAGTGATTCAGACTTTTTGTCAATGTATAAAGGTAAACTGTCCTCTGGAAAATAGATTTCCTCCAGTCGCTTGGCAATCCCTATTATAGGGACTTTACCATATAAATCAAGCGCTTTGAGAGCATCGCAGGCGGCACTGAGTTGACCTTTACCACCGTCAATAACAATCAAGTCAGGCAGGCCAGTTGCTTCTTCCAGTACGCGGGTATACCGACGTGTGACCACCTCGTACATACTGGCAAAATCGTTTGGACCAATGACAGTTTTGATCGAGAAGTGCCGGTATTCCTTGTTAGCAGGTTTGCCACCAATAAAGCAAACCATCGCTGAAACGGGGTTAGTACCCTGAATATTCGAGTTATCGAAACACTCAATGCGGTTTGGAATACTCTTCAACTGTAGATCTTGCTTTAATCGAATCAGCACTCTGTCTTTCTTACTGGCGTTAGCCGTCGCTTCAGCAGCAGCACGCTCCTGACGTTCCCGCCGGAAATACAGTACGTTCTTGAGCGACATGTCCAGCAGCTTTTTCTTATCGCCAATCTGTGGTATCGTAACCTCTGCCTGTAAATCAACGTCCAGAGGAATGTTGGAGATGATTTCCTTAGCCTTGCTGCCGTACTGGCTCCGGAACTCCACAATCATCATAGCCAGCAAATCTGGATCAGTTTCTTCCAGCTTCTTCTTGACCTCAACCGTCTGCGCCTGAACGATGGTACCATTGACCACCTTCATGAAGTTGACGTAAGCAGATGTTTCATCAGATGCAATGGAGAAAACGTCCGCATCGGCAATTTTGGGGTTAACAACCGTCGATTTACTCTGAAACCGCTGCAACACGTCGATCCGCTCCTTGTACTGCTGCGCCTGTTCGAACGCTAATTCGTTAGCCGCATCAACCATGCGACCTTTGAAGTACTCCTGCGCGGGCTTTAAATTTCCTTTCAGAATATGGTGAACCTGCTCAATGTCTTTGTTGTAGTCAGCCTCGGCTTGTTTGCCTTCGCAGGGACCTTTACAATTCCCAATGTGGTACTCTAAGCAAACTTTATATTTGCCCGCTTCGATGTTTTCAGGAGCAAGGTTGTAATTACAGGTACGGATTGTAAACAGCTGGCTGAACATATCCAGCACTGTGTACATTGGTTTCAGATTCGCAAATGGACCGTAAAACGTACCCAGCTTGCGATCAACACTACGAGTGGTGATAACCCGGGGGAAATGCTCGTTGGTTACGCAGACAAAGGGGTATGTCTTGTCGTCACGCAGCAAAATATTGTACTTAGGTTGATAACGCTTGATCAACTGATTCTCCAGCAGTAGGGCGTCGAATTCGGTATGGACGATAGTAAATTCCAGCTTCCGGATCTGACTGACCAGACGTAATGTCTTACGATCATGCTGCCGGGAATTAGTAAAATAGCTACTTACCCGGTTCTTTAAATCTTTGGCTTTGCCAACGTAGATAACCTCACCCGTCGCGTCAAAATACCGATAAACGCCAGGTTCATGAGGCACTTTTGCCAGCTCTTTCTTATAATCAAAATCGGCCACAGGAGCGAGGATATGAGTCGAGATGAAATAGGAGGCAAGCCATACGAATGTCAAAAAAAGACACCGGCTTGCCTGCTAAATTAACAAGATATGATGGCTAAAGGTTGCTGCCTTTACAACAGCAAAGAAGGCGGCAAAGTACTCCAGAGAGTTTTACCGCCTTCTTCTAACTTCTATCCTAGATGCCACTACTGAAGCATTTCGTCTTCAACTTCGGGTGCTACTTTAGGCGGAATGTACCGCTGCGCAGAATCGATATACACCCCACCACAGTCGATCTTGAAGTTGTTTGGTTTGCGGAATGGCTCGGGGCGGTAATTCGTCAGCGTCGGATCTTTGTAAACTTTCTGCATGTACATGGCCCAGGCTGGCATCGCCATACGGCCGCCCTGACCCAGTTCGATTGACCGGAAGTGAATCGACCGGTCATCGCCACCTACCCAAAGGCCAGATACCAGATTCTGCGTCATACCCATAAACCAGGCATCGGAGTAGTTCGAAGTCGTTCCTGTCTTTGCCGCAATCTCGTTACCGCCTTCCAGCAGTTTGTATTGCGTCCGTAACCGTTGAGCTGTACCGCTGGGTTCTTCCACTGCTCCCCGCATCAGATGCAACATTTCATAAGCCCGGTTAGCGCTGATAACTTGGTTGGCGTCTGGGGTGAACTTCTTCAGTACGTTGCCATTCTTATCCTCAATTCGCCAGATCACCATGGGACGAACGCGCGTTCCCCCATTGGCAAAAGCGCAGTAGGCGGCCACCATTTCGTAGACCGATACGTCGCTGGTACCGAGGCAAAGGGTAGGGTCTTCGCGTAAGTCATTGCTCTGAATACCCATCTCATGAGCGTATTTGATAACTGCTCCCGCCCGGGTCTTTTTGATCAGCTGAGCGCTAACCGTGTTGATCGACTGACCAAGGGCTTCACGTAATGACAAACTACGGAAGCTGTATCGCCCCGTCGAGTTTTTAGGCGTCCAAGCTGGACCGTTGTTATTGTCCTCGCCGTGGGCAAACGTTGTTGGCTGATCCGTGATGTGGCTACAGGGGGTGACGAAGCCCTGATCCATGGCTGTCAGATACACGAATGGCTTAAACGTCGAACCCGGCTGCCGACGGCTTTGTCGCACGTGATCGAACTTCATGTGTTTGAAGTTGATACCGCCTACCCAAGCTTTTACGTGACCCGATCGAGGGTCCATCGACATGAAACCGGTGTTTAATAGTCGTTTGTAATACTTGATCGAATCCAGCGGACTCATCGTGGTATCTTTCTCGTTCCGGCGGCCACCGTAAACAAACACCTTCATTTTGATTGGCCGACGCATTTCGCGCCAAATGGCGGCTTCGTCGTCGCCGTAACCTGCTTTTAATTGCTTGTAGCGGGTTGTTCGCTTGGCCCGCTCCTCAATAAAGCCTGGAATCTCGACGTATTTCTTGCTGCGGTCATCCTGTTTAACCCAGGGGTTACGGCCCCGCCAGTGCTCGTAGAACTTCTTTTGCTGATCGCGCATGTTAGCCATGACAGCCTCTTCGGCGTAGGCCTGCATGCGGGAATCAATGGTTGTGTATATTTTCAGACCACTGGTATAGAGGTCAAGCTCAGCGCCCGGGTTCTCTTCGTTGTACTGCCGAATCCACTGTTTAATGTCATCCCGAATTACAGACCGGAAGTAGGCCGCCATCCCTGTGTTCTGATTCTCGATGCTGAAATCGAGTTTGAGCGGCTTGCTCTTATACGTAACGAACTGTTCTTCGGTTAGAAAACCGTATTTTCTCATCTGGCCCAGAACAACGTTCCGGCGGTCCCTGGCCCGTTCTTCAAACAGCCGTGGATTGTAGAGTGTCGGATTTTTGAGCAGCCCTACCAGCAAAGCCGCTTCTTCAACCGATAATTGCCAGGGCTCTTTGCTGAAGTAGGTTTTAGCCGCAGTCTTGATGCCATACGTATTATTCCCGAAGGAAACAGTGTTGAGGTACATCATCATGACCTCCTGTTTGGTATAGTTTCGTTCCAGTCGTACCGCCAGAATCCACTCCTTGGTTTTTGCGATGACCAGACCCACTAGAGGGATGTCACCTAACGGGCCCCTTAATTCCTCCCGGCGGGTATCAAACAGGTTCTTGGCTGTCTGCTGCGTTAACGTACTGCCCCCACCTGAACTGGATGCATCCTTGAACGTAACAAAACCGCCAACAGCCCGGAACAGCGACCGGGGATCAATACCAGCGTGTTTAATGAAACGGGCATCTTCTGTTGCCAGCAAAGCCGACGTGACGTTGGGCGATACCTGTGAAATCTCAATAGGCGTTCGGTTTTCGACGTAATACTTACCCAGCAGCTGATTGTCGGCCGTGTACACCTCCGACGCTTCCTCGCTTTTTGGGTTTTCGAGTGCTTTCAGACTGGGCATTCCTCCGAATAGCCACAGGAAATTGTAGCTGACGGCAACGACGTAAAGAACCAGCAGAACAACACCGGTTAACGTAAGGCGCCAGAGTATTTTAATAAGAGGCCGGTAAGTACCGGGTGAAAATATGGACATAACTTAGGGCGGTTTCCCGCGAGTAATGCGACTGGTCTACGATTGATTGACCATTGTCAAGTTTATTTTTGAGCCGATTGGTTGGCTAGTGCCTGCATCTCTTTAGCGCGGGTTAGCAACTGACTACCAGGATAATCGCGAACAAATTCGTTCAGTGCCTGGCGGTAAGGATCGACGCCCTGCACTTTACCAATCAGAATGACCCGCAGCAAGGCCAGCTTGTCTTCTAACTGCGTACCCGCAAATGTGCTGAGCGCATTATCCGCACGAGCCAGCGCTTCGGTAGGGTTGTTCGCTTTGTAAAGGTCGTAAATCTGCGTGTATGCTGCTACTGCTTGCGCTTCAGAACCACTGGTCTTTCCGCTACTCCGGCCCACCAGCCGGGCGTACGACGTGTTCGGGAATTCAAGTAGAAGCTGATCTTTCCAGTCCGATGCTCTCGCCAGTTGTTCGTTAGACAGGTGAAGTAGGTAATAAATTTCCGGTTTTTGTAACGTATTGGGATAGCGTTTCAGCAGTTGCTCGAACGTTGAAATAGCTTCGGCAGGCTTATCTAAGTCAAACTTGTAAAGTTTCCCTAGTTGATAAAGCGCATTTTCGATACGTTGGCTGGCCTGAATTTGGGCGGCAGGCGAAAAGGGAATCTTGGCCATCATCGCCTTTTTCTTCGCTTGCCGGGCAGCGGATGAATTATCAGCGTTCGCTACCGCATTGGGCGCATCCGGCTGTTGTAACGGCGCATTTGGATTGATAGCATCTGCCGCAGGGTTGGTATTCAGCGGGCTGTTGACACCGGGTACTGATGCCGAAGCGTCCTTGTTGCTCCGACGCCAGTTATCTTCCAGCGGACGATTTCCCCAGCGGACTGAGAATTCTTGGCGTCCCTGACTCATGGCAATGGGATTATATAAAGCCCACCGTTCGGCGGGAGGAAGATTTGAGTTTGTGGCGCCTGGTACGTTGGAAATAGTACCGCTGGCTGCCTGATCCGCAATCTGTTGAGCGATAGCCTGCTGTGCTTTTTCTTCTTTCTCCTGCTTATCGAGGATGTTGTCCAGCATGCGGTTCAATTCTGAGGATTTCATCCCTGCCAGATTAATCAGGCTGTCGTCCGTCCGAACCGTCGTGCTGTAGAGCACAAATTCGTCCAGTACTTTCTTCCGGGCGGCTAGGGCAGCGTAGTTCGGTGATTGCTGGGGGAGGAGTGCCATCGCACTATCGTAATAAGCTTTCGCCCGAACGTAATCCGACTTCTTTTCGAAATACAAGCGACCGATTTCAGCGTACGTCTGCGGAATCTGGGCGTTAGTACCACCTGCTGACTGGATAGACAGTTTGTAAAAGTTAATGGCCTGGTCAATGCGTCCACTCCGGGCTTCGAGCAGGCCCATCGTGTAATATATCTTATCTTTTAGATCGACGTTTTTCCGATCATTCAGCATTTCGTTAAACAAAGCAGCCGATTCAGAAGCTCGTTTGGAATCGCCCAACAAACCATTACTCTGAATCGAATACAGATTGGCGTAAAACGACTGGTCGTAGCTTGGCCCAGACTTATTTACTTTAGTGTATTGCTCAAGGGCTTTCTTGGGCTGACCCAGCAAGTCGTAAAGTTGACCAGCAATCAAATGAAGCCGCGCCGTAGACTCACCTTTCTTCAGCATTGGAAACGTAGCTTCCAGTACGCCAGCAGCGATCAGGTATTCCCCCTCCCGTTCGTGCATATACGCCTTGGTCAGGTAAAAGTCGCGCGTGTTTGTTTTATTCAATGGTTGCGTACGCAGGTACTCACCTACATTCTGTGCGTTGGTATAATCACCCGCTTCGGTATACGCCCGCATCAGATAAACCAGTGCCGTGTGCTTGTCTTCTTCGCTGGTTCCTTTTGTATTGACGTATTTAAACACCTCAATCGCGTTAGGCAGGTCCTGTTTCAGTAGGCGTGCCCGGCCAATAAGAATATACGCATTATCGACCCATTTGCTGTTCTGGTGACGTTCGGGGATCAACGATGCTTTCTTAATTGCGTCATCAAGTTGCGGCTTGACAGGCTGAGCAAACAGTGAATCGACAGGCAGCAGGATTGGAAGGAGTTGATTGTAGTTCTCCTGTCGGGATTTAAATAAAACCTGTTCGGCTCCGTCGATCTGCTCACGGGCGATGATATACGCGTTAAAGTGCGCGTTTAAATTGTGGTAGCCTTTACTAAGGGGTTTTGAGCTATGTTGAGAGCAGGAAAGTAAACCGCCCAACAACAGCACGAAAACCGCGATTAATGACGGGAAACGATGATAAAGCAAGCGGGACATGCGAAAAGAATGCGTAGGCATTTGCATTAAAACGACCCAGGCTATGCTGGCATTATGGAACGTTAGGCCAAATTAACGAATTTTGCATTTTTCTAGCGTGTAGAACTACTCAAATCGATGGAAAACTCGTCCGATCAGTCCGACAAAAACCGTTCCAGTGAGCCCCACAAGAAGACGCCACTGCAAACCACCACCGAAAAAAGTCGGTCAATCGCTCAGTACAGTGGTATTGCTTTCCAGATGCTGGGCACCATTGGATTGGGTGTCTGGGGCGGGATGAAACTTGACGAGTGGCAACAAAACCAGCGCCCCATCTGGACAATTGTGCTGGCATTGACGGCGATTGGTGCGTCCCTTTATTTATTCATTCGTCAAATCACCCAAAAATAAGTGTGGGATTGACGGCGGCTATCAACCGGTAGTCATTGTTACGTCTGATCCGCATACTAATACTTATGTTGCGTACCATCCTGTTCACGCTTCTACTGGCGATTGTATTTTTCGTAGCCGAACAATATCTGGCGGCTACCTGGGTTCATCCTAGTTGGAAAGTGTTATTACTCTTCTTTATAAGTGTTTCATTTCTGCTACATCGATTAGTTGAGTCTGGTTTACAGGCTAATCCTGAACGGTTCATTACCTTATACTTAGCGGCTACGGTTATACGGCTGGTGTTGAGCTTTGTGTTCGTTGGTTTTTTCCTCTATCAGAACGTCGAGCAGCGTCGACTCTTCGTCATCACATTTCTTGTACTATATATATGTTACACGAGCTTTGAGATTTGGGGGCTTAGTCGTAACTTGCGACGCGATTCGTAACAAAGGTCATTCTCATCATATGATGCGTTCGGTTTTAGATAAATTTTTATTAGCTATTGCGCTCGTTTTTAGTTCGTTAGTGTTTGTTCAGGCGCAGGAGCACGGACACGAGGGCGAAGCGCCACAGAAGAAGGAAGGATTTAATGTAGGTGAAATGATTATGCACCACATTAAAGATGAACACGGTTGGGAATTAGCTCACGGGCTAACGATTCCGTTGCCGGTAATTTTGTATTCTGACGATCGGGGTTTAGAGGCTTTCTCTTCGTCCCGTCTGGCTCATGGCGAGGTCTACAATGGCTACAAACAGGAGCACGGAAAAATCCACCGCGTAAACGAAGCGGGCGAGGTAGAAGAAGGTGTCAAACTGTACGATTTCTCAATTACCAAGAATACAGCTTCGTTGCTGCTGAGTGCGGTCATTCTGCTCTGGTTATTTACGACCGTTAGCCGCGGCTACGCAAAAAACAAAGGGAAAGCTCCGAAAGGAGTGCAGTCTTTGTTGGAGCCAATCATTCTGTTCGTTCGGGATGACATTGCCAAGCCAAGCATTGGTCACCACTACGGCCGATACCTGCCTTACCTGCTGACGCTGTTTTTCTTTATCCTGGTTAACAACCTGTTGGGGCTGCTACCGGGGGCGGCTAACCTGACCGGAAACATTGCCGTTACGTTGTCTCTAGCAGTGCTGACCTTCCTGATCGTTACGTTCAGCGGTAACAAAAACTACTGGATGCACATCATCAGCCCTCCAGGTGTCCCCTGGTTCGTCCTACCGATCATGATTCCTGTCGAGATCGTAGGGGTGTTTATGAAGCCTATTTCGCTGATGGTCCGGTTATTTGCCAACATCACGGCTGGCCACATCATAATCCTGAGCTTACTGGGTCTGATCTTTATGGCCAATGCGCTGGCGGGAGCAACCACAAGTGTGGCAATCAGCCCGGTGGTTATGTTCTTTACGCTGTTCCTGAATTTTATCGAATTAATCGTAGCGTTCCTGCAGGCGTTCATTTTTACCCTGCTGACCGCTATGTACATCGGCAGCGCCGTGGAGGAACATCACCACCACGACGAAGCACACGGTACCGTTTCCGAACTGGGCTAATCGGAAAGCGTAGTTAGTCAGTCCAATTGTCGATTTGCAATCTTTTGTTTGTTTCACTTAATAAATCTGTTTGATTATCATGTTCGCAATGTTGTTTGCTCTTCTGTTGGAAGCTACGGGTAGCATTTCTGTATTCGGTGCCGCTCTGGGCGCTGGTCTGGCTGCTATTGGTGCTGGTATGGGTATTGGTCGTATCGGTGGTAGCGCTATGGAAGCTATTGCTCGTCAGCCAGAAGCGGCTGCTCGTATCCAAACCGCCATGCTGGTTATCGCGGCTCTGATTGAGGCTGTTGCGCTGTTCGCAGCTGTTATTTGTCTGCTGGTTGCAACGGCTGCCTAAGTCGCCCGCATCCCGCAGCAGTACGTTTTGAACAGGCTGATTACATTAGGTATCGGCGTCCCTGTTCGCTAATTTTCGAGAATCGCCTGCCCGGTCGGGGTTGCCGCCGGGTGGGCGCTTTTCAATCAACAAAAGATTGATTTCATCGATTTTCTGACAATTACACACATATGGACTTACTTACTCCCGACATTGGACTGCTCTTCTGGCAGGTAGTTGTATTCCTAGTTCTATTTCTGTTGCTCCGCGCCTTCGCCTGGAAACCCATTACCGAAAGTTTGCATGAGCGTGAAGACAACATTCAGAGCGCACTAGACCTTGCCGAAAAAACCCGCTCGGAAATGACGGCTTTGAAGGCGAACAACGAAAAAATGCAGGCTGAGGCTCGCGCCGAACGGGAAGCAATTCTGCGAGCTGCTAAAGAAACGGCTGACAAAATGCTGGCTGAAGCCCGCGATAAAGCTGAAAGCGAAGGTCGCCGGATCCTGGAACAAAACCGGGAAGCTATGCAGAACGAACGGCAGGCGCTGATCGTGCAAATGAAAAAAGAAGTCGTTACGCTGTCGCTGGACATCGCTGAAAAAGTGCTGCGTAAAGAACTGAATGATAAAGCTACTCAGGAAAAACTGGTTACGGATCTGGTCTCAAACTCACGCTTAAACTAAACGATAATGGCAGTTGCTACGGTTGCGGCCCGCTATGCCAAGTCGCTGCTGGATTTGGCGCAGGAGAGAGACCTGCTGGAAACGATTTATAAAGACATGCTGATGTTTCAGCAGACGCTGGCCCAAAGCCGGCCGCTGCGACTGATGCTAAAAAATCCCATTGTTCGGGCTGAAAAGAAAAGTGCTGTCATTCGACAGATTTTCAGCAGTCGGGTCAATACCTTAACGATGACGTTTCTGGACATCGTGGGCAAGAAAAACCGGGAAGGTATTCTGGATGCTATTGCTGACGAGTTTATCAATCAGTACGACCGGATAAAAGGTGTTAACCGCGCTACAGTAGTTACAACTGTTCCGCTGACAGATGCCCAACGGGAGAGGTTCAAACAGATTGTGCTTAGCTACACAAACGGCAAGCGGGTTGAACTAGACGAAAAAATCGATTCGAAGCTCATCGGAGGTTACGTTCTTCGAGTGGGCGATCAGCAAATCGATGGTTCGATTCGAAATCAGCTCAACGAAATTCGTCTTCAGTTCCTGAACTAGAGACAGACGTAAACTCGCAAAAGCCGCTTTCTACCAAGAGAGCGGCTTTTTTGTTACTTACCAATGACCCGGACGAGTTTCGAATGGGTCACCCTAAAGAGTTCACGTTCATAAAATCGAATAGCGGCCAGCCGCTTTTGGTTAGTCGTAACTTCCAGATTTACCAAGTTTTGCTGGCCAGCTAATTCAATGAGCGCACGTATTAATTGTTTACCAATCTGCTGGCTTCGGTGTGCTGGTTTAACGAATAACTCCTGAATCTCGCCTACCTTGCCCGTGTGATGCAATAGATACTGAATGTGGCAGCTGACAAAGCCAACTGGCTCATTGGTATCGGGTAGCTCGGCGACGAAATAGTGGACCATCGAATTCGCCAGATTTTGATCATAACAGGTATCGAACCGCTGTCGATCGAGTATCTCTGTTTCTAGTTCACAAAGAAACTCGTACACTACGTCCCGGTCATCAACCGTAGCAGATCGGATCAGGAGCGAGTCAGACGCGGTATGGAGCATGACTAAAACTTCTGTAATTCGTCGGATTCGAAGATGTGCTTGCCCACCAATCCCTGCTGGGTTGTGGTCAGCATAGCCTTAGCAACTTTACTGGCCTGTACACCTTTGAATCTACCAGGTATAACAGGATTCAAGAAGCTCATTACTTTCTCGGCTACACGTTCGCCTAACCGGCTGTCTTCCTGACGCCGGTTTCCCATCAATAGCGATGGTCGGAAGATCAATAAGGTTGGATAGTTCAACGCTGCCAAATCGCGTTCCACATCGCCCTTGACCCGATTATAGAAGAACATCGACTTTGAATCAGCGCCCATGGCTGTCACGATCGCAAACTGTCGGGCGCCATTTGCAAGCCCCAGACGAGCGATGTCGAGCGGATATTGGTAATCCACTTTCTTAAAGGCTTCTTGCGAACCTGCTTTCTTGATGGTTGTTCCAAGACAGCAGAAAATATCGTCAGCCTGCGTAACCAAACCGTTTGGGTGATCAAAGTCAAACTGAACTTCCTGTAGGCGCGGATGCTGCCAGGGTAAGGATTTACGGACTAATACTTTTACCTTATCGTAGATTGGCGAATCAACCAGCTGGTGCGTCAGAAGATTACCGACCAGACCAGTGGCTCCGATTACTAATGCTGTTTTATTGGTGGGTGTCATCTGGCAACTTATGGCTAGGGAGTTACGCAAGTTAGATGAAGTCTAGTTAAACAAAATCGGATACAGGCAAATTTTATCTTATGAAAGTGTGCTTCTATAAAACTAGTACCTATCTATCATTCTATATGAGATCATTTTTTTTCTGGATCAGTGTTCTTTATCAGCTTCTAAATAGTTCGTTTATGTATGCTCAAACAACAGTTTATCCAACGATCGGAACCATTGTTCGAGCCGACCCACGACTTGACAGGCTAATTCCCAGCGATGCTCGTGTTGAAGTATTAGCTAGTGGATTTACCTGGACCGAAGGGCCGCTCTGGATCAAACCGACAAAAAATGAGAAAGAAGGCTACCTACTATTTTCGGACGTACCACAGAATACTATTTTCAAATGGACCGCTAAAGAGGGAGTAACCCCTTTTTTGAAGCCGTCTGGGTATACGGGGCTGGGTCCTTACAGCGACGAGCCTGGCTCGAATGGGCTAACCCTGGATGTTGCTGGACGACTGATTGCCGCTGAACATGGGGATCGGCGTATTTCGGCCTTGCCCCTCGATGGTAGCAGCGGTAAAATAACCCTGGCCGACAATTACGAAGGCAAACGCTTCAATAGTCCGAATGACGTAGTCACTCACTCAAACGGGAGTTGTTACTTTACCGATCCACCGTACGGCATGCCTAAAAAAGAAAAAGACCCCTCGCAGGAAACGGGCGTGTTTGGCGTGTACCGCATAGCTCCGGCGGCCAAAGGGGATAAAAGTGGAAAAGGAACCGTTTCTTTGGTTGTCAGCGATTTGAGCCGGCCTAATGGCGTTGCGCTTTCGCCGGACGAAAAAACGCTTTACGTAGCACAGTCTGATCCTGATAAACCAGTTGTGATGGCGTATCCCCTACAAACTGATGGAACGGTTGGGAAGGGGCGGGTCGTGTTCGGGGCCGATGGAATGAAAAAGCAAGGTTTGTCAGGTGGTTTTGATGGGATGAAGGTGGACAAAGCGGGTAACCTTTGGGTGACCGGTGGGAACGGCGTACTGATTCTGTCACCCGCAGGGGAGTTCCTGGGCCATATCAATCTGGGTGGCGCTACCGCTAACTGTGCCTGGGGGGACGACGGGTCGACCTTATACATCACCGCCGATATGTATCTATGCAGACTGAAGACGAATGCTATGGGTATACTCCCTCCGAGTAAGCCTGACAAATGATCGGAAGACCAGCGAGATAAACCGAATAAAAAATTTGTATCCGATAGCCGGATGCGAACTTGGTTAAATACAAATCGTTAACTTTGTAGAGAAGGCTGGGTGGCTTGGTTATAGGAATATTCTCATGTTAGAGAATCGGAAGTACGCAATTATAGGTTTCTTTTGTTTAATCGGGCTGATCTATCTATCCCGGTTGTTTTATCTGCAAGTGTTGGATGACACCTACTCGCTTGGTGCTTCCAAAAACTCAATCAAACGTGTTGTTGAAATACCATACCGGGGGCAGATTTACGACCGGAACAACCAGCTCATGGTGTATAACACGCCCGTTTACGACCTGTACGTAACGCCCAAGAAAGCCGTTGTTACCGACACTATGGCCTTCTGCCGGATGCTGAACATCACGCAATCGGATTTTGACAGCATTATGGGCTTGGCAAAGAACTATTCGATGAATAAGCCGTCGCTCTTCATGCGGCAGCTATCAAAGGAAGATTTTGCCCGAATTCAGGACGCGTTAGTCGATTACCACGGCTTCGAACCAATCATCAGCTCTATGCGGACGTATCCGACGCATACGATGGCGAATGCGCTGGGCTACGTAAGTGAGATTACCAAAAAGCAGCTCGATAACCAGGAAATCTCCTACTACCGACAAGGCGACTATATTGGGCATAATGGCCTGGAAGAGCAATACGAAGACCAGTTACGTGGTCGGCGGGGTGTTAAATTCGTGATGCACGATGTACACGGTATCAACAAAGGCTCCTGGAAAAATGGGGAGTTTGATACGCTGGCAGTATCGGGGCAAAATCTAATCACGGGTATCGACGTAGAGGTACAGAAGTACGCTGATAGTCTAATGCAGAATAAAGTGGGGTCGGTTATCGCCGTCGAGCCATCCACGGGTGAAATTCTGGTGTCGGTATCGGCCCCTACCTACGACCCGAACCTACTGTCGAGCCGGAGCTTCTCGAAGAACTACCGGATGCTGCTGAAAAACCCCTATAAGCCTTTGATTAACCGGCCAATTATGGCAAGTTATCGACCAGGATCGACGTTCAAACTCATTCAGGCGTTAATTGCTCAGCAGCAGGGGACATTATTGCCGCATACGCACTATGGACACGCAGGGTCGCCCATGCGGTGCCACTGCCGGGGCGGCAACGATCTGCGGGGCGCTATCCAGAATTCCTGTAACCCGTATTTCTATCAGGTTTTCCGGAAATTTGTCTACCACAACGGCAATCCCAATACATTCAAAGCGTCTGCCATTGGTTTGCAGGAGTGGCACAAGATGGTGGAGAAGTTTGGTATCGGGTCCAAACTAGGTGTTGACCTACCCAGCGAATTAAAAGGTAATCTACCTGTAACAGAAGATTACGACAAGCGGTATAAGGGGCAATATTCGTGGAAATTTTCGAACGTGGCTTCTCTAAGTATTGGTGAAGGCGAATTATTGATTAGCCCCATCAAACTAGTTAATCTGGCCGCTACGATTGCCAACCGGGGTTGGTATATCGCTCCGCATTACATCAGAGGTTTTGGTAAGGCAGGCGTTGGCGTCCCCAATAAGTATCTGGAGCGGCACGAAACGGAAATTGATCGACAGTATTACCTGCCCGTAATTGATGGGATGCGCCGGGCCGTTATGGGTGGAACCGTAAAAGCCATGGCCAACATCAACGGTATCGACCTATGCGGGAAAACCGGTACGGCTCAGAACGCCAAGTTTGGTCACAAGTTTGACCATTCTATCTTCGTTGGTTTCGCGCCAATGAATGATCCTAAAATTGCCGTTGCGGTGTTTGTCGAAAACGCGGGTTGGGGTGGTGATGCGGCTGCGTCGGTAGCGGCACTGGTAGCCGAGCGTTATTTAAAACGTAAAACGGAAGCCAAAGCGCTGGACACCTACGTGAAGTCGAAAAACTACATGATGGCGGTTAAGCCCGTAGCCAAACCAAAACCAACTGCGCCAAGAAATGACTCGGCTCAGAAGCCAGTCGCTCCTAAGCCATATATGACAGTTGCTCCGGCCAAGGCGAACCCGGCTGTTGGAGCAGCTGGTAACTAAGCACAAATTACCTCAAACGCCATCAAGCCTGATTGCTACAGCAGTCAGGGCAACTATATTCATGTCGCGTAATAACGATCCCTTACAGCAACCGATAGACTGGATAACGCTGATCCTGTATTTCGGCTGTGTAACGTTGGGCTGGCTCAACGTCTATGCCGCTGTATACAGTCCGGAAGACCATACCAGCCTGTTCGATATGTCAACCAATGCCGGAAAGCAAATGATGTGGATCGGCACGGCCGCCGTCCTGATCATTTGTATTCTGGTGATCAACCACAAGTTTTTCGACTCGTTCGCGTATCTGATCTACGCGTTTATGATTTTCATGCTGCTGCTGGTGCTGGTAGCGGGATCGAACGTAAAAGGATCACGATCCTGGTTTAAGCTTGGATCGTTTTTGATACAACCGGCTGAGTTTTCCAAAGTTGCCACAGCATTGGCTCTCGCGAAATACATGGACGTGCCGGGGATCAACCTCTCCAAAGGCAAAGACCTGCTATACATCGGAGGCATTATCCTGCTACCCTGTATCCTGATTCTGGCATCGAACGAAACTGGCTCGACGCTGGTGTTCGCATCGTTTGTTATTATGCTTTATCGGGAGGGGTTGCCGGGCTGGATTCCATCGGTAGGAATTGGCGTAGTGATTCTGTTTGTGCTGGCGCTGATCTTCCCCAAACTATACATCTTCATCGGTATCGTTGTCCTGCTGGTATTAGTCGTTCTGCTGATGCCACGCTATAACCGGAACGTAGGTACGATTCTGTCGATGAGCCTCATTGGAGTGGCTATGATGTTGGTCGTAACGGGGGTCGATTTCTTCGTAAACGATGTCTTACAGAAACACCAGCGGAACCGGATCAAAGTGCTGGTCGATCCGGCAATCGACCCGCTGGGAGTAGGCTGGAACGTAACGCAGGCTAAAATTGCCATCGGTTCAGGACGGCTGGAAGGAAAAGGTTTTCTGGAGGGCACGCAGACGAAATTCGACTTTGTACCGGAACAGAGTACCGACTTTATTTTCTGCACCATTGGCGAAGAACATGGCTTCATCGGTAGCGCCATCGTAATCACCTTGTTTATTGGATTACTTTCCCGAATCGTTATTCTGGCCGAAAAGCAGCGAAGCAAATTTGCCCGGGTGTACGGTTACTGTGTCGCGGGGATTATCTTTTTCCACGTCATGGTCAACATTGGCATGACCATCGGGCTCATGCCTGTTATTGGCATCCCGCTGCCGTTTTTTAGTTACGGCGGGTCATCACTCTGGTCGTTTTCTATCCTGCTGTTTATCTTCCTGAAGCTGGACGCTCGACGCACGGCACTATCGCGCTGGTAATTAGCCGTCGATATGCTTGAAGAAAGCATCGCGGTACGTGTCGCCGATGGGGATAACAGCTTTGCCAATGTAGATACGATTGCGCTCGACGGATTCGATCTGGCTAACTGCGACGATATACGATTTGTGAACGCGTACGAACTGACTCGTCGGGAGTTTCTCGTCCATGTTTTTCATCGTCTGCAAGGCCAGAATTCGCTCGTTTGTTGTGTAGATCGATACGTAATCTTTCAGGCCCTCAACGTATAGGATCTCGCTTAGGCTAACTCGCTGCAGGCGATAGTCCGTCTTGACAAAAATAAAATCACGAACGGCGTCGGGCGAAGTAGTCGGAGGAACTTGGCCTGACCCATCAGCCAGCGCTGGGGCAGGAGCAGACGTTGCTACCGACGGTATTATTTTCTGTACCGCCCGGTAGAACCGTTCAAAGGAAATCGGTTTGAGGAGGTAATCCACTACGTCGTGTTCATAACCATCCAGGGCGTATTCGGAGTAAGCCGTCGTTAGAATTACCCGGCAATCGTGGCCCGCGACCCCGCGTCGAAGCAGATTCAGAAACTGCATGCCCGTCAGTTCGGGCATCTGAACATCCAGGAACAAAAGGTCGACTTCGCCCCGCTGTACCTGCGTCAGCGCTTCGATAGGACTGGTCGTCGCTCCAACGAGAGTGAGAAACGGTACCTTCTGAACGTAATCGCTTAGTATGGTATGGGCCAGAGGCTCGTCGTCGACAATCAGACAGCGCATAAAGTTAGTGTTAAGCCGCTATAATTCTATTTCCAGCGAGCAGGCATAGTTACTCGGTTCGTCAATGACGCGGAGCGTATGGCGATCGGGATAAAGTAATTGCAGCCGCCGACGCACATTTGCTAGCCCGATACCACCCACCGCGTCGGTCTGCCGGATCGCTTTTTTGTTCAGCGTATCGAAGCGCAATCTACCGTTCTGAACGCTTAAGTCAAGCACGAGGGGATGATTTGGGTCGGTCAGGTCGCCGTGCTTGAATGCATTTTCGACGAAAGAAACCAGCAGCAGGGGTTCGATACGAAACAGGGTAATATTCCCGTCAATCGTGAACTCAACGTGATCCTGCGTTAACCGAAGCTTTTCGAGCTCAATAAGATTTTTCAGATGAGACACTTCTTTATCGAGCGCTACTTTATCCGGACCGGTGGTACTGTCATACAGCATATACCGCATCAACTCCGATAGCTTCAGAATAGCGCCCGGTGCTGCATCCGATTTGGCGTAGGTTAGCGCGTAAATGTTGTTGAGCGTATTGAACAGAAAATGCGGGTTTACCTGCGATTTGAGAAAAGCGAGTTCAGCCTGGTTCCGCTCACTAACGAGGGCTTTACGTTCCTGCTGATGAGCCAGCCAGTCGTCAATCAGTTTGGCCGCTGCACTTACCCCCAGGGCTGAGGGCATGAAGTACGCGTTGTCTTTGATGTAGTACAGAATCGATACGTCTTGTGGATAATTGGTAAAGTCCAGGAGGTACCAATAGACTTTCTGTTCGATTAGGTAGCGTGTCGCGCAGAAAACCAATAGCGCCCCGACCGTGCCGGGTAGTACCAACGGCCACTGACGCCGGGTCATGAACGGATTCAGAACCTGCGTGTGCTCGAACCAGGTTGCCAGCCAGAACGCAGTACTGAACGAAACACCCAATGAGTTGAACTCGATGGCGTTTGTTTGTGAGCTGTAGGCATTACTCAACTGAGCACCGGCCCAAACCAGGATGTACAGCAAGTTGCGGACACGGGCGCGGGAGTCGAAAAACGAAAGTAGCTGGCTGGCCATAGAGCGAGAAAATATTGGGTACAAACTACCGCACCATTGGCTATAGCCGCAAGACGAATCGACCAACGACCGAATTTGGCCGACGAATCCGAATGACTACGCAAAAAAGCGTTTGTCGGAACGTAAAGGCGTTGGCCGAGGTAGGCCGAGCGTTGGTCGAATAGAGGCATTGACGAAAAGAATGGGGTGACAACTTTGATCCATCAATCACCATAAAACGCATTCTGACTCATGAAAACGCTCGCTACCTTACTACTCTGCCTGGTTACGGTTATTACTAGTTTTGCTCAATCGACCGCGACGCAACCCGTCGACGTCCTGATGATTGGCACCTCACACAGCTACGGGAAAAAGCCCGTCGAACACTTTGATGAAATCATTGATAAAGGATTAGCCTTTAAACCCGACGCGGTATTCGGTGAGTGGCTCTCTGGCGACGACTATGACGCGATTCCTGACTATTGGAATAAAGCCAATATTGAAAGACGGCTGGCATATCTGAAAGGGTTGAACTACCCAGCACCCAAAAACACGGACAAATTCATCAAGCAGACGTATAAACTATTGAGAGATTACCCTAACCTTCATCAAAATCGGATGAAACTGGCACGAGCGCTGTATCTGAAACACGACTTTGGTAATGCTGCTTATCAATTGTACCGGCTCGACCGGGCCCGGCCAGCATTCGGTAACGAGGAGAAAGCGGCTTATACCGCCATACTGGGCGTTCCAGACTCGCTATATCGCAATCGTACCAATGAATACCACAATATTCTCTTCCCGATGATTGATAAGCTGGGGCAGGATAGAATATTGCCTATGGATAGTCAACGGCATGATATAGCCTGGAGTGAAGCCTGGAGCAAAGCAGACTCGTTGTTCCGGATCTGGGAGAAAGAATTAGACTCTACTTCGGTTGACGGAAAACGATATGCGGCCCTGAATAAGCGGACAAACGAACTGACAGCGGCCGGGGATAAGGCGGAAAAAGCAGGCATGGCTACTGTCGCCTTCAATAGTCCCGAAGGCGATGAATTCCTGAACATCGTAAATTTCTATGGGGCTCGTCGGCTATTTGGCACGGCTGGTTTTCCCGAAGCTGCACTGAATGAAATGCTTCGTCAATGGCAATTCCGCAATGACGACATGGCGCACAACGTAGTCAACCGGGCACGGGCCGCCGGTGCCAAACGAGTCGTAGTGGGCGTAGGCGCTAATCACCGTAAAATCATGGTCGATATACTACGTACCATTCCCGGCGTAACGGTGTACGAGTTGAATAATTTTAGTGGTAAGTAATTAGGGGCTGATAATCAGTTGTTTGTTGTCGGGCGAGGTGTGATCGAAGAGAAAAAGAAAAATTTTTTATTCGTCATGCAACCTGTCTGGGCTAATCGCTCATCTTCTGGTCAAATAGCATAGGAAACGCCCCGTGCTATCAACAATTAGGTTTATTCCTGAACCCTTATCCTACTAATCAGATGAAAACGTTCAAACACCTCCTGACCACTGCGCTGTTAGCTACGGCAACCGTTACGTTTGCACAAACCACCACGACGATTACAGTATCGGCTGAAGGCGATACAACAACGACTACCATCACGAAGCCTAAGAAGACGATTGAACGCGTCGCCAGTAACTTTACCGTGTACGTAGGACTGAACAATTTCAGTGGTAACCTTTCGGACGGTTATGACCTGAAACCACTGGGCTCCCGCTTCATCGCGCTGGCTTGGCAGCAACGGATTCCGTTAATTGCCAGCGGTAAAACCAAGCTCCGTTTGATTACCGGTCCTGAAGTGGCCTGGAACAACTTTATGTTCGAAGGACGTAACGTACTGATCGAGCGCGATAACCAACTTATTATAGAACCCGCTGCTGTTGATCTGCGTCGCTCGAAACTGGTCACAACACAGCTTAATCTACCATTGCTGCTTAATCTATCGTTTCGGTCTGGATTCTCGTTCAGCGCTGGAACTTATGCCGGCATGCGACTGGATAGTTACACCAAAGTAAAACCCGAGGGTAGTCAAGCCGTACGTAATCACAGTGATTATAATCTGAAACCTTTTCGCTGGGGATTAACCGCTGAGCTGGGTTTTCGTGGGCACACCAAGCTCTTCGGACGCTACGAGCCGCAAAGTATCTTTCGTCCAAGACTGGGTCCGGATGCCGCCGTCTGGTCCTTTGGCATCAAATTATAGTTCACGTAAAGTCAGCTCTCCCCCAAAGTGCTTCATTTGATTATAAACAGGTACGCCGAGGAGATACCAGGTTAACGTCCCGGTCGACTGGTAGTAAGCCCGTCGACCGGGCAACAAATTGGCCGATGTTTGCATCGTTTCCCATCGAGTCCCCAACGTAAGACCACTGGCGGTTACCAAGCTTTGCACCCGCAGTGAATCAGTATTCTGTACAGGGTGGGTAATAACTGACTGGGTGATCCTGTACAGATCATCGCCATACACGGTAGCATTACTCTTATAGGGCCATCGATCAGTCGAATTCACGCTTTTGACAAAGGAAACAGGTTATTCGGGCGTTTTATTCCGAGCGCCGTTACAGGTGCTTGCTAACGCCAGAATGAGCAAACCACTTGGTAGACAGCCAAACTGCTCCGAGAAGATGCGGTAGCTACGGTACCCGATAACCAACGTACTTGTAAGAAGAGCCAGGTTTAGTAGCGCCCAGGCGGCATGAAAAAGCGTCATGGTGAGGAGAGGTAATTCATAAACAAAAGAAAAATTTCGTCTCCGTGCAACGTAACGCTTTCGGATTACATCCTTTGCTGGAATACTCGCCCAGTTAGTCACAATCCCCGTTCAGTTCCGCTTATCCTTCCGTAAAGACCGCTTGTGTAAGAAAAGGTACTTTGTTATGCATGCTACCTACCTTTGTTTAGTACTTGTTAATGCACATAGCGAACACATCATTTGACATATACCACTCATGAATACGACCTTTTCTTCTTTTATCCTGCTGCTGGCAACGCTGGTTACAGCGGTTGCCCAGCCCATCGATCGCGGTACGGTACGCGGTCAGGTTGGGGCCGAAACAGGCAAAGCCTTAGAGTTTACCACCATGATGCTGGTGAAAGCAACCGACTCAACGCTGGTAAAAGGCGCTATCAGCGATGATGGGGGTAAATATATCTTCGAAAACGTGGGGGCTGGTAACTATCGGGTCGTAGCCCAGCAAATGGGATTTCGTAAAACGTATAGTAATCCATTCGTTATCAGCGAAGCCCAGCCCGCCATCGAATTACCCAAGCTTGTTATGCTGGACGAATCGAAAAGTCTGGCTGAAGTAAACGTCGTCGCTAAAAAACCATTCATTGAGCAGCAGGTTGACCGTACGGTTGTCAACGTGGAGAACAGCATTGTATCGAGCGGAAATACGGCTTTGGAAGTATTGGAAAAAGCGCCCGGCATTACGATTGATCGCCAGAACGATCAGATTCAGCTAAAAGGAAAATCGGGCGTAATCGTGTACATCGACGGTAAACAGACCTACCTCTCGCAGCAGGAAATCGCTAATCTGCTCAAAAACACACCCAGCGATAACATTGCCTCGATTGAGATTATTTCAAACCCTGGCTCGAAATATGACGCTGCCGGTAATTCTGGAATCATCAACATCAAGATGAAGAAAAACAAGAATTTCGGCACGAACGGCTCGGTTATTCTGAATAGTGGCTACGGCTGGGTACGCGACCTGAACGGTAACTTGTTGAACCGCCCCAAATACGGAACAACGCTGAACGTAAACCATCGCGAAGGGAAACTCAACGTATTTGGTAACTACAGCTACACGGATCGCTACAGCAACAACAGCAACCAGATTAGTCGCTCGATTCCGTACAACGGCAAAACGACCTACTTTGATCAGACCTCATTCCGCCCCACTCATTTCGTCGGTCATTCCTATAAAGCGGGTCTCGATTATTTTATCAGTCCGAAAAGTACGGTTGGGGTGCTGGTGAACGGTTTCCGGAACGACTGGCAGTCGCAGGGCGTAAACGAGACAAATATTCGTAATGAAGCGTATCAGCTGACGAGCCGTCCCGTGACCAAAACCAATGTGCAGAACCTGCTATCGAACCTAACAACCAACGTGAATTACAAATACGAGTTCGACGAGAAAGGCCGCGAATGGACAGTTGATGCTGATTACGTTCAATACAATGGAACCAATAGCAATGGTCTCAATACGGTTTATTATACCCCGGAGAACAGCGTGATCCGTCCCAATCAGGATGTGCGGAACAGGATGCCATCGACGATTGGTATCCTGGCGTTCAAGACGGACTACGTGCATCCAACTAAAAAAGGTAAATGGGAAGCTGGTCTGAAAAGTAGCTTCGTCAATGCCGACAACAACACGATATACGATACGTTGCGGCAGGAGGGAAGCCAGTGGATGTTCGATGCCAGCCGGAGTAATCACTTCAAATACGACGAGAATATCAACGCTGGTTACGTAAACTACGCGGGTACGCTGGGCAAAAAGACGAAAGTGCAGGCTGGTCTGCGGGCAGAACATACCCACTCGATTGGTCACTCCATCACGCTGGACCAGCGCGTTGAACGCAACTACCTGAATCTGTTCCCAACGCTGTTCCTATCGCGGCAACTGGATACGAATAACGTCCTGAATCTGTCGTACAGCCGCCGGATCCAACGGCCCGACTACGAGAATCTGAACCCGTTCGTTTTCTACCTCGATCCGTACACCTATCAGCAGGGTAACCCATTTTTACGACCTCAGTACACAAACTCCGTTGAACTGACGCATACCTACAAGAACACAGTTATCACCACGCTGGGCGTAAGCCGGACAACGGATTTTATCAACGAAGAGACTCCTCGGCAGATCGCGTCGCAGAACATCACCTACGTAACCCCCGAAAACCAGGGAACGCAGGACAACATCAACCTGGGCGTGAGTTTTCCCCTACCGATAACAAAATGGTGGCAAACCCAGACCAACATCAGTACGTACTACACGCACTATAAAACGTTCTATTCGGGTGCTCAATACGAAATAAAATTAGTTGCGTACAACCTGTATACCTCGCACAATTTTACGCTGAGCAAAACGCTCTCGGCCGAACTCTCGGCCTGGTATAACTCCGCATCGCAGTACGGCTTTTACCGGGCTCAGCCAATGGGCGCTTTCAGCCTGGGCGTTCAGAAGAAAGTAATGGATGGTAAAGGAAATCTGAAACTAAATATTAACGACCCCTTCTGGATGAACAAATTCAGAGGACGGGCCATGGTCCAGGATATTGATTTCCGGGTGAATTCCCGCTGGGAGAGCCGCCGAATTATGCTGACGTTCACGTACCGCTTTGGCAACCAGAACGTAAAAGGCGCTCGCAATCGTAGCTCTGCAACATCAGCCGAACAAAGCCGGATGAAGGGAGGAAACTAAATGTAGTTTAGGTTAAGAAAAAAAGTGGGAAAGTCGTCTCCAGGTTGAGGGGCGACTTTTTTGTGCGCTATAATCAAGCCAATACGTGCCTACCAACGCTCAAATTCAACAGAATACCCCTAAAAAAGATAAGGTTCCCCGATCGAAGCGGAGAACCCTATACTGACTATTCCTAAACCCTTAACCTTTTCTACATGAAAAACTAACTTTAACCCTTTTCTGTTCCAAAAACCTTCGTAATTGACAGATTGTTTTAATCTACTGAATTACAAGAGGTTCGCTGGGGGCTTGGTCTGAGTTCCAGAGGAAATTAATCATCCGGGTGGTCAGATCGGCCTGTTTTGTCCAGCGGTTGGCATCGACATCGTTATGTTTAGCCAATAATGCATTGATCTGAGTGCTGGCTTCGTTGAACTTGATCCGATCAGCAGAACTGACAGCCAGAACCGCTACTGGACGCTGGTTGTACAGCGAGACAACACGCATATAAGTTTGCCAATTGGTGTTGCGCGAAAATTGGTTAGCGTTTCGTCCAATGTAAGCAGCGAACTGCTTTTCTGAACCGTTAACCAGCATAGCGCTTGCCGGCTTTTTGGCTGCCGGGCTATCATCAGTGTTGGTGGTGGTAGCCGCGGTTGCTTGCATTGTCGTCATTCCAAGTGCAAGAATCAACGACGCAAATATAACACGCGATTTCATTGTATTGTTCTATTTTTGTTTCAGTTAAAGAACATACAAATCTCCACAGAAGTTTTTAAAGTACAAGCCACTTATTGGGTCCTTTATGAAATAATATTCCGATTTTTATCCTATTGATTTTGAAAAAATGGATCTTAGTCGCTATTTATGCTTGATAATTGAAATAATATTTTGATATATTTTAAATAAAGTTCTGTTTTTTATTGCTTTGAAATATTCAAAATTTCTTTAAAAAGTTATATCATTGGTTGTAATTATTCATGGCGAATTGTATTCCCATAGTACAAAAAGCCAGCACGATTTCGCCAAGCCGGTCCAGATAATCCGGTAATTGAATCATTTCGTCCTCCGAAAATTGTCCAAGAACGAAGTCGACCTGTTTTCCTTTTGCAAAATTATTGCCAATGCCAACCCGTAGTCGGGTGTAAGTCTGCGTGTTAAGGAGCTCATCAATATTTCGTAAGCCATTGTGTCCGCCCGGCGATCCTTTCGGTTTCATTCGCGACTTGCCAAAAGGAAGATCTTTATCATCAGTAACAATCAAGATATTCTCCACTGGGATATTTTCCTGCTTCATGTAATATAGCACAGCTTTACCGCTCAGATTCATGTATGTAGTGGGCTTTACAAAAAAGAGCTGTTTGCCTTTGTATTGCCATTTGGCTGTGTAGGCCAGCCGGGTGAGCGAAAACGTAAAGCCATGCTGGGCCGCCAGTCGGTCAAGAACCATAAAGCCCGCGTTGTGACGTGTAAGCGCATACTCAGGCCCGATATTGCCCAGCCCGACGATCAAAAATTTGTTCATAGTGTTCAGTACTTGAATCAGCTCGCAAAACTCGGAATTATTTTGCCTCTGCCCACGCCCTGGTTGGGTATCTGCTAACTGAGTGAGTGGTTAATCGGTGTGTTTTGTAAGTTTACGGCATGAATCAACAACGCCTAATCCTGTCCAGTCCGCTGCTCGAAATTGTTATTAGCCGCCTGGCACAGCAACTGATTGAAAATTACCAGGATTTTGCTGACACGGTTATTTTAGGAATGCAGCCGCGTGGCGTATTCTTTGCTGCTCGCATTGCCAACGAACTAGATCGAATTCTGGGTTTTCAGGTGCCGTTTGGTCAACTGGATGCAACGTTCTACCGCGATGACTTCCGTCGCCGGGATACACCTCTCCGGCCCAATACAACCAATGTGCCGTTTATCATCGAAAATAAACGGGTTATCCTGGTGGATGATGTACTGGCTACGGGACGAATGGTGCGAGCCGCGCTGGATGCTATGACGGCGTTCGGTCGGCCCCGCAAAGTAGAGTTGTTGGTATTAATTGATCGTCGATACAACCGAGATCTCCCGATTAAGCCTGATTATACTGGTCGGCGCGTAAATACGCTGGAGTCGCAACGGGTATTGGTTGAATGGACAGAACAGGGGGCCGATGCGGATCGCATCTGGCTGGTCGGTTAAATTTTTAAGAATAGAGTAAAGATTCTGCGCCTGTTTCGCTTTACGAATAGGCGCATTTTTTGTTGCCAAAAAAAGGAGTAGAACTACGCTGATAAGCTTAAATTATCCGTGCCGTTGTTGCCTAGCCTAGTATTCTGTTAATCAATGATTAGACGCAAAAGGGGATGCGCAGGGCAGCGGTGCCAGCTGTTTATTAGAAGAAGATTAATTTTCGCATTGTTGCGGTAATTACTCAACGATTATATGCTAATTTAGAGGTCTGTAAATTGCCTATGAAGAAATATTTACTCTCGTTTGTCCTTTTT
This sequence comes from Spirosoma pomorum, assembly GCF_054776615.1. Lineage (NCBI taxonomy): Bacteria > Pseudomonadati > Bacteroidota > Cytophagia > Cytophagales > Cytophagaceae > Spirosoma > Spirosoma pomorum. The sequence continues at coordinate 273,356 of NZ_BAAHBP010000037.1, forward strand.
ACGTTTGTTCTTCTCACTGGTGAATCAATAGCACAGGTCGGCTACACTCTATCCGGGCAAGTCACTGATGCGCAGACTGGTGAACCCGTTCCCTTTGCCAGTGTAGCGCTGGTTGGCCGTCGGGTGGGGACGTTAAGTGACGAAAAAGGACAGTTTTCGCTCGTCACGAAAACGCTTTCTGACTCACTGGCGGTAAGCTCGCTGGGTTATGCTACGCTACGTCATAAAATCGATCCTGATCGGCTGAACCAAACGTTCACGTTTCGGATGATACCAGCTGGGACGGCGCTGCAGGAAATTACCGTTCGGGCGGGGGAGAATCCCGCGTTTGGTATACTACGGCAACTTCGCAAAAATCGGTTGCTCAACGACCGCAGTCGTCTTGCCGGTTACGAATGTGACAGCTACGTAAAGACGGACATTGCGCTCAGTCGGATGTCGGATAAAGTGCGTGCAAATCCGCTGTTTCGGCGAATTAATGACGCCATGAAAGCGCAGGACTTACTGGTCGATGACGAAGGAAATAAGCTTGTTCCCATTCTGGCGTCGGAGTCCGTATCCCGCTATTACTACCGGGCCAATCCTAAACGGACGCGGGAAGAGGTGCGAAAGACTCGGATCAAAGGAATTGATGTCGTTGACTCTGAAATAAGCTCGCAGTTGTTGGGGGGCTCGACGCTTGTCAATCATAACTTTTTTGACAGCTATATTCCCATTCTGGGTAAAGATTTCGCATCGCCCATCGGTGAAAACTGGAAGAGCTGGTACGAATTCTTTTTGGCCGACACGACGCTGGTCGGGGGAAGAACCTGCTACGTAATCGAGTTTGAACCGAAGCGACCTGAAGACCTGGCTTTCACCGGAAAAGCCTGGATCGATACGACCACCTTTGCGCTCTGCGAAATTGAAGCTCGTATTGGCAAGGGAGCTAACCTGAACTACGTTCGTAACCTGAGCATTGCGCAGGAACTGGAACCTACTATTGATTCAGCCTCGGGATCAATGGCCACGACAGGCTGGCTGCCCGTCAGCGTTCGCCTGACCGCCGACCTGACGACTATGGGAAAACATGCCGTGGGCGTTCGGGCGCAGGTGACACTGCACAACAGTAACATCCTGGTGAACCGGCCTCTCCCGGTCGCTTTCTTCGATCAGCCGCTCGAGCCAAACGACTCAACGAATACCGATAACAAAGCGTATTGGCAGAACGTACAACAGACGCTGGCAGGCAGCGATTCGTTAAGTCAAGACGATTACAAAACCCGTCAATTGATTGATACCCTACGGAAGGCTCCCGCGATCAAAACCCTGGAAGCCATGGGTCAAATTGCGATTACGGGATTTTATAAAGTAGGGGGACTGGATATTGGCCCTTATCCTTATCTGTTTGCGTATAACACCGTCGAAGGCTTACGGACTCGAATTGGTTTCCGAACCAACGATGAGTTCAGCCGCAATTGGATATTACGCGGGTATCTGGCTTATGGTACTCTTGACCATCGTTACAAATACGGCGGTGAAATCGACTATATCCTATCGCGACGGTACTGGTCGCTGCTTGGCGTCCGGATGTCCTACGATCTGGAACGGCTGGGTCTGACGCCCGAATTGATTGGCGGAAATCGCCTGTTTTACGCGCTAAGCCGTTTCGGGAAATACCGCGGGGCGTATGCCAGCCACCAAAAGGAAATCTTCTTTCGGGTGGAACCCATAAAAGGGGTTGTGATCACAACAACACTGGGCAGCCGGACCTTCGACCCGATTTTTCCCTTCCATTTCCGCGCAAAGCCCGAGCTGGACGATCAGTCGCCGTTACGGTCTGACATTACCGATGCCTATTGGGCAATCGAAGCTCGGTTTGCTCGCAAAGAGAAATACATCATTGATGGCAATGAGCGGATCACACTGGGTACCAAACGAGCGCCTGTTCTGACAATTCGCTATACGCACGGCACACAAGCATTTGGCAGCGATTATACGTATGGGCGCATCACCATGCGGGCACAACAGACGCTACGATTGGGTGTGATGGGACGGATGTCGTATCTGCTATCGGCGGGCTATACGCCGTCCAAGCTACCAATGCCCCTGCTGTTTCCGCATATCGGTAACCCAACTCCGCTGCTGACGATCAATACATTTAACCGGATGCAGTTCTACGAATTCGTGAGTGATCGATTTGTCGCTATTCACGTGCAGCACAAGTTTGAGGGCTTACTCTTTAACCGGATTCCGCTGATTCGAAAACTAAACTGGCGACTGGTAGCTAACGCTGATGCACTCTGGGGCGGGCTGTCAAAAACAAACCAGGCGTTCGAAACGGGAAAACCATTGGCCAGTGGGTTTAAACCAACGCACTTCGGTGCACTCAACAGCGCCAAACCTTATCTGGAGCTGGGCTATGGAATTGACAACATCTTCAAACTGTTCCGGATACAGGCCATCCATCGATTGACATATCTGGAGCCGAACCGAAACGGTATTCCGGTTGATAAGTTCGTCATAAAAGGGTCGGCAAACTTCAGTTTCTAGCCGGTAAACTAATCTTTTTAAAGCGGGGCTGGTTTAGTGATAGACCGCCCCGCTTTCTTTTCCGGGGCGTCTGTTGAGGTATGGCCATGTCACTCGTTGCTCCCATTACGGTCCGAAAGTTTACCGGCGAAACGTCCGTCGAAGTTCCGGACCTGCTGGCTGTCGAAGAACCACTGGAAATCCGACTGGGCTTTGGGCCCGTGGACGACCGGCAACAGCGATCTGTATCCGTGACCATGCGTACGCCTGGCCATGATCAGGAACTAGCGATGGGCTTTTTGTTTACGGAAAGTATTATTCATCGCCCAGCTGATATTGTATCCTGCCGTCATTGCGTGCAGGATGTTGATAAAGAGGGAAATGTAATCCGGGTGGAATTACATCCTGATGTTGTGGTTGACTGGACGCGTCTGGAGCGAAATACCTTTACGTCGTCCAGTTGCGGCCTTTGTGGCAAGGCTACGATCGAAGCTGTTCAGGCCTTGACACCCGGCCCCATTACGTCTGATTTTGCGCTGGAGGCTTCCGTTTTGCACGGCTTGCCTGACCAGGTACGTGACACACAACGTGCCTTTGCTTACACGGGGGGCATTCATGCCGCAGCGCTATTCGACGCCACTGGAAAACTATTGCTGGTTCGCGAGGATATTGGTCGGCACAACGCGCTTGATAAAGTGATTGGAGCTGCCTTCTGGAATGGCTGGCTGCCACTGACACAGTACGGAATTTTCCTTAGTGGACGGATAGGTGTCGAGCTGGTACAGAAGAGTTGGATGGCCGGTATACCGCTGTTAGCAGCAGTCGGCGCTCCCTCAAGCCTGGCCGTGCAAATGGCCCAGGAAGCGGGCATGACGCTGGCTGGCTTTGTCCGGAACGACCGTTTCAATCTATATAATGCGTTTTCTCGCGTTTCGTCGTCACAACTCACCATCGTTTAAGGAGCTTCTGCGTTCGGTACTAGTATCGTCAGCGCCTGGGGACGAACTTGAGCTTTCAGTTCAGTAAGTCGACCTCGATATTCGCCATCAACCTGGAAATAAGCTTTACGGTGGGTAGCAATGCTGACCGATGTAGCGGGGAAAATCTCAATCTTCTTGGGGTCGAAGGGCTCGAAATGCCAGAACATCTTGATGATTTCCCAGATCGTCAGCCGTCGGAATATAACCACTTCAAACTGACCATCTGACAGATCACCATCGGGGTTGATCATCGCTCCGGTGCCGTACATGCGTGCATTGGCCAGTACGATCATGAAGGCTGCCCGTTGAACACATTCATCACCCACGTTGATCTCAACGCGTAACAAACGGTGTTTACGCAGCACTTTAACTACCCCACGTAAGTAGCCCGACATGCCCCGTAAGTTATTCTGCTGATAGTTTTTAATCAGCTGAGCATTCATGCCGATATCACTCAGGTGCAGGCAATAATCACCGTCATTAATCTCAATGAGATCGACAGGTTTTTGCCGGCCCTGCACCAGAACGTTCAGACTGGCCGTCATGTCGGTCGGAATCCCCAGTTCACGGGCCATACCGTTTGCCGAACCAGCGGGTAGTATTCCCAACGGAGTATTGGTGCCCAGCATAGCTTCGGCTACGGATTTAATGGTCCCGTCGCCCCCAACGGCTACTACCCGATCGGGTTTGACTTCCTTTATTTTCTGGGGTAACGTGTTGGCATCAGTCTTGCCATCCAGAAAAAACAGATCGATTTGATGAGGGAGGTTCGCAAAGTGATTCTTGATTCCAGTCACCCAGTCGTCTTTGGCCTTGCCCCCCGACGCGGGATTAATTGCGAATAAAAAGGTCAACTTCTTAGCTGATTATAAGTTCTATGTACCAAGTGTACTGCTCAATGTATGAATACTTCTTTCGCCAAACCTTCCAGGAAACAAACGCTGAGTCTGAAAGGAAAGCTGATGCATTACGTCATGACGTGGCTTCGCTTAACAAATCGTCCCACCGTTAAGCTGTACCGTGGCTTCGGTAACGCCGACAAGCTAATCATTTTTGGTCATGTCTTACGCCGGAGTGCTTTGCCACGTAAGCATTATCGGGACAATAGTCTGGTCAACTTGCTGGCCGTGTTGCGGTTGTTTCTGGTTAAACCGCAGCCGCACGCATCTGTCCGGATCCGTTGCGTTGGTCACGTAGTGGAAACACAAGCCGAAGCTGATGGTTTTTTTCGGGCTGAAATTCTGCTTGACGAACCGCTATCGCCGGGGGAATATCCTGTCAATGCGGAATTTATAAGCCAGACGTTAACGCCTGAGAGAATCCTGGGAACGGGAACTGGGCAAGTGTACGTACCATCATCAACAATTTACGGCTGTATTTCTGATATTGACGATACATTTTTGATTTCTCACTCGTCCACGATCACCAAGCGATTACTGGTACTACTCACCGAAAACGCCCATAGCCGGGAGCCGTTTGATGGAGTCGTTTCGCATTATCGGCTTCTGGCCGAAGCTGACAGTGGTCCCCAAAAGCAAAATCCATTTTTTTACGTATCGAGCAGCGAATGGAATCTGTATGATTACATCCTGGAGTTTTCGGAGAAGAATGGCTTGCCGGAGGGCGTGTACCTGCTGAACCAGATCAAACGGCTTTCTCAGGTGTTGCAGACGGGAAAAAGTAAGCACCTAACCAAATTTGACCGGATTGCTAGTATTCTCGAAACCTATCCGGACATGCAGTTTATTCTGCTGGGCGACGACTCTCAGCAGGACCCTACCATCTACGAAACCGTCGTGCGGCATTATCCGAAGCAGGTCCGCTGCGTCTATATCCGGCAAATTAATCAGGCTAATCATTCGGCTACCCAGGAACTTGTGGAAAAGATCCAACACGCGGGTGTAACTTGTTGTTATTTTAAGCACAGTACTACCGCTCGTGAACATTCGCTGCAGGTGGGGCTGGTTGCATCCTGATCATCAGCTTGGTAATCAACAAACAATGAATCCTAACACCCCACCCGAAGAGTTAACCGGCGAGCTGGAGCTCGGCAAGCCTGCTACCGAAGCCGCTGGTATGACGGCTATCGTCAAATCATTTGAGCACGTACTTCACGGTACCGGTATGGCACGTGGTTGGAAAGCTCTGGTCAATCTAAACCAGAAAGATGGTTTCGACTGCCCGTCCTGCGCCTGGCCTGATCCTGACGGACACCGGTCCAGTATTGCTGAGTACTGCGAGAGCGGGGCGAAAGCTGTCGCGGATGAAATCATGACGCATCATACGGGCTCACCGGTCCTGTTTCAGCGGTATGCCGTGGCTGAGTTACTACAAAAGCCTGATCTCTGGCTAAGTCAGCAGGGAAGACTGACGCAGCCCATGATTTTACGTCCTGGTGCTACGCACTATGAGCCTATTGCCTGGGAGGATGCCTTCCGGCTGATTGCGGGAGAGCTGAACGCGCTTGATTCGCCCGATGAAGCCATCTTCTACACGTCAGGGCGGACCAGCAACGAAGCCGCGTTCCTGTATCAGTTATTTGTTCGGCAGTATGGCACGAACAATATGCCCGACTGCTCGAATATGTGCCACGAATCGACCAGTGTGGCTTTAGCGGATACGCTTGGCCTGGGCAAGGCGTCGGTGAAATACGAAGACTACGAAAAGGCCGACGTGATTATGATCATGGGGCAGAATCCAGGAACGAACGCGCCCCGGATGCTGACGCCTTTGGAGGTATGCAAACGTAACGGCGGTAAGATCATTTCGGTCAATCCGCTTCACGAAGCAGGGTTGCTGGCATTCAAATACCCGCAGAGTCCGCGCGACATGCTGCTGGGTGGCGAAAAATTGACGGATGTTTTTTTGCAGGTACGTATCAATTCTGATATGGCGCTGCTAAAAGCTATGGCCAAACTGCTACTGATTGAAGAAGCCAACAGTGCCGCCGTCGGGCAGCCTGGTCGGGTAGTTGATCATGACTTCATTAAAAACTACACGAGTGGCTACGAGGCTTACGTAAAAAGCCTGGAGCAGTTTGAACTGAACGATCTGGCGGCTCAGTGTGGCCTGACGGTTAAGCAAATTCAGGAAGCGGTCGATTTATTTAAGTACACGCCTAAACTGGTTATCTGTTGGGCGATGGGCCTGACTCAGCACCGGAACTCGGTGGATACGATCAACGAAGTTATCAACCTGCTGCTCCTGAAAGGAAGCATCGGCATCGAAGGGGGAGGAGCCAGCCCAATTCGGGGGCACAGTAACGTACAGGGCGACCGGACAATGGGCGTTTGGGAAAAACCCAAACCGGAGTTCCTGGATGCTCTGAAGCGAGAGTTTGGCTTTGAACCACCCCGCGAACACGGCCTGGACACGGTTGGGTCAGTCAAGGCAATGCACGAAGGCAAGGCAAAAGTATTCTTTGGCCTGGGCGGTAACTTCGCCATGGCTGTGTCGGACACGGACTATACCGCTGAAGCGTTACGGAACTGCAAACTAACGGTCCACGTATCGACAAAACTCAACCGAAGCCACCTGATTCATGGCGAGACAGCATTGATTCTACCTTGCCTCGGCCGTACGGATCGGGATATGCAGGCTAGCGGAGAACAGTTTGTGAGTTGTGAGAGCACAACGGGAGTAGTGGCTCAATCGCATGGCGTTGTCGATGCTGTCTCGGCCTCGTTACGTAGCGAAGTTGCTATTCTATGCGGGTTAGCTAAAGCGACACTCGGTAAAAAATCGGCTGTTGACTGGGATCGGCTCGTGGCGAACTACGACGAGATTCGGGCGCTGATTGCCAGAACGGTGCCGGGGCATGAGAATTATAACGAGAAAGTACGGCAGCCGGGCGGGTTCTACATTCCGAATGGACCCCGCGAACGTAAATTCAAAACGTCCGACGGGAAAGCGCACTTCACGATCAGCGCGCCGACCAAACACGAACTCCAAACCGGCGAACTGCTGCTGATGACCGTCCGGAGCCATGACCAGTTTAACACGACAATTTACGCCAATGACGACCGGTACCGGGGTATCTATAATGAGCGTCGGGTCATCTTCATCAACGAAGAGGATATGAAGAACCTGGGGCTACAGGAAAAACAAGTTGTTGATTTACATAGTGCTTATGATGGTAAGCGACGCACCGCACATCGGTTTGTTGTCATTCCGTACAATATCCCCCGTGGTTGTGTAGCAGCCTACTACCCCGAAACAAACGTCCTGATTCCTATCGACTCCGTGGCTGAGAAGAGCCGGACACCTACGTCAAAGTCGATTGTGATCACGGTAACACTATCGGCGACGTAAGGACGAGAACGTAAAAAGGGTTATCCACTGACTCACTGGTGAGTGGATAACCCTTTTTACGTTCATCTCTCAGAAGGCGGGATGACAAAAAAAACAATGACTCTCGTCACATCAGTACGTTCTCATCAGGTTTAAGAGCCCGGTGTAGCTTCCATGTTTGACTTTTTGAGTCATCAGTGATCATGTTATAAAGCATACCCGAAAACTTAATCGTCCGTCGAGGCCCCTCATCCAGGGAAACATAAATGTCATGAACCGGCCCGCGCAGTTGACAGTAGTATTTCCCACTAGTTTTCACATTAATTCCATCTTGGCGAACTTCTGCGTACACCGTACCGTCTGGCTTAAACTTAATAAATTCATAGCCGCCGGTGAACAGTCGATGATTGTACTGTCGCTGGGACGTAAAGGCAAAACCGGTGTCTTTATGGCGGCAGCCATATGAGCCGAACAGCACTACCAATACTGGTAGGAGGGTTGTCCATTTTTTCATAGTAGAATCGACGTCGTGTGGTTAAACGTGTTACTATGGAAATATAAGTGTTTCGATTTACTTCGTCGCAATGTAAAAGAAATCCAGGCTACCGGCCGGATCGTTGCTGACCAGATAATCCGTGTAGTTGATCTCGGCGGCAATGCCATCGGCTTGCAGGAGCCGGTTCCGGTTCAGACGGTTCATCAGGTCGTAGGGGACCTGGAGTAACCGACGGGGCAAGCGGTATTGCAGGTTGAAAATGTCGAACCGAGTCAGCTTTTTCACCGATTCTTTATTCTGCTCGTAGTACGTCATCACTTTGTCATTACCGTGAATGCCGCGTGTGTTCACTGTTGGAAAATACTTGCCAATTAAACCTTTCAGGCCATCGGCATAATATTCGCGGACGTGCCAGGGATTACGAGTCAACGAAAACGTTTTGTTGACCGTCGTTAGCAGGAGTTTACCACCTGGTTTCAAGACACGATGAGCCTCTTTGATGAAAAGATCGTCGTTTTCAATGTGCTCGATCACCTGAAACGTAACGATATAATCGAATGTATTGTCAGCCAACTTGCTCAGTGGTGGAATGTTGGCGGCAATGAATGTCGACTGTGGATATTCAGCGCTGAGAGCGGCAATAAGCTCTTCGTTCTTGTCGACCCCGGTATAATGACTGGCCGCTCTGGTCAGCAGTTCGAGGCCCCGACCCCAGCCACAGCCAATTTCAAGCACGTTACCGCTAACGATCTGTGCGGCCTCGACGTAGGGAAACAATAACCGCTGGTGAACCGGATTATCGGATGCAATTTCAGCGGAGGTGATTTCGGTGGTTTTGTACATGCGTTTGCAATTCGGACAGTAAAATTAGTCTTTTGCAGAAGTAAAGAAAAATGAACAGCGTTGATAAGCAGAACGCTGTCCTTTTTTCGTTATGAGTAAGCAACCAAAACAGTGCCTGGTACGGTACCTGATTCCGACCGACGGTCAGGCAACTGCCAAGCAGAAAACGCAAGAAATCTGTTGTTTATGCGGATAGTATCTTCTCTACTACTCATTACGTTACTGGCGGCCTGTTCGACAGGCAAGCAGACACAACAAACCCGTCGGCGCGAAATGCAGGAGCGGATTAATGCCGCTTATGACGCCCGCACGGAAGCGCAACGGAGCAGCCCTCAGCGCGGCACCGTAACTCCGACGGGTAATACGCCAGCGCCAGCTGGTACACCTCCGCAGGTACGCACGGCTGCGCCGGTGCAGGCAGTTGATAACGCGACCGCACCCGTGAGTACTACGAGTGACTGGGCCGTTACGTCGATCAAAAGTAAATTTCTGGCGATCGACTCGACCAACGCCCGAGTGTACATGGACCTGACGTTCCGATCACCGGCGGGTGAGGGCGGAATCAATGCTGCCGATTTCGCCCAGCATTTCCAGGTCGCTTACATCATGTATCCCGACTATAATAACCGGGACCGGCTGGGCTACGGGAACGTAACATTGAACGAACAAGCCATACAGCGCCAGGACGATCATCTGCGACTGGTGTTTGACATAAAGCGGCCGAAAGAAGTAAATATTGCCGTTTTGCTCACGGAGGTAACCGAAATAAGTAGCGGTACTAAAGCCCGTAACGATCTGACGCTCCGGTTCGGCAATACGCAGTTAAGCGATCGGTATTCGCTTTTTGATCGGAATGGTCAGCAACCCAAACTTCGGCATTACGTCAGCGCGGGCGACACGGTAGTAATTGGAGACGCTAGCAACAGCCGCAAACAACTGTACGGCATTCGTTACAAACACGACTTTGAAGCGGCTTCGTCGCCGATGAATACCGGTGCCCGGCCTGTGTCGCGTTCGCTAGTCGTCGACTCAACGTTGACAATCACCACGAATCAGCCATTTGTATTGCCGCAGGAAGGTTTGTATTACTTCGTTGAAGATACAACAGCAGCCGCGGGGATCGGTCTTGTCGTGACCGATAAACGATTCCCAAAGCTGACGCGCCCGGAGAAATTGATTAAGCCCGTGCTCTATATGAGTACCAGTTCGGAAATTAATGAACTGAACCAGGCACAGGATACCAAAAAAGCGTTTGACCGCTACTGGCTGGGTCTGATGGCAGGCAACCAGGACGTAGCCAAAAATACGCTCCGGGCTTATTTCGACCGGGTTGAAGATGCAAATCGTCTGTTTACGACCTACAAAGAAGGCTGGAAAACCGACAAAGGTATGATTTATATCATTCTGGGAGCGCCAGACCGGGTGCAGCGGAACCGCGAACGCGAGGTTTGGGTTTATAACCGCCGGGCTAATGCCTCGGAAGTGAATTTTACGTTTACCAGAAAACAAAATCAATTTGTCGAGGATCATTACGAGTTGGTACGCTACATGGAGTACCAGCCGGTTTGGTACCCGATCGTCGAAGCATGGAGAACCGGCGCAATCCGCGAGTAAATCGCCCCAATCAGCATAAAAATTACAACCGGCCAGCACAGACCGGTCCCGGACCTGACGAAATGGTGTTCGGGATTCAGTCGGTTATTGAAACGTTACGTTCTGACCAGCAGATCGATAAGCTGTACATGGAGAAGGGGCTGAGTAATCCCGATATTCAGAATCTGGCTTTTCAAAAACGGGTAACTATCCAGCGGGTACCGCCCGAACGGCTCGATCGCCTGACGCGTAAAAACCACCAGGGCGTTGTTTGTTTGATTGCGCAGGTCCAGTACGTTAAGCTGTCAAACGTCATTGCTGACGTGTACGAACGGGGCGAAACGCCGTTTTTCCTGTTGCTGGATCGCATCACTGACGTTCGGAACTTCGGTGGTATTGCCCGGACGGCCGAGTGTACGGGCGTGCAGTGTATCGTCATTCCGGGTCGGGGAGCTGCCGCGATCAATTCCGACGCGATGAAGACGTCATCGGGAGCGCTAAACCACATTTCCGTCTGCCGGGAGCCAGACCTGACCGAAACCGTTAAATACTTACAGGAGTCGGGTATTATCGTCGTAGCCTGTACCGAGAAATCGAGCCGCGACCTGTACGAGCGTAGTACTGATCTGCGCGGACCCATCGCCATTATCATGGGTTCGGAGGAAGATGGTATCTCGCCCGAACTGCTTCGGATGGTGGATACGCACGTAAAAATTCCTCTGCTAGGTGAAGTTGGTTCGCTGAATGTATCGGTCGCAACAGGGGTCGTGCTTTACGAAGCCGTCCGGCAGCGGAGCCAACCGGCGAGCGAGTAAAAGATATACAGTCAAGCAAAAAAGCCGACGCTAAACGATCTGTTTAGCGTCGGCTTTTTTTGTTTATAGCCGAAGCTGCTGAGTTTCACCTGCGATATAAATGCCTATCTAATTGTGAGTTAACCGACTTACGCGCTTTAAGGTAGCTTCATCAAGCTGGTTCAAACTGGATTGAGCGTAGAAAAAAATAAAACGCAAAAAACTTTGACGTACTATTTTTGTTTCTACATTTGTAGAGCAAGTTCTATAAATGTAGAATATGAAGTTAACTACCGCCGAAGAAGTATTAATGCACCATTTATGGGAAACGGGTAAAGCCTTCATGAAAGACTTACTCGATGCCTATGACGAGCCAAAACCCGCAACAACCACGGTAGCTACGTTGCTGAAACGGTTGATTGATAAAGGGTTTGTCGGATATAAGGAATACGGGAACTCCCGCGAGTATCACCCGCTGGTTGCCCGGGAGACGTATTCCCGTACTCAAGTCAACGGGTTGATAAAGAACTTCTTCAATAACTCGTCGGCTCAGTTTGCTTCGTTTTTCGCGGCCGAAACGGATTTGTCGGCCGAAGAATTGGAAACGCTCAAGAAGATTGTCGAACAGGAAATTAAAAAGCGAAAGGCATGATTCTCTACGGAATAAAATCTATTCTCATCCTGTCGGTGCTGGCAACGTTCTACAAGTTGGCCCTAGAAAAGGAGACCATACACCGATTCAAGCGGGTGTACTTGCTGGCTAGCGTGCTGCTCTCGCTAACTGGACCGCTGTTGTCGTTCGAAATTCAATCCGAGATTGTCCCTGTCACGCCTTCGTCGTTTGTTATTCCTCAATTCGAGCGAGCTTTGGGTGATTCCTCAGTTGATGTAGTACAAGCGCAATCAACTGATACGTGGCCCGATCTACTGCCGCTGCTTTACGGGGTTATCACGGCTGCGCTACTTCTGCGATTGAGCCGAAATCTATTTAGCATTCGCCGACGAATCCGCCAAAACCCGTCATGTCGCCATGCTGAGGTCACGGTGATTTTGCTGCCGGATGCCACCCGTCCACACACATTTTTGCACTATCTATTCGCGAGTCGGGAGGATTATGAAAAGCAGTGCATTGAGTCCGAACTGTTTACCCATGAGCTCACACATATCCGACAAAAGCACTCGCTTGATATTCTGTTCGTCGAGCTGGTAAGCTGTTTCTGCTGGTTCAATCCTGCATTATTCATCGTCCGCCGGGCGATCCGACTCAATCATGAGTTTCTGGCTGACGAATCGGTCAATACTTTATATCAGGATGTTGTCAGTTATCAGCGACTGCTATTGAGCAAGCTGACTCCCACAATAACCGTCTCCTTAACCAGTGCTTTCACATTTCAAACCGCTAAACAACGCTTGATTATGATGACCAAATGCACGTCTCCCCTGCGCGCTGGCTTTACCGTCGGTGCAGCAGCCACCCTGTTTCTGCTACTCACACTGGCAGCTGGCTTACAATCGGTTGCTCAGATAACGAAGTCCGTTTCCGGGAAATCAACCAGTATAACCACGAAGGCACAAACCCCGTCCGATTCGATGACACTGGAACAACGCTACAGCGACAAACTGGTTATGACATGGGCTAAGGCCAATGGAAACTTCCCCCAGAAACAGGTCATGAAGCGGTTTTCGGATCTGTCGGAAGCTGAGAAGAAAAAGGTGTTTTTTGTTCCTCCTCTAGCCGCTAAGACGCCGACAGACGCACAGTTTGAGGACTGGAAAAACCCGAGACGGTTTGGTATCTGGCTAGATGGCAAACACATCAAAAACAGCGATCTCAATAGGTACAAACCCAGTGATATCGCTTCTTTTATGGGAAGTTACGTGCACAAAAATGCCCGGCAGCCGCAAGGCTATTTATACCAATTTAGCTTAATGACCCATAAAGAATATGAGCGTTATCTAAAGGCATCCACAGAATCGCCCTTTTTAGTTGTCTTAGAGAAAAAGCCTAAACCGAAGACAGTTTGGGTAGAGCCGAAGCAATAGACAACGCCTTTACGCTATAAACAAATCAGACCGTCTGCAAATAAATCGCTTCAAATTCGTTAGCCGTCAGATTAGTAGTGGGCAGGGTCTCAACAAGGTGTCCTGCCCGCATAATACCGATGCGTGTACCGACTTCTTTGGAACGGAAGATGTCATGCGTCGCCATTAGAATCGCCGTGCCGTCAGCGCTGAGTTGGGTGAGCAAGTCCGAAAATTCGTTGCTGGCTTTGGGGTCTAGTCCGCTGGTGGGTTCATCGAGAAGCAGCACCTTTGCCTGCTTGGCGAGTGCAATGGCGATACCCACTTTCTGCCGCATCCCTTTCGAGTAGCTACCCAAGGGGCGCGTATGGGCGTCGGCCTGCAATCCGGCTCGCAGTAACAAACCTCGCAACTCGTCGGTCGACAGTGTAAACCCTGCTAATGACGCGAAGAAATCCAGGTTTTCCAGACCGCTTAGATTAGGATACAGCAGCACCGTTTCGGGCAAATAAGCCAGGTGTTTTTTGGTTTGCTGCGGGTGCTCAGCCACGTTCAGCCCGTTGACGAGTGCCTGTCCCGACGTAGGTTGCAGGAAGCCCAGGAACAAGTTGATCGTCGTGGTCTTACCGGCGCCGTTCTGTCCCAGCAGGCAGAAAATTTCGCCGGGAGAGACGGTCAGATTTAGCCCGTTGAGGGCGGGTGGTGCTTCGGGCGCGTATTGCTTAGTCAGGTTTATCGCTTGTAACATACGTAATAGGCGTTAGGCCATCGTGGCCGTTTTGCGGAAATTGAGCCAGCCTAGTCCGGCAAACAACGTGATGAAGGCCAGTAACGGTAGCAGACCGGTCAGCGCGTTGGTAGGGGTGTTGTCGTGGAAGGTTTTTACGTCGAAGCGGTTCCAGTTTTCGGCCCTTACGGGCGTATCAGTGAACATCGCCCGGTAAAAATGCAGCCGAAGTCCTTCATGAAAACGGCCCGTTGCTTCCTGAAATCGCAACTGATTACCCAACCCCGAACCCGCCAGCTCGTTTAACTGCAATTGCGTGTGTAGCGGGGGGATAAACCGGGCAAGTTGCCGACTAACCAGCTCACGCCGGGCTACTTTTTGCCGCAGTGTGTTGGCTGATTTGGCGGCATCGTCATCGCCGAGTTGCTGCATGGCATAGTACCACGGCCAGTCGAAGGCCAACGTTGGCGGGGGAATCGAGCGGAACTGTGGATAATGCGCAAAAAATGCTTGCATCGTCTGTTGCTTGTCGGTGTCCCACTTTTCGTGATAGCCTTTGCGGGCCGTCAGCGTCGTTTCGAGGGCTTCCGGCGTCGGGTAGCGCGCAACGATGTACGTGTTCAATAATGTCGGTAGGAGTACAATCAGGCTCAGCCAGCCTGTCACCAGCAGCAGTGCGTTGACGCTCGACCGCTTCCGAAGCGACGTAACCCAGAAACAAACGGCCACCCAGAATAGCACGTACAGCACCGACATACCTACGAAAGCTGCCAACCTGCCGTCGACTGGCAGGTTCAATAGTGGCACGGCCAGCGCAAACAAGATGAGTAGCAAACCGACTATCACACCAACACGGATGGCGTAAAGCCGGTAGATAACCGACATGACGTTAGGCTGCTGCACAACAACCAGTTTCCAGGTACCGCTCTCCCGCTCGTCGGATACCAGATTGTAGCAACCGGCAATAATTAGCAGTGGAAACAGGTAGATTACGACGAAGCTGAAGTCCAGATTGCCTAGCAACAGGTTGGCCGGATTGGTTAAATCGGCGTCGTAACGCTGACTTTCCAACGCCCGGATTGTGACACTCTGGATCGACGGGTTTACGTCGCGCTGACCCAGCGACAATCCGCTCAGCGGCAGTGACTGATTGACCAGGGAAAACTTTAGGTAGTAGAGCAACAGGCCCAGTTCATCTTTATGAGTGGCGATATTGCGGGCAAAATCGGTCTGCTGATACGCCCGTACGTCGGCGATGGCCTGTGTTTGCCGGTTGAGGAATTGCCGTCCGATGAAAAGACTGACCACGCCTGCCGTCAGCAGTAACGCTAATCCGACGAGTACGCCCCCTGACCGAATGAAATTTTTAAAGGCTAATCGGATCATGTCAAGCAACGGTTAATGTTCTGGCAGCCCAGCGGAAGGTAAAAACAAGTCCGACTAGCCAGACGACCAGCGCTAGCAGTGACCGCCACGATTGCATCAGTGTGGCCCCAACCGACAACGGCTGATACGTAAAATCAGGCATGGCCTCCCAGTTAGCGCGACTGATGGTATACGGATTGTCGTTTGGACCTAATTTTTTGTTCGAGATGTATTTTATCTGTAGTTCGTTGAGGTGCTGCGCCAAGTCGTATCGGTAGCGTTCGGCCTGCTGCTGAAAGTCGGCGTAAGTCGCGTAGTCGGTGCCTGACAGCGCCATCGACAGTTGCTTGATGGCCAGAAAAGGGTCGATGAAAGCCACGAGTTCCGATAGCCGGTTCTGCTGGTGATACACCTGTTGCAACTGGCCGAAATGATCGGTATAGATGTGCGCGCTGATTTTCTCGCCCTCGGCCATAACCACACCACTATAATTGACCGGTAGTTGCTGCACCGAATCAACGCTGTAAGCCGTTAGCAGCGAATCCTTGAGTTTAGCGTAGTGGTCATCATTAGGATTGTGGCTGTCGCCTTCTTTCAGCACGTCGTCCTGGATTTTGGCGAAGAATTGTGCTTTTGACGGGATTTCGTACAGGTACGCCCCGACCGCCTGTGCCGCGCGGGGTAACACAATCGTCAGCATCAGCCAAATGCCCATGAGCGTCACCAGCGCTGTCCGGGCTGATCCACTCCGAGCCGACACCAGTACGGCTACCCCACAGCAGATAATCAGATAGCCTGCGTAGGCCAACACAAGCAACAGCAGCCGGATGGTTTCGTCGGCACTGACACGCCCATTTTGCAGGGCAAACCAGCCTATTGCCGTCAGCGTAACTACAGGTATGTATAGCCGCATCACTACGCCGATCAGCCCCAGCGTTTTACCAACCAGCAATTGCCGCGGACTAACACCCTGGCTGAGCAGAAGCCGAAGCGTGCCTGAATCGCGTTCGGCGGCAACGACTCCGTAACCCAGAAAAAAAATCAGTAGTGGCAGCAGCAGTTGTAGCACCATCGCCAGGCTGATTTCACCGAAGCGTAATAAACCCGTTGAAAAGCCCGCTTCCGAAAAATTGACCGGATTCTGCTTATGCGCTTCCAGAAAGATCAGATTACCCAGGTAGCTTTCCATGCCGAAATCGAACAGGCTCAGGGGGGGCTTCGGGCGAAACGCGAAGTTGCCGAAGTGCGCCATTCGGTGCGGATGCTTATCGGGGTTGTTCAGCCAATCGTGCCGGGCTTCTTCCTGATAATGGACGCGCAGTGCGGTCTGCTCCCGAAAACTCAGCCAGCCCAGCACGGCCGCGTACACCAGTAGCACAGCGATAACCGCCATCGGCAGCCAGACGACCCGGCTGGCAAACGCCGTTCGCCGGACGTGTCGGGCTAGTAGTTGCTCGGGGGATGATGAAGGCATGGGTAAAAACTTGAAAATTAGATTGTTAGCTTGATAGCTTGATGTTGTCCCTAAATTCCTTAAAAAAACAGGACCATTAAGTTCTAGTTGGATCTACCCCGCCCCCTAAAGAGGGAGACGTTTTTGGGCGAGTTTCTCCCCCTTTAGGGGACGGGGGTAGGTAAAGCGGAAGAAAATCTGGTAATCGTCAAGGCTGATTTTAAGAACTTAATAGCACTGCTCCGAAGGGTGTTTAGGTACAGTCAAAACCGGTACGTCAACGTCAAATTGGTATTGCGCGGGGCACCGGGGAACAGGCGCAGATAGTTTTGCGCGCCAATCCAGTAGGTGGTATTCAGGACGTTGTTCATGTTTAGGGCTAATTGCACGTTGCTACGTGACGGTGTATAGTACACCGCCAGATCGAACAGGGTGTAGGCCGGTACCTCAAACGCCCGTGTAAACCAAGGAATCTTACTGCCGCTGTACTGCGCACCAAGGCCGATACCCAGATCCGCCAGCGCGGTGCTGGACGCAAAATTGTAGCGCGTCCAGAGGTTACCGCTGTGAACAGGTGTGTTCTGCTTCCGCGCGCCAATCAGGCTGGCTTCGCGGTCGTTGACAATGGTAGCATCGATGTAGCTGTAAGACGCGTTGATCTGCCAGTTGGGCAACAGATAACCCGCCAGGTCCAGCTCGAAACCTCGGCTGCGTTCGGCCCCGCGCGTCACGAGCAGATCAGGGTTCGTCGGGTCATTGGCGTTCATCAACAGGTTACGCTGATTGATCTCGTATAGCGCCGACGTAATATGCAGGCGATTGCCCAGCAGGTCGGCTTTTATACCCACTTCCTTTAGATCGCTTTCCAGCGGGTCGAAGGTACTGCCCGCCGGAGCCGGTACGGGAATCAACGTAACGGTGTTCGACTGTGGCTGGTATCCGCGCAGGTACGTTCCGTAGATGTTGACGGCTGAATTGACAGCATAGGTCAGGCCGAGTCGGGGCAGTAGCGCCGTTTTCGTGACGGTAATCGGACCTGGGGCATTGTAGTTAGTAATGTCAGTAAACCATTCGTTGCGCAGCCCCAATAACAGCGTCAGGCGGCTGATTTTCAGTTGCTCCTGAATGTAAACGGCGTTGGTCGTGGTCAGGGCAGGTTGCAGTGCCGTGCGGATATTCGTTACGTAATCGTCGGCACTGCGGATGGTATAGGTCGGGTTGCTCAGGTCGAAGTGCGGAACGTTGGGCCGAGGAATAACCACGCCACCAATCGTCTGCGTCTGGTAGTTGGCCGCGTTGGCAACGACGAAACTGGTAGCCACCGAGCCGTCTTTCAACAGGTAGCCGCGAGCCGCATTCTGCCCGCCACCCTTCAGCTTTTGCCACCGGTGCAGGTCGTAACCCACCACCAGATTGTGCCCCAGCGGCCCCGTCTGACCAGTAATGTTCAGGTACGCCATCATATTGTCGATGTTCCAGAATTGTCGACGCTGCACGAATTGCATAGCCGCCAGTGACGTAACGGGTTGTCCCGCTATGTCGACGCCGAAGGCATTCGTCGTGCGGTGCTCCTGCAAATCTTCCTGCCAGGTCTGCTTCATGTACGAGCCGTTCAGGCTGATGTGGTCGCTGAAGCGGTGCGCTAGCGTTCCCGTCAGCAGCAGTTGGTTCGATCGGAAATAATCGCTGGCCGCACCCAGGTTTAGGCTGATTGGTGTGCTGTTAAGGTTTGTCTGCCCGGCGACAGCGCCGAAGATGGGTTGTCCCCGGTCCAGGTTTCCGTCCATCCGGCTCACGATCAGCTCGGCGTTGATGGCTGTTCGCTCGCTGGGAATGTAGGAGAACGAAGGCGAGAACAGCAGTTGGTTGTTGCGCACCAGATCGCGGTAACTACGGGCTTCCTGATACGCGCCGTTGACCCGGTACAACAGCGTTTTGCTGGCGTTGAGCGGTCCCGTGAAGTCCATCGTGCCACGCAACGTACTGAAACTGCCCACGCTCAGACCCACTTCGCGCCGGGTCGTTGCCAGTGGTTTTTTCGTGACAAGGTTGATACTGCCGCCCGGATCGACCGACGAAAACGCGGCCGTGGCGGGTCCTTTGATGACTTCGACCCGTTCGATATTCGTAGTCAGCGGCTGCATGAAATAATACTGCCGGGTCCGCATGCCGTTGATAATCTGCCCTTCCTCGTTCTGGCTAATGCCGCGAATGGCGTACTGATTATAATAACTCGATGGAATAACCCCGCTGATAACTTTTACCGCGTCGGCCAGTTGGAACGCCTGCCGGTCGGCCATCAGTTCTTTCGTCACCGTTCCGATCGACTGCGGAACGTCTTTGTTGAGCGCGGCAATCTTGGTGGCCGAGAAGGAATATTCACTATTGTATTCACGCGTTGCCCGGCCCACAACCTCCACCGTTTGCAGTTCGTTCGTTGTCGGGATCAGCTCAACGGTAAACGGCACCGCTCGGCCCACCATTGTCAACGTCCGGTATCCCACCGCCGACACCCGGATGGTCCCTTTACCGGGTAACGTAAACCGACCGGTTGAATCCGTCGACGTGCCCGTGTTATTACTTGTTAGCTGTACCGACGCGCCGGGGATGAAACTGCCCGTTACAGCGTCGATGACCGTGCCCGATATGGTTTGCGCGCGTAAGCTTATGGTCAAAAGGAGAAATATGAACGTAAATAAATGCTTCATCAAATTATGTTGGTCCGGTGGTTCGTCAGTGACTCCAGCAGGTAGAGGCCTAGCGCTAGAACATCAGCAGGAGAACTGGTAAGATTAAATATGCAACTGTGTTGCAAATATAGAAAGGGGATAATATACACTCCGCATTTTTTGCACTAACGTTGCAAAAAGAAAGGGTATTCAAGAAGAAAAGATTGTATTACGTTGTAATCCTTGAAAGGTAATGCCCGGTCTATCGCACCCAGGAGCATCTCGGTCTTAAACAGGAAAAGCCGCTTCCTCTAATTGGAAGCGGCTTTTTGGAAGGAGTATAAATTTCCAACAAATACGTTAGTTCGCTTAGGCGTTGCCACCGTTTACGTCAAGCAGGCTACCAGTAATATAGCTACCGTCTTCCGACGCCAATAATACATAGGCAGGGGCGAGCTCTTCGGGCTGACCAGGGCGTTGTAGAATTGTTTTCGAAGCGGCCTGTTTAACGCCGTCTGGGCCCATGCCAGCACCGGGTAGGAATGGCGTGTAGATAGGACCAGGCAGTACGGCATTAACCCGAATTTTCTGTTCGCCGAGTTGCGTTGCCAGCGATTTCGTAAACGCATGAATGGCACCTTTCGTCGATGCGTAGTCAACTAACTGGGGTTCGCCTTGCTTACCAACAATGCTACCCGTATTGATGATTGACGCGCCTTCGTTCAAGTGAGGCAGGGCGGCCTGCACCATAAAGAAGTAGCCTAAAATATTGGTATCGAACGTACGGCGGAGCTGCTCCTCGGAAATATCCTGAATCTTTTTCTCGATGTGCTGATAGGCCGCGTTATTGACCAGAATATCAAGCTGGCCGAACTGACTCACGGTTTTGTCAACAACATCCTGGCAGTTGGTTTTCACCCGTACGTCGGATGCGATGGTCAAACAGGTCGTGCCGAATTGTTCAGCCAGCCGTTTGGTTTCCTGAGCATCTTCTTCCTCTTCGGGCAGGTACATGATCGTTACGTTGGCTCCTTCTTTGGCGAAGGCAATCGCGACGGCGCGACCAATTCCCGAATCACCACCCGTAACGATAGCTACTTTACCGGCGAGTTTACCAGCTGCTTTGTAATTAGATAGATCACTGTCGGGTTCTGGGGTCATTTTGGCCTGAATAGCCGGAAATTCCTGTACTTCACTTTTCAGCTCTTCAGCTGTCGGACGAGATTCTGTTTGTGACATTTGATTAATGATTAACGTTGAATGAAGCGTCCTTATGGGCGCTATAAATTAATCTCTTTGTCTATAGATTTTGTTAACAAAAAAAGCAGTTTTGCCGACTAATAAGCCTGTCATCTATTGAGCGGACTTGAAAGAACGGTAGAATCAATCAGGGGATACCTTTGCTGGTCATGAGCATTACCCGTAGAGATTTTCTGTTTCAGCTCGGCCTTGGCGTCGCCGGCGTAGGCCTATCTTCTGGCTATACAACAGCCGATTCGGCCTTATTTGCGCGAACGGCTGGCCTGCCTCGTAGCCTGCCCGAAACGCAGGGTGTAGCGTCGCAGGGACTGCTTGACTTTGTCGATGCTGTAGAGAAAGCAAAGCTCAATCTCCATAGCCTGATGGTGTTACGTCATGGTAACGTTGTGGCCGAGGGCTGGTGGGCTCCTTACGCGGCTCAGTACAAACACACGCTCTATTCGCTCAGTAAAAGTTTTACGTCAACAGCGGTCGGAATGGCGATTGGTGAAGGCAAGTTCACACTGGAGGATAAGGTTGTTTCTTTCTTCCCAGAGGATGTGCCAGCGACGGTTAGTCCAAACCTGGCGGCTATGCGGGTACAGGACTTGCTGACGATGTCGACTGGGCACGACAAGGATACAACGTCGGGTATGCTGACCACAAAAGACGGTAACTGGGCAAAAGCGTTCCTGGCCCAACCCGTCGACCATGAGCCCGGTACGTTTTTTATGTACAACAGTGGGGCTACATACATGCTGTCGGCTATCGTGCAGAAAAAGACTGGCCAACCCGTGCTGGACTATCTGAAACCGCGTCTATTTGATCCACTCGACATCAAAGGAGCTGACTGGGAAGTTGATCCAAATGGGATCGATACGGGCGGCTGGGGACTACGGGTAAAAACCGAAGACATCGCTAAGTTCGGGCAGCTGTATTTACAGAAAGGTGTCTGGCAGAGCAAACGGCTACTGGCTGAATCCTGGATTGCCGATGCGACCAAATCCCACATTCAATCGAAAGGCGGCTCACGGAAGGCGGAAGAAAATGACTGGCTACAGGGCTATGGGTACCAGTTCTGGCGGTGCCGTAACAACGCCTACCGGGGAGACGGCGCGTTCGGTCAGTACTGCATTGTGATTCCCGATCAGGACGCCGTGATTGCGATTACGTCCGAAACAGCTGATATGCAGGGGATTCTGGATCAGGTCTGGAACCATATACTGCCTGCGCTAAAAGGGAAAGGAATGGCTACCGATAAAAAAGCCGTACAGACGAAGCTAAAGCAGGAACTAGCGACGCTTTCGTTCATCCCCCCGACTACGCTGGAGCCGAAAGCTGCTGTTGACAAGGTGAGTGGCAAAACGTACCGAGTTGCAGATAACAGCATGAACATCAAGAGCGTATTGCTGAAGTTCAAACCAAACGAAGTGCGGTTCACGATGGAGGATGAGCAGGGACCGCGCGACGTGCTGTGCGGGCTGGGCGACTGGCGGGAAAGTACGACGGGCTTGTCGCCATTGCCGCTCAAATTGGTGCCAACCAGCGTCCCGAACGAGAAAACAACTACCCTGTACGCTACGGGTGCCTGGCTTGATGACCAGACATTCAGCATGATCTGGCGATTCATTGAAACCGCCCACTATGAGCGCGTTACGTGTACCTTCCGGGGCGATACCATTCAAGTCGAGTTTAAGAAAAGTCTGGCTATCCTGAACCCGGATACAAAGGATAACCGGCCCGTATTACAAGGGCAGCTCAGCGCCTGATCCCAATAAAAAAGCCCTTCCGGTTGGAAGGGCT
Source organism: Spirosoma pomorum (assembly GCF_054776615.1). Classification (NCBI taxonomy): domain Bacteria; kingdom Pseudomonadati; phylum Bacteroidota; class Cytophagia; order Cytophagales; family Cytophagaceae; genus Spirosoma; species Spirosoma pomorum. The sequence goes on from NZ_BAAHBP010000037.1 coordinate 296,141, forward strand.
TTTTTATTGGGAGAACGATCTTACGACTTTGTCGTGGTCGATTTTTTCGTGGTCGTGGTGCTCGACTTCTTGGTCGACGTTTTCTTGGCACCGCCATCCAGCGAGTTGATCCACACCGCCAGTTTCATCGCATCTTCCTTAGGAACCTGCTTCATTGGCGCCATTGGTGGGTAACCAGGCCAGTGGCTTGGAACCGGATTGTAAATCAGGTTCACGATCTCTTCGTTCGAGTATTTTTTCTTGGCAACGTCCGCGTAAGCCGGACCAACCAACCGCTGGTTCGGGCGGTGGCAGGCAATACAGGTGTATTTGCTCATCAACGCATTCATTTCAGCTGGAATATCAGCAGTTGGGGCCTGTGCGTTCGAGTCAAAGGACGCCAAAGCCAGGGTAGCCGTAGCGAACAGGAATCCGAATGTTTTTTTCATGAGAAATCGGGTAAGCAATAATTTGTAAATGTTACACAAGGATGCGGGCGAAAAGCACAAAAATAGATTCTTCCCACGATAAGCCAATGATAACCCGGCTTTTTCCTAGTAAAACACTTGTTGGACAATAGTTTCTTAAAATCGTTTAATCGTCTGCCCAATAAATTCGGTAAACAAGTGTCCTTAACCTCACTAAAACTCTATCCCGAGTCAACACCTAGTTTGTCAATCCAGCTCATGGGCAGAAAAACGGCTACCAAAATAAAATTTTGCTACTTAACAAACTGATCCAACGTGGGTAAAATGTTAATAAAAAAAGCATAAATAGTATTTGTTAGTGAATGCTTAAGTTTATTGCCCAAATTAAATTCTGACTCGCGTATGAAGACAATTGGTTACCTAATAACAGTAGTATGGCTTGCCGTCTGCCTGAGTGCTCAGGCACATAATCAGTAGATAACGGGGAAGGTGCCAACGGTCCGGATTCGGGGAACGGATACATTATTGGGGGGAGCTGATCCGCTCTATGTAGTCGATGGAATCATTACCGAAGATATTCGGAACATCAACACATCCGATATTACGTCGGTGGATGTGTTGAAAGATGCGTCAGCAACGGCCATCCATGTCGTGCGTACTCGCTGCTACCGAACTACGGTGAACTGTGGCGCGAATCGTCGGAAAATGGCGTTGAGTCGATTTTCGAAATTCAAGGCCGGGGCGTAACGCCGAACAAAGGCGTGCAGGGCTACTTCGAATCGCAGGGGGCACGGGGCGAGAATGGCTGGGGCTGGGGATTTAATACGCCCTCACAGAACCTGTTCGACGCTTACGAAACCGGCGATACCCGGCGTAACGGTACGATTATTCAAAAAGGAATGACGCTCTGGGGTAGTCGGGTTGTCAGTGCTAATGCTGAAAATCCGTATTACAATTACAAAGCCTACGTGAGTCTGACGCGGGAAACCAACAATGGTAGTACCTGGGAGACAAATAAGAACGTTCGGATTCTACGGTACGGCGAGGTGCTGTTGATGAACGCCGAAGCGGCCAACGAACTGGGGTAATCGACCAAAGCCTTAACGTCGCTGAATCTGGTTCGGGCCCGGGCGCGTGGTGGCGCAACGGGTGCGCTACCGAACGTAACGACTACCGCGCAAGCTGATCTGCGGCAGGCAATCTGGAAAGCGCCGAGTTGAACTGGCTTTCGAGCACGACCGGTATTTCGATCTGGTTCGTCAGGGACGGACAGCTGCTGTGTTTCAGGCGCTGGGCAAAAACTTCGTAACGGGCAAACACGAACTGTTCCCAATTCCACAACCGCAAATCCAGTTGAGCGGTGGACAATTGACCCAGAATCCAGGGTATTAATTGCTGGAGTGAAGACGTAAGAGGAGAGACAAAAGACTCACTCAGAAATAAATTAAACACAGAGGCACGGAGGACACAGAGAACAAGACGCGAACTTGTCGACTGGTAGTATTCTATGTTCTTCGTGCCTCTGTGTTGGCACTTGATTTTTAGCGTATGAAATACTTACTGACCATAAGTTTGCTTTGCGCCAGTCTGAACATGGTTCGCTGTCAGCCGAAAAAGCAGACCGTAGCCCCCGTCTCAGCATCGTTTTCGCTGTCTTCATCCGATCAGACGTTTCTGGATAGTTTGCAACGTGATACGTTCCGGTACTTCTGGGAAAAGACCAATCCCGATAACGGCCTGGTTCCTGACCGCGCGCCGTCGAATTCATTCGCCAGTATTGCCGCCGTCGGTTTTGGTCTGACATCGTACTTAGTGAGCGTTGAACGGGATTACATCACTCGTTTACAAGCTGCCGACCGGACGCTTAAAACATTACGTTTCTTCGCTACCGCTCCGCAGTCCGACAAAGCAACGGGTGTAGCGGGGTACAAAGGGTTTTTCTACCATTTTCTGGATATGAAAACCGGCGAGCGTTTTAAAACGGTCGAACTGTCAACCATCGATACGGCCCTGCTGCTAGGCGGTATTTTGAGTGCACAGAGTTATTTCGATCAGAACAATGCTGCTGAAGTCGAAATTCGCCAACTGGCCGATCAGATTTATGAGCGCGTCGACTGGGCGGGGATGGTTAATCACAACGGTCCGGCGCCCCGGCCGTTTGTGTCAATGGGCTGGCATCCCGAGTCGGGGTTTATCAAAAGCGATTGGACCGGCTATAACGAAGCTATGCTGCTGTACGTGTTGGCGCTCGGTTCACCAACGCATCCGGTGGGTAAAGACGTTTGGAGTGCCTGGACAAAATCGTATCCCTGGGCTACGTTCTACAACCAGACACACGTAAATTTCGATCCGCTGTTTGGTCATCAGTACTCCCACGTCTGGATCGATTTTCGGGGAATCAAAGACGAGTACATGCGTGGGAAGGGGATCGATTACTTCGAAAACTCGCGCCGGGCTACCTACGCTAACCGCGCTTACTGCGTTGCTAACCCAGGGAAATGGCAGGACTACGGCCCGACTATCTGGGGATTGACGGCCTGCGACGGACCTGGTGATACGCTAGTCAACGGTAAGTCTGGCGAGGCCCGGCAATTCTTCTCGTACCGCGCTCGTGGTGCTGCCAGCACGCAGATTGTGGACGACGGCACGATTGCACCCACGGCCGCTGGTGGCTCAATGGCCTTCGCCCCGGAGATTTGCGTCCCTGCGTTATGGGCGATGAAAACGAAATACGGGGCTAAGCTTTACGGGGAGTATGGCTTCCGGGATGCGTTCAATCCAACGTATCGGTACCCGGCCCGCGTTTCGAATGGATCAACCTCATCCGGTTGGTTCGATGTCGATTATCTTGGTATTGATCAGGGACCAATTTTACTAATGGCGGAGAACCTGCGGTCTGGGTTTATCTGGAAATTGATGCAGAAAAACCCACACATTCGTCGTGGGTTGACCAAAGCTGGTTTTACCGGCGGTTGGCTGGCGCAGTAATCAGACTTCGTCCTAAAGAGTAGTAGTGCGTAATTGATTCGGCCAGTTACGCACGATTTTTATTTAAAACCGTTTAGGAAGATAGATTATTGACTCTATTTCATTGACTACAACCAGCAACCCTTTTGGCGAACTCGGGCTGTCCCGCGCCCTGACTGATGCCGTCGCCAGACAGCAATATCCACAGCCGTATCCCATTCAGCAGCAGGCTATACCGGCAATTCTGGCTGGGAAAGACGTATTAGGTATTGCGAAAACCGGCTCGGGGAAAACGGCGAGTTTTGTGTTGCCCATCTTGCAACAGTTCTTGAACCGAAAAGCCGCTTCCCGGCCGGAGGTCCGCGTATTGGTGCTGGTGCCCACCCGCGAACTAGCCGGGCAGGTAGCCGAGGTATTCCAGACGTTCACTGAACGCTTGCCCAAGCCGCCGAAAACAGTCGCGGTGTACGGTGGGGTATCGATTAACCCGCAGATGATTGCCCTGCGCGATGCGGAGATTGTGGTCGCCACACCGGGCCGACTGCTCGATCTGCTGGCGTCGAACGCTACCGATCTGCTGTCGGTGGAGACGCTTGTGCTGGACGAAGCCGATAAGATGCTGGAACTGGGTTTCGCCGAGGAAATGGATAACGTACTGGCGCAAGTATCCCGTCAGCGGCAGACAATACTGTTCTCGGCAACGCTGGGCGACGCCATTCAGACAATCCGTGAAAACCTGCTGAAAAATCCCGTCAAGATAGAGATTGCCGAGCCGGAGCAGAACCTGGAACTGATTACGCAACGCGCCTACCGGGTCGATGCCGAGCGCAAAGGGCCGTTGTTACGTTACCTGATCAAGTCGGGCGAGATGAAACAGGTACTGGTGTTCGTTTCGTCGACCCGCACCGCCGACAACCTGGTCGTTAAACTAAACAAGAACGGTATTCAGGCGGCAGCTATTCATAGCGGAAAAACGCAGGGCGCCCGTACCGACGCGCTTGCCCGTTTCAAAGCTGGTCGGCTGACAGTACTGGTAGCAACCGACCTGATTGCCAGAGGGATCGATATTCAACTATTGCCTTACGTTATCAATTTCGAACTACCCCGATCACCCAAAGATTACGTGCACCGTATTGGCCGCACAGGTCGGGCCGACGCCCCTGGCGATGCCATTTCGCTGATCACCCCGGACGACGAACACCATTTTAAAATCATTCAGAAAAAAATGGGCAAGCGCGTCGAAATCCTGGAATCGGAAGCGATTAACTTGCAGGGCTACTAATTCTTTACCGCTAATCTATCTGACAAATGAAATCAATAGTGCTAGCCGTTACGTTGCTAATAGCCTCATGCACTGTTAGTCAGGCACAGGAAGCCGCCAAAGCACCCGCGCCCCATATCTACAACCCGCAGGCCGATGCCCAGCAGGACATCAAAAACGCCGTTAGCAAAGCCAATAAGGAGGGTAAACACGTACTGCTTCAACTGGGCGGCAACTGGTGCGTCTGGTGCATTCGGTTCAATAACCTGACAACGACCGACACGACCCTGAATCGGTTGCTGAAGCAGAATTACGAAGTCGTGCACGTAAACTACAGCCCCGAGAACAAGAACGAAGCTACATTGGCGCAGTTGGGGTATCCACAACGTTTTGGCTTCCCGGTATTTGTCGTACTCGACGGAAAAGGAAACCGCATTCATACGCAGAACTCGGCATATCTGGAAGAAGGAAAAGGCCACAGTCCCAAGCTGGTTGCGGAATTTCTGAAGCAATGGTCCCCAACCGCAACGGACCCGAAGTCGTACGTGTCGAAGAAATAGTGGCTAGCTCGGTGTTACTGGGAGGCTTACACCTCCCAGATAACCCGCACGACTTTGCCGCGTACCCCGATGGTCTGAAAAAATTCCAGCCAGTGCAGTTGCTGCGGACCGAGGTGATCGGTTGGGGACTTTACTTCCACAAAATCATAGTCCCCCTGTTCGTTCCAAACGAGCAGATCAGGAAAACCGCGGGTGTGTTCGCGAACATTACGGGCCATTTCCAGTAAAATGAGCCCGAGCTGTTCGGTGTCAAGCAGGTCGATCATGCGTTGTACCAAGGTCAGTGATTCGTCTGACCAGTCAACCAGCACGTTAGCCATGCCAAATTTTGCGTTGAACATACGACCGGTATGGCGTCGCCAGTCATCTTTCGTTCGAAGTTCGGCCAGCCGCTTCTTGAGGAGCTCTTCGCGCTTGAGGTAAAAATCCGGCAGGTAAAAGTCCGACGGGGCTCGTTGCAGCGGATGGTGAATGGCCGATACGTTTGTGTCGTAAATAATATCCCAGAAAATAAGCCCAAACAGGCCCCGCCAGGGGTAATTCTCGGTGAAAGCCGCATCGTAGCCGCGTTCCAGATAATAATTCATAACGCCCGCTTCGACATGGTGCCGGTACGCCACTGGAATATTTACGCTGTCAGCATCCGACAGGAAACGTGTGGTGGCTTTGCGGGTTCGCTTTTTCTCGCTCAGACCTAAAATCTTATCGCGGAAATCCTTAGCGAAGTAGCGCTCTTCAGCGTTGAACGGACTCACGGCAATTTCATCGCACAAGGCCAGAGCCTCTTCCACGGACCCGTTTTTAAACAGTAAGCGCACCCGCCGTTCCCGCGCGGGTACCTGATCTGACAGTTCGTAGACCGTCAGCGCCTGCTCCGGTAGTTTCTGCCGCTCCAGATAAGCTCCTACCCGGCAAACCAATTTTTGGTAACCCGGCAGGGCGATGGGAGCCAGGTCGAGCCGGGTTTCGTTCCAGTTCAGAAACCAGTTATACACATCGTCCGCCGGAGCTTCACGTTCTTTGAGCTGATAGAAGGCTTCGTTCGTCAGCGAGATCAGCAGTTTGTCTTCCACTTCTTTACGCGTGCGGAAGCGAGCGGTCATCTTGCTCTCGTCGTGCCGTTCGAAGTTGATCATTCCCAGGTCGCGCACAACAAAATCGGTCATGCTGCCGCCCCGGTTGCCGAAGAAGAGGTATTTGACCATCATCCCTTCGGCTTCAAAATTCATCTTCACGACAGTTTCTCGGGTGGTCAGGCTCGTGATGATTTCTCCGAAGTCAAGTTCGCGAATGGCGTATTGAACAACACCTTCTTTTTTCTCTTTAGTCAGCGGTTTAAGCTCTTCCGGCGCTAATGGCAGCAGGCCGAGAAGTTCTGCTTTGGTGAAAATGCTGAGTGCTGCATCGCCCAGTATTTCGTGGCGACGGTCCAGGCGCTCAATAAAGCCAGCCTCAATAAGTTCGTTAATTGCGGCTGATAAGTCCGTTATTTCGTTATACTGTAGCTTACCGACTCGAAAAAAGAGTCCGGTGCGGTTGCTGAAGCGTACGTACAGACACTGCGCGTCTACGCTCAATCGCTCGAATCGGTTGATAAAATCCCACTCAGCCTCATTCAACAGCGTACCATACAGCCGTTTGACAAAGGCGAGCACGTACTGAAAGTTGTCGAGATAATACCGGGGTGTCAGGATGACTTTTTGTTGTCCGATCATAGATGGCAGCCCATGGGTGGGGTAGTAAGATAACAAAAAAACGGGTATTTATGTCCCCAACGGATACGCTGGAAGAGCTGAGAAAGAAGGGTATTTTGCCAGATAGTCAGGCTGATCAACTGGTTGACTATGAACAGAAAAAGCCTTTCTCGTTGCACTGGGAACTGCGGGCGTTGCTGCACGTTGGTATTCTGTTGCTGAGTGCTGGTCTTGGCTTTTTGATTTACGACAATATTGACCAGCTAGGACGGGGAGTTTTGCTGGCTGCTATGGCCGCGGGTTGCCTGGCCAGTTTCACCTTTGCCTGGCGATTCCGTCCGGACTGGACGCTAGAGCATGCCAAAAGTCGATCGTCCTTTGGTGACTATGCGCTGTTACTGGCCTGCCTGTTGTTTCTGACCCTAGAAGGGTACGCGCAGTACGCCTATACGTTGTTTGGTACTCGATACGGGCTGGTTACGTTGCTGCCCGCCCTGCTGTTTCTACCGTTGGCATACCGATTCGATCATCGGGGTGTGCTGGGGCTGGCGCTGACATCGCTGGTTGCCTGGGTAGGCGTAACGGTACGTCCGCTGGAGCTGTATTTCAAAACCAACTTCTTCGATCAGCGAACCGTTTTCTCCGCCATTCTGCTGGCGCTGTTGCTGATCGGTATTGCCCTGACCCTCGAACAGCGCCGAATCAAAGCCCATTTTACATATACCTACCTCACCATTGCCGGAAATCTGCTGATGGTAGCGTTGCTGGGTGGATTGTTCAACTTTGAAAGTCTGCGGTTAGCGTTTGTGCTGGGACTAGCCGCAGCTTGTTTTCTGCTGGACCGTTACGGTCGGCGACGGAGTAAGGACCACGGGGGCTCGTTCCTATTTCTACTGATGAGTGCTGTATACGGCTACATCGGTCTGACGTACCTGTTTTTTCACTACCTGCATCCTGTCAGGTGGGGAGACGGTCTGTATTACTGGTATTTTATCCTGACCGGAATTGCGCTTGTCGTGTACCTGATGAGCCAGTTCCCCAAAGCCAAGCCAACGCATGAAAGCGTATAACGTAACGTGGATTTTTAACCGTGAGATTGTCCGGCAGGCCGACAGCTGGTGCCGTCGAAATTTGCTGACGAACGAGCAGATGGAGACTATTCGACGTACTTATCCAGTCGGGTTTCAGCAAACGAACGGATACATCGAAATTGGCCTGTTTCTGTTCACGACGGTAACTATTTTAGGGGTCTATTTATTGGTTAGTACGTTCTTTCCAATCTTAGTCAATACGAAGGGATCGTCCAGTGCTTTCAACCTGATTTTTGGTGGACTAGTAGCTGGACTGGGCTGGATCCTGATTCAGCAACGACAGTTGTACCATAATGGAATCGACAATGCCTTCGTCGTGATGCAAACCGGCTTTCTCGTATTTGGGTTGAATCAATTATTGCCACCCGGCTTGTCGGTGGCCACTCACTGTCTCATTTCGCTACCCTTACTACTGCTTGTGCTTTGGTACTACGGCGATACGTTGATTACCTTTTTTACGGTGGCTACGACCTATGCGCTGGTGTTTGACTGGCTGCTTGACCTGGATGGGGGACGTGCCGTGCTCCCGTTCGTTATGATGGCGCTTTCAGCTGCGATCTATGCGCTAGCCCGGCTGGCAAACCGGCAATTAAATCAGACACCGTATTACGCCGACTGCATCAGCCTGGTACAATGGTGCGCGCTGATCGCGCTGGCGGCCAGCAGCAACTACTTCGTGGCCCGTGAAATGAACCGGCTCCTGCTTAAACCCATTCCGGCCGAAGCACCAGAACTATCCCTGGCGTTCCTGTTCTGGGTGTTTACCTTTTGTATTCCTGGGGCGTACCTCCAACTGGGCCTTACCCGCAAGAATCGGATGTTGATTATTCTGGGTGGACTTGGCCTTGTCGGTGCCGTAATAACGTTACATCATTACCTGCAATGGGTGTCGCTCAACGTAGCGCTCATCGCGGGCGGGTTGATATTAATTAGTTTTTCAATTGCCGTCATCCAGTACCTGCGCCAGCCCCAAAATGGCTTTACGGACGTACCAGATGACGATTCGCCCGATGAGTTTTTCCTAAGTCCAGAGACGCTGGCCGCTACCCAGGTGGTAACAGGCGCTCCGCATAATCATAATGATACTAGCAAGTTTGGCGGAGGTAATTTTGGGGGTAGTGGTGCTTCTGGAAACTACTGATGATCAGCTTTTCTTATTTGAAAGTGCCGAATGGGAAGGTGACCTGGAACAGATGCGTACGGATGATATACCAAACGAGTGGTTTGATAAGCGTTGATACTATCTCTTGGTCGGAGCCTAATCTTGTTGCGCAATGACGTTGATTTTGATCAGGTTGCTTGACATACAGCCCTGCGGGTTGTGGACTTGAAACTAAACTTCCTGCCTGCGTCTGCCGAAAAACCGCTAAGTTTGGCCCCGTAAACCTAACGACATACGCAGTCGCATGAAAACCGTAGATTCCTACAATTTCGCTGGCAAAAAAGCCCTCGTTCGGGTGGATTTTAACGTTCCTCTCGATAAACAGTTCAACATCACGGACGATACCCGCATAAAGGCGACTATCCCAACCGTCATGAAAATTGTGAACGATGGTGGTTCGGCCATTCTGATGTCGCACCTGGGCCGGCCAAAAGGCGGTCCCGAAGAAAAATACTCGCTGAAGCATATCCTGCCCGCTCTGAACGAAGCATTTGGACGCGAGGTGAAATTCGCCGACGATTGCATTGGTCAGTCGGCTACGGATCTGGCAGCAGCGCTCCAGCCCGGTGAAATCCTCCTGCTCGAAAATCTGCGTTTTTACAAGGAAGAAGAAAAAGGTGATGAAGAGTTTGCCAAAAAACTGGCAAGCCTTGGCGATGTTTGGGTAAATGACGCGTTCGGAACGGCACACCGCGCCCACGCCAGTACGGCCGTTATGGGCCAGTTCCTTACGGACCGCGTGGCGGGTTACGTCATGCAGGCCGAACTGGATAACGCTAAAAAGATCTTGGACGAGGCAGAACGCCCATTTACGGCGATTATGGGTGGTGCGAAGATCTCTGATAAAATCCTGATCATCGAAAAACTGCTGGATAAAGTCGATAACCTGATTATTGGTGGTGGTATGACCTATACCTTCACGAAGGCGCAGGGCGGCAGCATCGGTAAATCGCTTCTCGAAGCGGATAAGCAGGGCTTGGCGCTGGAGCTGCTGAAAAAAGCAGAAGAGAAAGGCGTAAAAATCTACATGCCTGTCGATAACGTCTGCGCCGATGATTTCTCGAACGATGCCAACCGGCAGATCGTTGCTACAGGCCAGATTCCGGATGGCTGGGAAGGGCTGGACATCGGTCCTGAAACGATCAAGTTGTTCACGGACGTTGTACTGAATTCGAAAACGATCCTGTGGAATGGCCCAATGGGCGTATTTGAGTTCGAAAACTTTGCTACGGGTACCAATGCCATTGCGGAAGCGGTTGTGAAAGCAACCGAAGAAAATGGTGCGTTCTCGCTGATCGGTGGTGGTGATTCGGCATCGGCTGTGAACCAGGCTGGTTACGGCGACCGCGTAAGCTATGTATCGACCGGTGGTGGCGCTTTGCTGGAATACATGGAGGGTAAAACGCTGCCGGGCGTTGCTGCGCTGGAAGCGTAAAACCACGTATTGAAAACATAAACGTTCGCCTTTCCTGGCATTCTCCGTTGAGGATGCCAGGAAAGGCGAACGTTGTTTTTGTGCACAATCGACCTGCGACCGCCTTACTTCTTCTGCTGGGACAGGAACGTAATCAGCGACGCAAACTCTTCGTAGGACAACGCGTTCGCTAATCCAGTTGGCATCATGGAGTTCTCCATTTCTTTACGAGAAACCACGTCAGATGCCTTGATCGTGTACACCTGCCCCGTAATGTCGCGCATGACAATCCGGGTGGCTGATTCTTCGGTGACAAAGCCCGTGTAACTCTTATTTCCTTTGGCTGTAATGAACACCGTGGCGAAACCTTGCGAGATGGACGCATCTGGCTTGAGAATCGACTCGGCAATCTGATCACGAGTCATGATCGAACCAATCTGTCCCATGAATGGGCCTTTCATGGGGTCGTTCTTGTTGAGGCTGTGGCAGGCAATACATCCCTGTTGTGTAAACAAGGTTTTTCCCAGGGCCGCTTCTCCTTTGATTTTGGCCATTGCCAGCATTACGTCCTCAATAGATGCTTCGCCAATCTGTCCCTTCTTATTTCTTATTTTCTCCAGGTCAACTTTGGGCTCCTCTTTAGCGATGACGGTTTCTTCAACGCCAAACTCCGGAATTTCCAGACGAAGGCGGCTATTCATATCGGTGAAAAACTTCTTCTGGTCGCTCTTTTTCCATTCGTCAACCAGCAGGTTTTTGATCTGGGGTGATGACTCCCACTCAACTGACCGGTAATAAGGACCGTGGGTGTCAGGGCGCGTACTCCACCACCAAGAGCCATCGTAATTCGCTTCTTTCTTATACAGCCGGGCCAGGGTCGTTAAGATCTTACTTTTCTGAGCTGCATCGGTTGTTTTTGCGTAAGCCGCCAGTAGTCCATTCACGGCTTTGGGATCATGCATGTACCGTAACGCCCAGAGAGCCAGTGTCGATTGATTCGTGTTAAGGGCATTGACACAGGCGTCGACCGCTTGCAGATTAACTAACGCCCGAACCGCCAGGTGAGCGGGAACGATTGACGAATTAGGCGTAGCGTGGGGTCCTTCGGTTCCTGACGCGGGAGGAACGAACGTATCGGGCACACGAACCTGTAATAATGCCTGAGCTGCTTCGGGCTTGCCTAAACGACCCATGCCGATGATGGATGCTGTCTGAACGCGGGGCGAGGAACTGCTCAAGCCTGCCAGGAATGGCTCCAGTGGTACGGTAGCAACAAATGCTTTGCGGTCGGCCAATGCGCGCAGGGCATATTCCTGCATCGTTTCGTCCGATGTTAGTTTGACCAGATTAGTTACTCCGGCACTGCCGGCCGCCTGAGCATACGTATACATGGCCGCAATGCGACTAGGTAATGCCAGACTTTTGTCGGTAGCAATCGACCAAACTGTTTTCTGGACTTTGGCATCGGTACGGCTTAATAACTCCTGCTGAGCCGCCAGCCGGGCCACAGCGCTGTTGGATCGCAGTAAGTCAGCCAGCTTTTTAACCGACATTTTCTTGACGTTGCTGAACGGTACGTATTTCCAGTCTTTTGGAACGGCCCGCGCTACGTAGCCTTTGCCGGGGTTGCCGGTATAGCCAGCACCGTCCCAGGCGGACAAATACATCCGTCCAGAGCCGTCGATATCAACATCGGTGATCTGGGGCAGTTTGATAAACTCTTCCTCTTTCTGCACAAAGCTGGGCCCGTCGCTCGTGACCCGATGCAGGTAAAGCTGGTTGCGACCCCAGTCGGCCATCATCGGTACGTGGTTGTACTTTTCGGGCCACGAGGGTTCATCCATGTAGAGTGATCCGGTTCCTGATCCGCCACCGACATCAACCAGCGCCGGAATGATCTCATCGGTGAAATGCTTGAACAGAACAGGGTAGCCGTACTCACCCGATTGGATGTGGTGCGAAAACCGAATGTTCCAGCCTCCTCCGTCATTCGTATTATCGCGGGTGAAGGTATTCATGTACGGATCAATGGCTACATCGTAGATGTTCCGGGTACCGTGTGTGTAGACCTCCATTTCGGTACCGTCGGGCCGAACCCGGACAATACCACCCCCTAGCATGGTCAGTTCTTTGCCCGACCGATCAACGGCTTTATGAAACCCAAAATCACCCACGGCAATGTACACCCAGCCGTCGATTCCCATCCGGATACCATTGGTCGCGTGGTCCGTACCACGGCTTTGGATAAAGTTTACGTTGCTGATATGCTCAATCAGCGGTTTCGATGGCCCGTCAGCAACGCCGTCCTGGTTTTTATCCTCAAAAACAACCAGGTCCATGCCGGTCGCCTTCTTCGTTTCGGGTGAGAAGGTCGTGTGCAGGACCAGCAGCCGGTCGCCCAGCGGCAGAATTCCCCGTGGATTATCGACCTGAGCGAACTCCGTATGGCTGTCCATCCGCCCGTCGTTGTTTGAATCGATGAGCCGAACAATGCTTCCTTTACCGGGCTCTTTTCCCAGCGATCCCATTTTATCAACCCCCACGTACACTTCGCCTGTGGGCGCCACGGCCATACAGGCCGGGCTAGGCGTTAGTGATGGACCAGCGAATGCAGTCAGCATCAACTCGTTGGGCCAGCTGGCTGCTTTTAACAACGTATCAGGGCCTTCCCGAAACTGAGATCCATTCATTCTGGGGGAAGACGACTCTTTAGTGATCATTCCAGCAACTACCCCAAGGGTTGCAGCACCTAGTAATATCGACCGTAACATAGTTAATCTTAATCCAATGAACCTGCTTGATTTCTTAAAAAATAACGGGGAGCGCAATACCTACTTAACAAGTACGGCGTAAACTTTTCCTTTTTCTGTTTTCATGCGCAAAACGTACCCCTCATCCGTCTTCGTTGCAGTTTGCTTCGTGCCCTGAATCTGAACGGGAACGCTCGTGAGCAACATTAATTCACCGCCAGTCAATGACTTTAGCTGAGCACCCGTCAGCGCCGATTTTTTCCAGCTGATATTGACTTCGAAGCCGCCCCGTGCTTTTAGTCCCGTTACGTTGCCTTCCGGCCACGAGGTAGGTAGGGCGGGCAACAAATGAACCTTGTCTAAATGGCTCTGCACCAGCATTTCGGCCATGCCAGCCGTACCCGCAAAGTTACCATCAATCTGAAAAGGAGGGTGGGCGTCGAAAAAGTTGGGATACGTTCCGCCATGTCGATGTTCTTTTGTACCGTTCGTGTATCGGAGTAACTGACGAATCAGGGCATAAGCATGATCGCCATCCTGTAGCCGGGCCCACCAGTTGATTTTCCAGCCTTTGCTCCAGCCTGTCCCCTCGTCGCCCCGCATTTCCAGCGTTTTGCGGGCTGCCGCGAAAAACTTGGGCGTTTGAGTGGTAATCTGTCGGCCGGGGTGCAGGCCAAACAAATGCGATATGTGCCGATGATGCGGCTCGGTTTCGGGAAAGTCCTGGATCCACTCCAATAATTGCCCCTGGCTACCCACCTGTAACGGGAACAACTGGCGTCGTTTTTCCGTCAGGAGTTGTCTGTAGTCGGCGTCGATGCCTAGCGTTGTCGAGGCATCAATCAGGTTGGAGAATAAGTCCCAGATGATGGACATATCCATCGTCGTGGCTACCGAAACACCCTGAGCCTTGCCGTTCGCGTCTTTAAATTTATTTTCGGGGGTTGTAGACGGGGCTGTTACCAAATTATCATGTTTATCCGCGACCAGCCAGTCCAGAGAAAAGGCTGCTGCTTCTTTCATGATTGGGTAGGCGTATTCCGCCAGAAACTTTCGATCGCCCGTAAAGCGGTAATGTTCCCAGAGATGCTGACACAGCCAGTTGCCGCCCATATACCAGTTAGCCCAGACGGGGTCGCCGTCTCCCTTATTGCCGACCGCATTGCTCAGCCCCCAAATGTCCGAATTGTGGTGAGCTACCCAGCCCCGGGCGTTGTAAAATTCCCGGGCTGTGACCGCACCTGTCTTTGAGAGATCACTTATCCAGTTCAGGAGCGGGCGGTGCATCTCGGAAAGGTTCGTCAGTTCCGCCGGCCAGTAGTTCATCTGGGTGTTGATGTTGATCGTATAATTCGAGCTCCAGGGCGCCCGTAACTCTTTGTTCCAGATTCCCTGTAAATTAGCCGGTGGGCCGCCGGGGTGGGAGGAAGAAATCAACAAATAGCGTCCGTACTGAAAATACAGCGTTTCCAAGGCAGGGTCATACGTACCTGACGCGTACGCTTCCAGCCGTTTGTCGCTAGGCAGTGAAACCCTTGGGTTAGTGGCCAGGGTATCCTTGATCGAAAGAGCCAGCCGATTAAAATAGTGGTGGTAATCCGCTTTGTGTTCAGTTAGTAATGCTGAAAACGTTTTCTGCGACGCCTGGTCAAGGTACGTCCGGGCCAATCCTTTCTCGTCCTTACCATCCTTGTCCGGGCACTTGTCAAATCCATTGAAGCTGGTTGCGGCCGAGAGATAAAGAGTTACTTCCGTCGCATCTTTGACATGAATACCCGCCGTATCAGTCTGTAGCTGGCCGCCATTGGCGACTGCTTTAATCCGGTACTGGAAGCGCATCCCGTTACACCCCGTACTATCTTCGTATTGAATGGGCTTCCGACCTTTGGGGTTGTAATAATTAGGGTCAACGCGAGCGGGTGCTTTCCCGTTGATCACCAGCGTATTTCCTGCTTCAACCGCCTGCCGAATTCGCAACTGTGATTTTGTGGAAATGTCCAGCGTGAGTTGATTAGCCTTGCTGGCAGAGAGCCGGATGACAAGCACGTTGGCGGGGGCCGAGCTAAACATCTCCCGAGAATAGTCAACGTTCCCCACCGTAAAGCGAGTGGTGCTTATGGCATCCGAAATGGATAGATCCCGATAGTACGCTGAAGTGTCTCCCGCGGGTAACTGTTGCCGAAGGACTAAGTCGCCAAGGGGCAGATACGATTCGCTGTACACGCCCTGCATGTTACGGGCCAGCAAATCAGCCTTGGTGTAATCCTGCCGGTCGAGGAGCGCTTCTCGTAACGGAGCTAAGTTACTGGCAGATGTGGGGTTAACTCCTTTTCTGACTGGTCCCCCCGACCAGAGCGACGACTCATTGAGCTGAATGAGCTCCTCCTGAACCCCACCAAAAACCATTGCTCCAACTCGACCATTACCCAGTGGGAGGGCTTCGACCCAACGGGTGGCGGGCTTATCGTACCACAGCTTCTGGGAAGGCTGAGCCTTCAGACATCCCAGCCCAAGCAGCGTAAAAGAATAAGCAATTAAAAAGGATTTCATCTAGTTGGAAAAGGCGATTCACCGACTGGTATAGTTTGGTGCTGGATTGTCTGGCTATGATCAATAGATGTATAACTGCTGCCAACTCCGTAACACGGGAGACTGGTAACGAGGAACGGATAGCCGATCTGGCGTTTACCAATTAATCAATACTGATCATGGCTTTGATAACGCCGTTGGCTGGGTTAAGCCAATGCTCGAACTCGTTACCTACCTGTCCGAAGTCAACCCGATGGGTGATAAAGGGGGCTGGGTTGAGCTGTTTACTCTTCAACGTTGCTACGACGTAGTCAAAATCGCTACGGGTTGCATTGCGGCTACTCATGAGCGTGGCTTCTCGCTTGTGAAAGTCAGGGTGGCTGAAGCTGATGTTGCCTTTTTGCAAGCCAACCAATACGTAACGCCCGCCATGAGCCAGGTAAGAGAATCCCTGCTCAATCGCTTTCAGACTCCCCGTAGCGTCAATTACAACTGTTGGCATATCGCCCTTGGTGATCATTCGAATCTGCTCCATTGCATCCGCGCTACGGGCATCAACCACGTGTGGTATCTGGAGTTGCTCCTGGCAGAAAGCCAATCGACCTGGGTTTACGTCTAGGGCCGTAACGATGCCTCCAGCCAAACCGGCAAAGGCCATAATGCCAATGCCAATGGGACCGGCCCCAACCACGAGTACGTGCTCTCCCGGCTGGACGCCCGCCCGTCGAACGCCGTGAGCGCCAATGGCCAATGGCTCAACCAGCGCCAACTCGTCGAGACTCAGCCCGTTGCCGGATAGCAATGCATACGTTGGTACGGTCAGGTATTCGCGCATACCGCCGTCAACGTGCACTCCGCATACACGCATCTGTTCGCAGCAGTTGGTTTTGCCCGCCCGGCAGGCAATACAATGCCCGCAGTGGAAATAAGGCAGGATCGTTACGGCTTCACCGGGGGTAAAAGGAGCGTCTCCATTGACGGCTACCAGTTCGCCCGCTAGTTCGTGGCCCAGTATCCGTGGGTAACTAAAATAAGGCTGCGTTCCTTCGTAAGCGTGCAGATCAGTACCGCAGACACCAACCCGTCGGATACGTAGCAGCGCTTCGTTGGACTGCACATCAGGCATTACGTCGGTACCGTAATCTAATTGGCCGGGAGCCGTACAGGTTAATACTTTCATATAGTTAGTTTGCATCGAATAAAGCTTAGTTCAGAGGAACAAAGCCTCATTGTCATAGATCGGTTGCTTACAGATTTGGGGGGCCAACGGAAATGGGCACACCCTACGTTCCGATAGTATCTCGCTAATCAGCTAAAGGCGGGTCTATGTTTGTAAATTATAAGGGTACCCGGCCACCTACCGAAATAAGGCTAAAACCCGAAACTAATGCATCGAGTCATTAGCCAGCAGTTTTGGGACAAAGAACCTGCATTTGTTTCAAATGAATTAATCATAATTTATCCATGATATGTGGTATCTTAACATTGATGCCCCGTTTCCCTTTGCAACCTGTCTTTTACTGGCAATAACCGGACAGTGAATGGGGTAGCAAGCTGATAAACTAAGAATGCGTACAGAAACTAACCCAAGCCATCTGTTCCTGAAGGCAGCAAGACTAAAGACCACTCAGGCCCGCTTTCGCTTTATTATCAATGCTGTTTTTGTACTCATGGTGCTTAAAACTGAGGGCTTTCTGAAAAAACTTTTTGGCACGAGCGCGGTCGTTCTTTTGTCGGTAGATATACCCCAACTGTAACGCCGAGGTAGCGCCAAAGGATAATTGTTCGTCCCGGGCGGCTTCGCACAGAGCCAGTGAACGTAACAGAACGGGAATCGCCTTATCTGGTTCGTCCCGACGCTGGTAGATTCGTCCCAGCCGATAATTATATTCTGCTTTTTCGGCCGTCGTCGTTAAGTCGGCTTCAGAATAAGGGCGGAGATAAGCCAAAGCACTGTCCGTGAAGCCGCCGTCGGAGGCCAGCCGGGCACGCATGAGCACTTTTTGCTGAGGAGAAGTGCCCCGCTTTAGATAGGACTCGGCAAATTTCTGAGCGGCTTTGTCCGATTCGACTGTCGTTCGCCCAACGGCGGTGACTTTCTGCAGCAGAGGCATTGTAGTAGCATCGGGCTCGTTGGCCAGCCAGTGGCAGAGAAACAATTTGTAGTACGAATCTTTCAGAAAGTTACGTCCCTGGTAGGTTCGAAGAAACTGGTCGTAGTGCTTCCTGGCCGTAACGTACTGCCCCTTTTGAATAAAGAGATCGCCCAGAACATTTTCGATAATGGGAATGGGTTGATAGGCTGGGCCTGTTGGGCGAGCGGTCAAGTAGCGTAACGCCTGTTCGCCATGCCCTGTCTTCTGTTCGATCGTCGCGCCGAAAAAGTGAAGGAGCAGATTGTCCGGGTGAGTACTGACGAGCTGATGCAGCGTTTGCTGATCGGTATCTGTAAATGTCAGGACGTAAGCCCGAACCATGAGGTCAATCAGGCGGGCTTCCAAACCGAAGGTTGGGTCCTGCTGAGCCCGTTTAAGTTCCTGCTGGCCTTGCTGGATGCTGCCTCGCAGACCGAGGAGATTGGCGACCCAGACGTAACTTTCTGGCACTGAGCCGATCATGATATGTAGCGTACCAAGCGATTTATACGTTGGTAAAAAATCCGGAAAGCGTTTCTGATTGTCGGCCAGGAGTTTATAGGCTCGTATGACGTCCCAGCTGGCACTCAGTTCTTTACCGAATTTGAGTTTGGCAAAAGCCCAGTGCAGACGAACTTCGGCTTGAAGAAGGCGCTGCCAGGGTGAGGCTTTATCCAAACCGTCGAGTGCGTCCAGTCGATCGTCTTCCCGACTGCTGTACTGAGCGAAAAGTCGCTCGTCGTCCGACGTAACGAGCGTCAGCATATCGGCATAGTCATCGAGAAAGATTCGTACGCCGTTGTCGGTACTTTCCTGATTGATGCGTTGCCTGGCGGTCTGCACCTTTAGTTCCTGCAAGTCAGTATAAGCCTGACGTAAACCCGGCGTCCAGACAACACTTTGGCCGTACACCGTCTGAACAAAGAGAAGACTGAGAAGCAGATAGCGCATGAACGGTAGAGGAGGGGGTAAAAGAGAAAAGGTCGCCTAAACGACGACCTTTTCTGTGCGCCAGCACGTACTGGCCAGAACTGTCTCTTAGCGACGACCTGTCGGGGCTGGCTCCGGGCTGCCTTCAACATCGGCGAAAATCCGGCCGCAGTGTTCGCAGACGATGATTTTCTTTTTGTCTTTGATGTCGGCCTGGCGTTGCGGGGGAACTACGTTGAAGCAGCCTCCGCAGGCACCACGTTTTACCATTACAACCGCCAGTCCGTTCAGTGCGTTTCCGCGAATTTTGTTGTACGAGTTCAGCAGACGCGATTCGATCGTCGTAGACTGCTCGTCGCGTTGTTTGATGATTTCTTTCTCCTCCTCCTGGCTCTCAGACGTAATCTGATCCAGTTCCTGTTTTTTCGCTTTCAGGTCTTCTTTGCGCTCGTTGAGAGCTGCCTGAGTCGTTTTGATTTCCTCTTCCTTGCCGCGAACGCGGAACTGCGATTCATTGGTCCGCTTTTCGGCCAGTTCAATTTCCAACGACTGAAGCTCGATCTCTTTCGAGATGGCGTCGAACTCACGGTTGTTGCGGACGTTCATCTGCTGATCTTTGTATTTGGTGATTAGCTTCTCAGCGTCTTTCTTGGCAACGCGGTTGCGCTCGACTTCTTCTTCCAGCGTCTTGATTTCGGACTGGAACTTACCGATACGGGTTTCGAAGCCGGCGATATCATCTTCAAGATCGCGTACCTCTTCCGGTAAGCTCCCGCGGATTTTGATGAGCTCGTCTAGTTGAGAATCAAGAGATTGCAGTTTAAGAAGGGCGTCTAATTTCTGCGCAATCGTAAGTTCCATTCGGAATGTATTTAGTTCTATACGAAGTATCGGACTGGGTTTGTGCCAGTCTCCGATAAAATTACCGCAAAAGTAGTGAATTTTTTGGCCAAATGCTGGCTAATCAACTCTTTTGTAAAGACTTCGCTCTCGTAATGGCCAATATCACAGATAACGATCCGACCATCAGCGTCGAAAAATTCGTGGTATTTATAGTCAGCCGTCACAAAAACATCCGCTCCTGCGCGTATGGCATCATTTAGTAAAAAGCTGCCAGCTCCACCACAGACGGCAATTCGTCGAACGGGTTTGTTCAATAGAGCCGTATGCCGAATCAAATAGAGGTTCATTTTTTCTCTCAAATAAGCCAGCCAAGCTTCACCATCCAGTGGCTCAGTCAGGTCACCTACCGCACCTGAACCAACTTCCTGATTCTGGTTGTCGAGTCCATATAGATCATAAGCAACTTCTTCGTAAGGATGTGCCTGTCGCAGAGCTGCCAGAATAGTTGCTTGCTGGTGGGATGAAAAAATAACTTCAATGCGATCCTCCGGTTCCAGATGATACTCGCCAACCTTGCCAAGGACAGGATTCGCTTGTTCGCTGGCCTGGTAAGCGCCTGTTCCGGCTGTCCGGAAACTACAGTTTTGATAATTTCCTATGTTTCCGGCACCAGCTTCGTGCAGGGCGTCAAGTACCCGCTGCGTATCGGCGGTGGGTACGAACGTAACCAGCTTACTTAGAACCTGTGCCTTGGGAGCCAGAATCTGCACATTGTTTAGGCCTAATTGATCGGCTATCTTATAATTGACCCCACCCTGTACATTGTCCAGATTGGTGTGCGTCGCGTAAATGGCCACGTCGTGCTTGATGGCCTTGATGACCGTTCGTTCAACGTAATTCTTCCCATTCAGTTTCTTCAGCCCCTTAAAGACAATCGGATGATGCGCTACGACCAGGTTGCAACCCTTGGCGATGGCCTCATCAATAATGGCTTCCGTTGTGTCGAGCGATACCAGTACGCCGGTGATTTCTGCGCTAGGGTCGCCCACAATCAGACCGGCATTGTCGTACGATTCCTGGTAGGCGAGAGGGGCCAGCCTTTCCAGATAGGCAGTCAACTGACGAATTTGAGTCATAGATAGATGAGTTTAGTGAAGTAGTACCCGCGAAGAATATGGGAAAACGAAAAAACCGCTTCAGCGTGGTGCTAAAGCGGTTTCTCAATTTGTTGGCGGTCCGGACGGGGCTCGAACCCGCGACCCCCTGCGTGACAGGCAGGTATTCTAACCAACTGAACTACCGAACCATTTTCGATATTGGCTGCTGTTGCTGACCTTTATCGTGGCACAAAAGTAGAGCGTTTTGTAATGCAGCGCAAGAGGGTGGCGAAAAAAAAGTAGTGTTTTTTGATCAGTGAAAGCTATGGTGTCTGTTAATCAGTTGGTTTTATTCGAAAAAAAATGATGACTAATAAACGGAACCAAAAAAAGTCCATTCGAAATTGTAAATAGAATACCGTACCATTCCGAAATACACGTTTTCACTCGTATGCTCACGTCAGCGTCTTACATTGAACTGATCAACCGCATTTATAGCCAGGCGCAGCAAGATGGATTTCGACCGTACCCAGTAGCCTGTTATGAAGTATTTATGTTGGCACAGGGGCGAGATAAAGCACTTGATCGTGAATTGCTGTTTTTTCAGCAGCTTAGCGACCTGTTTGAGTGGCGGTTGTCCCGGCGTCAACAACAGGAATACCTTAATAGTCTAAAAGCGGGATTAACGCTGGTGCTGACTGATTTGACCAAAACGATTTTGTGGACAAGTCAGAATTTTCTGAGCATGACAGGATACGAGCGCAAGGAAGCTGTGGGGAAAACCCCCCGGTTATTGCAAGGAATAGATACTGATCCCATTACGGTTCAGCGCATCAATGAAGCATTAAATCAGGCAGAACCTGTTTCAGCCGACCTGGTAAACTACCGTAAGAATGGTGATCCGTACATATGCCGGGTAAGCATTCGTCCGCTTTACAACACACAGCGAAGATTAACGCATTTCCTGGCGGTAGAGCGAGAGGTCGCTGAAAAAGTATAAAAAAGCGGCTGCTTCCAATCAGAAGCAGCCGCTTTTTTAAGTCTGTTATTACTCTTCTTCGTTGCTTAATTCATTGGCCTCATCGGGCGTCATCTTCTCCGCGTCGTTTGCCTGAAGGCTATCAAGCGTTTCCTGCCGGGTGGCGTAGGAATCAATATCTGTATCGCCAGGAACGTCCGGGTTTGGACGATCTAAATCAGTCTGACTGACTTCTGTCGGGGCATCGGCTCTTTCTTTCATAAAGATTGGAATTAGTCTCTACAGCAGAACAGCTCGACGATCAAAAGGTTTATTCCCTTTCGCCAAACCTTTGGCGTATGAATTGCATTGTAACTATACACTACGTCTTTATGAAACAGTTCTTTCGCGCATTGCGCTGGGCGTTGCTTGTTCTAGTAATACTGGCTGTTGGTACAGTTATCGTCGCCTGGTTTGTTGACTCTCGTCAAACCGATCAAGACCTGGCCGACGAGTTCAGTGGACAACGCATTCGGCCTACGGTACACCGCTATCAAGTTAAGGATGGGAATGATTTAAGAACCATTCGATTTATGGAGACACCTGCACTAGCGGGTGATTCAGCCTTGCCTGTTGTGCTATTCGTTCACGGTGCACCCAGCTCCTTGTCGTTTTTTAACGGTTTTTTTAAAGATACGGCTCTTCTGAAACGGGCGCAGCTGGTATCGGTTGATCGGCCAGGGTACGGCTATTCCGATTTTGGCTGGGTTGAAACGTCGATCGTTAAGCAGGCCAAGTTTTTGCAACCGCTCATCGACCGGTATAAGAAAGCGCCTTATTTGATGATTGTCGGTTCTTCATACGGTGGGTCAGTGTCGGCCCGATTAGCCATGAATAATCCTAACGCAGTTGACCACGTAGTCTTTGTCTCGTCGGCGCTGGGACCAGGACTGGAGCGGACGTACGGCATCAGCTACCTGGTTGATAGTCCACTCCTGCATTGGGGAATACCACCTTTATTGAGGCTGGCCAACGACGAAAAACTAGCACATCGCCAGGCGCTGGAAGCTATTCTGCCTGACTGGCCCAAAATTAAAGCGGGCATTACCATGCTGCATGGGCAGCGCGATGAACTGGTCTACCCAACAAACGTTACGTTCGCCCAAAACCATCTGATAAACGCCCAAATGCGGCAGTTTCTTTTGCCCGAGAATCGGCATGACATCGTGATGAACAAGCGCGAGTATATCTCAGAAATATTGCTGGATATCCTTACCCGAAGCGACGTAAAGAAAACAGTTGGTGAGCATGTAGTTGCCGCGAAATAGAACGTCAGGCCATGAGCTCAATCCGGTTCTGTTCAGGGTCAAGAATAACACTTTCGTAGTAACCATCACCGGTTCGGCGGGGCTCACCAACAATTGTATAGCCGTCTTGGCGAAGTTGCTCGGTCAGCGTGTCGACGGCGGATTCACTGCCGAGTGCGATAGCAAAATGAATGAGCCCGGTAAACTGGAGCAGGGCTTCGTTGTGGGTAAGTGGGATCGTAGGCATCTGCATGAGTTCCAGACGCGGTCCACCCGTTGGGAATGACAGGAAGTAGGACGAGAAGTTCTTAGTGGGATTAACGTATTTGTCGTTGGCTACGCAACCAAAGTATGTTTCGTAAAACGTTCTCATGGATTCTAGATCGAGAACCCAGATGGCAATGTGTTCGATGTTCATGGGGCAAAATTCGTCAGAGAATAGACCGACATACAACATCAGTATTGCTCAAAAATAGTGTTCTGTTACCCCACCGAACTTAGCTATAACACCAGCGCTGGTAGCCAGAATACACCATCGCCTAACCAGCGGTATCGTTCATTCCGGAGGAAATAAGCGGGATAACGCTGAATAACGTAAAGCATAAGACTCATGATGGCGAGCATCAGCGACGACCGTTGAGCAAACCGGTCTTCGGTCAGAAAACAGAGCGAAACCCCCGTAGCTACGATTAAGAAGGTAAGCCAACGCAATAGTAGCTCACACCGCTCGACTCCCCAGGCGCTAGCCAGCGAAAACAAGTCTTGATTAGGCAGCTCTCCTAACTCCATAACGGCAAATAGAAGCAGATTCTGAAACGCAATACCCGTAAACATAAAGCATTCGGTAATCTCTATGCCACTGATAGTTGGCCGCTGCACCCACACACTCCCCCATACGCCAGCCGAATAGAGTAGCGCTACCAGTGGTTCTTTAAGCAGCAAGGCCGGATGCCGGGCCGGAAGCCGAAAAACTGCAGCCAGATAAGCCGCACATAGGCCGCCAAGCACAATACCGAATTTGATGACGCTGGACGGTAAAAACCAAACCAGCACGAAGGTCAAAATAATTGCTGCCACGACAACGCGCCAAAGTAGAGGGGCGTAACGCCGATGAAAATGAAGCCGGGCTGTTAGCGGTTCGCCAACCTTCTGCCCATCCAATAGCCGGTCAACGGCGTAAATAACAAATACGACAAGCGCCAGTACAACTGGTGTCGCCCAATGGACGGATGACTCGTCGGGGAGACGATCTGCATCAAGCTGGGATATACCAAGCCGGGCTGCCATCCGGTTCGACAGCACCGCACCCAGCACAACAGGAAAACTCAGATAATAAGCGTTACGTAGCGGTGTAAGCAAAGTAAGGTGGTTGACAATGGTTGATGGCAGTTAAACCGGTGGCGCTAACCAGGGCTCTTGACGGTTAACAACGGTAACGGACTGGCCAACGTGTATTGCGCCCGTTGCTGCTGGATCCGTCAGAACGTTCTGACCAAGTAAAATCTTCTTTTCCCAACGCCGATACGTAGCCAGCGTTTGTAAGGGTTCTTTGCCTTTTTTGGCTGTCTCCGGATCAATGGTTGTGAGGACGCAACGGGCACAGGGCTTGACCCCATAAAAGTCAAGCTCGCCAATCTGAAACTGCTGCCAAGCGTCTTCTTCATTAGGTCGAGCGCCACTGACAACAAGGCTTGGGCGGAAGCGTCGCATGTCAACCGGCTCGGGTAATCGTTGATTCAGTTCGTCGAGCGATGCCTGGCTAATCAACAAATACGGGTAGCCATCGGCGAAGCTGACCGCATCACCGGGCTTCGCGTACTTCGGGTCGACTTCGCGGTTTGTTGTTTCCGGCATGTACACAAGCCGACAGGTCAGTCCCAACGTGTCTGAAAACCAGCGGTCGGCTTCATCACTAACGGTTACGGCCGGTACGTCGTGACTATCCCAGATCGACACCCGGACTGACTCCTTCGTTTGTTCCTGACTTGGCACTAGTGGTAGAACCAGTACGTTTTCGGGCCGATGTCGATGCCAGACGCGCAATTGAGCGTTATCTGAATCAGCATTGTCAATCGCTACGTCGATCAGGGCCATCTGTGGGTGGGTACGCTGGGTAATGAACGGCCACGGTTCGCTATCATCAGTTGGCTGAACGAGCATAAACCGCCGATCGTACCGAAATCCTTTGCCTTCGACAATCGCTTCAGATACCGAAATGCCGCCGAGCGACTTGATTGGATAAATATAAAGTTCAGAAACAGTCATGAGAGACAGTCGGAATTATGGGCTTAAAAACTCATGCGCGGCAGTGGACTAACGTCCTGCGCTGTAAAATCGCCTTGGTCGTACTTAAACTTGGCCGCCATGGCAATCATAGCCGCATTGTCCGTGCAGTATTCAAACCGGGGGATATAGACCTGCCAGCCCAGTTCGTCACCCAGTTTGGTGAGTGAGGCACGTAAGCCACTATTCGCCGAAACGCCCCCCGCAACGGCAATCTGCCGGATACCGGTTTCCTGGGCGGCCCGCTTTACTTTTTTCAGCAGCATCTGAATCAGCGTGTGTTGAATACTAGCGCAGATATCGGGGAGGTTTTGGGCAATGAAATCAGGATTCGCTTTAACATGATCCCGCAGAAAATACAGAATGGCCGTTTTAATCCCGCTGAATGAAAAATTCAGGTCTGGCATCTCACTCATAGGGAAGCGATATGCCAGCGGGTTTCCTTCCTGCGCGTATTTGTCGATCAACGGGCCACCGGGATAGGGCAGTCCGAGTAGTTTGGCTGACTTATCAAACGCTTCACCGACGGCGTCGTCCTGAGTCTGGCCAATAACAGTCATTTCCAGCGGGCTATCGATCCGTACGATTTGTGTATGCCCCCCGCTCACGGTCAGGCAAAGAAACGGGAAGGTAGGTTTGTTGCGGGACGTACCGGGCTCATCAATAAAATGCGCCAGCACGTGCGCCTGCATATGGTTAACTTCAATCAACGGAATCTGCAGGCCCAGCGCCATCGCTTTGGCAAAAGACGTACCGACCAGCAGCGATCCTAAAAGGCCTGGTCCACGGGTAAAAGCAATCGCCGACAAGTCACTTTTGGGTATATTTGCATCGGCTAAGGCTCGTTCAACAACCGGTAAAATATGCTGCTGGTGAGCGCGGGAGGCTAATTCGGGCACAACACCCCCGTATTGTTCGTGAATCAACTGCGTTGCAATAACATTGGACAACAATTGACCGTTTGCTAAAACGGCCGCTGATGTTTCGTCGCAGGAAGACTCAATGGCTAAAATATTCACCGTACAAAACTAATACATAATGATTTCTGTAAGGTGTATAATGAATGAAGCCGCTAAACCGTTCCCTCTGTTGATAGTCTATAGGGTACTGGTTTTTTGTTAATAGTTGTATATTAGGCATTTCCACTCTGGATGCGTCAGTTTTTTGCCATATTCCTGAAAACGCTGCTCTACCTGTTTCTGACAGTGGTAGGGCTGACGTTTGGCATTTTGCTGGGCCTCCAGATTCCATTCGTGCAGACGAAACTGGCGCAGGAGCTGGCCCGTCGCGTCTCGGACAAGCTGGAGTTCCCTGTCTCGATTAAATACGCATCGATCAAATGGTTTGATTCCCTGACGCTGGAGGATGTGCTGATTCAGGATCGGCAGGGGCGACCTATGATTCGGGTTGGCCGGCTTGACGCTAACTACAATCTCCGTAATCTGATTGATTCATCCGCGCACAACCTGCACCTGGACGAGGTTGTGTTATATCGTCCTGACGTACGGATGATCAAAAATCCGAAGAATGGGGATACGAATCTGGATGAGTTTATTGCCCGTATCGAAGAACTGACGTCTGATCCTTCCAAACCCAGCGTTCCAAACCAGAACGTGCCGTTTACAATTGCACACATTCATCTAGTCGACGGAAAGTACACACTGTTCGACCCGCGGACAGCGCTTCTGAACAACAAAAAACGCTTCGACTACGACCATTTCACGTTACAAAACCTGACCGCTGAAGTCAGTAATTTCCTGGTGCTGGGTGATACGATTGCATTTGATGCCAAAGGCTTGACGGGGATCGACCGGGATTCACGGCTGCGTATTCGTCAGCTGGATACCAAGTTTCTTTATTGCAATACGAAGATGGAGTTGGGCAAACTGTATGCTCACATTGGCAACTCCATCGTGCGTGACAATATTACGTTCCTGTACGACAAACCATCGGCATTCAGCCACTTCAATAGTCGGATACTGATGAAGGCTGATTTTCGGAACAGCCTGGTTCGTTCAGAAGATCTGGGCTATTTCTCCGATTACCTGCGCGAACTGAATGAAACCTGGTACCTCACAACTAACTTCAGTGGTACCGTTGAGGATTTCCGGCTTCGTCATACTGATCTGCGTTTTGGCCCCGGCGGACGGAGCCGACTAGCGGGGGACATTGCCTGGAAGGGACTGCCGGATATGAACAAAACGACGGTTGATTTTGCCTTTACGCCATCGGTTGTCAACATGGCTGATATTCGGCAGTACTACCCCGATACGTCGTTTAACCATACTATTCAGAAACTAGGCACGGTAGCCTTCGACGCTACGTTTGCGGGCGCTTTTGATAATTTCAAGACAAAAGGGAATTTCCAAACGGCCATCGGGAACGTAACAGGCGATCTGGCGCTGACGCTGGCTGAAAATAGCGATCAGACAACGTATACGGCTGATCTGAACGCCGAAAACTTTGATCTGGGTCAATTTATTGACCAAACCGACGAGTTCGGTAAGTTGGACGGAAACGCGCGACTGACGGGTCGGGGAACCAGCATCGAGCGAGCCAGTCTGGATGTAGATGGGCAGTTGAGTCGGTTCACGTGGCAGAAATATCCCTATCAGAACGTAACGGTACAGGGCAATCTGCAGAAAGCATTCTTTCAGGGACAGTTGAATCTGCGTGATCCAAATCTGTCATTTAATCTGAACGGTGAGTTTGATCTGGCAGGGCCGCGGGACCGCTATGATTTGCACGGTATTGTTCAGAATGCTGATTTGCGCGCACTGGGCTATCTCAGTGATTCGCTGAAAGTTAAAACCCGGCTTGATATTCAGTTGGAAGGCAATAAACTGGATGATATTGTTGGGAATGCTTCGTTCAGTAAATCGCTGCTGACGCTTAACAAACGGGAACTGGCGATTGATACGTTATCGGTCGTTTCGTCGCTTGAGCGGCCGGACAGCCTGGGGACTCAGCGCTATTTTTACCTTGATTCGGAGTTTTTAACGATGCGGCTGCAGGGGAATTTTCAACCTCAGCGCACGTTTTCGGATTTAACTCAACTAGCCAAGGAATACCAGCTACGTTTTGCTGGCGATGATGCGGGTATGCAAGCTTATTACGCCAGCAAGCTGCAAAGAGCGCAAAAAAAATCGACTGATGTTCCGAAATACAGTATCGATTATCAGCTTATTACCAAAGCGGCTGTGCCACTGTTGGCATTCCTGAGCCCTTCGGTATACGTAGCACCGAACGCCCGGCTGGAGGGGCGGTTTACGATGGGAAATACGTCCTTCCTGACAGCGACTGCCCGGATGGATTCGCTACGGTTAAACACGCTGGAATTTGGGCGTAGTGAACTGGACGTAACATCGTCCAAATTTACGTATAGTAAAGATATTCTGGCGTCGGTGGTGATTGCCTCACAGCAGCAGAAAATGATTCGGTTAGTGCCTACCAGTAACCTGCAGGCTGAGGCATCGTGGGCGGGTGATCATATCGATTTTACGAGTAGTCTGGAGCAGACTGGCAGCAGCAACCGCGCCGACCTGAAAGGCGAATTACGGTTCAAAGGTGATGCCATTGATCTGACGTTCCGGCAATCGGACGTGCGGCTATTGGATGCCGACTGGATCTTGAATCCGCAAAGCCTGATCCGTAAAGTAGGGGATGAATATACCATCCGGAACCTGTCGATGCTGAATCAGAATCAGGTTATTCAGGCATCGGGCAAGCTATCGGCTGATTCGGTGCAGCGCCTGAATCTGGAAGCACGAAATTTTCAGCTCGAATCACTCAATCCGTTACTCAAAACCAAGCTGGGGGGGACGCTGAACGGTACGGTATCGATACGTAACGTGTACGAAATGCCGATCCTGGAAAGCGAACTGACGCTGCGCGCACTGACCTACGACCGGACGCTGGTAGGCGATGTGCGCGGCCGGGGTGAATGGGAGCAGCAAGCGCAACGACTGAACGTCGACGTTCGGGTTAACCGGAACGGTATTGATGCGATGACCTTGCTGGGGACGTACACACCCAAGTTGAAAAAAGACCCATTAGCCCTGACCGCCAGTATTGACGATGGTGATTTACACGTTCTGGAGGCATTTACTACGGGGCTTTTCTCGAACCTGGGAGGCATGGTGAGCGGTCAGCTTGCCGTAGCGGGTACCCCATTGGCACCCCGCTTGAACGGTCAGCTTGCTATCAAGGGTGGCCGCGGTCGTTTTGATTATCTGAAGGCGGACTTTACGTACGACGACAATGTGTATTTCGGAGACAACGAAATCATTACCCGGAAGCTAACGCTACGTGATCCTCGTGGCAACACGGCGCTGATTCGAGGGGGAGTTTATCACGACAACTTCCGCTATTTCAGCCTGAGTTTTGACGCGGACTTCAAAAATTTCCAGATTCTGAATACCACCGCCAAGGATAACGAACTGTTCTACGGACAGGCGGTCGTAACGGGGAAAGCAGAGCTGAATGGACCGATTAGCGATCTGGCAATCCGGGCCAACGTGGCCAGTAATAAAGGGACTCGTATTTACATTCCCCTGGATGCCGCTACGGAAGTGGCTACCGACGAACAGATTCGATTCGTCAACTTCACAACGGGTAAGAAGGACGGAGCTAATAGTGACTCTACCAGTCTGGCCGCAGGTGCGTCTGTCATTGATCTGTCACGTATTCAAATGGATTTTAATTTCGACGTAACGCCTGATGCTTACTGCGAGATCCAGCTGAATCGGCAGACGGGTGACTTGATGGGGGCCTACGGACAAGGACGTCTGGCCATGAAAGTCGATACCAAAGGCGACTTCACCATGACAGGTAACTACGAAATTCAAAAGGGAGATTACACCTTCACATTCCAGAACGTCATTAATAAACGGTTCCAGATCCGACCCAATAGCCGCATCACCTGGACTGGTGACCCTTATGGTGCTCTGCTGGACGTAACGGCTGCCTACACGCAGTATACATCGCTGGCTCCCTTGATGTCGGCCTACAATAATACGTCGACGGGAAACAACAACAATCGAACGGATCAGTCGCGTCGGTATCCTGTCGATCTGCTCATCAAGTTGACCGGCGATCTGGCGTCACCGGCCATTAGTTATGATCTGGACGTAAAGGAATACCCCGCATCGTCCGATTTCCGGCAGGCAGTGATTGCCTTTGAATCGCGGTTGCAAAGCAACGAGCAGGAACTAACGCGCCAGGTAAGTAGCGTATTACTGTTCAATCAGTTGCTGCCCGAAGGTATTGGATTGTTCGATCAGAATCAGGTCAACGCCGGTGTCGCCAACAGCGTAGGCGAATTATTGTCAAATCAGATCAGCCGACTAGCGTCTAACCTGGACGAAAACCTGGACGTGGGCGTATCGTTTGGCGGTTTTCAGACGGGTGGCACCCAGAACGAAAATCTGCTGAATAACCTACAGCTACGTTTTTCCTATCGCTTCCTCAACGACCGACTGCGCATCAGTCGCGACGGGGGCTTTACGTACGGTCAGAGCCAGACGAACGCGGCCAGTTTGCTGGGTGAGTGGACCCTGGAGTACTTCATTACGCCCGACGGCCGTTTCCGGGCCAAGATGTACAACCGAAACCAGCAAAGTATTTTCGGTCAGTATAGTCTTAACACGACTATCACCCCAGGAGGAGGCTTAAGCTTTCTATACACGCGTTCGTTCAACCGGATCTTTGGGGGTAAGCGAATAACCCCTGGTTTGACGCCAATTCCACCCGCGCAGGAGGTCGAGGCCGCACCCGTCCCGACCCCCGTAACGATCTTCACCGCACCCGGCCGCGACGATTAGTAGACAGGTAGAAGTTGCTCGAATTCAACTTCTAGCAGCATGCTGGTAGTTTTTAACGCACGTTTCTCTATTCGTTGGGCTGTCGGGTACGCCCTGTTCTGGGTTCTTCTAACGGGCAGTCCGCTGGTAGCGCAGCAAACGTTTACCAACCCCATAAAAGACTCTGGACCCGACCCCTGGGTACTTCAGAAAGATGGCTGGTATTATTACATGAACACGACGGGGCGGAATTTGACGCTTTGGCGCACCCGAAACATGGCTGAACTGGCCAACGCTGAACGTAAAGTCGTGTATACTCCACCCGCTAACCAACCATACTCCCGAGACCTCTGGGCGCCTGAAATTCATTCGTTCGATGGAAAGTGGTACATCTATGTAGCGGCCGATGAACAGAACAACCTTTCCCACCGAATGTGGGTACTGGAGAACACATCACCCGATCCAATGACGGGGGAGTGGGTGATGAAAGGAAAGATCGGCGACAAAGACGACCATTGGGCTATCGACATGTCGGTAACCGAGTTCAATGGCCAACGGTACGCTATCTGGTCAGGATGGGAGGGAGCAACGAACGGGCAACAAAATATTTATCTGGCCCGTCTGGAAAACCCCTGGACGCTGGCAACAGAACGGGTACTCATTTCTCAACCTGAACTTGCTTGGGAACGGCACGGCGACGTACCCCAGGATTGGCAAAAGAACGGTGAAGTTCCCAAGATATACGTGAACGAAGGCCCCGAGTTTCTTCAGCACGATGGTAAATTGTTTATCGTGTACTCGGCTAATGCCTGCTGGTTGGATTACTGCATGGGCCTATTGACCTATAGGGGCAAAGGAGAGTTAACCGATGCCACCAGCTGGGTTAAAAACCCACAGCCTGTCTTTGTTCAGGCGCCAGAAAAGGGCGTGTGGGCACCGGGGCATGGGGGCTTCTTTCGCTCACCGGATGGGAAACAGGACTGGATGATCTACCACGCTAATCCATCCGCTACAGATGGCTGCGGGAACAAACGCGCCCCGCATATTCAGCCGTTTACCTGGAATGCGGATGGCTCGCCTAATTTTGGCAGTCCGATTGCTAAAACCCCACAGCCAGCCCCCGGCCAGTAAGCCTTTTCTCCGAGGGCTTTGGTTACGTAATAAATATCCAATCCAAACCGTTTGCCCGATTGTCATGCAACGACTTTTTTTACCGGCTCTGATTGCCGCTACGCTTTATCTACAAAGTTGCCAGACCAACACGTCTGAACAAGGTAAGATCGATTCGATCGCGGTGGCGACCGGCGATACAACTGCCGCACTACGGGCTAAATTGCCCGATCCCACTACGTTTGGTGGAGACGTAAACGGCGAGAAGGCGAGCCTTTATATTCTACGCAATAAAGATATTCAGGTAGCAATTACGAACTACGGTGCACGAATTGTCGGGCTCATTGTGCCCGACAAAATGGGTATGCCAACCGATGTTGCGGTTGGCTTTGGTAGTCTGGAAGGGTACAAAAAGACGGGTGAGCCCTTCTTCGGCCCTATCGTTGGGCGATTTGGGAATCGCATTGGCAATGGGAAGTTTACCCTTGATGGAAAAACGTACGCGACTGAGCTAAACAACAACGGGAATACCCTGCACAGTGGTCCAAGTGGGTTTCATAACCATGTATGGCAGGCCAAACAGCCGAATGATAAAACGTTGGAAATGAGCTACGTATCGAAAGATGGTGAAGGTGGCTTCCCCGGCACGGTAACAACAAAAGTAACCTACTCGCTGACGGACGATAACGGACTGAAAATCGATTACACTGCCACAACCGACAGGGCTACTCCGTACAATCCCACTAGCCATGTTTTTTTTAACTTGAACGGCGAAGCCAGTGGTACGATTAACGATCATGCACTGATGCTGATTGCCGACAAATACTCGCTGGTCGACAAAGGGTTGATTCCACAGGGTGAGCCAGCCACGGTAGCCGGCACACCTTTTGATTTTAGAAAACTGACAAAGGTTGGCTCCCGGCTCGAGGAGAAAAACGAGCAGTTAACGTTCGGTGGCGGTTACGACCATAACTGGGTACTTAACAAGAAAGCGGGTGAGTTCACAACGGCAGCCGAGATGATTGGTGATAAATCGGGTATCCGTATGGAAGTAATGACCACTGAACCGGCCATCCAGTTTTATGGCGGTAACTTCTTCAAAGGAGCTGATACGGGTAAATATGGCAAACCCATCAACTTCCGGGAAGCGTTTGCGCTGGAAACCCAGCATTACCCTGATTCGCCTAACCACCCAACCTACCCAAGCACCATTCTAAAACCTGGCCAGACGTACCGTCAGACAACAGAGTACCGATTCTCTACGGTAAAGTAAATGCTCTCACAACGAGGGGTTTTTATGCCAATAGGAGAAAGCTATCGGAACGGAAGATAGAAGTTGGGATTTGATGCGATAAACATCCTAACGTAAAAAAAGGGGGCGGCTTTACTAGCTGCCCCCTTTTTTACGTGCCCTTCAGATTGGGTTATTCTTGTCGGTTTGTGGTGTCTGGTGGCGTTGTAGGTTCTACACCGGAATTAATAGGAGCCAGCGTGGAATCACCGACAGCATCAACATCCGTGGAGTCAGATTCGCTTTCGACTTCGTCGTCCGAGTAGCCGCAATCCAGGTAGTTTTTCGTGATCGGAATAGTCGGCTTATGAAAAGGGCCCTGCAATGATTTGAACTTAGGGTCCTTGTACACCTTCTCGAGGAATGTACCCACCAGTGGTAGTGCCGTTTTAGCGCCTTCGCCCATGTCTGTAGAACGAAAGTGGATACTACGGTCATCCCCACCAACCCAGGCACCAACGACGAGATTTTCAGAAACTCCGACAAACCAACCATCTGAGTTGTTGGATGTTGTTCCGGTTTTGCCGCCCATCTCATTTTTGTTCTTAAACAAATCAAAAGACCACAATGCCTGTGACGTACCGCCTGATTCCTGCAAACCACCTTGTAGCATATAGCGCATCAGGAAGGCCGTTTCTTCGCTGATAGCGCGCTGACGGGTTGGGGTAAAGGTTTCAATTTCCTTCCCGTCCTGGGCTTCGATGCGCTGAACGACAATCGGCGAGATCGCTTCACCGTCATTGACGAAAGTACAGTAAGCGCCTACCAGCTCGTACAGGGAGACGTCCGACGATCCGAGGCCAATAGATGGAACTGGCTGGAGCTGGCTTTTAACACCCATCCGATGAGCGTACTGCGCAACTCGTTCTGGGCCTACTTCGTCGGTGAGTTGTGCCGTAATCGAATTGACTGAGCGAGCCATCGCCCGACGTAACGTCATGTTTGAGTAGGTATAATACCCTGTCGAGTTACGAGGTTCCCAAACTTTGTCTTCGCCGTTCTCGCGATATTCTTTTCGGAATGGTTTATCCTGAATCCGGTCGCAGGGACTGAGGTTCAGCAACGTGTCGTCAATCACGCTGGTGTATACGAACGGTTTGAACGTAGAACCCGGTTGCCGTTTCCCCTGCTTAACGTGGTCGTACTTGAAATAATCATAGTCGATACCTCCTACCCAGGCTCGAACGTGACCCGTGTGAGGATCCATAGCTACCATGCCCGATTGCAGAAAATGCTTGTAGTAGGCAATGGAGTCATACGGCGTCATTTCCGTTGAATCATAGCCCTTTTTGCTGTTCCAACTAAACACCCGCATTTTGTATTTGCGGACTTTCATGTAGTAATTAATCGAGTCCTGATCGTTAGGGAACCGGCGGGCTAGGCTCTTGTAGCGCTCGGTTCGACGGGCTACCGAGTCGATAAAACCAGGGATCTCATTACCATCTTCATCAGTCCAGGGATTTCGGCCCCGCCAGTGATTATCGAACGTACGCTGTAGCTGCTTCATGCGTTCATTCGTAGCCTGTTCGGCATAGGCCTGCATTCGGGAATCGATGGTCGTAATAATCCGTAGCCCATCGGTATAGAGATCATATCCGTTCTCCTCGCCCCACTTTCTTACCTGATCCTGAACCGCATTTTTCAGGTAACTCGCCGGACCAGAGTACGGATTCTCGGGCGTGAAGTCAGTCACCAGCGGTAAGTCGCTGATGGAATCGGCCTGCGCTTTCGTCAGGAAGTTGTATTTGGCCATTTGGCCGATAACGACATCCCGGCGCTGCTTGGACCGTTTCGGATTTTTTAGCGGATTATAAGCCGTTGTTGCTTTCTGAAGACCAACTAAAACAGCGCCTTCCTGCACATTCAGGCTATCCGGTGCCTTATTGAAAAAGGTACGGGCTGCGGTTTTTAAACCGAATGAGTTGCTGCCAAAGTCAACGGTGTTGAAGTAATAGGTCAGAATTTCTTCTTTCGTGAAGTTACGTTCCAGCTTGAGCGCCATCAACCACTCCTTTGACTTGTAGATAATAGTTCGAATAAGCGGAAGACGCGTGAGTAAACCTGTTGACGTCTTACGACGGGTTTTGAAGAGGTTTTTGGCAAGTTGCTGCGTAATGGTACTGCCGCCCCCTGTACTGCTACGTCCGGTCAGGACGCCGACAAAAGCGCGCCCTACTGATCGGCCATCTACCCCGCCATGTTTGTAAAACCGGACATCCTCGGTGGCTACCAGCGCGTTGATGATGTGCTTCGGAATATTTTCGTATTTGATAGGGGTACGGTTTTCAGCGTAAAACTTACCGATCATCACCCCATCCTGCGAATATATTTCTGACGACTGATTAAGCTTTGGCTTTTGCAACTCTTCGACGCTAGGCATGGCACCGGTCAGCCAGAGAAAATTGTAGTTTAGGGTGAAGACGTAAAGCCCCAGAAACAAAAACACCCCGAGTACAACTTTGAGACCCTTCTTCAGATACGAATAGTACCAACTGTCGGGATCAATGTACCGATGGACAAACGAGCGGAAATTATTGTAGTAGTTGTTGTAGGCAGCCGTCCAGGAATTCACCCGCTCATCGCCAGCAATACGACGGGTCTGACGATTAATCTGGCGGCTAATGCCTTTACCTAACTGTTGCTGGCGTTGCCGGAATGCTCCAAAGGCGTGTCTTACTCCTTGGAGTCGCTTCCTGTGTTCACTCATACATTCTTGGTCGATATGTTCTCAGTTGGCTGGCTGCCGTAACTTCGTTGTGGCGCCTACTGCAGTAGCAATTAATCCAGCCGATTTCGGTCCGAAGGCGTTCTGCTCACCAAGCGACACCAGGTCGGCTAATTGAACAGGTCGGGCGTCAAATATAACGTATTTTCGGGCGATCTAATACATGAAAACCGGGCTGTTCATACAGCCCGGCTTAGAATTAATGATCAATACTACGGAAGCCCGTTGATAGGAACGGGGTAAACGCTAAGGTCTCGTATTACTTTTTCTCAAAGGTCATGGCGACGCCATTCATACAATAACGAAGACCCGTAGGTTTGGGACCATCGTCAAAAACGTGACCAAGATGCCCATCGCATACGTTACAGACTACTTCAGTTCGCACCATGCCGAATGCCTTGTCAACTTTTTCGTCGACTGCATTTTTTGAAATCGGCTTATAAAAACTAGGCCAGCCCGTACCGGAATCGAACTTCGTGCTGGACGAAAAAAGCGGATTGTGGCAGGCCGCGCAGTAGAACGTACCCTCCTGATGAATGTCGTTCAGTGGACTAGTAAACGCCCGTTCTGTACCTTCTTTGCGTAGCACGGCGTATTGATCGGCCGTTAGAATCTTCTTCCATTCCGCGTCTGTTTTGACGACTTTCCGTCCTCCGGGTTGTGTTTGAGCGGGTGAGGGTATTACTGGCTTAGCTGAAGCCCCAAAGATAGTGGGTGAGCAGGTAGCAAAAATGGTGAAGGCGACTAATAACCAAGCTGATAGCCAGGCTAATAAGGGGGAGTTCATAGGTTGTTGTTTAAGATATAGTTGGTCGAGACAGGGTTACGATTCTAGCCTCTGTCTATAGGTAAAAACAGCAAAGATCTGTCAATCGTTCAGGAGCCCACGGGCTGCATAGCCAGTAGCGTCGATAGAGTAGGCGTTGGGCTGCCACCGCGTTTTTCGACTGTAATCGCAAAGGCATCAGCCTGAGCAATTGGTCGGTTTAGTTGCTGAACAACTCGACCGGACTGCGCTACGTCAAATACGCCAGCATCAACTGGTTTGCCACCTACCAACGACCAGAGTTGATACTGTTGATCGGGACCAAGTTGTGGTAGTGAGGAGGCATTGACGACAACCTGGCGGGAGTTGGCATTCCAAAATACAAGTACTTCGCCTTTGGGAGCCTTCTCATTGCCCTGTAAGACAAGCGTGCGGGTGCCTGGCTGGCGAAGCAGCGTCATAATCTGATCCTGTTGCTTCTGCCAATCGCCTAACTGGCGGCTTTCAGCTTGTAATGTCTCGTTCGTCGTTCGTAAGCTGGCTAATGTCTCCTGGTTGCTTCTTAAGCGGGAAAACAGGAAGAAGGAAAATACGAGCAGTAATAAACCGACAGATGCGGCCACAACCCAGGTTATTCGGTAT
Source organism: Spirosoma pomorum (assembly GCF_054776615.1). NCBI lineage: Bacteria > Pseudomonadati > Bacteroidota > Cytophagia > Cytophagales > Cytophagaceae > Spirosoma > Spirosoma pomorum. The sequence goes on from NZ_BAAHBP010000037.1 coordinate 333,864, forward strand.
GTAGGACCGGAGAGTGGCTCACTAGGGTACATGGGCCGGACGATACTTGGCTCTGAAGGCGGGAATTGAAGCTGTTGAAGAATTTTTTCTTTGACAAGCGCGGGTGGTTCTACGCTTTGAGCCAGAGCGTATTTCTCAAGTGCTTCTGACAGCTCATCGAGCTCGGTACGTATGTCGGGATAGATAGACGAAAGACATTCAACCTCGCGTCGTTCCTGGTCGTTGACTGTACCAAGCGCGTACGATTCAAGTATGCCTGATGTTATGTATTCCGCTACGTTCATGCTTTGAATAGTTGCTTTAGTTCGTGCAACGCAGCTCGGATTCTGGTTTTGACGGTTCCTAGCGGAAGATTAAGCTCTTCGGCTGCTTCTTCGTGCGTATAACCACCAAAGTAAACCAAGTCAATAAGTTCCTTCCGATCCGGGCGCAGTTGCTTGACAACATCCTGAATGCCAATGTAATCTGAGTTAGGCTGTTCAGTGTTATGTTGCCGATCAACTATATGTACGTTATCCTCGTCGGTTCGGATTTCGTTATTTGGTTGTGTTTTACGAGAACGCAGGGCATCAATGGCCGTATTACGTGATACATTGAGCATCCAGGTGAACAAACGCCCTTTTGTTGCATCATACGACTCCAGATTCTTCCAGATTTTTACGAAAATATCCTGCAAGAGATCTTGCGCTTGATCTTCATCGCGTACAATGCGGAGTACTACCCCGTACAAGGCCGGGGAGTACTGATCGTAGAGCCACTGAAAGGCCTGTTGATCGTGCTGGTTAAGCCTCTCGATCAGGACACTTTCCGAGATTAAAGAAGACTGACGTTTCACGCAGGAAAGTTAAGTAAAGTAAATGCAGGTCGAAAGCTAAATGGAGAGAAAGATCATCTCTACCGTAAGCTACACTGCCAGTCGTTTATACTTGATAAACTATTACCAGTGGTGACAGCCAGAAAGTAACAGATAAGTCGATCAGCGTTGCCGATTGATTACCCACTACTTTTTCTGCAAGGTTGAACACATCGGCGAAAACTACTACTAAAAAATCAAAATGAAAGAGCCTACGTAGAATTTATGTACTACTCAACCTCATTATTAAGGTTGAGTAGTACTTTTTGTACCCGTCGTTGCGGGAGTGGGCACACTACCAACGCCCGTAGGAGCCGTCGTTACGTTATTGCTGTTGTAGTTAGTTGTGTTACTGTTATTGATTGACGTACCGTCACTGCTTGAGCTTTCCCGGTACAGTCTCTTCTCCTCGTTGATCTGACCGGTAGTCATTTTGCCGTTCATCCGGTCTTTATTTTTTTTCTTCTTTTTGCCATCCTGGTTTTTGTCCGTGTATTGAGTGGACATCGAACCATCTTTAGTAGCGCCTACTGATGCGGCCGAAGACTCGGTTGGAGTTTGAGCCAGGCTGACGGTACCTGCCAGGAATAAACCCATTGCGGTGAGGCTGAGTGCGTGTGTAATTTTCATGACGTTGATAAGTAATGAATCGGAGTTGATTCGTTTTTATAAAGAAACTGTCATTTTTAAACCAGGTTTTCACCGAAAAGTTTGATCATGTACTGGCCTTCTTGCTGATGGCCAGCTGTTTCCCGGATTTAGATTTTAATCGTATGCAGACGATTCTTCCTTTACCCACGCAGCCGACAAAGCCAGGTACTAGTACCGGTCAGCAATTCTGGCCGGCGGACACGTCAGGCGGTGGAAAAACTATCGATTCCCACTCGCCAGTGGATGGCAAACTGATTGCCCGGGTGTACACATCCACTCGCGATGATTATGATGAGGTTATTACAACCGCTCAAACGGCCTTTCAAAGCTGGCGCTTAGTACCAGCCCCGCAACGAGGTGAAATTGTCAGGCAGATGGGCGAACAGTTCAGGCAGTACAAGCGCGAACTGGGAACGCTCGTTAGTTACGAGATGGGTAAGTCGCTTCAGGAAGGGCTGGGCGAAGTGCAGGAAATTATTGATATCTGCGATTTCGCTGTGGGGCAGTCCCGCCAGCTCTACGGACTGACCATGCAGTCGGAGCGGCCAGCTCACCGAATGATGGAGCAGTGGCACTCACTCGGCGTTGTTGGGATCATTTCGGCTTTCAACTTTCCGGTGGCGGTCTGGTCGTGGAATGCCATGCTGGCCTGGGTTTGTGGTGACGTATGCGTTTGGAAACCATCGGAAAAAACACCGCTGACGGCACTGGCCTGCCAACAGATTATTGGTGATGTGCTTCGGGCGAACGATATACCTGAGGGTGTATCCTGTCTGGTGACAGGTGGCCATCAGGTGGGCGAGTGGCTGGCGCATGACCCTCGGGTGGCACTGGTATCAGCCACGGGAAGCACCCGGATGGGGAAAGCCGTGGCACAGGCAGTGGCTGGTCGGCTGGGGCGTAGCCTGTTGGAACTGGGAGGTAATAACGCTATCATTCTTTCAGAACATGCCGATCTGGAATTAGCGATTCCTGCCATCGTGTTTGGGGCGGTGGGAACCGCCGGGCAACGATGCACAACGGCACGTCGGCTCATCGTGGCCGACAGTATTTACGACGACGTAAAACAGCGGTTGCAGAAAGCATATACTCAGCTGCGTATTGGAAATCCACTCGATGAGTCCTATCACGTTGGGCCCGTTATTGATCAGCAGGCTGTGCACCAGTACCAGCTAACAATCGATGAGATCCGGCAGGCAGGCGGGCGTTTTGTGGTGGAACCGGGTGTGTTGAGTGGGCTAGGGTTTGAATCCGGCTGTTACGTAAAACCCTGCATTGCCGAAGCCCAAAATCAGTGGCCGGTTGTTCAGCGGGAAACGTTCGTGCCGATTCTGTACCTATTGCGTGCTCATTCACTAGAAGATGCCATTGCCCAGCAAAATGCCGTTCCGCAAGGATTATCGTCGGCTATTTTTACGTTGAACATGCGCGAAGCCGAACAGTTTCTGTCTACTTCGGGATCAGATTGTGGTATCGCCAACGTTAATATTGGCACGTCGGGTGCTGAGATTGGTGGTGCCTTCGGTGGAGAAAAAGAAACGGGGGGCGGCCGGGAATCAGGGTCGGATGCCTGGAAAGCCTACATGCGCCGACAAACGAATACGATTAACTATGGTACAACGATGCCGCTGGCACAAGGCATTTCGTTTGATTTATAAAGCAAATCGGGGGACGACTGGTCAGTCGTCCCCCGATTTGCGATTCATTTAAGTTATTAATCAAGCCGGACCCAGATGTTTCCGGACAGATCTTCACCGGGGTGAAGTACTGTCAACCCTTCGCCGTTGTTGAACGCATTAACATTAGAAGTGAGCGGCTCGATTGCAATACAATCCCGTTTGAGGGGCGTAAAGCAGACCATGTAATTCAGCTTACCTTCGCCCGTTTCCTGACCCATGGTCAGGCGGATATTGTGCTCCGCGGAGACTAGTGATGTTTCGGCAAAAGTGCTGCCATCTGGGTTCTGTCCCGTTGGCTCAATCTGAAAGGGGGTGTCAAGCACTTTGTCGTAGAGATCTATACGCTCAGCAGGTGTTTTGTCGTAACGGCCGGTTGGTAGCATCGTTCTTGAATCCAGCGTAATTTCAGTCCGTCCGGGCAGTTCCAGGAGATGGTTATCAATTGGTGCTTCCGAAAACATGAAATACGGGTGCCAGCCGAAAGCGGACGGACTACGAGTTGGGCCGGTATTGCGAACCGAATAGCTGACTCGCAGCGCCGACATTTTATCATCCTCATGAGCGTTACCCAGTTTTAACAAATCAGCCTGTACTAATTCGTACGTAACGGTCAACAGAAAGGGAAACGGGTAACCGCTAAACTCGCCTTTGTAGTCATACTGCATGGTGATTCGAGCCGATGTGTCGGTCGTTTCTTGGGCAACCACCGTAAACTCTTTGTCGTATACGAAACCGTGAATAGCGTTATCCCGGCTGGCTTCGTTCAGTTTGAGGGTGTAAGACTCATCCTCGAACGTATAAATTCCGTGGCGAATACGGCTGACGAATGGATATAATAACGCACTGGAATGGGTCTCATCGGCGTACAGGGCTTGAGGAGATTCCGGCGTTTTAATCAGCGCGAAAAGCTTATTGCCTTTACGCAAAACCAGACGTCGAAGAGTAGCCCCGTAGCCAGGCAATACCGTAATGAATTCGCCTGATTCAGTGTGTTCTAGGATGTACTCGGTAATCGGTTCTGTTGCCGACGGTAATGGTCCAAATGGCTGAGTAGTAATCTGGAATGGCATAATTTTGTTAGACAGGTCGATATGCTAATAATCCGTTCAACGGGAATATTGTTTACCCACCACCGGTCAAAACTCATAAGCTAGGGATGAAACGAATGGCTAATTAGCAGCAAAGGCCACTCACATTTCGCCTTCAACACCGAGCCCAAATAGGGCAAAATCATAACGTACCGGGTCGGCGGGATCGAACTGACGTAACGTTTGCGTCAATTCCAAAGCGGCTTTCCAGTCGGTCTGGGGGCGGGTAAGTAATCCTAGCTTGCGGGCTACCCGATTGACATGAACATCGATTGGCATGACCAGCTGCTCCGGACGCAGGCGTGTCCATAGTCCGAAATCAACTCCTCTGTCGTCCTGCCTAACCATCCAGCGTAAAAACATCAGTAATCGTTTGCAGGATGAGTTGCGGGCGGGCGTAGCAATGTGCTTACGCGTACGATCGGGAAAAAACGGATCGCAGCAGAATCGATCATGAAACCTGATCAGAGCCGGCTCGACAGTGTCGGAGGAAGCTGGCGCGGGATCGCCCAGAAAAGCATCTTCCAGCGAATCGTGGGCCTGGTAATATTGGTGAAAGAAATGCAGAAAATACAGCGCGTCGGTTGCGTTGAACGTGCGGTGTTTGAAGGCAAGAAACCGTTTCAAATCGGTTTCCTCATGATTGCGGATAAAATCGTACGGAGCCCCGTCCATTAATGTAACCAGCTCCATTGATTTTTTCAGGATAACCGGCCGCTGCCCCCAGGCAAGCACCGCCGACCAGAAGCCCATAATTTCAATGTCCTGTTTCTGGCTGAATCGATGTGGGATACTGATGGGATCACGCTCAATGAATGACGGACGATTGTACTGATCTACTTTGGCGTTCAGTAGGTCGGAGAGAAGAGAGTAATCCATGAAAAATACGCTAGTTCGCTGGCTGGCGGCCCACTAAACGTGGGCATAAAGTAAGAGACTAGCGGGAACGCCCTCCGCTGACAACCCAGGCAGCTGCCCGCGAAATGCCAGAAAAAATAGCCAGCAGACTGGACATCACGAAGGTAAAAACAGCGATGAACGGATACGCCAGGATAAACATGATATTGAACGTTACGTAGCCCGGAGTGGCTTTCATCTGCGCATCACGTTCCTGATGCCGACGGGCAATACGTTCTTCTTTATTTTCCATAACTAGAATTTGTTGGTGCGTTAGCGCACGATGTAGCTTACCTCAGCCCGAAAACGTTGGTCGTTAGGCGAAAGTTTCGCGAAAGCCTGACTTGATAACTTAATCAAAATCTTGTCGTTTACGCCCGTATCGGGTAAGCGACCAACGACTTTGACCCAGACGCTCTGGTTGTTGAACGCGTTACGCACCTGAACCAGCGAGCCAATGGGAGCCGACCGGTGCAGCGCCAGATACTTGCCGGAATTGTCACTCCCTTCAATCTCTTCGGCAATACCACTGTTGGAGATCCGCCGGCCCCGCATTGGCATGGGCGCATCGTTGCCCGCACGTGGCGTTTCGAGGACGACGTCTTCGTTAGGTTTAGGCGTAACAGCAGGAGCCGATGGTTCGGGGCGGTTTGCTTCGGCTGCTGGTCGTTCCGCTTTAGTTTCTTTCGGTTCAGGTTTTGATTCTGATTTTGCTTCGGCTTTCGGCTCAGACTTTGACTCCGGCCGGGCTGGTGCAGTGGGCTCTGGCCGGGTAGGGGCAGGTGTCCGTTCCGGGTTGGTTCGGGTGGTGCCGGGTCGCGTTCCCCGGGTTGATGAATCCGGCGTTTTAGCGGCTGTTTTGTAAGGAGTCGATGGGGTCCGGGCCTGATACGCTTTTTCGGACGTGACCAGCGCCTGGCCAATCAATACGTTGTTCGAGGCAAGGTTATTCCACTTCCGCAGGTCGCTCTGGGAAACGTTGTAGCGCTGAGCAAGACTGTACAGGGTCTGACCTGCTTCAACAACGTGAATATCCGACTGGGTAGGGTCAGTCGATTTTTTAATTTCTTTGTTTGCTTTAGCTTCCGGCGTTTCACTCTTGGCGACGGGCCCCGTCTGGCCGTTTTCTTTCGCTTTGGCTTCACGCTTTTTCATCTTTTCATCTTCGCGTATCGCCTTCGTCATCGCTTTCTCCTGCTTGCGGCTAATTGATCCTTCCGGAATAGGTACCCGGATCACCTGATTATAACGAATGGCATCAGGAATGCCCGGATTCGCGGATTTGATATCGGCCACTGACCGACCATACCGGCGAGCGACTGCGTACATGGTTTGACCCTCCGTTACGCGATGCAGAATAAACAGTTTCCCATCTTTCTTCTCAATACTGATTGAATCAAAGGCGACCTTGGAAACAGGTAAACCTGGACGAGCCTGCAGGAGAGTCGAGAAAAGAGTACCGCTCAACAACAGAGAAGCGGCAAGCGTAACGATCTTTTTCATGGGTTCGCAACTGTAAACGGCAGGAAGAATTTCCGGCGGACAATGTTTGAGGATGCCGTTGGTAAAATTAATGAAAATGTGGCTAGTTGTTAATAAAACGGCCATCGACCCTGGATTCTGATTATTTTGTGACCTTAAATCAGATATCCTTATTCCATTGGCTATTCTCGGCATTATTCCCGCGCGCTACGCATCGACTCGTTTTCCCGCTAAGGCGTTGACTGACATAGGTGGTAAAAGCATGATTCAGCGGGTAGTGGAGCAGGCCCGGCTGGCTACATCCCTGAACCGGGTTGTCGTTGCTACCGACGATACGCGCATTTTTGATCACGTCATTGGTTTTGGCGGGGAAGTGGTAATGACCTCCGTGCATCACCAGAGCGGGACGGACCGTTGCCAGGAGGTAGTGCAGCAACTGGCCCAATCAGATGGCTACACGCCTGAGTACATTGTTAATATTCAAGGGGACGAACCGTTTATTCAGCCCGAACAGATCGACTTGCTGACGTCCGTGCTTGATGGGGCTACTGAGCTGGCCACACTGGTTAAAGTCATTGACGACGTAGCAACTTTACTCAATCAGAATTCTCCGAAAGTGGTGATCAATACGCGGCAGGAAGCCCTGTATTTTAGTCGCCATCCGATCCCATTTCGTCGGGGGCAGGAGTCCGAGAACTGGCTGCAACCAATCGGAGGAATTACGCCTGTTTACTATAGACACATTGGCCTGTATGCCTACCGAACCGACATTCTGGGCCAGATTACGCAATTGGCTCCGTCGATGCTGGAGCTGGCCGAAAGTCTGGAACAATTGCGTTGGCTCGAAAACGGATATCGAATCCGAACCGTAGTAACAACCATTGATAGTCACGGTATTGATACCCCGGATGATCTGATTCGGGTCAGTAAATTCATGGAGTAGCGACGTAAAAGCGTACGTAACAGAGGTGTTAAAAAAGCTTAAATCCGAACCCCTCGAACACAAGCGGGCGTTTAAGGTTAAACTAACGATGCTTTGTGGCTAATAGGCCAAGGGCAAAGCACAACCAAAACTGCACCCTGATCTTATGCAAAATTACTCGATACTCTGGGCAGATGACGAAATAGATCTCCTCAAACCACATATCCTGTTTCTGAAGAATAAAGGTTACGACGTAACACCGGTTAATAGTGGCGCTGATGCGCTGGACCAGGTCGAGCAGGCTAACTACGACGTTGTCTTCCTGGACGAAATGATGCCGGGGATGACGGGGCTGGAGACGCTGTCGCAGATAAAACAGATGCGCCCCAATCTGCCCGTGGTTATGATTACTAAGAGCGAGGAAGAGCATATTATGGAGGAAGCAATCGGCTCGAAAATCGCTGATTACCTGATTAAACCGCTCAACCCGAATCAAATTCTGTTATCGGTCAAAAAAATTCTGGATAACAAGCGGCTGGTTACCGAACGAACGAACATTGGATACCAGCAGGACTTTCGGAACATTTCGATGCAGTACAACGACCGTATGGACTTCGACGCCTGGGCGGATGTGTACAAAAAGCTGATCTACTGGGAATTAGAGTTGGATGAGTCGCAGGACAAGAGTATGCTGGAGGTCATGAATATGCAGAAAAGCGAAGCCAATGCTACGTTCTGCAAGTTCGTGATGGACGACTATGAGGAATGGCTGAACGACCCCAAAGCGGATAGTCCGGTTATGTCGCACCAGCTCATGCGGAAGAAAGTGTTTCCGCTGCTTGATCAGGGAACAGGGCCGAACACAAATCCCCTGTTTTTCGTACTGATTGATAACCTGCGGTACGACCAATGGAAAGCCATCGAGCCACTACTGAGCGATTACTTCACCGTTGAGGAAGAATCGTCGTACTATTCTATTTTACCGACAACGACGGGCTTCGCGCGGAACGCCATTTTCTCGGGGATGATGCCCAGTGAAATGGAGCGCAAGCATCCGGATTTGTGGGTGAATGACGATAGCGAGGATGAAGGGTTGAACAACCACGAAGATGAATTCCTGCGTCGGCAACTTGAGCAAAGCCGCCTGAATATCAAGATGTCGTACCACAAAATCCTGAACGTTAATCAGGGGAAATCGCTGGTCGATAACTTTAATAACCTGCTCCAGAATCAGTTGAACGTGGTCGTGTACAACTTTGTGGACATGCTGTCGCACGCCCGTACCGACATGGCAATGATCAAGGAACTGGCGCCGGACGAATCAGCCTACCGGTCGATTACGCGCTCGTGGTTCCTGCACTCACCACTGCTGGAGTTCGTGCAGAAGATTGCGGCCAAAGGCGGGCGTCTGGTTATCACCACCGACCACGGTATGATTCGGGTGCAGAAACCAGCCAAGATCGTGGGGTACCGCGAAACGAACACGAATCTGCGGTACAAGCAGGGTAAAAATCTGGGATTCGACGACAACCACCTCTTTGTCGGCCGCAAACCGGAGCGTTTGTTCTTACCCAAGCCACACGTATCGACGGCGTATGTCTTCACGCTGGAAGATTACTTCTTCGCTTATCCGAATAATTACAATTACTACGTAAATCACTACCGGAATACATTCCAGCACGGCGGGGTTTCACTGGAGGAAATGATTATTCCGTTCGCCTATCTGACGGCGAAACGATAGTATTGGGAGAACAATAAGCACATCGTTTACACAAAGGTCCACCAATCAGGTACGTCTGATTGGTGGACCTTTTTTTGTAGAAAGAACCGGAGGTGCCAGCTGGATTCGGCCCAAAAATTGATCAGTTCAATTAAATAACTGGTGACAAAGCAGTCTTTTTAGGCGGGAGTAGGTTGTGTCTGATTTGAGCAGACTAGATTCTCCTGGCAGGCCATTTTGTATATATGTTAATAATTATTTGTATTTTTTGGGTTGATTGAGCGCTATTCATGTCAGCTTTCTATGAATAAAATTTACGCACTACGTAGTAGTCTGATTGGCCTTTTCTTCTGCTTATGGCATGTTGCCTTGGGACAATCCGATTCATTTCGACAGTTGGCTGATAAGGTATATCAACTGAATAATTCGTTGAAGTACAATGAATCGCAGGCGCTGTTACTTCCCGTTCTTCAGGATGATTCATTCAGTGCTGATGATAAATACCAGGCCGCCGTTCAACTTTCGTACACGTACAAGCGCGTATTTGATTACCAGTCAGCGATAAAGTTTTTGGATGTCGCCAGTACGTTTGCCGACAAAACGACAAATAAAGTTCAGTACGCTGCTGGGATTGATGCCGAAAAAGCGTTCATCCTGTTCGATACACACGATTACAAAAGAGCGGATCGACTGATGCGCCGAATTGAGAAAACGGGCTATAACCACATCAACCAGGAAAACACGTCGAAGCTTATTATGCAGCGGGGCTATTTGCTGTTTCTTGGTAAACAGTATGATCGTGCGGAAGCGGTGTACAACAAAGCCCTTCGGTTGATGCGTTCAGCTTCCCCCTGTGATCTGCCAATGATCTTTGTGAAGAAAATGCAGTTGTACGAAGCCATGAGCCGGCTCGATCTTATGGATAATGCGTTACAGAAATCCATCGCCCAGGCTGATTCCTGTCATATCATCAAGTACAATTTGTATGCATACGACGAACTACTGGCTATCTATAAAAAGAGAAAAGATCTTGATGCTATCGTCAAAACGCAAAGCAAGGTGGACAGCTTGAATGAGCTCTATGCCAGTAATGAGAAAGTAGCTTCCCTGCACGATCAGAAAGAGGCTATTTTGTTAGAAGATAAAGACCAGGAGTTGCAGCAGATTGAAACCAACGAGTGGTATCTAACAATATCCATAGTTGTGCTGGTACTTCTGGCGCTTGCATTGTTGGTTTGGCTGGTGCAGTATCGTAACAAGCAGCAGCGGCTAGAAGCTGATTTCGCGAGCATGAAGCGTGAGCTGGAAACCTACCTGAAAGCGAACGAAAACCAGGTTTCCAGTAAAGTTACGACAGGGGATGAGCGGCTTACTAAACTTTCTGAACGACAACGGGAAGTGCTTTACCACATGGCCGCGGGTTTGTCGAACAAAGCCATTGCCGATGCGATGTTTATCTCCGAAAATACGGTCAAATACCATATCAAAAACATCTATTTGCTCATGGAGATCAAAGACCGGAAGGAGTTTCTGGTAAGTGTGAAGAAATAAACTAAAGGCACAGGCCGGTCAGATTTGACCGGCCTGTGCCTTTAAATGTATATTCAGAGGCTTTCTAATCAGCTTTTAGCAGCGAAATACTTTTCGACTCAGTAGGCGTAGTGGCTCGTAGAATCAACGTACCGATGGGATGACGACTAATGTCGAAGGTATGCTGCTCAACGATTCCCGACTGCTCTACCGAGTGAGACGTAACGATGCGTCCTCGCGTGTCGATTAACTGTAATCGTAAGGATTGACCAGCCGCGCCCCGAATCTCAACGCTCGCTTGTCCATTGGTTACGGGATTGCCCAAGACCCGGATGGATAGCGTCGTTTCGGCCATCGATGTCGCCGTGAGTCGGGTTGCTACGTTGTTGCTACAGTTAGCCAGCCAGTTGTACGTGAAACTAGCTTCCACGGGTGAGCCAGCCTGGACAGCTTTCAACGTAATAGTCGGGTTATCCGTATATAAACTCAGCGTGTAGGGCCCCGCAGCCATAGTCGGCAGCATTTCGTTGGCGACCGAGAAACTGATAGGTTGGCCCGTCTGGCCCGCGTACTGGGGGGTGAAACTTACCTGACGCAGTCCTCCAGCGATTGTCTGACAGTTTACCGGCGTTACGCCCGAGATGCTAAACGTAGCGGAGACCGGCGGCACAACAACTGGCGTCCCGCAACTGGCTAGCCATTTGTAGGCAAAACTGGCTTCCGTGGGTGACCCTGCCTGATTGGCTTTCAACGTAATGATTGGATTATCCGTGTATAAACTCAGCGTGTAGGGTCCCGCAGCCGTAGTCGGCAACATTTCGTTGGCGACCGAGAAACTAATGGGCTGGCCAGTTTGACCTGCGTATTGGGGCGTAAAGCTAATTCGGCGCAAACCAGCTGAAATCGTCTGGCAATCTACAGAGCTTACACTGGCAATTGAGAAAGTAGTAGCGGGCAAATCGTTATCCTTAATGGTCAGCGTGGTTGTCTTTTCGTTCGGGTCAAGATCGTAGTCATCCTCGTCAATCAGGGTAATAATGATTGTTTCGTCGCCCTCGATAATGTCATCTTCAATGGGGTCCATTTCCTCGGTGTACACCGACTGCCCATCGGCAAACGTAACAGAGGTGGGCAACGTAACAAAATCGATACCGTTTTTGGCGGTACCGCCAATCTCGTAGTTAACAACCAGCGCTCCCTGGGTATTGCTACGCTCGAACCGGATGAAACCAGGATCGCTGGCCGTACCGAGCCGCGCTTGTCTGGCTGCGAGCCGCGCTCCCGCGTTGGCACCACCTTCCGAACCTGTGGGGTCTGTGCTGTTTACCTTCACAATCGGCGTAGCTACTGGAAGTGGCTCGTTAATGGTAAAGTTGCTGTTCGAGATGTCGAAGAATACATTGTTACTGCTGGCGATTTTAATCCGCGCCTGACTGGTTCTGACATCGGGAAGGGTAATCGCTTCGCTACCGTCGTTAGGGGTATCAGCCAGTAGCGTAACCGGGAAGGTCAGGCCGCCATCGGTCGATAACAGAATCGTAACGTTGCTGCAATTGACCGGGGGAGCTGTTGTGTTTGCGACGCTCCAGGTAATTGTTTGCGACGATTTTGCGGGATAAGTTCCAGCCAAATTAGTCGTTTCCAAGAAAGGACCCGAGTTGCCATCAATGGTTACCGTCATGCTTTGGAACGTAACGCCCCCTACGTTATCGCGTACAGTTAGGGTATGGTTAGTGGTAATTCCAATGGAAGGCAATTTGTCACCTTTGGCGTAATTAGAGCCGTTTAGAATGGCGGCTAGCCGAGGGTACGTCCGTTTACCGATTGCAACTGGGGCATAACTCCGGAAGAACGGCGGTTTTGCCGTGTTAGCGAGGACGGTTGCGTCAGGTACTTCGCTACCGATGTCAATTCCTTCCCAGGAATAGGTCAGATTATCGGTCGTATTCGCGTCAGAAGCCGTCGCAGACAACTCGAACGGAGTTGATTTCGGAATCGTAACGTTTGTCGGGAAGCTGCCGATCACGGGAGCTGAATTATTGAGCGGGGTCGTCGTGAAGCAGGACAGCGTATTGATGTAATTAACCGCTTGTTGATAGCTAACCGTGTGAAAATGAAGAAACGGCTGATATTGCGGGGTTTCGTAGTCGTCGTTTTTTGTCGGATCGTTGCTGACATTACACGTATAGCCATAACTCATGATGGTCGTTCCAGAGCCGGGTTCAACAGAGTATTTGGCTTCGCGGGTCGTACAAACGGGTATGGAGCTATTGAATGTATGGTCCATACTAAATTGGTGGCCCACCTCATGAGACAGGGTCTGATCATCAAAGACCGGCGCAAAGAAGGCGAGGTCTCCCATTGCGGTAACGCCCTTTGCTTTGGATTCAGGCTGACAAGCCGAGGACCCCTGTGCGATACCACCACCTGATGAGCCTGTACCTGACGATCCCAGTACGTGCCCGACGTCATAGTTGGCGTTACCAATAATTCCGTCGAGGACGCTCTGGTTTTTGGCGAGCATGGAAGTGTGGTCGCTGTTGACGTAGCCAGGGTCGTTCGCACTATTGAAAATGGTATTGGTCCCTGAGACCAGGGTAAACGCAACGCTCAGCTCCTGCCGGTACACAGCATTCATCCGGTTGACGTAGCCAACCACAGCGTTGAATGACGCATTGATGTCATCGTTGCCTTTAAGTTTTGTAAACTCTTTATTAGCAGCTATGGCCAGTCGAAAGGTACGCAGGATCGTTCCCGTGCTGCTTGTAGCAGCACCAACGCGTGCTTTTGCCCCCGGCTTCTCGGGGAGAGCTTCTACAGCAGGTGACAGGGTACCGCATTTTCCGAAGTTGCCAAAGGCTTTGGCAGAATCATTTTTTTTTACGTCAAGCGCCGAATAGGTAGCATACCGCTGATCGCTTGTGTCACGCGACACCTTTGTAATGTATGCGGTACCTGTAGTAAGACCTAAAATGATCGCATCAAATCCCGTAGATGTGAAACTTAGCCGGATAGTGTACGCTGGATGAGTGATACCCTTTCCTGTATACGTCTTTATTTCGGGGTGCTGAGCGGCAACGGCTGGAGCCAATATAGGTGACTCTGCCATCAGGAACACTTCGGTGGTACCGTCGGGGAGCGGGATTGCCAGGCGTAAGCGGCTAACCAAAGGGCGGGTTTCTAGGGGAGCTACCGCCAGGTAATTTCGTAGTGCGGTAGTTTTGAGTTGATAGAGTTTGTATTTATCAACATTCGGTAGTTCAGACGATGCGACCCGCGCTTGTGCTGAGCTAAGCATGCTAAAGAAACCATCCTGGGCAAAGCTGGAATAGCTGCTCAAGAGAACACCGATGATCAGCAATAGGCGTACCGAGTAGCTGAGCCGGTTGGAGCACCTGTGAGTAGTATCACCCCAGGAAGACCCTGGAGATTCTGATGCTGCAAAGTGGTAGAAATAAAAGGTAGAATTGAGCATATCAATTAACTTAGAGTTTAGTGAATGGCTCAAATGTACTGTTCTGTCACGGCTTGTAGACTACCTTAATGGGTAGTTTTAGCACCGTAAGCAGCTATATCAGTGATTATTCTCAGGAAGTAAAAAGAAATTATTGCGTAAATATACTTAGCGTCTCTTTTCAGGTATTTTAGCAAACAAGGAGACAAAGAAGAGGAGGGCTACAGGTTGTTGCTTTCTAACTTTTATCCCTTCAGCTCTACTACCTGTCCATCCTGACAGCGTAGCACGCGAGCAGGGTATTTGTGCAGAAGCTCGTAATTATGGGTAGCCATCAGTACAGCCGTCCCTGCATTATTAATCGCCTGGAAGACTTTCATAATTTGATCTGAAACCGCTGGATCCAGATTTCCCGTTGGTTCATCGGCGATCAGAATCTGGGGTTCGTTCAGCATCGCACGGGCCACGACTACCCGCTGCTGTTCGCCACCAGATAGTTGATGGGGCATTTTTTTCTGTGCCGTCCCCAGACCCACCTGCATCAGTACTTCGGCGATGCGATTGTTTGCGGCTGTTTTGTCTTTCCAGCCCGTCGCTTTCAGAACAAACCGCAAATTATCTTCAACGGAGCGATCAAAAAACAACTGGAAATCCTGGAACACGATTCCAATGCGTCGCCGTAACTGCGGTACGTCGCGGGGTTTGAGCGACTGGAGTGGAAAACCAGCTACGCTTCCTTTTCCGTTCTTCATCCACAAGTCGGCGTACAAGGTTTTGAGCAGCGAGGATTTTCCGCTGCCTGTACGACCAATGAGGTACACGAAATCGCCCTTGTTGATCTGAAACGATACGTCGCCGAGAACCAGTTTCTGGTCCTGATAGATGTCAGCGTGATCGAGCGAAAGAACGGGTTCGTTAGAAAACATGGAATAGGTCGTTAACATCGCCAGTAGCCCGATCCAAATTTTATTAGTTCGGATCGGGCTGGCAAAATTTATTTTTTTACGGGGAGAGACGCTTGCTCGTGGTCGGCCAGGAATTTCGCCAGGCCGCTGTCGGTCAATGGGTGATTCAAGAGCGACTTAATCACGCTTAACGGAGCGGTCATGACATCGGCGCCTAACTCAGCGCACTGAATGATGTGCATTGGATGACGTACGGAAGCCGCGAGTACCTCTGTGTCAAAACCGTAATTATTGTAGATGGTAATGATCTGCTCGATCAGCGCCATACCATCGGTCGAAATGTCGTCCAGCCGACCCACAAAAGGCGATACATAGGATGCACCAGCCTTAGCGGCCAGCAGGGCCTGACCCGCTGAAAAAATCAACGTACAGTTTGTTCGGATTCCCTTCTCTGTGAAGTATTTAATGGCTTTAATGCCGTCGCCCGTCATAGGGACTTTCACGACGATATTCTCGTCCAGCTCAGCCAACTCTTCACCCTCCTGAATCATTTCCTCGTATTTCACGGAAATAACCTCAGCACTGACGTCACTCTCAACAATATCGCAGATCTGCTTGTAGTGGCGCATAATGTTGTTTTTGCCGGTGATACCTTCCTTCGCCATCAGTGATGGATTGGTGGTAACGCCGTCAAGAATTCCCATTTCCTGCGCTTCGCGGATGTCAGCCAGATTGGCTGTGTCGATAAAAAATTTCATGGTCTGTTCAATGAATGGTAAAAAGGGCTTGATTATTCAGGTTACGGTAAGGCTTTACTGAATAACATGGGTGCCGTCCTGAATATTACATATGTGAAGGTAGGTATCTTTCCCGGTTTTGGTTTTGTACTGCTGCGTAATCGTCCGGCTGAAGTCGTCTAGCACCTCTTCGCGAACCAGATTGATCGTGCAACCACCAAACCCACCCCCCATCATTCGGGCACCCAGAACGCCGGGCTGCTCGCGGGCAATATCAACCAGGGCATCCAGCTCCGGACAGCTCACCTCATACCATTTGCTCAGTCCCTCGTGTGAGCCGTACATGTACTGGCCAAAGGCTTCGATGTCGCCCGCTTCCAAAGCCGCTACGCCGTCAAGCAGCCGCTGATTTTCCTGTACGACGTAAGCACATCGCCGGTAAATAAGCGGTTGCGTATCGCGCAGGTGTTTATCCAGCATCTCCATCGTTACGTCACGCAGGCTGATTATATCCGGATACAGTGTTTTCAAAAAGCGGACTCCGGCTTCGCATTCGGCCCGGCGGGTGTTGTATTCTGACGTAACGAGTGAGTGTTTAACCCGTGAATCGCAGAGTACGATACGAATACCATCCATGCGCAGGGGGGCGTACGCATAATCCAGCGAACGACAATCGAGCTTGATCACATGGCCCGCTTTGCCCATCATGCTGGCAAACATGTCCATGATACCAACTTTGGCACCAACAAAATCGTTTTCAGCCCGCTGCGAGAGTCGTACCAGGTCCAGCCGTTCTAGTCCCAGCGAGAAGAGTTCATTCAGCCCAAAGCCAACCGCATTTTCGAGCGCAGCCGACGAAGACAGTCCTGCCCCCATGGGAATCGTGCCCCCAAAAACGCAGTTGAAACCACGTAACGGATGACCCGTCAGCCGAAGCTGCGCAACAACGCCAAGTAAATAATCAGCCCAGGAATGAGTAGGAGTGAGGTTATTCAAGGAGCCGCTGAAACGCTTCTTGATGTCATACGCCGTAAAATGCAGCTCATCGTCCTCGCGCGGCCCCAGAGCCATGTAAATAGCTTTGTCAATGGCAGCTGGCAGCACGAAGCCTTCGTTGTAGTCAGTATGTTCGCCAATGAGATTAACGCGGCCGGGGGAGCAGATCAGCAGTGGTTCGGCCTGAAACTCGTTTCGGTACGAAACGGCTAGTTGTTCAGCAAGACTCATAAATTGGTTCGGGGCAGTTAGCGGTCCATCACAGCTAAAAGAAATAAACCGCCGAACAATACCGATCGTAGGTGAACTGATCGGAAATAAAAAATGGCAAACCAATGTCTCACCGCTACGACCGCCTACCCTTGCTTCGGTCAAGACCTGGGGGATTCAGCAGGAGCTGGTAGCACCGATTTGCCGATGCAAAGTTATAGAATCATTACCCAATACACAAGTTTTCACCCGTACCTTTGTGCACAAATTGATTTGTTATGATGCGTTTGTGTGGTAGTATTTTTAGTATTTTATTCATAATCAGCGCCTGTACGTCGTCAGATACGTACCTGGAGCAAGGCAGAAATCAGCTAAAAGAAGGCAAATTTCGGGAAGCGATCGAGTCGTTGAACAAGGCGATTGAGTCAAACGACGAAAACGCTGAAGCCTTTAACAGCCGGGGCGTGGCTTATTTTGAACTGAAGGAATACAGTAACGCGAGTCTCGATTATGACAAAGCTGTCAAATTGGCTCCGGATTTTTACCGGCCTTACTACAACCGGGGTTTGTTGAAGATGGCGCAGAATGACCCAACGGGAGCCCTGAAAGATTATTCGGATGCTATTCGACTGGCTCCTGACACGAGTAAGCAGGTCAGCGCCGAGATTTATCTGAACCGAGGGCAGCTCTTTGCTTCGCAGGGACAGCTTCAACCCGCTATGAACGATTTTGAGCAGGCCATTACGCTTGATTCCCAAAATGCGCTGGCTTACTACAATCGGGGGTCGTTGCTCTTTGATCAGAAACGCCTGGTGGCGGCTACTGCTGATTTCACGAAAGCTGTGCAGTTTGATCCGAAATTCGGGAAAGCGTTTTATGCTTTGGGACTGGCTCAGCTTCTGCAGGGAGAGGCCGAGACGGGCTGCCTGAGCCTGAAGCAGTCACAAACACTTGGGTACAATGATGCAACAAACGCCGTTGCTCAGTATTGTAAATAGGGTTTATTGAACGACTTCGTTAATCAGCTATGCGTAAATCAGTTGCAATCGTTTTTGGTCTGCTGTTCGTTCTTTTTGCGGCCTTTCAATACAATGATCCAGACCCGGAAGTCTGGATTCCGATCTATGGTATTGGGGCAGTAGCCTGTTTTATGGCTTACGCCAATGTCGGGCGCTGGTGGTTTTTTGCCGCAATGAGTCTGATATATCTCATCGCGGCTTATTACCAGTGGCCTCCCGTCTTCGAGGGATTCCTGTTCGACGAACTGGGAATGCGTAGCGTCAACATTGAGTTGGCCCGCGAAGCTGGTGGACTAGCCATTTGCGCGGCAGTAATGCTGTGGCTTGCGTTTCTGACCCGTCAGAAAGTGTAGGTCAGTCAGCAAGGGCTACATAAACATTAATTGAATCTCTTCTTTGACAGCCTTCAACGCATCCGTTGTAGGCTGTTTTTCTTTCTGGATGATGCGCTCGAAAATACGCTTTGACAGATCGAGGGCAGGGGCGTCGGGACGAACGTCGCCAGAAGCCTGGTTGACGAGTGTCATAACGTCATTCATGGCCCCCTGGATTTGATCCCAGACTTCCTGGCTCATGTAAACCTGTTGCGAAAGGTTATGATTGTATTCCTCCCGAATTTCCTGCAACAGACGTTGCTGCAATTCAAGTACCGTGGTGGAACTGCTCCCCAAGCGAAGCAGCAGGTTGTTGGGACTGATACGTTCCAGAAAAAGCACCATTCGTTCGTAGGCTTGTAACCGAATAGGGACAACCGTTTCGGTGTATTTAGTTTTTACGTCGTTACGGTACCGGTCGGCTTCGCGCTCCAGCAGCAGCTTAACGGTCAGGTACATGCCATAAAGTACCAGTCCAGCCGGTACGATTAATTTCAAGAAATCACTGAGCAGCTCCATGCAGCAATAGAAAGAGATTGACTGAAAAAGGGTAACTTTGAAGAAAGTAGGTTTTGTAAATAGACGTTCGATCGAATGATCAAACAAAAAAAGATCATTGGGTCGACCTGCTAGGCATCAACGAGATCAGAAAATGCTGGTACTTGATAATCCCGTTCACGTTCGTCCCGAAGCCAGACTACAGATTCTGGACACGTTACAGGCCAATAAAATTCCCGATGACTATGGATTACGTGTTGGCATTCGCGGTGGTGGTTGTGGTTCATCGTGGTTACTGGGTTTTGATCTCCCCGGCACTTCCGACGAAGTGTATAACGTAGAAGGGGTGCGTGTCATTATCGACCGCAAACATTTACTCTATGTATTTGGCGCGGAGATCGGCTACGAAACGGGTGGCTTTACAATTGATAAGAAAGCGCCGGATCTGCCCGAAGTTTCTGGTTGATCGAAACCTTCACCAACAATACGCTCCCAAAAAGCTGGCACGATTTTAGGAAGTATACTCCCATAACCCCTCTCCCATATTGTGAAGCGTATTGAGAAGCATATTTTCCTGCTGTTATCCCTGTTGGCTATCGGCTTGTCGGTCGCCTGCTACCTGTTGTTGGAGCAGAGTGCACCAGCCGCTAATGACGAACAGTATTTGAGTGCCGTGCAGCAGCGGGTGAAAGAGGAAATGAGCATCAGTACCGATGAGCTCCATCAGGTATCGGATCTGGTTCGTCGACATCCGGACCCGTCATTTGTCAATCTGAACCTGTCCAAACCAACCCACTATCCTTATTACGTCTTCCGGAACCAGAAACTTTTATTCTGGTCAGATCACCGCTTTATACCAAGTTTTTCGCAGGTTAAAGACGTCAAGAATCCACGGCTCATAGACTTTGAGCAAGGGCGTTACGTGGTCAGTCACGAACGAATACGCGGTAAAAATGATACCATAGACGTTTTCTCGCTGGTTAACATTTACCGCTACTACCGCAGCTCCAACGCCTATTTACAATCGGGATATAACCCTGTTTTGTTCGCACTAGATCCCGAAGAGGTTACCAACCAGCGGATGAGTGCTTTTCAGGCGGTATACGATAACTCGTCGGCTTTTCTCTTTTCGGTTATTCCGCCTAAGGTAGTTGCGTATCGAAATCAATCAACGCCGGTTAATACCATTATCTTAGCGACGCTGGGTGTCGTTTTTCTGGGCCTTTATCTGCTTCAGGTACTAGGCTGGATGCGCGAAGGGCGACACTACGAATGGAGCTTTATCTGCCTGGCCACGTATCTGGTCGTGTTAAGGGGACTGATGTTATACTACGGTGTTCCATTCTTGTTCATCGAATCGGATCTGTTCAACCCTAAATACTACGCATCGTCTATCCTGGCCCCCTCGCTGGGCGACCTGCTGCTGAATGTAGTGGTAGTAGTAATCCTGGTATTTTACTGGGTCAAATATTACTACCGATCGACTACGTACAGTCTGCTGTTACAGCTACCATTCGCGCTTCAGATGGCGTTGTCGGTTGGTTGCGTCATCGCCAGTTATTTTGTCTTTGACTATTGCTACCAGGAACTGAATAACATCTACCAAAAGTCGCAGTTCACGCTGGATATTACGCTTAATATTCATTTCTCGCTGCTGAAAATCGTTTGTCTACTCGTATTCGTAGCTATCTCCTTTGGCTATTTTCTGGCCATTCAACTACTAAGCAGTCTCTTTCTGCGCTACAACCGGGCTAATCAGCGGTTGCGCGGAGTGCTTTTGTTCATGCTGGGAACAGGATTAACAGTTGGCCTGTACATACTGAACAATCAGGTGCTCAACCCAGTGCTGATTATCAACGGGATCTACTTTTTACTGATATACCTGGCTCATTTCCCGCGCACCCTTTATCGGTTCGAATACAAGACGTCCATCTACCTGTTTATGGGTGCTTTTTTCTGCGCTGTAACGACGGCGTACGTTGTATACAGCCAGGAGATCAGAAAACAATTGGCGCACGAACGCGAGTTTGGGGCTCAACTGCTGGCCGAAAATGATGAGTTTGGCGAGTTTCTGATGAACAAGGCGCAGGCGTCTATTGCCAACGATCCTCAAATTGTGCAGGCGCTTCAAATTGATACGTTACGGCTGGTGCGGGAGCGGATTCAGCAACGAATTAAAAGCCAGCATCTGGATAAGTATTTCGATAAGTACGACATCGAAATCTTCTCGTACCGGGCCGACATGCGGCCGCTTGATATCAGCATGAATGCGATTCCCTTAAAACGGTTGAAAGAAAGCTATCAGCAGAAACGCTATCAGACGCAGTACCCGGATGTGTATTTCGTCAATGAGGTTGGTAATCAGTTTATCAAGCAATACGTCTGTTTCGTTGCCATTCAGGCGCCCGGCTTTGTCGCACAGCCTGGTTTACCAGCGACCCCACTAGGGTACGTTGTACTGGATCTGCGCTTACGTAGCGAATGGCCCAAGAATGTCTATCCAGAGTTGTTGGTTGATGCGCAATTCCCGCAGAATCCTGACGCGCAGGGATACAGTTATGCCGTATATCAAAAAGCAGAGCAGTTAGGTCGTGGCAAATATCAGCTAAAGTACAGCGCCGGTGATTTTAACTACGAGAAGAAGCTGTCTAACGCTATACTGAATAGCCCTGCGCTGTTTAACAAGGGGCTAACGCTGGGCAAATACATGCACGTAGCGCAGCGAGGACAGGATGGGCGAGTCGTCGTCGTATCGGCCACAGAATATCCTTTCCGGAACATCTTTTCCAACTTCTCCTTTCTGTACCTGGTACTCCTGCTGAGCGTTCTTATCGTAATTATTGGCTACGCCATCAACTACGGTTTGTCGCGCTTCAGCATTAACTACTCGACCCGGATCCAGATTTTGCTGAACGGCGCCTTCTTTTTACCGTTGATGCTGGTTATCGTGATTGTGATGAGTGTGATTAGCTCAAACTACATCACCAACCAGGAGAACACGTACATCAACAATACGCGAAACATTGCTTCTAACTTCCTGACGTATCTGGATGAACACCTGATTGCGGGTAAACGGAGTAAGGCATCGATGGAAGAGGAACTGGCGAAAATTGCCCGGGATGCCAATATTGATATTAACCTTTTCGACGCGCAGGGAAAACTGTATACGTCAACCCAGCCGCTAATCTACGAGAGTGGCTACCTGTCTAAACGCATCAATCCTGAAGCCTATATTCACATCATTGAAGAAAAAGAGAATCAGCGGCTGGTGAATGAATCCCTAGGGACGAAGCAGTTTAAAACAGCCTATGCCGGGATTAAGTCATATGACGGCAAACTACTGGGTATTTTAAGCATCCCTTATTTATACGCCCGGCCCGAATATGACCGGCAAATCATTGAGGTGATTTCATCGGCGCTCAGCGTCTTCAGTGCGCTGTTTATCTTCTTCCTGATTCTGTCTTATTTTGCTTCGCACGCGCTGACTAAACCCTTGAAAATGCTCACGCAGAAGATCAAGAAAACAAATCTTGATCGGCAAAACGATCCATTACCCTGGTACTCCGATGACGAGATTGGGCTGCTGATCCGGGAGTACAACCGGATGCTGGTAAATCTTGAAGAAAGTAAACAAGCACTGGCGCAGAACGAAAAGCAGTCGGCCTGGCGGGAGATGGCGAAGCAGGTGGCACATGAGATCAAGAACCCGTTGACGCCAATGAAGTTGACGTTGCAGCATTTGCAACGTACGTTTCCGAAAGCCAGTGGAGCTACTGACACGGCAGCACACCGGGTCATTCAGCGAACGTTCGATTCACTCCTGGATCAGATTGATAACTTAAGTGACATTGCTACATCGTTCTCCGACTTTGCGAAAATGCCACTGCCCAAAAACGAGGTGTTTGAAGTAACATCGATGCTGAATCGATCGGCTGATCTGTATGACGACAAACACCGGGTTATTCTTCGGCGTGACATTGTTCCCGGCCCCATCATGGCCGTTGGTGACCGGCAGTTAATCGGACGAATCCTAACGAACCTGATGATTAATGGGATGCAGTCCGTCCCGACGGGACGTAAGGCTGAACTCGATTTACGACTTTATACGAAGGAAGACGAAGTACACATCGAAGTTCAGGACAACGGAGCTGGTATCCCGGAAGGCATTCAGAATAAGGTATTTCTGCCGAACTTCAGCACGAAACGAGATGGATCCGGCCTAGGCCTAGCAATCGCCAAGCGTGGTATTGAACATGCTGGCGGAAGTATCTGGTTCGAGACGACCGAAGACGTTGGGACTTGCTTCTTTATTTCGCTTCCACTAGTACACAGTACGAACGAGCCAGGAAATGGCCCGGACGAAGCAACACTCAAACCCACAACAACGAGCCGACCTCCCAGAGCCGTCAATCAAGGAATATAGTGCTATTAAGCTATTAATCACCGTTAATCGTCACATGGCGCCAATTCTCGCCAGAACGAATACGGTTTAACTGGGTATGAGTAATACCAAATTGCTTAGCAATCATCTTCAGCCGGTTTTTGTCATTCAGTAGCAACTTCTTGATGATTTTGACCTTGCTCTCGGTCAGCTTATAGTTACTGGTATGACGAATTACCGGTCGGTTCAACACATTGGGGTTCCGACGGTTATGATCAATCATTACGTCTTTGGTAACCCACTTAAGATTCTGGTGATGATTGTTGAGCTTATCGTGATCGAGGTGAATAACGAACGTTTGCTGATCGTTCTCACGGTCTAGAAAATTTTCGGCGACCAGCTTATGGACGTATCGGTTGATTGTTTTTCCCGACGTACGAATATTAAGCGACCGATAACCCTGAATGACCGAGCCTTTAATGATTCTGCCCAGTTCTCTCCCCGACGTTACAGATGTACCGTCAGTTGTGTGCTGAAAACTGCATAAGCGGCCATAGTTCGATATACTGTATCGAGGGGAGTTTTCAACGCCATCAAATACAATAGGTAACCACTTCTCATCCCAAAAGCTCTGGCTTTTTTTCTCCATCATCTGGTTGACGACTTCTCAGCACTAGTGCTGAATTTTCAACAAAGCTACATCGCATTGTTTAATGTACGTTAAACAGAGAGGTGATTAAAAAGTTGCGTCTGGCAAAAACTATCTCTGACAGAGCACGTATTGGCAATTATATACCTAATAATCTGTTTAGTTTTTTATTTAAATCATTAGACAGGATGTTACTAAATAATGATAAGTTTTAACCTTCGTCAGAGATGTATGAAAAATCAGGGGCAAACAGATATAAGAAGCGCTTAGTTTAGAAAAGTAGTTTTGTAAACAGACCGTAGAGACCGTACAGTAAATAAAAACAGTAAATAAAAGACGTTATGGAAAAGTCGTCAAAAAAGACATTGATAATTGGGGCTACTGAGAACCCAACGCGATACGCTAATCGAGCTGCACACAGTCTGTTACGCTATGGGCATGAGATAGAAATGGTGGGGCTTCGAACGGGACGAGTAGAAGGACATCCGATTCAGACAGGGCAGCCCGAATTAACGGATATTGATACCGTAACGATGTATGTTGGGGCTCAGAACCAGCCGCCCTTGTATGACTACATCAAGAGCCTAAAACCCCGTCGGGTAATCTTTAACCCCGGGGCCGAAAACCCGGAGTTTGAAGCTGATTTACAAAAAGCAGGTATCGAGCCAATCGATGCCTGCACACTGGTGATGCTGTCGGTGGGGAACTACTAAAGTAATTTTGACTGAGTGAATAGATTTCACTCAGTCAAAATTAAATACTTACCATTTAATAAGTGCTGAGGCCCAGGTAAAACCGCTGCCGAAGGCGGCCAAGCAAATCAGATCGCCAGGTTTGACACGACCCTCTTCGAAGGCTTCGGATAAGGCAATAGGGATAGAGGCTGCCGTTGTGTTGCCATACCGCTGAATATTGTTGTAAACGCGGCCTTCGGGCAGATTAAGTTGCTGACGAACGTAATCCGAGATACGGATATTGGCCTGGTGAGGAACCAGCAAACTAATATCGTCGGCCTGATAGCCATTGGCCGTCAGACTCTCATTAATCACCTCCATAAACCGAACGACAGCGTGTTTGAATACGGTATTGCCGTTCATGACGACGAAGCTCCCCTCTGGATCAACTGCATCTTTGTGCGTACGGACGCTGGTCGGTTCTTTCAGGTATAGCTCTTCGGCAAAACGCCCGTCGGCGTGCAGGTGCGTGGACAGAATCCGGTGCTCAGGATCCGTTGTGGCCTGTACGACAGCTGCACCCGCACCATCCCCGAAGATAACGGCTACGTTACGTCCACGAGTCGACTTATCCATCAGGCCCGACTGAATTTCAGATCCGATAACTAACGCCGTCTTTGCCATGCCCGTTTTAATAAACTGATCGGCAATAGACAGAGCATAGACAAACCCTGAACACTGCTCCCGAATATCAATGACCGGAACGCCTTCCAGACCTAGTTCCCGCTGTAGCAAGAAAGCTGAGCCAGGGAAATAATAATCGGGAGATAAAGTGGCATAGACAATCAGGTCGACAGTATTAGCCGTTACGCCCGCTCGATCCAGGGCCATACGTGATGCGGCCGTGGCCAGGCTGGCGTTGGTGTCTTTCCCATACGTAAAATAGCGACGCTGTTTAATGCCCGTCCGTTCCTGAATCCAGGTATCAGAAGTCTCCATGTATTGAGTCAGGTCGTCGTTCGTAACCACGTTCTCAGGTACGTGAAAGCCCAGACCTGTAATTTTTGAATAGACGGCAGTCATTATGTATTTGTTAAAGAGTAAAAGAATAAATGAGCGAAATCAAAACGCCGAAGCGCTCTTTTACCGCTCGGTGGCCCGGTCTTTAGCTCCTTCACCTTTTGGAAAGAGTGATACCAGAATATATAAGAAAATGATGAGCGGAATGGCCGCGAACTGCAAAAACAATAGAAGTATAACCGAGGCTATCAGAAAAAGGTATTTTGTTTGGTTGTCGGCCCAGCGGAAAGACTTGAATTTGAGCGCGAAGAGCGGTACTTCCGATACCAGCATGAAGGAAAAGGCGATCATCATTCCCATAGCAGTGTCGTTCTGCCAGAGACTGTCAAATTGCGGCTGATACCGACCCATCAGTGGAAAAGCACCGATCAACATAGCGTTGGCCGGAACAGGTACCCCAATGAACGAGTCCGACTGGCGCGTATCAATGTTGAAATTCGCCAGACGTAATGCCGATAGTACCGCAATCAGGAAAGCAACGTAAGAGAAATTTCCCAGGCCCTGAAACCAGCAAAGCTGAAAGACTATGGTAGCGGGTAGCACACCAAACGTAACGACGTCGGCCAGAGAGTCCAGCTCCTTGCCAAACGGTCCCGATACGTGAACTAGACGAGCCACAAACCCGTCGAAGAAATCGAAAACCGCGGCCAGACCGATTAGCCAGGCTGCTGTATCTAAGTGACCCCGAAAGGCCATGACCAGACCAATGCAGCCGCACAGCAGGTTGCCGCAGGTAATGGCGTTGGGTAAATGTTTTAGAAGTCTCATCTACTGTTAGAAGGCACGCACGAACGGATTTGTTTGCTTTTCGGTGCCGATTGTTGTTGGCGAGCCATGCCCCGGATAAACCACATAATCATCGGGAAGAGTATATAGCTGCGTCCGAATACTGTTGACTAACTCAGCGTGGTTACCGTAAGGCAAATCGGTGCGCCCAATGCTGCTTTGGAATAAAACATCCCCGCCGATTACGTAGCGGTTAGCATGATCAACGAAAGCGACGTGACCAGGCGCATGACCAGGAACGAATAGGACATCCAGCGTTATACTGCCGAAGGTAAACTTGTCTCCTTCGTTCAAGTAATGATCTACCGTAGAAGGCTCAAAGCCCCGTAGGCCATAAAGCATGCACCGATTCGCTACGTCATTGAAGATCGGCATGTCGAGTTCGTGCAGATACGTTTCTACACCAAACTTGCGCTTGACATAGGCACAGCCAAAAACGTGGTCGAGGTGCGCATGGGTAAGCAGCAGGTATTTTACGGTCAGTTGTTTTTCCGCGACAAACTTTCCGAGTGCTTCTTTCTCGGCTTGCTCGTAACAGCCGGGATCGATAATGACCGCTTCCCGGGTTGTATCGTCGGCAAGGACGTAGGTGTTTTCATTGAAAGCAGAAAACTCAAAAGCCTGAATCATAAAGGAGCCAGCGAGGACATTATCAAAATTACAAAAGTAAAAATACCGTCGGTTTTTTGCGCAGATCAGGAACCTGTGCTTTCCACTCCCGAACAGTCATGGTACGCACGAACGCATCGGGGGCGGTGAGGTTGCAGGCCACACACAATCGGGTATTGGGTTGACAGTTAGCCAATACTTCAGCAAACAGCGCATCATTGCGGTAAGGCGTTTCCATAAAAATTTGCGTCTGCTGACGTTGCTGAGATTCTTTTTCCACATGCCGGATGGCACGTGCCCGGTCCTGCCGTTCGATGGGCAGGTAGCCGTGAAAAACGAACGACTGCCCACTCATACCCGAAGCCATCAGCGCCAGCAGAATCGACGATGGACCAACCAGCGGTTCGACCCGCCAGCCCAGCGAGTGAGCCATGCCGACAACCACTGCGCCGGGATCGGCCACACCCGGACAACCCGCTTCCGACAGGACACCCGCGTTACGTTTCCGTTCGGTGAGTTCCTGAATCTGCCGCCGAGTATCGGCCGGCGGAGTATCCTTATCCAGATCAAAGAATGTAGTTTCGTCAATGATCCGCCCCGTTTTCAGACCACTGATGAACCGCCGGGCTGAACGTACATTTTCCACAAAGTACGCGTCGGTCTTGTTGATAACTTCCTGAATAGCGGGTGGTAACACCTGCTGGACAGTATCGTCGGCCAGCAGAGTTGGTATTAGATACAGAGTTGGCATCAGCTGATAAAGGAGAGCAATGTATCGACAAACTCATCGGGTTTTTCGGCCTGTACCCAGTGGCCAGCGCCCTCGATGGTTTTGAACGTAGCGTTGGTAAAAATGCGCTTGATGGCCGGAATGTCGTCGTTTAGAATATACGGCGACTCGCTGCCCCGAATAAATAACGTTGGATCAGTAACGATTCGTGGGTTTGTCAACTCATCACCGATCCCATGAAGCTCGCGCTCGATAACCGGCAGATTAATCCGCCAGTCGAACTGTCCCTGTTCGTTCCGATACAGGTTTTTGAGCAGAAACTGCCGTACTGCCAAGATCGGCTCGTAATTACTCAGAATTGTATCGGCTTCGTTCCGGCTGGCCAGCTTAAGCAGGTCAATAGCGTTCAGCCCACGAATAATGTCGGCGTGATGGATCGGGTAAAATTTAGGCGCAATATCAACCACTACTAATTTCCAGAACGTGCCCGGATACATCATAGCGTATTGCATTACCGTTTTGCCACCCATTGAATGACCAACCAGAATAGCGTCGGTCAGCTGCTGATCCTCGAGAAATTCGCGTAGATCACTAGCCATGCTTTGGTAATCCTGCTCATCAGCACGGGGCGACTGCCCATGGTTCCGTTGGTCTAGGGCAAACACGCGGTATCCCTTCGCGGCAATCGTCTTGCTAATCGTTAACCAGTTGTCAGAAGAACCAAATACCCCGTGCAGGATAACGATGGCAGGACCTGATTCACCAGCCTGTCGAAAAAAGAGTTTCATAACGCAAACCTACGAGGTTTAATCCGGAGCCAATCCGTTCTATCCGCTTTTTCGATTGTGCTAGTAGTATTCGGCTCACTACGGGACTAAACTAAATTGTCTTTTAAAAAGAAACCAAGGTAACCGATAAGGTCAAAAAGCTTTACAAATAGGCCCGTCTGCCGATGAAAATAGAGTGATGTAACTAAAAGTGATTTAAATTCTTAAAGCGAGCAATCAAGGAGTTAACAAATAGATAACACTGGAAAATAGTACGTATTGATCGGAGAATTGATTTATTCCTAGAATACGTGCGGACGATAACATATTTGTATCACTTTTTTAAGAAAGCCGCCTTTGTTGCACCCAAAAAAATATATCATATTTGTACTTGAATCGATAGGCTATTTAGCCCTAGTATCTTCTCACAACTATAACCAAATCAATCACTTTTATGTCTAAAAAACTACTGCATTTTCGGGCGGCTTTAATGTTGTTCGGCAGTATGCTGTTGCTAACGTTTGGTGCCAACCAAGCGATAGCGCAGGTGACTTCGTCAGCCATCAACGGCTTTGTGCAGGACGATAAGGGAGCTGCATTACCTGGGGCTACAGTCGTAGCGGTTCACCTTCCTTCGGGTAGCCGGTACGGCACGACAACTAACTCTGCTGGTCGGTACACAATGCCGAACGTGCGGGTTGGTGGTCCTTATAGAGTTACAGCAACGTTCGTTGGTTTTAAAGAAAAAACAACGAACGACGTTTTCGCCAGCCTGGGTACGAGTGCTGATGTGAACTTTAATCTGAACGAAGAAGGTACAAACCTGAACGAAGTTGTCGTTTCTGGAAGCCGCTCAGATATTTTTAGCTCAGAGCGTAATGGAGCTGCTACGTCGTACGGCCGTGAGACTATTAATACAACGCCAACAATTGGCCGGACTATTAATGATATCACGAAGTATAACCCTTATGGTAATGGTCAGTCGTTTGCCGGTCAGGATTCTCGTTTTAATAACGTTACCATTGACGGCTCAGTATTTAACAACGGTTTCGGTTTGGGTAGCTCAGCACAGGCTGGTGGCCGTACGGGTACAACCGCTGTTTCGCTGGACGCGTTGGACCAGATTCAGGTTAACGTAGCGCCGTTTGATGTTCGTCAGTCGGGCTTTACGGGGGCGGGTATCAACGCTGTGACTCGGTCGGGTACAAATGATTTTTCGGGTTCTGTTTATGGGTTGACTCGTGGCAATAGCCTGGTTGGAAAAAAAGCGGCAGGCGTTACGATTTCGCCAGCCCCAAACATCAGCGAAAGCACTTATGGCTTCCGGCTGGGTGGTCCAATCATTAAAAATAAGTTGTTCTTCTTTGCAAACGCTGAACATTTTACCAGTAGCACACCCGCTCTAACATGGTCACTCAATCGTCAGGACGGAGCTCAAGGAAACATTTCACGGGTGTTGTATTCTGATATTGCTGACCTCGACCGTTTCATGCAGACGAACTTCGGACGTAGCCTGGGACAGTATGATAACTTCAACAATGCTGTAACGAGTACGAAAGCGCTGTTGCGGCTTGACTACAACATCAGCGATCGCCACAAACTGTCTGTTCGTTATTCGCACCACAACTCGGAATCGGGCCAGCGAATTAGCGACAGTAACAGTAGTAATACGGCTGGTAACGGGAACCGGACCAACCGGTTCGAAGCTATTTCCCCCGAAAATACAGGCTATCTAATCGCGGATAATACTCGCTCGGTAGCGGCTGAATTGACGTCGAACTTTGGCAGCAAATTCTCAAATGATCTGATTGTTACGTACAACAAACAGATCGAAGATCGGACGTATAAGACTGCTCTTTTTCCGACTATCGATATCCTGAATGCACAAGGTGGTAGTACGTACACCTCGATCGGTTTCGATCCGTTTACCCCGAACAACAAACTGAACTATTCGACATTCAACATTACGAATAACTTCAGCTACTTTGCTGGGAAGCATACACTGACAGCTGGGCTAGTATATGAACACTTTACATCGAACAACGTGTTCTTTCCTGGATCGAATGGTATATATGTCTATAATTCGATTGCTGATTTCAAACAGGCAGCGTTGGCGTCAATCTCTAATCCGACCAGCCTAACGTCGCCAGTACCAGACCGATACCAATTGCGTTACTCGCTGATTCCAGGTGGTGGTGAACCGTTGCAACGGTTAGATCGCGACCTGTACAGTGCTTATATTCAGGATGAGTTTCAGGCAACGCCAAACTTCAAACTGACATTGGGACTGCGTGGCGACGTTTTTGCCTACGATAATTCGAATGCCTCTTCGTACAACAATACTGTTGTAAAGGACCTAACCTTTAAAGACGAAAACGGCGCAGATTATAAAGTTAGCACAGGCGCTTTCCCTAAAGCTCGTTTGATGATATCCCCACGCGTTGGTTTCAACTGGGATGTTAAAGGAGATAAAACTACCCAGATTCGTGGCGGATCAGGTCTCTTTGTATCGCGTATTCCTGAAGTATTGGTATCGAACCAATTAGGTAATAACGGTGTAAACACTGCTCTATACACGCTGAACAACATACCGTTCGCAACTAGTCCGAGTTTACTTCCAACAGGTGTTCTGCCAGATCCTTCTAAACCAGAAAGTTTGACAGGTTATGCTGTCAACGCATCAGATGTGAATCTGAAATACCCACAAATCTGGAAATCAAACATTGCTGTCGATCAGAGATTACCATTTGGGCTAGTTGGTACGGTTGAATTCATCTATAATAAGACGCTTAATGGCCTCCGTTATATCGATGCCAACTTGAAAGCTCCAGATCGGGCGTTTACTGGTGCTGACAACCGCCAGCGCTTCCCAGCTTCTGGTGTAACTAACTCAGGTGTAGGGCCAAACGGAACTGTTGTAAGGGCACGTTATTACAATCCGCAAATCGGTAACGTGTTTGTTTTGAAAAACACGAACCTGGGAGATTCTTACATTGCAACGGTTAAACTGGAAAAACCAGCGTCGCGTGGATTTGGTGGCTTTGTGTCGTACACGTACGGCCAGGCTCGTGATATTGCCTTCGTAGGAAGTACTGTGCAAGCTAACGTACCAACGACGATGGGACAAAACTATCTGCCATTGACATACTCAGATAATGATTTACGTCATCGTATTGTTGGTCTAGCGAATTATCGTCTGAATTATGGTGGTAAATTCGGTGGTTCATCAACGTTCTCGCTTGGATTAGTGTCTAACAGTGGAGCTAAAATCTCGTATACATTCAACCAGGACCTGAATGGTGATGGGCAGAATAACAATGACCTGATCTACGTACCAAACAAAGCATCAGACTTGGTATTCCAATCACAAGTTGTTACAACAGCGGCTACTACTACTACGCCGGCATCTTCAGTGACATACTCGCCAGAGCAACAACAAGCTGCTTTTGACGCTTATATTGATGGTAATAACTATTTGAAGAATCGCCGTGGTCAATATGCAGAACGTAACGGTGGTTACTATCCATGGTTAACGCGCCTTGACTTTACGTTCATCCAAGAGTTCTACGTATCTGTTGGGGCGAAAGGTAAGCGGAATACGATCCAGCTACGTGCTGATATTTTGAACGTAGGGAACTTGATAAACAATGCGTGGGGAGTTGGTTACATAGCAACCACTTTCAATCCGCTTAACTTCGTCAGTGTTAACTCAGCAGGCGTTCCATCTTACCGGTTAGCTACGCAGCAGATTACGGAAAACGGTCAAAACAGAACGATTTTGTTACGTGATTCTTTCACGCCTAACATTAACGTGAACGCTGTTTGGCAGGGTCAACTTGGTCTCCGGTATATCTTCAACTAAGTCAATCTGACTTTATATGTAGTGGAAGCCCCAACCAATCTGGTTGGGGCTTTTGCATTACAATCTATGAAACAACTAATCCTGTTCATGTCCCTACTCTGCTGGGGTTTGTCAGTATCTGCTCAACAAAAGACACCTTATTGTACCGCATCTGCGCTTGAACAGGCACTAAGCTACCAGCCTTCTCGGACCAAGCCTTTGTTGTTAGCGCACCGGGGTGGCCCCGCCAGTAACGAAACGGAAAACAGTCTAGAAACTTTTCAGCGTATGTATCAGCAGATGCCGGAAGCCATTATAGAAATGGATGTCAGAATGACAATGGATAGCGTCCTGGTGCTTCTGCACGATGATGATATTTCCCGCACAACGACGGGTCTGGGATCGCTTAAAAGTATGACATGGGCCGAATTGAAACAACTGCGGCTGCGGGACTTGCAGGGTAAGCCGACCACTCACCGGATGCCACTGTTTGATGATGTACTGACGTGGGGCGCTGCTAAAGTCATCATGGCCATCGACGCTAAGCCTGGTACAGACCTGAAAAAAGTGATGCGATCCGTTGAGCGGGCGGGAGCATTAAATAGCGTTTTTGTCATTTGCTATTCGGTTGACGATGCAAAACGGCTTCGGAAAGCGTATCCTGACTTATGGGTTGCGCTTGGCTTTGAGCGACCTGAGCAGATTGACATAGTGAGTCAGTCAATCAAACTACATCATTTAATTGCGCTGTCATCACGGCAGCAGGCAGCTTTTTATCAGCAGTTTCATGAAAAGGGAATCGTTTGTACGGTTGGTACGTATGGTGCGAACAATCTAGATGAGCAGTCCCTAGATAATGTTTCTGATGAATACCAACGTTACTTCAAAAACGGTGCTGACATTTTAACGACGGATCGTCCTGCACTGGTCAACACGCTCTTTAATTGAACTGATAATTAGTGTAGGTCTTTATCCTTCACGCTGAAAGTGGATTTCAGCAATTCCACCCCCGACTGATACCCAGCTACGATCAGGCGGCCGATGTCGTCAGAAGTGAACTTCATCAGGTTCAGCGAAAGTGGTTCGGTCGGGCGAATAATACGCAGGGTTAGCTGGCGACCGTGAAGCTGTTCCCGCTCGGCAAAGCGCTCGGCCCAGGCGATGTCGTTATTGACCAACTGGTTTACCGTAATATCCTTCACCCGATCCATCAGGTTCAGCAGATTGCGATAGTTGAATGACTCATTGTAGATCTTTTTGGCATGGCAGGCGACGCAGGCAATGTCCGTAGCGCCGTCTTCGATAGCAACGCGTAAAGGAGCTACTTCGCGCAGGCCTCCGTCCAGAAAAGCCTTTCGATAATCTCCTCCAATCTGAACGGCGGGCATCAAAAAGGGTAATGAACTGCTGGCGTATACGTATTCCATGAAGTCAGGATCGAACGCATCAGCGTAACGCATGTCGCCCCCGATAATGTCTACCGCGCCGACTTTGATGGCGAGTGGTCCTGCTTTGAGTAAATTCAGATCTACGTGATTCTGGATTAGTTTGCGGAGGGGTGTGTTATCGAGTAGTCCGTCGAACCGGCTGAGAAGTGTATTGTAACCCAGTCGGAAGCGAGACCGAATGATGGCAACGTCGCTCGGCTGCGTAATATTTCGAATCCAGAACTCGATCAAACTCTTGCCTACTTTCTCCCAGTCTACGCTTCCTTTATCGACATGCTGACGAGCGGCTTCGTTGGCAATGAACGTAGCGTTCAGGCTGCCTACTGAAATTCCGTACAGCTGCTCAGGAACAAATCCAGATTCAAACAATGCCATAACGGCTCCTGCCTGAAAGGCCCCCTTCAAAGAGCCCCCACCCAACACCAGCGCTTTGATGGGCGGCTTGACAGGAGGGGGCACTGCCGAAGCATCAGGAAGTGAGGGCGTTGGATTGTTAATCATAAGGGCGAATGGAGTAGGAACTGCGCGTAAGATGATGATTTTTAGCAGATAAACAAAGTGGGTCACTTCTGTGACTTCTGGCTTTTGCTTGCTGCTTTTTCGGCGTCTGCGCTTTCCTTACTATACTTGCTGAAAAATTAGCCGTATCAGTCAGGACGTAGCCTAGAGCAGGCAACTTGTAAGCTCCTGACTTCGCAACTTCGGCTGTCGCTTCCCCAAAATGGCCCTTACCATCGCCGACATACAAGCACCGATTGCTGCTGAGATGAATCAGTTTGAGCAGAAGTTTCGGGGGATGATGAAAAGCGATGTCATGCTTCTCGACCAGATCATGAATTATATCGTGAAACGGAAAGGGAAACAGCTACGGCCCATGTTCGTCTTTTTGATGGCGGGTGTCTGTGGTCCCATCGAAGAATCTACCTACCGGGGAGCGTCGTTAATCGAGCTGCTGCACACGGCTACGCTGGTCCACGATGACGTAGTAGATGATTCCAATTACCGGCGGGGTTTTTTCTCGATCAATGCGCTCTGGAAAAACAAAGTAGCCGTACTGGTGGGCGATTATTTGTTATCGCGGGGATTGTTGCTGTCAGTCGACAACGGTGATTTCGAACTGTTGCAGATTGTGTCGACAGCTGTTCGGGAAATTAGCGAGGGCGAACTGCTGCAAATTGAGAAAGCCCGTCGGCTGGATATTACCGAGGAGGTATACTACGAAATCATCCGTCAGAAAACGGCTTCGCTGATTGCCGCCTGCTGCGCCGTAGGAGCACGCTCTGTCGGTCGGGATGCGGAAACCGTTAAAAAAGCCCGCCTGTTTGGCGAGAAAGTAGGTATTGCTTTTCAGATTAAGGACGATCTGTTCGATTATGGCACGGCTGAAGTCGGTAAACCGTTAGGGATCGACATCAAAGAAAAGAAGATGACCCTGCCCTTGATCTACGCCCTTAATCAGACCGGTTTCTTCGAAAAGCGCCGAATTATTAATCTGATCAAGAACGAAAGTGACAATCCGCGTAAAGTGGATGAAGTCATTACGTTCGTCAAGAATTCGGGCGGAATCCAGTACGCAGCCGAAGCCATGAACCGTTACGTTGCCGAAGCGCAAACGCTACTCAATTCATTCCCTGATTCGCGTTATCGGCAATCGCTGCATCAACTAGTTCAATACACCATCGAACGTAGTAAGTAGTCGGCTTACGAACTGATCGGCTTTTTATTTCTTATTCTACTGTTCAGAATGCGAACGCCGTCGAGCGTAGCACGCAGGCTGCGAGTCAAGCTTCTCTACACAACCGACTTGTGCGCACAGAAAACCTATCTGTGGTTAGCTGGTTATGAAATCTAAAACAGATTACAAAGAGCCAAACTACTATGGACGAGAAGAAAGTAAAGAAGATAGCCCGGCTGCTGTTGGGAGCTAATTTAATTTTTGCCGGCGTGAGCCATTTAACTTTCGCCCGGCGTGGCTTTCAGGCGCAAGTGCCGAAATGGGTACCGCTGAACGTAGATGATACGGTCCTTTATTCGGGTGTTGCGGAAATAGCGCTAGGTAGTAGCCTTGTCCTGACGGATAAGAAGCACCAGGCAACCGTCGGTAAAGTGGCAGCCGCCTTTTTTGCCGCTGTTTTTCCCGGTAACATCGCTCAGTACGTTCATAACCGCAGCGCATTAGGGCTGGACACCGATCAGAAGCGATTCGTACGGTTGTTTTTCCAGCCAGTACTCATTTACTGGGCTCTGAAAAGTACCGAAACGAAATAAAAATCACTACAACCAGAGAACGGGCTAACCCTCAGGAATGATAGACTTCAGACAAGGAGTCGCTACCTTTGCGTAGTGAATGTCAAAAAGCTCCTAATTCCTTACATGCGTCTGCCCATTCTTTGTTTGGTGCTACTGGCGACAACCGCCCTGGCTCAGTCGCCCAAATCAACCCAATCTCCTCCTAAACAGCTTGCTACAGCGACGAAGGGAGCTAAACACCCAAAACTGGTCGTGGGTATTGTCGTGGATCAGATGCGATATGATTATCTGCATCGCTACTACGATAAATTTGGTCCGAGCGGTTTCCGCCGAATGCTGGATCAGGGATTTAACGCCCGTAACAATCATTATCATTACGCAGCCACCTACACGGGTCCTGGTCATGCGGCCGTTTATACCGGCTCCGCTCCAGCCCTGAATGGCATTGTAGGTAACGACTTCTACGATCGTAAACTGGGCCGTTTAATGTACTGCGCCGAGGACACAAGCGTGCAAACGGTTGGCAACACGGGTACGGCCGGGCTGATGTCGCCCCGGAACCTGCTGGTTACCACCATTGGTGATCAACTGAAACTTGCCACCGATGGTCGGTCGAAAGTAGTCGGCATTGCACTGAAAGACCGGGGGGCAATTATGCCGGCGGGGCATGCGGCCGATGGCGCTTACTGGTTCGACTCAAAGGACGGAAATTTCATTACCAGTACGTATTACCGGAAAGATCTGCCACAGTGGGTACAGGAATTTAACGGCCGTAAGCTGCCGGAGCAGTTTATCACGAAAAAGTGGGAAATGAGTTTGCCCGCCAGTCAATACGTAGAAAGTACGATTGACGACGAGCCCTACGAATCGACGCTACCCGGCGAAGCTAAGCCAGTCTTCCCGCACGAGTTCATCGTCCAGACGGGAACGCCTAAGTATGAACTACTGCGTACCAGTCCCTTCGGCGATCAGATCACGAAAGACTTTGCTGTAGCCGCGCTAAAAGGGGAGAAACTGGGCCAACACGACGTAACGGATATGCTTTGCGTCAGCTTCTCGTCGCCCGACTACATCGGACATGCGTTTGGTACGCACTCCATCGAAACTGAAGACAACTACCTGCGTCTGGACAAGCAACTGGCTGAGTTGTTCGCTGAACTGGACGCCAGCGTCGGTAAAGGGCAATGGCTGGCGTTCCTTTCTGCCGACCACGGTGCTGCTGACGTGCCGGGTTTCCTGAAAGAATACCGGATTCCGTCGGGCGTAAAAGGGTACGGCGAAATTGGCGACTCGGTCAAAACGTCCCTCGAAAAAGCGTATGGTCCCGGCAAATGGATGCTGTCGTATTTTAATCAGCAGGTGTATCTGAACCACGCGCTGCTGGCACAGAAGAAAATTCCTATTCAGCAGGTGTACGAGTTGTTGCAGAGCGTACTGATGAAACAGCGAGGTATCGTTAACGTCGTGAATCTACACGATCTGGGTTCGGAAGCTATGCCCGAAATTCAGGCGAACATGTTCCGCAACGTCTATCACCCAAACCGAAGCGGTGATTTTTACGTCATGCTGGAAGCCGGCTGGTTCGAAGGGCGCACGCGCGGAACAACGCACGGCACAACGTATTCGTACGACACACACGTTCCCTTTCTGATGTATGGCTGGGGCATTCAACCCGGTCAGCTTCTGCGCCGGACGCATATTCACGACATTGCCCCAACGGTCACGGCCCTATTAGGTATCCTGGAGCCGAACGGCTGCGTTGGCAACCCTGTCCCGGAAGCCATCGCTAAATAAGCCGCTTCCCGGCAGGTAAAACTTGATTGTCAACAGCAGACGCCAGCTCAGGTGTCTGCTGTTTTTTTATTGGATCAAGAATTGAACTTCCTTGAAGGCGTAATACCTTGTCGTATCCTCTTCCGCAATGGCTAGCCGGCCGACTTCGTCAATACCCACGATCGTACCACGGAACCGTTCTCCATCGCGGCTGAACTCGTGCGTTTCCTGGTAGCGGTACATAATTTCTAAGTAATCGGCCTTGAGCGTTTCACGCTGCCCATCTTTTAGTTGCAGATACCGACGCTCCAGCGATTCACACAACGTGCTCAATAACCCTGGCAAGCTGTAACCGTCAGGGAAGGGGACTTCCTGCTGCAAGGACGTCGCGGTAGGAATAGGAAACTCAATTTGATTGACATTGATGCCGATGCCAGCAACTGACCAGGCGATCCGATATCCCTGAATACTATTTTCGATAAGAATTCCGCCTAATTTTTTGTTGTTAGCGTACAGGTCGTTTGGCCATTTGATACGTAATGAATCGCCCAGCAGAGGGACCAGCGCATCGTAAATGCCCAGCGAAACGGCCATGTTCAACCAAAACTGCTCGGATGCTGTTAAGAAGAAGGGACGTAGGATCAGGGCAATCATTAGATTTTGGCCTGGCTGTGCTTCCCATACATTACCCCGCTGGCCCCGGCCAGCCGTTTGGAAGTCGGTTACCACAATAATACCTTCTTCGGGCACCGTATTATTCGGTCCGCCCTGGGCAATCATAGCTGACGCTTCGTCGATAGTTGACTGACAGCTTGGCAGATATTGTACTTTTTGACCGACGAAAAGCGTTTTGGGATAGATTTTGTACAAAAGATTGTATAGTTTAGTAGTAAGTTGTTAACGTATGGTGCAGTTGTCGAGTATGACAACCCGGCAGCGTACCCGCTCGTTAACAAATCGTGCAATGTTAACCGGAAAGCATGAGAATCAACAAAAACAGTGAATTTACCGCCGAGCAAATCCGTGACTTTATCGTTCGGGGAATGCAGGAAAAAAAAGGTCAGGATATCGTCGTAATGGATTTACGAAACGTTAGAAACGCCATCTGTGATTACTTTGTGATATGTTCGGGTAACTCCGATACGCAGATTGATGCTATTGCGACGTCTATCGAAGAAGAAGTTTATAAAGCGAGTAAGCAGGACCCCTGGCATAAAGAAGGAAAAATGAACCGGGAGTGGATCCTACTAGATTACGTGGATGTCGTTGCGCACGTATTTAAAAAGGACCGCCGGTCGTTCTATGATCTGGAACAGTTGTGGGGTGATGCCGAAATTCAGCAGATTGAAGAAAATTCAATGTCAGCGGTTTCCTGATCCGGACAAATATTCCGCCGTTCGTGGGACGTTTTAACCACTTATCCTAACGGTTTTACTGTAGAAACATTCGTTTGTAAAACCGTGTTACCCTTGAAATCTGTATTGTACAACCTGAGGAAATGGCAGAAAACAATAGTAAAAATCCGTTAGTACCCCGTGGGGGACCGCGCAAGCCCAACTTTCAGGGGTGGATTGTCGCGGTATTGATTGCTGCGATCCTCGGCATTACGTTCTTTAATCGGAGTTCGGCTGTCCGGGAGACTTCTCAGAAGCGGTTTGAGCGGATGGTGAAAGACCATGAAGTGTCGGAGGTCGTTGTCGTGAATGACAAAATCGCCGAAGTAACGCTAACTCAACAGGCGGCCCAGAGCCCGAAGTACAAGAATTTATTTTCTGATAAATCGTATTTTGGTAGTAATCGTGGTCCTCATTATCAGTTTCAGGTAGCTTCGGGTGAGACCTTTAAAAAAGATCTCGACGCCCTACAGCAGAATTTCCCTGACAACGAAAAAGTAGAATACCGATTCGAACAACGAAGTGACTTCGGTAGCATAATCAGCACCTGGGGCTTCCTAATCGTCATGATCCTGGCTATGTATTTTCTGCTGGGACGGATGTCGGGCGCAGGTGGGCCAGGCGGCCAGATTTTCAACATTGGTAAGTCTAAAGCCGCTCTATTCGACGCTGACAATAAGGTAAAGATTACGTTCAGCGACGTAGCGGGTTTGGACGAAGCTAAGGAAGAGATCAAAGAGATCGTTGATTACCTGAAAAATCCGGGCAAGTTCACGAAACTGGGCGCTAAAATTCCGAAAGGCGCTTTGCTGATTGGCCCTCCAGGTACGGGTAAAACGTTGCTGGCGAAAGCCGTTGCTGGTGAAGCTGGCGTTCCCTTCTTCTCACTGTCGGGTTCTGACTTTGTCGAGATGTTTGTTGGGGTAGGTGCCGCGCGGGTTCGTGACCTATTCAAACAGGCAAAAGAGAAAGCGCCTTGTATCATCTTCATTGATGAGATTGACGCAGTTGGTCGCTCACGGGGCCGTGGCTCGATGCCGGGTGCCAACGACGAACGCGAAAATACGCTGAACTCGCTGCTGGTTGAAATGGATGGTTTTGCTACCGATTCAGGTATCATTATCCTAGCGGCAACGAACCGTCCTGACGTACTGGATTCCGCGTTACAACGCCCAGGTCGCTTTGACCGGCAGATTAGCATCGATAAACCAGATATTGTTGGACGGGAAGCGATTTTCAAAGTTCACCTGAAGCCGATCAAGCTGTCGAACGACGTTGATCCTCGTGAGCTGGCAGCCCAAACACCCGGGTTTGCTGGGGCCGAAATTGCCAACGTTTGTAACGAAGCTGCGCTAATTGCTGCCCGTAGCGATAAGGAAGCTGTTGATATGAAGGATTTCCAGGACGCGATGGATCGGGTAATCGGTGGTCTGGAAAAGAAAAACAAACTGATCTCGCCAGAGGAGAAAGAGATTGTCGCCTATCACGAAGCTGGCCACGCTGTTGCGGGCTGGTTCCTGGAGCATGCCGATCCACTCGTAAAAGTAACGATCGTACCACGTGGAGTTGCGGCTCTGGGATACGCTCAGTACTTGCCCCGTGAACAGTATCTGTATCGTACTGAACAACTCATGGACGAAATGTGCATGGCACTGGGCGGTCGGGCAGCTGAGGATCTGGTGTTCGGTAAAGTTTCAACCGGTGCATTAAGTGATCTGGAACGCATTACGAAACTTGCCTATAGCATGGTAACTATGTACGGCATGAACGACAAGATTGGTAACGTATCGTTCTACGATTCGAAACAATCGGACTATTCGTTCAACAAGCCATACTCGGAAGAAACCGCTAAGCACATTGATGAAGAGGTTCGTAAGATCGTTGAAATGGCTTACAACCGGACCAAAGATATGCTAACCGATCACAGAGATGCGCTGGAAATCATCGCGAAAGAATTGCTTGCCAAGGAAATTCTGTATCAGAACGATCTGGTTCGGTTGATCGGTAAGCGGCCTTTCGAGCGCGAAACGGTCTACCAGGCGTACAAAAACAAAGGTGCGGAAGAGATAAAAGAAGAAATCGGCAAAGAAGCCAAACCTTCGGAAATCGAACCCGAAACACTGCCGATGTAAAGCATAGCGTCACAAAATACAAAAGGGCTTTCT
Organism: Spirosoma pomorum; assembly: GCF_054776615.1. Lineage (NCBI taxonomy): Bacteria > Pseudomonadati > Bacteroidota > Cytophagia > Cytophagales > Cytophagaceae > Spirosoma > Spirosoma pomorum. The sequence goes on from NZ_BAAHBP010000037.1 coordinate 375,426, forward strand.
CCAATGGGGAAGGCCCTTTCTGTTTATACAGCAGTCGCACTTTAAGCAGCAAAACAATAATCGGAAAGCCGCGCAGGTTTTAGATGTATACCGCACCTAGGGGAATAATAAGAAGTGTCTTCGTAAACTGGCTGACAAATGATGGATAAACACAATCAGCAGCAACAATACGTTCAGCATTTGTACTGGCGGGCGGGTTTCGGCGCTACGCCAGCCATGATTCAGGATGAGCGTAAAGCGTCGATCAGGCAGCTCGTCAGGAAGCTGATGAACGATAGCCGCGAGTTTGTTCCCTTGAGCATGACAGGAGTCGAGCAGCCTGTCCGTCGAAAGGAGCTGCGTGGTTTGGTCAAAGAGGGTACTCTGGACCGTAACGAGCTACGAGAGCAGATTAAGCGGCAGAATGAACAGATCCGGGACTTGAACGTGCAGTGGATGGAGCGTATGGCGTCGGGTGAAGGAGTCTTGCGCGAAAAGTTAGCCTTTTTCTGGCACGACCACTTTGCCTGCCGGGTGCGGAATCCGGTGGCCGTGCTTCAATACGTCAATACCATTCGGCGGCATGCGCTGGGGAAATTCGGAGATTTGTTAATGGCGGTGTCGAAGGAGCCTGCCATGCTTCAGTTTTTAAACAATCAGCAGAATCGCAAAAACGCTCCGAATGAAAACTTCGCTCGGGAAGTGATGGAGTTGTTTACGTTGGGCCGGGGTAATTACACGGAACAGGACATTAAAGAGGCTGCCCGCGCTTTTACAGGATGGGGGTTCACTACCGAAACGGAATTTGTGTTCCGCTCAAAGCAACATGATGATGGCGCAAAAACCATTTTTGGTAAAACCGGCAATTTCGCGGGTGAGGAAGTAATTCAACTCCTGCTGGCACAAAAGCAAACAGCTCACTTTATCACGACTAAGCTCTATCAATTTTTAGTCGACGATCAGCCTGCCACGGATCAGGTAACGGGCAAACGACTCAAGACGCTATCGGATCAGTTTTATGCCAGTGATTACGACATTTCCGATCTGGTACAGACGATCCTGACGGCGGACTGGTTTTATGATAGTCGTTCCATTGGTAATCGAGTCAAATCACCGGTTGAATTGCTGGTGGGCATGCAGCAGGCGCTGGATATTACGTTTCCGCAGAAACAACCACTTGTATTTGTACAGAAAACGCTGGGGCAGGTGCTGTTTTATCCGCCCAACGTAGCGGGCTGGCCCAGCGGACGTAACTGGATCGACAGTTCCAGTCTGCTTTTTCGGATGAAATTGCCCGACGTTATCCTGCGAGCTGGTACCCTGGGCGTTCGTCCGAAGGAGGACGGTGATGTGAATACGCAGGCGCTGGATCGAAAGGGGAACGGGTTTACTAACGTAACTGTCGACTGGGCGACGTTTGATAAAGCATTTGCGGCTGTACCTGATGATGAGTTACTCAACGCACTAGCGCAGTACTTGCTGCAACGGCCACTCGGCAACAGCCAGCGGCAGGTCGTTTTACGGCGTCTGAAGACGGGTGAAACCCGCCCCGAACGGATCAAAACTTTAGTTATCGCGTTAATGGCGCTGCCAGAATATCAACTGTGCTGATTGCCTAAAATCTGAAAAGTATGAAACGGAGAAACTTCATCAAGCAATCGGGCCTGACCGTGGCTGGAACGATGCTCATTCCTCATTTTCTGAAGGCGTTTGAGACCAACTATGCTGGGGTAATAGCTTCGTCGGGTAAAACGCTCGTCATTGTTCAGCTTTCGGGTGGAAATGATGGTTTGAATACGGTTGTCCCGTTTCGAAACGATATTTATTACCGAGAGCGGCCGACGTTGGCTGTTGCTTCCGGTAACGTATTGAAGCTGAACGATGAGATCGGCTTTAACCCGGCGCTAGAGTCGCTGAAAGCTCTCTACGACGATGGACTGGTGACGGTCATCAACAACGTAGGGTATCCAAACCCGGATCGGTCACACTTTCGCTCGATGGACATCTGGCAAACGGCAAGCCGATCGGATCAATACTTGTCGACAGGCTGGCTGGGGCGCTACCTAGACGCTACCTGCTCGGGTTCGGGCTGCCTGCCGCACCGAGCCATTGAGGTTGACGATACGCTTAGCCTAGCCCTGAAAGGCGGCCGGGTAAATGGTCTGGCGATGCTGGACCCAAAGAAATTATACAACCAGACCCAGAGTTCGTTTGTACATGACTTAGCCAAACTGGACGCTGATCACGCGTCAGAGCCGGATAATCTACACTATCTGTACAAGACGCTGGCCGAAACGAACTCATCGGCGGCTTATGTATATGATAAAGCGGGCAAGTCTGGAAAGAATATTCACCGTACGCAGGGCGCGTATCCGACAACGGAGCTGGGCAATCGCCTGAAGACCGTGTCAGAGTTGATTCAGTCGGGTGTTGCTACGAGTGTGTATTACATATCGATTTCAGGCTTCGACACGCACATCAATCAGGCGGGGCAACAGGAACGGCTATTGAAGCAGTACGCCGACGCGATGAAAGCATTCATGAGCGATATGAAAGCATCAAACCGCGAACGGGACGTATTAGTGATGACCTTCTCGGAATTTGGTCGGCGGGTGAAACAAAACGCCAGTAATGGCACCGATCACGGCACCGCAAACAATGTGTTCCTGGTCGGTGGCGATGTACGGCCAGGAAAAGTATTCAACGAAGCCCCCAACCTAACCAGTCTGGATGAAGGCGATTTGAAATATACCGTTGATTTCCGGACAATCTACGCGTCGCTGCTCCGTAATTGGCTTAAGGCCGACGACGTAGCCATTCTGGGCCAGCAGTTCGACACGCTCAGCTTTGTCTGACTAAGCTATGAATCCGCGCGTCAATGATGGGCCAACTCGCTTTCCTCCCGGTAGCTGAGTAATCCCCAGGTCATCACCAGGGCGGTTAAAATAACCGTCAGCATCAGCGTGCCGGATGGGAAGCCAGGAAGCCAGAAACTGTCAGGAATACTCAGAAAGAGCAGAACCGTGATCAAACCACGGGGTGCAATCGGCACCACTGACATCAGCTCTTTGCCAACCAGTCCTTTAAACAGCAGGAAGCGAATTAGAAAAATTAACGCGACCAGTACCGAACTACCTATCAATGCCGGGGTCTCCAGTAACAGATTTAAGTCAGTAGCGTATCCGAACAGCAGAAAGAAGAAAGTTCGAACGATGAAGGTTGTTTCGCCGGTCAGGTTCTTGATCTGTTCCAGCTCACTCTCGAAAAGGTCATTGTTAAACCATCGTCGTAACGGCCCCTTAATGAACAATTCTGTGTTGTTCATGAACAAGCCGAAGACCAGTACCAGCAGTAATGACGAGAGGTGATAGAGTTTACCGACGTTGTAAAATAGAATCAGGCACGTAATGATTGGGAAGTACTTGACGGGGTGGTTGATGATACTGATTAGGTACAACAGAACGAAACAACTCACCACTGACAAAATACAGATCAGTATGGTATCCTCGACAAAGGCAAACACCGACCACCAGCCGCCTGGGACGTTGTAGACCGCGAAGTTGAACGCCATGATGCCCATGATGTCGGACATGGACGACTCATACGTAACAAACTCCCGGCTGATGGCGGAAAAATTACGAACGCTGGGAATAGCCACGGCGCTACTGATAACCGCAAAGGGAATAGCCGTCAGCAAACTGCGCGGAAACGGCTGCTCCAGCCAGATCGAGAAGAATACGCCGATGGCTAGTGTTGTCACAACAATGGAAACAAAAGCAGTCAGAAAGGCTCGTTTAATGAGGTGGAAGCGATCGGAGGATATCTCAAGTTCCAATGCGCCTTCGAGCACAATCAGGATAAGGCCAATCGTCCCGAGAACAGGCAATAACCGATCGACGTAAGGAATCTGTATATCAACAAGATTCGTCAGTTGGCGTAAACCAATGCCAGAAGCGAGCAGGAGAATAACGGCCGGAACTCGATAACGGCGACTGAAAAGATCGAATAGGTACGACAGTAAAACAACAAAACAGAGTACGATAATCAGTTCGGTATTTCTCATGCGTACGGTGGTGAACAGGGAGCTAGTGCGACCTTTTGCTTTCTTTTTTAGTGAATAATCGAGCGCAGACCGGGGCGACCAACTGCCCGAGCGTGTAACGAAATTGCTGAAAATAGGTCAGTTGGTCGCCATTCTACAGCGATTAACTCCCAACCATGCCGGAAGGTTAGCAACGGAGATCAGTAAAATAGGGCAATTTAAACTCGATTAATCTTTACCGCTGCCTATAACCAGGAGGACGGGATGAGGGTTAGACGTAGTAGAGAACAGCGTTCGGGAGGGACTGTCCTGACGGCGTTTTCACTTGTTTCTAACTCACTCGTTATGGCAAAAACTGGAGCTGACCTGTTGGTCGAACGACTTTTGGACTGGGGTGTTGATACGATCTTTAGCCTGCCCGGTGATGGTATCAACGGTATATACGAATCACTACGGACACATCAGGACAAGATAAGGCTGGTGCAGGTGCGTCACGAGGAGGCCGCGGCCTTTATGGCCTGCGGTTACGCCAAATTTACGGGCAAGCTGGGCGTTTGTCTGGCCACGTCGGGTTGTGGTGGTATTCACCTGTTAAACGGTCTTTACGATGCCAAATATGATAATCAGCCGGTGCTGGCCATAACCGGGCACGCAGCCCACGACATCAGTGGTACGTTCTACCAGCAGGATGTTGACCTGGTCAAAGTCTTCACGGATGTAGCAGCGTATAACGAACGGGTAATGGGTCCTGACCACGTTGAGAACGTAACGGATCAGGCGATTCGGACGGCGCTGGGGCAACGGACGGTTACGCACATATCTTTTCCGAAAGATTACCAAGACTGGACCGTGAGCGATGATAAACGGTCTACCTCTAATATTGCGGACCACAGCAGCGCAACAAAAGTACATTATGACGTAGCCCCTTCATTGACGCAGTTACAGCAGGCCGCTGATATCATTAATGCTGGTAAGAACGTAACGATTCTGGCGGGTCGGGGTTGCCTAAACGCACGCGATGAGATTATTGCGTTATCAGATGCCGTAGGAGGCCCCGTCATTAAAGCCTTACTAGGAAAAGGTGTCTTGCCCGATGAAGATCCGCATACCACCGGTGGACTCGGTTTGCTAGGAACGGCCCCATCGCAAGATGCCATTCAGGAGTGTGATACGTTGATCTTATTGGGGACCCATTTTCCTTATTTTGAGTACTTTCCTAAACCCGGTCAGGCTCGTACGGTGCAGATTGATATTGATGCCGCACACATCGGCGTTCGCACACCGGTTGAGTTGGGCTTAGTCGGTGATTGTAAAGCTACCCTACAGGCGTTGTTACCACTCCTTCAGCCGAAACAGGACCGCAGCTTCCTCAAAAAAGCGCAGGAACGTATGATGCACTGGCGGCAGCTGATGACAGAACGAGGGACGCAGGACACCATGCCGATGAAACCACAGATTATTCCGCACGCGCTCAGTCCGCTGTTGCAGAACAATGCCATCGTTACGTGCGACTGTGGTAACAACACGACCTGGGTGGCCCGGCACATTCAGATGCGGGGTGATATGATGTTTTCGACCTCGGGACTACTAGCGACCATGGCGTCCGGCCTTCCGTATGCTATTGCCGCTTCGGTAGCTTTTCCAGAACGGCAGGTTGTAGCGCTGGTAGGTGATGGTGGATTTACGATGCTGATGGGCGAGCTGGCGACGGCGGTGAAATACAAACTACCGATTAAGGTCTTTATCTTCCACAACAACTCCTATGGGCAGATCAAGTGGGAGCAGATCGTGATGGAAGGAAATCCCGAATTTAACGTCGATCTGCAATCAATCGATTTTGCCGCCTACGCCCGTGCCTGCGGGGCCGTTGGTTTCACCATCAACGATCCCAAAAATGCCGACAGTGTCATTCGGCAGGCGCTGGCGCATGATGGTCCTGTCATTGTTGATGCCATCGTGGATCAGAACGAGCCGCCAATGCCGGGTAAGATTACTACCGAACAGGCACTGGAATTTGCAAAAGCGTTAGCGCGTGGAGAGCGCGACCGGAGCGAAATAATCAAAAACGTAGTTGTCAACCAGTTCAACGAAGCGGTGGCGACAAAAGGCCGTAGCCTGCTGGATGTTATTCCGGGGCTAGGCTAATTAATCCGTTTGTTGTACTCATGGGCGAATCGAAGTCAGGCGCTTCGGTTCGCCCATTGTCGTTCTACTAATAGAACTTGCCAGGCCTACTGTTGCATACATTACCATGCGCCAACTGCTGGAGAAATTGTCGGGGTGTTACGTTCAAGTAAAAGGCAAAATCTTTGCTCAGGTGGCTATAGTCATAATAACCGAAGCGGTCCACCAGCTCTAACCAATCTACAGCAGCGTTAGCTTCAATTTCCTGCAAATACGTGAGCACCTGCTTGAAACGTAGAAAGCGAGTCATTTCTTTTGCTGAGTAGCCAAACTGAGCCCGTAGACGTAATTGCAAACTTCTGGGTGAAACACCTCGTTCCTGTGCCAGCGTTTTTACGGGTTCGATCGCTGGGTTCTGAAAATAAGGAATCCCTTTAAGCAACGTAGCCGTTTCGTCATCCAGCGGGGCTACGTGATGCAGGAAGTAACTGGTTAAAACATCCAACCGCTCAGTAAGCGTCGGTAACTCTGACAACTGTGTCCACAATTCACTAAAATATGACGCGTCGATCAACGAATTAGGGGATGTGGTCGGTTGACTGACGGGAATATGGAAAAGGCGATAGAAGCCATTGAGCGTAAAGTTGATTACAATCAGATCAGAACCGGGAAGCAGCGTGTAGCTGAGCATTTTTTGCAATGGTCCCATAACCGCCGTCTTCTCAACGAAATATTCCTGCTCACCAAGCGAAAACGGAATGGCTGGTCCGAAGTTAAAAACTAACATTACCTCGTAGTGGGGCAACAAGCGTTGCTGAACAACCGGTGCGTCCTGATCATGCTGAATGCAGTAAAAATGGCGGAAGACGGTAGCCAACCGCTCGTCGGCATCGATCAACTGACTACGGGTTGGGCCTGTCATTTCGTTTTCTTACAAGTTTTACGGTCTGCGAGTGTGAACCTTTGTTCCAGCAAAACGAAAAAGGATTCGTTTTGGATCAACGGATTGCTTACTAATCGGTTAACCACGTACACCCATGCAGACGGAATCGACCAATGCCACGCAGACAATTAACAAAGCCAATGTCCCAACCCTGCTCGTTACGGGCGCTACGGGAAGTGTCGGCCAGGAAGTAACAAAATTATTAGCCGAACGGGGGATTCCCTTTCGAGCTATGGTTCGCTCCATTCAAAACGCTGAGCGACTGGCCGCGTTGCCGGGGGCGGAGCTGATCGAAGGCGATTTTAATGATCCGGCGTCCCTGGCCCAAGCCTTAGCGGGCGTGGAGCGGGCTTTCCTGCTGACAAACTCGTCGGAACAGGCCGAGGCACAGCAACTCGCCTTTGTTGCCGAAGCCAAACGGGCGGGTGTGTCGCATATCGTCAAATTATCGCAGTTTGCCGCTGTGGCTGACTCGCCAGTACGTTTTCTCCGTTATCACGCCGTTGTCGAGCAGGCTATTCAGGAATCGGACATGAACTACACCTTTCTGCGGCCCAATCTGTTCATGCAGGGGCTGCTAGGCTTCAGTCAGTCGATCAGGGAGCAGAGTAAATTCTTTGCGGCCATTGGCGACGCGAAAGTCAGCGTGATTGATATTCGAGATATTGCCGCCGTAGCCTTTGCTGCGCTGACGGCGAAAGGCCATGAGAACAAAACGTATACGCTAACCGGTCCTGAAGCCTTGACGCACGCGGAGATGGCCGAGAAACTGTCGACTGCTCTGAGTCGCCATATTACGTTCGTCGACGTTCCGGCTGAAGTTATGCACGACGCGCTTCTTGGGGCTGGCTTTCCGAAATGGCAGGCGGAGGGATTACTCGAAGATTACGCCCATTATAGTCGCAACGAAGCGTCGGCCGTTACGACCGATGTGCGGGACGTAACGGGAAAGCTAGCCCGAAATTTTATGGATTTCGCCCGAGATTATGCGCCCGCCTTTTCGTAAACCAGTAGAAACGCCGGAGCCAGCTGTAACGCTGGCTCCGGCAGTAGAAACGATTACTTCCTGGCCCAGATCAGGCCGTAGTCCATCTGTGTCGGGAGATTATCTTCGGTTGGCGTCAAACCGGCCTGGACAAACCACGACCGATGCTCGGCGCGACTGTACAGGCGACCTTTGGTGCCCCAGAAAAGCGCGGCCGAGTAATCCGTAGCGGGTAGCGGACCATCCAGCGTGTCGTTCAGAAAGGTATCGTGTACCCAAAGCTCACCGCCGGGGCGGATAGCCGCAGCAAACCGATTGACTAATGCTTGGCAGGTTGGTGTTGGCCAGTCGTGCAACAAACTGGCTGACAACAGTACATCGGTCTGCGGTAGTTCGTCCGTCAGCATGTCGCCGGACAGGAACGTAACGCGATCTTTAACACTACTGGCGCCAGGCCGGCCACTTTGACAGAATTGATCGAGCAGTTCAGCCGCTACGGTCAGCACCGCCGGCCGGTCAAGGACTGTTGCGGTGGCATTAGGGTTGGCTAGCAGCCACTCGTAGGTATAGTAACCTGTGCCGCCAGCTACGTCCAGGAGATGGCCATCGCGCCGGCTCATGTTCGCGGCTACGAGGGGCGACAAATGGCGCGCCCGACCCGCCAACCCCAGCGTTAGCGTGCGAGCCAAGTCCGGATCGTCCATAGGCGAGGGGCCATCTCCTTCTTTTACGTACGTAACGCCATCGGGTGCGTCCAGCGGGCCATCATTTTGCAGGCGAGTAATCATTTCCAGAACACCCACATCGTCCTTCTCCAGGCCCACGTAACCAACAATGTTCGTAGCGTTCTGCTGCGTTACGTAACGGCCCAGTTCTGTAATTTGCAGCCGGTCTGATTCATCGTACTCAAGCAGCCCCATAGCGCATAGAGCCGGGAAAAGAACCATCGCCGGACGCTCAGTCAAGTTGAGTTGCTGACGGATGTCAGTCAGTGAACGAGGGCTGTCGGCTAGCGTGTCGAAAACGCCCAGATGACAAACGGCGGCTACCAATAGTCGGGAACCGTACATGGCCCGCAGGTGGCGGGTAATAGGAGCAAGATCAAGTTGAGTGGTACTGTGCATGCCAAAAATTTCCCCGGTGGGGCGTGGTAAATCAAAAGTCGGGTTTAACTGAAGAGGTTACGCGTTAAAAACTCATTCTGGAATTTGCCGGTTGGATCATACTCCTTAACCAGCTTCCGGAAATCGGCCAGTTTTTCGTAGCGGGATTGGAGCACCGACGGGGCCATCGTAAACAGCTTACCCCAGTGCGGCCGGGCGTTGTGAGGAGCTAGTTCTTTTTCGATCACCGGTAGCAACTTTTTCACCGCTGGCCAGTCCTGCTTCCAGGTAAAGTGAATGGCTACGCTGGGTTGTTTATAACAGGGACTCATCCAGAAATCGTCCTGGTCGATGGTACGTATTTCCGAGATCAGCAGGTGTGGGTTGACCTGTTCACGCAGCCGCTCCACAGCCAGAATGGCGTCGACGGCGTTTTTGCGGGGTACAAAATATTCTGATTGAAGTTCCTTGCCGCTGCTGGGCGTGAATCCCATCTTGAAATGCGGCATCCGTTCGTACCACGGCCCCGGTACGCCCATCTGCTCCGTGCAGTTTTCGGCCGAAATGTCGACGATGGGATGGAGGTTCTTCTTGGCAGGCGTCGCGCCGTAGAAATCAGCTTCCGGCGTTGATCGACTGTCATCTACTTTGCTCTTGACCCAGACTTCGTTGATGCGGTTATTGAGCCAATCCGTAAACAGACTGACGCTGTAGCCACTGCCCATAATTTTCTCGAAGTTATCCTTCAGTTGAGCCGTAGGCAGGTTTTCGTACACATACTGCCGCATTTGGAACGTCGGCTGGACATCGAGCGTAACGCGGGTGACCGCGCCAAGCGCTCCCAAATGGATAACAGCTGCCCGGAATGTATCGCCATCTTTTTTGCGTGACAACGTTCTAACTTCCCCATTTGCCGTTACGATCTCCATGGCTGATACGGCCGTCGCCAGGTTGCCCTGCTTCATGCCCGATCCGTGCGTGGCTGTTGCGCAGGCCCCTGCCACAGAGATGTGTGGCAACGAGGCCAGATTGTGCAGCGCGAAGCCTTTGCTTTCCAGATAAGGCGCTAATTGACCATATTTCAAGCCGCCGTCAACCGTAACGGTTTTGGAGTCGCTATCCAGCTGAATCGCTTGTTCGTTGGGTGGCAAACCGATGAACTGTTGGGAACTGTCGGCAATCGTATTGAAGCAGTGACGCGTGCCCAGTACTTTCAGTTTCGGATATTTCTGAATAATTGTTTTTGCCTGGTCGAGTGATTTTGCCTGATCCAGTTTACTCGTGCTATACGTCAGATTACCAGCCCAGTTCTGGATTTTCTCGTCGGGGAGCCAGCTTTCCAGGGGCGAAAGAAAGGGTGTTGCCAGCATGGCTGAGGATAATTTAATGAACGTTCGTTTTTCCATCGTGTTAAGGGTTGCTACGAAGCTACTCAGAAAATAAACAGCAACCTTACCTTTACGACATGGCTTTTATTCAAATGGATGAATACACGCTGCGCGGTTATGAGTGCGATGCGACCGGTCGAGCGAGCATCGCAGCCTTGATGAACCTGATGCAGGAATCGGCGAATCGAAATGCAATTGCCTACGGAATTGGTATTGCCGATCTGGCCGCCCAGGGGTTCGGCTGGATGCTGATGCGCTTCCGGGTGCGGATGCATCACTATCCGCGCTACGGGCAGACGATTCGCGTGGTTACGTATCCAACATTTGTCGAAAAATATTTCATTTACCGGGACTTTCGGGTATTAGCCGAAGACGGTACCTTGCTGGCAGATGCGGCTAGTACCTGGCTGGTGTTTTCGGTTGCTCGTCGAACGATGGTACCGCTGCCCGCTTTTATTCGGGCCATGATGGTGCCCCCCGAAGTAGAGGCCTTGTCGCGGCTACCGCTGAAGCCGGATTTTCAGCTGAACGAATGGGAGGCAGCCTCGGAACGAATCGTGGAAGTTGGCTGGACGAGTATAGACCAGAACCAGCACGTCAACAACGTATCGTATGTGCAGTGGTTATTGGAAGCACTCGACCGAAAAACGCTGCTGACCCGCGAACTGGCCGAAATAGACATCGTTTATCGGGCCGAGACCCACTGGAAAGACCAGCTACGGATTCAATGTGCTTTAGAAACGACCGACTGTATCGTGCATCGGATTGAATTAGAAAACCAAAATTCGAGTGAACCTGCTAAGGAAGTGCTTCTGGCGCGAAGTCGGTGGCGAATAAGTTAACCGATTAACCATTGCCTGCTATGACTGCTTTTGATCCTGAAACGAACAAGACGAGCACGCTGGATACCGTGCTGAATGGACTGATGTGTCGGTACAGTGAACGCGTGCCGGACGTGCAGCGCATCATTGGCGCTATGATCGACGAAGGAATTATTACGTCACCCACGGAGATTGAAAACGATCATATTGCGTTCCGGACAATGGGCGTGCCGAACCTGGGGATTGCCTCATTTGAGAAGATCTTCAGTCATTATGGCTACGTGAAACGCGACGAGTACAACTTCACGGGTAAGAAACTGACGGCCTACTGGTATGCCCCGCCGGAGCCACGTTACCCTCGGATTTTTGTCAGCGAACTACGCGTTCACGAACTGTCTGATGAGGCACAGCAGATCATTCATCGCTATACCGATACCGTAACGAGCGATCCGGTGGACAACCTGGATTTGAACGATGGCGACGCGGTCGATGCATTTCTGCATCAGCCCCTTTGGATGATACCCACGTTGGCTGATTACCAGACGTTGCTGGCCGAAAGTGAGTATGCCGCCTGGGTTATTTACAATCGGTACTACCTGAATCACTTCACGATCAGCGTGCACAATCTGAAATCGGGATACAATACTATCGACGAGTTTGTCGCCTTTCTGGAAAAACGCGGATTCCGTCTGAATTCCGCCGGGGGTGTCATTAAAATCAGTCCGGATGGTGATCTGCGCCAGGCGTCAACCGTAGCGCAAATGATCGACGCCGAATTTGCCGGGGGGGATGTGTTTCGCATTGCTGGTTCTTACGTCGAATTTGCCGAACGGCGTGTGTTGCCTGAGTTTCGGAATCTGCCTCCCCAGCAGATCACGCGGCAGCACCGACGCGAGGGCTTCGAAGCGGGCAACGCCGACAAGATTTTCGAGAGTACATTCACCACGCAGACAAACCGGTAGATTACTTCCTGGGAGCTATCGCTTTCCTTCGTTGACGAATCAGAGCTGGTTGATTAGATTCAGGCATGAAAACCCTAATTGCCTTATTTGCTTGCTTGGTTGGCGTAGTGATGAACACTCAGGCGCAGAAAGCTGCCCCCGTGGGATTACAACTCTACAGTTTCCGGACACAGTTTGAAAAGGATGTTCCGGGAACGATGGCCAAGGTGAAGGCAATGGGTTTTCGGGAGGTCGAAGTGGCGGGTACGTATGGACTCAGTCCAGCCGACTTTCGGAAACTACTGGATCAGAACGGAATCAAGGCTATTAGTACTGGAGCGAGCTTTGAGGAGTTGGAAAACAATATACCGGGCGTTATCGAACAGGCTAAGGCGCTGGGGGCGAAGTACGTTACCTGCGCCTGGATTCCGCATCCCGGCGATACGTTCACGATTTACAACGCCAACGACGCTGTCGACGTGTTCAATACGGCGGGCCGGTTACTGGCCGAAAACGATCTCAAACTCTGTTATCATACCCACGGCTACGAATTTCAACCCTTCCAGCCTGGGCCAGTCCAGGCCGGGTCATTTCAGTCAGGAACTAACCAGGCTGGACCGACAGTGACCCCCCAAAACAGTACGTTCTTCGATTACCTCGTAGCTACCCTAAATCCTAAGTACGTCAACTTCGAAATAGACGTGTACTGGGTAAAATCGACTGGGCTTGACCCTGTGGCGTTGTTGCAGAAGTACCCTCGTCGTTTTACGCTCATGCACCTAAAAGATCGGAAACCCGGCACGCCTGATGGTAAAACCGGCCACGCCGATGTGGAGTCTAATGTGCCATTGGGCCAAGGTGATGTCAACATCCCGGCCATTATGAAACAGGCCAAAAAAACGGCTGTCAGGCACTATTTCATCGAGGACGAATCGTCGCGGTCGATGGAACAGGTGCCTGACAGCCTGCTATTTCTGGAAAAAGTAAAATAGCCCTATCGCTGGGCATTGAAGGCAATGCGAAAGCGATCGCCGGTTTGCGGATCAGTCTGTGATACGTCGAATTTGACTGTTTTTCCGTCAGTTGTGCCCAGCGGTAATGTCCTCAGGTAGAGATCGTATGAACTGCCGTTTTGCCGTACTTCGACGCTGTCGAGTGGGATCGTTGCATCGGAGGAGCCCGTGGCTTTTAGCGTTACCAGCATATCGACAAAATTAGTGGAGTTATTCACCTGCGTAATGCCGAGTGTACCAGAGACCGTAACATTTTGGGTTTGGTTTGTCGTCGGCAACTGCGGTAGGTACAACGTGTCCGCCCCGTCTAACAGTAGAAACGCACTCAAGGTATAATTACCGGCAACGGTTGATGCTGGTCCCGACGGAGTTGGGTCGTCTTTTTTGGAGCAGGCTGCTAAAACTAAGCCAGCAAAGACGAAAAGAAGAAGGTGTTTCATCTTGACTAAGTGAAGGTTGAGCCAGTAGAACGTAAAAAAGAAGCGGACCGGTTATTTTATCGCGTTAATGGTCTCTGCTCGTTAATGTCAACGGTAAGAGAGCCGTGTTGGCTAAACGCGTGGTCTAGGTAAGGAACAATTTTTACAAGGTGAGAAAATGCAGAGCGATTGGGACAAGACGCCGTATTTCGATTAATCCTGCCGATTTTTGCGGGATGAAAAAGGTGCTTTTGCTGCTATTACTTGTGTCGGGATGGAGCGTTCAGGCGCAGGTATTGCGGAAACGGACGGTAAAGCTGATGGGCAGTCGATTCGACATTACTATTGTTGCCCAGGATTCACTGTCAGCCGAGCAGCACATCGACGAAGTTATTGCAGAAGTAACCCGTATTGAAGATCTTATTTCCGACTGGCGATCGTACACGCAAATTTCCAAAGTCAATCAAAACGCCGGAATCGCTCCGGTAAAGGTCGATCCCGAAGTACTCGCCCTGACAGAACGAGCCCTGCATCTCTCTACACTTACCAACGGCGCGTTTGACATCAGTTTTGCGGCTATGGACCGCATCTGGAAATTCGACGGCTCGATGACCGAGATGCCCAGTCCGGAGGCAATTAAAAATTCGGTTCGGAATGTAGGGTATCAGAACATCGTCCTCGACCGGGCGAAGTCGACCATCTTTCTCAGAAAGAAAGGCATGAAAATAGGCTTCGGAGCGCTGGGGGAGGGCTATGCGGCCGACCGCTGCCGGGCCATAATGCTGGCCAAAGGCATCAAGGCCGGTATCGTCAACGGCTCGGGCGATATGAGTACCTGGGGCAAGCAGCCCGATGGCCGCGACTGGTCCATTGGTATTACCAATCCGCTACACAATGACACGATTTTCGCCGTTGTTCCCCTGCATAAGCCAGCCGTCGTTACGTCGGGTAGTTATGAAAAATTTGTGGTGTTCAATGGCAAACGATACGCTCATATCATTAACCCCAGCACGGGGTACCCGGCCACGGGTGTCAGCAGCGTAACGGTGTTTGGCCCCAGCGCCGAACGGGCCAACGGCTTTAGCACGTCCATAATGGTGCTGGGTAAAGAGGCTGGTTTGAAGCTAATTAAAAAATACCCGGCCTATCAGTACATCCTCATTACCGACGAAGGACAGATTTTCTCATCGCCCGGCCTGGGGCTCAAGCAACGTAATTTATAAGACTACGTTTTAGGAAGCACCTGAACAATCACCCGTTTGTAGCGAGTAAGCGGTGGAGTACCCTTATCGGTTACCTTCAAAATAAAATGAATTGTTTGCGGGCTTGTTACGCTGGGAGCCGTAACGGGCAGGTCATAAATGTTGAAGGCATAGGGAAAGAAGTTGATCAGACCGGGATACGTGCCCGCTTCAGGGTACTGCTGCCAGGTATAGCTCATGGAGTCGCCGTCCGGATCAGTCGTGCCGGCTGCGTTGAGGTGAAATACCTCGCCCGCCCGAACCGTAAAGGAATCGGGGTGCGCCAGGGCCGGAACGGGCGGGTGGTTCGTCGCTGCGTAGGGTTTGATACACCAGTCCATGCGTGCAGCAAAGTCGTTCTGAAATTCTTTGCGCCACCGCCAGATGGTTACCCGGTTGTTCTTGACGGGCGTTTCTGCACTGGCTGGAGAAGGGCCGTAAGGAGGACGCGGATAAATCAGGGAATCTACTGCATTGGTCCAGATGGGTCGGGTTTCCGGTTCGTCGGCGGGGGCACCGGCTGGTCGATGCCGACTGGTAAACAGCGTTTTGGGTTGGTAAAGCAGATAGCGTCCACCCCACCCGCCGTAGTCGGGGTGCTCTGGATTATTCAGACCATTGGGAATTAGACCTAGAAACGCGGGCGTATCGCCTTCCATGCCGTACGCTACGTCGGGGTAAAGAGCGCCCAGTGGGCCATGCCCCTGCTGAATGTGTTGGGCCAGCCATTCGTTGCTGATAACGTCGGGCTGGCTACCCGGCTCGCGGATGTTAATGCCCGACCAGGTAGCCTGTTCGTAGCCGTAGCCGGGTGTGCAGATGTAGAAGATCGACGGAAACGTTTTACGAATCCAGGGGCCAGCATCGTCCTGATCGGAAATGGTGTACACGCGGAGCTTGCGGTATAACTGCTCGGCTTTCTCCGGCGAACGCGTTTCCCGAATCGTCCACAGAGCCTGCGCTAACGTATTGACGCCACCCCAGACCGAGACCCACAGGGGCCGGGGATCGGGCCGTTCCAGCACACGGATGATCCAGTTGGACCCTTCTGATTCGTGACCCTGACCAACACCCGCCATCCCATAAATCGGTAAGCCTTTTTTGATCAGCTTCTTCAACGCCAGCGCCGTGGGGTAACCCATTTCGTGTTTGATCAGATTGGGCTGTACCTTCCCGTATGCATCCAGAATTTGGTGCATAGTTTCGGGCGCGATACGAGTTTTCTGGTGAATCGACGTTGTGGCAATAAGCCCTTCGGTATCCCATTGGTTGGCGTACAGCAGAAACCGGATCAGCGACTGCGAATCGTCGGGGTCGGCTTCGATATCGCTCAATACCAGCACCCGACTGCGGGTTGACGCTGAGGTTTTGGGAGAGTCACCTGGTCTGGGTTGGCTAAATAGCGTAGTCGGCGCAAATAGACTGCTGACCAGGAGCAGAATGAGTAACGAAAAACGGAAATGCATTGGGGAGCGAGTTGTAAGGACCATAAGCCTGACAACAGAAACAACCGTGTGCCCGAAAAATACCCGTTCCTGAGCAACTACCGAATGCTGAAGAGGATTAATTAAACGAGTGCCGAAACGCCAGCGGAGAGTAATTGGTCTTGCTTTTGAACAGTTTGCTGAACGACTGCGGATGTTCAAAGCCCAGTACGTAGGCGATTTCGCTCACCGACAAATCAGTCGTCGATAATTGCTCTTTCGCCTTCTCGATGAGTTTTTCGTGAATGTGCTGCTGCGTATTCTGGCCGGTCAGCGCTTTAAGCAGGCTGCTCAGGTAGTTGGGCGATACGTTGAGCGCATCGGCAACGCGCTGAACGGTCGGCAATCCTTTCTCGGCCAGTGAGCCTTCCGCAAAATAGTCGGCTAGCATCGTTTCCATTCGGTTCAGCAGTTTATGGCTGGTGATGCTGCGGGTGATGAACTGCCGCTTGTAAAACCGCTCCGCGTATTTAAACAAAACGTCAAGCTGAGCCACGATAATATCGCGACTCAGCACGTCGATACTGGTATGGTACTCCTGCTGAATACTACGTATGATTCCTATGATTGTTGTCTCTTCCTTATCGGACAGAAACAGGGCTTCGTGCACCGAGTAATCGAAGTACTCGTACTGCCGAATGGTTTTAGCCAGGGGTGTATTCCACAGGAAATCAGGATGCACGAGCAGAATCCAGCCGGTGTGAGCTGGTGCTTCGTTAGCTGGTGTTTCGATGCTGTAGACTTGCCCGGGCGCGATAAAAAACAGAACCCCCTCGTCGAAATCATACGCCTGTTGCCCGTATTTTATCTTACTGTTGGGGTTCCGTTTGAGAGCAATCGAATAAAAGTCCAGTACCTGCGTCGTCGACTCATCTACCGACAGGGGCATATCGTCGAGGTTGATTACGCTCACCAGCGGGTGATCTGGCTTGGGCAGATGCCGGAGTTGATGGAATTCGCTGATTGTCCTGATCCTGATCGGTTGCATGGCTGACGTTTACGGTTGATTTACGATCGGTTGAAGCCCACAGCAAAATCAGCCGCAAAATCCGCAAGCTTAACCTGGCCCAACGTAGGTTTGTTACGGATGTAATCAGCCTGTAGCCGGCCACTATGAAGCGCTCCATACAACTCAACCATACCGGCGGCAAGGTGCGCTGGAATACCAGCCGCTGTCAGGCCCGTCAGCGTCTCCTCATCGCTGATGAGTTCCCATTTCAGATCAGGTTGCCCAATGGCTTTCCCCAGACTGGCGGCAACCTCGTTGCCGGTTGGTTCGTCACTGGCCACGTAACGTACTTTTCGGTGTTCAGCGGGTAAGGCCATCTCGTCGGCAATGGCAGCCGCAATGTCTATCGGTGAAACCATCGGAATAACATCATCGGCCCCGTAGTTGGCTGCAATTCGTCCCGTGTGTTTAATCTGACCGATAAGGCCAAACAGGTTATAGTAGAACGACGTAGGACGCATGTGCGTGATCGCTACATCTGACAAGCCATTCAGAATGGTTTCGACGTTATGCGACCCCAAAATAAAACCAGTTCCGTGATCGAGGTCGGCCCCAAAACTGCTCAGATGAATGGCTCGTTTTACCCCCGCCTGCCGGATTGCCTGAGCATAGGCAGTTGCCGTGCTGCGGTAGAATTCCAACGGCTCAATGGCCGGGTTGGCGAAATAAGCGGGCGGCACCATGCAATAGACGATATCGGCCCCGCTGAACGTACTAGCCAGAAAGTCGGCGTCCTCGACCGAACCAATGGCCGCCTGCCGATCAGAGCTGCTGCTGATGACCGTAACAGCATGACCCTTTTTTACGAGTTCCTGCGTAAGTGGCTGACTGATATTTCCTAGTGATCCCGTGATGATACTATTCATGGCCCTGTGTTTTTGAGTAAAACAAAGGTCGGTGGCCCTGGAAAGGCAGACCTAATCAATTCCACTATTGTTGTAGCCAAATCACCGGTTGTTTTTAGTTGAACGAGTGCCGGAATTCCAACGGGGAGCAGTTAGTCTTGCTCTTGAAAAGCTTGCTAAACGACTGCGGGTGCTCGAAGCCCAGCGCGTAGGCAATCTCACTCACGGATAAATCGGTCGTCGAGAGTTTTGCTTTCGCCCGTTCAATTAGCTTATCGTGAATGTGGTGTTGCGTACTCTTGCCGGTAATAGTCTTAAGCAGACCACTCAAATACGTAGGCGATATACTGAGTTTTTCGGCTAGATCTCCAACCGTTGGTAAACCGTTCTTTTGCAGTTCGTCGTCGGTGCAAAAGCTGTCAAGAACAGACTCGAACTGATTCAGAATTTTGTGATTTGTGATACGGCGGGTAATGAACTGGCGTTGATAAAAACGGTCGGCATAGTTCAGCAGGGCGCTTAGATGAGCAATAATGATAGGCTGGCTGAACTTGTCAATTGTCGCCTGGTATTCCTGCTGAATCGTCTGGAGTAGAGCCGTGATTGTGGCTTCTTCTTTTGCGGATAAAAACAGCGCTTCGTTCACCGAATAATCGAAATACGCATACTGTTTGCTGGCCGTAGCCAGGGGCGTATTCCACAAAAAATCAGGGTGAATCATCAGCAGCCAGCCCAAATGAGCAGACGGTTCGTCGGACGTAACGCGAAGTACCTGACCGGGGGCCAGAAAGACCATGACCCCTTCGTCAAAATCGTACTGTTGCTGGCCGTATTTGAGCCTGCCGTTAAAATTTCGCTTCAGGGCAACCGAGTAAAAGTCATTAATAATGCTTTTCGGTTTGTCAACTCCTCTTGGTTTGATGTCGTCAAAGCGTACCAGGCTAATCAGCGGATGCTCCGGTTTGGGAAGCCCAACAAGCTGATGATAAGCTAGTATGGAATCAATTCGTGTGGGGTGCTCCGTTGGCATAGTACGAATGGCTTGTAACCTGATTTGAGACGAGATGAGGTCAGTAGCGAGCCTTACAAATTGTACAATAAGGCTAACCCTTCCTTAAGCGAAGTCGGTTTCCGGCCAAGTAGGTTTTCCAGATCAGAGCTTACGGCGTCTTCCTGACCATTGGCAATGTCGGTGATGAAACCGGTAATTCGTTGGGCTACCACGTCGGGTAGACCGCGTTCTTTTAGTTTCGTTTCAAAAGCAACTGGCTCCGCCGGGGTGTATACGACTGACTTGCCAGAAATATCAGTCAGGGCAGCGGCTACATCATAAAACGAGTATGATTGGCTGCCCGTGAGCTGGTATGTTACGTTACCATTGTGTTCAGCGACTAGGGCATTGGCCATCGCTTCGCCCATCTCGCTACGTAACGCAAATGAAACGTTGCCTCCACCGGCAGGTACGTAAATCCCCCGCTCGAAAACGGCATCACCACCAACGAACTGTGGAATGGCATCCATGTACAGAATGTTCTGAAACAGCGTATACGATAGTCCACTGGCCTTAATGTAATCTTCGGTTTGGAAGTGGGCTTCCATCAGCCGGTTCACCAACGTAGCGCGGTCCTTCAACGCCCGGCTCGTGTAGGCAATTCGTTGAACACCCGCTTTCCGGGCAGCATCCACGACGTTCTCATGTTGCCGAACCCGGTTTGCTTCGTCCGTTCCCGCAATCAACAACATTGTCGCTACGCCCTGCATGGCGCTGTCAAGAGAGTCGACATCATCGTACGTCCCAATGCGCAGGGTTACGCCTTGATCGAGCAGTGGGGCGGCTTTCTGTTCATCCCGGACGAAGGCCGTGATCTGGCTAGCTGGTATCGTACGTAGCAGTTGCCGAATAACGGCCCCGCCCAGGTGTCCGGTAGCTCCGGTTACTAAAATCATAGCTGTTTTCGTTTTGGTCGGGGCAAAGGTCCGCCGTAATCTACGAACAGCCGTAGCCAGATTTATGATTGTTGTAGTCGTATTAACTGGCAGTGCAGAATGCCCTGACTGCGTTTACGCCGTCGCTGCTTGCCGGCTTAGAAGTAGCAACGGTTTCCACTTGTCTAAATCCTGGCCCTTTTGTGGAATATACGGGCGAACTTCATGCCTATCCCATACTTTCGGTCTAGAATTACTCTTGACTTTGTTGCTATGACCAGCTTTACCCGACGGACGTTTATTCAGACTATCAGTGTGGGGATCGGTGCTATCGGTTCCTCTGCTTTCGCAGCCGATACGCACGCGCAGAAGCACGAAACCCGCAAGGTGAACGTAGCTCTTTGTGGTCTGGGCCGTTACGCAAACGTACTCAAACATGGTTTCGCCGAATCAAAGTACTGTCGATTAGCCGGAGTCGTTACGGGGACGCCTGCCAAGGCTGCACAATGGAAGCAGGAATATAAGTTGGCCGACAAGAATGTCTACTCCTACCAGACTTTCGATCAACTACGTAATAACCCTGATATTGATCTGATCTATATCACGCTGCCCAACGGCCTGCATAAAGAGTATGTCATTCGAGCCGCTCAGGCCGGTAAACACGTTATTGTCGAGAAACCAATGGCGTTTACGGTCGCCGATTGTCAGGAAATGATTGAGGCCTGTCGGAAGGCCGGAGTACAACTCGCCGTTGGGTACCGATTGCATTATGAGCCGCACCACATCGAACTGCAACGGCTTGGGCAGCAGAAAATATTCGGTCAGGTACGTATGATAGAGGCTTCGTTAGGGTATCGGCTTGCCGGTACGCCCCCCAACGACTGGCACCTAAAAAAAGCCCTGGCTGGCGGAGGTCCGTTAATGAACCTGGGTGTCTACTGTGTGCAGAGCGGGCGGTACGTATTGGGTGAAGAACCCGTATCTGTTACGGCGCAGTACGGCCCGGTTACACTGCCGGATTTGTTCAAGGAAGTCGAGGAGAACATAACCTGGCAACTAACGTTTCCGAGCGGGGCCGTGTGTACGTCGGCCAGTACGTCAAACTGCAACATCGACCGGTTCTACGCGTCGGCGGATGAGGGCTTTTTCGAACTCAGTCCGGCCCTGAGTTATGGGCCATTTCAGGGGCGCAGTAGTCAGGGAGCGTTTAATTTCCCCACGATCAATCAACAGGCCGCTTTGCTGGACGACGTTGCCAAACATATACTGGATAAAAAGCCGTTGCCAGCGCATATTTCCGGCGAAGAGGGCCGCCGGGACATGCGCGTAATTGAAGGCATTTACCGGGCGGCCGATAGTGGTAATAAGATTGCCTTACCGGCCCTCTAGGCTTTTTAGTAGCAATCCATCAAAATCTGCCCACGCGACTGATAGTGGCTCAAGGAGTGCCCCAGTTTATCCTGACAGATGGTTTCCAGCAGGTTTAGTACGTCTTTCTGCATCGCTAGCGACCCACAGAGCATCAGAACGCCCTTGGTCAGCAGCACATTCGCGATGAAGTCAGTATCGCGCGAAAGTGAATCGCTGACGTATTGCTTATTGCCTTCCCGCGAAAAGGAAACGTGTAATTCCTGTAGCTGGCCGGCCGCTTTGTTGGTTTCCAGAAACGCCCGATATACGTCAAACGACGTACTATGCCGGAAACCGCAGTAAAGATGGCAAGGGGTAGCCTGTTTGTTCTGACTAATCATGCCCAGAAAAGGAGCAATGCCGGTGCCGTTAGCAATCATCACAACAGCCGGAGCGCTCGTTGGGAAGTGGAAATGGGCGTTGCTGACGATCCGGGCGTGTACCGTCTGGCCAGGAGTCAGCTCGTGCAGGAACGTAGAGCCTAGCCCATTAGGATGCAGCCGGACACTCAGTTGAACCTCGTTATCAATAACGCCAATTGAATAAAGTCGTTCGCGGTGATCATTGGCGGGATAAATAGCCAGCAAATCGCCCGACGTAACGCGCTGCCGACGTAGGGGACGCATCCGTACCTGGAACGTGCCGTCGGGTTGAGCCGTGCGGGTATTGGTCGTTACGGTTAGTTTGTCCAACTGCGTGGCCGGCACCTGTACCAGATCCGACGAAATGGGCAGTGGGCAATCAGCCTGCTGCGACCAGGCTTCGGCCCAGAGGTTAAATTCCTCCGGCGAGCGATCGTTGACCGTGTGAATATCGACCAGCGGAGTAGCCCACGGTTGATGCGACAACAGCGTGTTGACCTCAAAAGCAAACTGGCAAAAATCGGGGTAGGAGCGGGAGCCAAACCCCACAACCGAATACGTAATTGGCTGGTTTTGTTGCTGTTTTTCCAGTAACGCAGCGAAGCGTTTCGCGTTAGTGGGAGCGTCGCCTAGCCCGTATGTCGCCGTCATGATAATCAGATGCTCGGCTTTGGGGTAGGTCGTATAGTTATTTAATTCGGCCAGGTACGCTCGCTCGCCCTGGTTGATCAGTTGTTCGTGCACAGCTCGCGCAAAACGGAACGTACTGCCATTCTCCGACCCAACCAGAATGACAAACCGGCTGTCATCGGCTGTGAATTTGTTGGTAACACGGTTCCCGCGCCGTTTTAGCGTGATGGCAAAACCCGACCAGATAAAAAACAGAATGTTTCCGGACGCAATGGCTAGAATAACGGCCCAAACACTACTCGCCCGACCCGTGTGCAGATTCAGGCTTAGATTTGCCAGCAGGACGGTTGTTGGGTAGGGTGCCTCGTTCAGAACATCGCCGGTGATCTGATTGACCGTTAGTTCGCGGTCGCGGAGCTTGAGAACGTAAAATTCTTCAGGATCTTCGGCAAAGGGAAACTCAACGCTTCGTACGTCGGCTAGCCGAATGGTTTGAAACACCGGCATGTCGGCTAGCTTCAGCTGCGGAGTATCTTTCACGGCGTCGAGGTCGATTTTTGACGCGGTTTTCTCGATGCTACCTAACAACTGGAAGCGGTCGAGCGAGAGGTAAGTGCCCGACAGCGCAATAATCAGGATCGGAATCAGCGATAGACGCCCCAGTACGACGTGGTAATATTGGGCAAAGTTGTCGCGTACGATGCGGGTAAAGAACCGTCTGATGCCCCGCTGCCGCTGAATGATCAGCGCCGTGCCCGATACGGTAATGAGGAGCAGGAGGAAGGCGGTCAGGCCAATAAAGAAACGGCCCGTTTCGTGCAGGAACAGCGACCGGTGTAACCCCGTTACCCACTGAAAAAATTCGCTTTGTTTGGTAGGAACGCCCAACAATTTGCCCGTAAGCGGATCAACGTAGACCGTCAGGTTATCGCCGTTTTCATCGCTGCCCTGCAACTGAACGAAGCCGTTGGCGTCGACGCTCAATTCACTGATTTCGCTGTAGCTCTTTTTGAGGACGGGCAGCGTCTGAGCCAGGGTGATCTCCGAAAAACCGTCGACTCGATACGGCTGCGCTTTTTGCAGAATGGGTTCGACAGCCAGGATGATCCCCGTGACGGATGCCAGGGCCAATAAAAGAAAAGAAGATACAGCCAGGGCTAAGTGGCTGTATCTCCAGATAGAAATTGTCATGCGTTCGACTCCGTAGTGGGAGCGTTAGTTGGCACTGAAACGGACGTAGCGAATGTAGCCCGTACCTTCATTTTTGGCGGAAAGGGCCTCGGCCGTCAGCGGAATCTCCAGATCTTTGGCGTAATACTTATTGTCTTCAACGGCGCTCTCGAACCGCAGTTTGTAACCCTTGTCGATCTTCGTCGGATCGAGGTCCAGCATGGTCACGCTGCGATCACCACCGCTTACCGACGCTCCCGTAATGGCACTGATGTTGGGCGTTTTCTTGGCCAGCGCTTTATGCCATTCTTTCAGATCGGGATACCATTTTTTGTCCGAGCCTAACACGTACAACGTTTTTTCGTAGGCGCCTTTAGGATTGATCAACGACACAACAATATAGGCGCCTTCGCCCATGTAGTTGGTCATTTGAATCATACACTTATACTTGGCTGGACTAGCTTGCTGGGCCTGCGTAACGGCTGGGCTAGCGAACGTTAACAGCAACGCCAGCAGGCTGATTTTAGAAAAACAGGACATGCGAATTATTTCAGAAAATTGAGCGATACGTTTCCTTTCGACAGCGATTCATTTTCGCTGGCCAGGTCGTAGGCGGTTTCTTTAAAGTTGGTTGGGGTCTCTTTCTTGGCGCCGATCGATAGCAGGTATTTCATCATCGCGTCGTCTTTTGAAATCATGGCTGCCTTGTGCAGAGCCGTAATGCCTTCAGCATTGCTGGCGTTGACATCAATCTGGAGCGGTTCCAGTTTCTTTACCAACGAAAGGTCATTTTTAGCCACCGCCAGATGATAAAGCGTATTGCCGTTTTTCTGCGGTGCTTTCACATCCAGTCCTTTTTGCTGAAGCAGCGCTAGTTTTGCGCCGAACTCGTCCGTTCTGGTACCACCTGGACCACCTTGTCCAGGTCCGCCCTGGCCGGGGCCACCACCCATAGGACCGGCTGGCCGGTAGCCCTGGATCAGATAGGCGGTCAGATTGTCGCCTGCTTTGTCGGTTACTTTCACATCCGCGCCCTTGTCGATTAAATACGTAACAACTTCGGGTGAGTTGCCTCGTACGGCCATCGCCAGCGCGGTAACGCCTTTCTGATTGCTCTGGTTGAAGTTTTTTACTTTCGACGACAGCATTTCCAGGACCGCCACGTCGCGGTTCGAAGCCGCTGCGTTCATGAAGGGAGTGTTCCCTTCTTCGTCGGCCTGATTGATATCAACACCTTTGCTGATAAAATGCTCCACCAACGCGTTCTGGCCGGGGCGACGTACCAGCGCGTGCAGCACATTTTCCCCGTTTTTGTTCGTCGCGGTTGGCTTAACACCTACGCTTTCCAGATACTGGAACACGTCCATAGGCGCCGGTCCGCGACGCGATCCCTGACTAGCCATAATCATCGCCGTCGGACCAACTGGAACACCACGCTGTTGTAGTGCTTTCAGGACGTCGATGTTTCCGCCACGGGCGGCATAGCTAAATGCATTGTTTCCAGCGGCATCGGTGCTTTTTAGATCCAAGCCCTTCGAAATGAAATAATCCGTCAACTTCAGGTCTTTATCGTTGGCTACGGCCAGCAGCAGTGCATTCGCGCCATCGTGGTTGACATCTTTTTTTAGACTCGCTCCGTTCTTAACAAGCAGATCGTACACCCGCGTATCGGTTACGCCAGCCCCAGAGGCAAAATTCAGGGGCGTAGCACCGTGGCTGTCTTCTGTGCCGACTTTAGCGCCTTTCCCAAGCAGGTAGTCAACGATTTCTACGTTACCCCGAAAAGCGGCCCAGTGTAGATAATTCCGGCTGTCATGGGTGATTTTATTCACGTCATTTCCGGGTTGTTCGACCAGGAATTTGATGGTTTCGTTGGGAGCCTGCGAATTGATGGCCAGCACAACGGGGTCAAAGCTGGACGGGTTAAACTGAGAGGGGCTGTTGCCTTTCGCAATCTCGGCCTTTATTTGGTCGACACCAGGCTTACTTTGCCAGAACGCCTGCTCTAGCAGAACGTTTTTTTGCGCCTGAGCGGAAAGGGCAAGACTCACTAAAACGGCACTGAATAGCTTTTTCATATAGATGAACTACGAGACACGTGGAGTACTGACTTTCGAATACGCTTCGTGACGAAAGCGCGAATCGAGCGCAAATTAATAAGAATAAGTCTAAATAAGATTGGTTCTTGTGAAAGAATAGTCATTTGCCCCGGAAAATCCTGCTCAATGGAATAACTATATAGGTACAGACCCAAGTTTGAAGCAAAGTTTGATCGGGCGAGATTGGCTGTAAGAAGAGTCATTCATTCGTTGTATACCGTACTATCTTTGTCATTGGCTTTAAAACAAAACACTAGACAAAAAGCCAGACAATTCGGCAAGGGCTAACCACGCTTTCCACGTTTACACTAGCATCTACTTGCTTGTTGGCGGTGTAACCAACACATTATAAATTGTCTATTTGGCATAAGAAATGTATTAACTAGCGCACCTATATACACGGTCTTTTATGAGAGTGCGTTTACTTCTGATTGGTATCTGTTTATGGGTAACTAGCCTTCGCTCGGCCGTGGCGCAACACCCGATCGCAGCCACCTGGTTAAGATGCGAGAATCTAAACAATCCAGTAGCGCTCGAAACAACCACCCCCCGACTAAGCTGGCAAATCAGCGGTACCGACCGGGGGCTGATCCAGCAATCGTACCAAGTGCTGGTGGCTAGTTCAGTCGAAAAGTTAGCGCAAAACAGGGGCGACCTGTGGGATTCGGGCGTCGTTTCAGGCGATCAGTCGATCTGGGTGCCCTACGGTGGTCAGCCGCTCAACAGCCGGACGGTCTGCTTCTGGAAAGTCCGGATCAGCACCACCAACGGCGCAGTTTCGGACTGGAGTCAACCGGCGAGTTGGACGATGGGCCTGCTGTTGCCGGGCGACCGGCACGCGCAGTGGATCGGGCTGGAACGCACCTTTAACTGGGATCAGCCGACAGCTAACCGCACCCGACTGTCGGCGCGGTATTTCCGGAAAGAAACGCAGTTGACCAAGCCCATCCGGCAGGCTACGGCGTACATCTGCGGGCTGGGGCTGTACGAATTGCACCTCAACGGACAGCGCATCGGCACGCAGGTGCTGGCCCCCGGCCCGACGGAGTTCAACAAGCGTGTTTTTTATAATACCTACGACGTAACGGCGCAGGTGCATCAGGGCGTTAACGCGCTGGGCATCACCCTCGGCAACGGCCACTTCTTTCGGATGCGGCTCAATCAGTCGGGACTGCCCGAAACCACGCACTATGGACTGCCGCGCTGCTGGCTACAACTGGAAGTCACCTACACCGATGGAACGACGCAAACCATCATCAGCGATACGTCCTGGAAAGTGACGGCCGATGGCCCAATCCGCGCCAACAATGAATACGACGGCGAAGAATACGACGCTACCCGAGAACTGACTAACTGGCACCAGCCCGGCTATGATGATTCGGGCTGGCTGGCGGCTGAGTCCGTGTCGGCTCCGGCTAGTCGGCTGGAGAGCCAGGTAAACCCACCGCTTCGTATCATGGAGACGCTGCGCCCCCGCTCGATTCGATCGTTGCGGGATGGGGTGTATATCATGGACATGGGCCAGAACATGACCGGTTGGGTCCGGATGCGCGTGGCTGGTCCGCAGGGAACCCGCCTGACGATGCGCTTTGCCGAAACCCTGGCTGGCGATGGTTCGCTTTACGTCGAAAACCTCCGGTCGGCGCAGCAAACCGATATATATACGCTACGTGGTGATGGCCTGGAAACCTGGGAGCCCCGGTTCACGGTACACGGCTTTCGCTATGTCGAGCTGTCGGGCTTTCCGACGCCCCCCACTGTCGAGCAGTTTGACGGCTGCGTAATCTACGATGAGATGTCACATCACGGGCAGTTTACGTCTTCGAATCCGGTGCTGAATCAGATCGTCACCAACGCCGACTGGGGGATCAAAGGTAACTACCAAGGAATTCCAACCGACTGTCCGCAACGTGACGAGCGGCTGGGCTGGCTGGGCGATCGAACGACGGGGGCGCAGGGCGAAAGCTTTCTGTACGATAACCAGGCCCTGTACGCCAAGTGGCTAGGCGACATTGACGACGCCCAGAGCAGTGAGGGTAGTATTCCCGACGTAGCCCCGTCCTACTGGAAAACCTATACCGATAACGTTACGTGGCCGGCGGCTTACGCATCCATCGCCAATATGCTCTACGATCAGTATGGCGATGATGGGCCGATCCGGGCGCATTACGCGTCGATGAAACGCTGGATTCAGTACATCGACCGGTATCAGCATGACTATGCTTATTGGAAAGATGAGTACGGCGACTGGGCCGTGCCCCCCGAATCGCCGGAGGTAATTATCACGAACGACCCCACCCGAAAAACCCCCGGTCCGGTGCTGGGATCGACGCACTACTATCATATCCTGAAACTATTGGAACGATTCGCGACCATCACGGGTAACGAGCCCGACCGGGTCTGGTTTGCCGAGCGGGCCGGGCTCGTGAAAGACGCTTTCAACCGCAACCACTGGGATGTCGACAAACAGCAGTACGCCAACAACACAACCACCGCCAACGTGCTGCCGCTGGCGTTTGGCCTGGTGCCCGACGACCGGCGCGACCGCGTAGTGAGCAATTTATTGACCCGCCTGACGGGTGAATACAATACCCATGTCAGCTCGGGCGTGGTAGGCGTACAATGGCTGATGCGGACGCTGACCAGCATCGGTCGGCCCGATCTGGCGTATCAGATCACCACCAATACGACCTATCCCAGCCTGGGATACATGGCTCAGCAGGGGGCCACCACAATCTGGGAACTATGGAACGGCAACACGGCCAGCGCCTTTATGAACTCCGGTAACCACGTCATGCTGCTGGGCGACCTGCTGATCTGGCTGTACGAGAACGTAGCCGGTATCAAACAGACCGAACCAGGTTTCCGACGATTGAGTATGATCCCCACGCCCGTGGGCGATCTGAATCGGGTGGCCGCAAGCCATACCTCGCCCTACGGTTTGATTGCCAGCGAATGGCAGAAGACCGAACGCGGCTTTCGCTGGTCGATAATAGTACCGGGTAACTGCCGCGCCGAGGTTGCCATACCAGCGTCGTCGCCCGAACTGGTTTGGGAAGGCAGTCGGCGGGCGGTTGAATCACCAGATATGGTGTTTCTGCGGCAGGATGGCAATCGCGTCGTTTTTGCTGTGGGTAGCGGTTCGTACGTCTTTACAAACAGCGCCCCAGCCAACCTGACCATGCAACTACTTACTGACAAACGCGTGGTCCGGTCCGGCGACCCCGTGCGTGTGTTCATGACCATTCGCAATGAAGGCCCTGAAACCGCCACAAACGTATCGGTTGGTAACCGGCTGTCCTCCGAACTGGCGTTGCTATCGTCGCCCGGCCTGGTACTGACCGACGGCCAGCTACTAGGCCATATTCCACAGCTTGCTCCCGGCAACCAGGTGACGTATACGTTGCTGCTACGACCAACGATGCCGGGTACGTATCGACAAACTGCTCAGGTAACCGCCACCGATCAGGTGGATCCGACGTCGGTACCCAACTCCGGCACGGGCGATGGCGAAGACGACATGGCCACCGTCGATTTTCGCACGGTGGAGTCTGACCCGGCCGTGTTCGTGTCGCCCAATCCGCATCAGACTCCACTGCCAACGGTCATTTCGGATCAGCCCGTCCCAGACCCGGCTAAAGCCGATCTAAGTCTGTCGCTGCAGATGGAACAGATTGTGCTGAGTACCAGTACGCCAACCACTCTGTCGTTGCTGGTGACTCATCAGGGTGGCCGATCCGTCGACGGCGTTACGTTACACTTGCTATTGCCTCTTGGTCTTTCGCCGGCTGATGGCTCCGCAGCAGGTGGTTCGATCACACTCCCGGTCAGTGGCCCAATCCAGCCGGGCCAGACGGTGCCGGTAGTCGTCAAGCTACGGTCGGGTATTGTGGGCTCGTACGTTATACAAGCCGAACTCAGTACCGCCAACATCGCCGACCCGGACTCGACTCCTAACAATGGCCTGGCCAACGGCGAAGACGATACGACCCAGTTACGAATACGCGTCCGGTAAGCGCAAACCGATCTCGGTTTAGCACCGACGCCAAACTATTGCTGCTGTTATAATTTATATTCTATCGTTTCTTTGAGTGGGGTGCCTGGAAGAAGTTCAAATCTGAGTAAATCACAACTTCAGATCCGATATAGGCGAGTTTGTTTGCGACAGAAAAAAAGCACTTACAAATAATTTGTAAGTGCTTTTTTTTCATGCTCCCGAAGCTGGGCTCGAACCAGCGACCCTCTGATTAACAGTCAGATGCTCTAACCGACTGAGCTATTCGGGACTGTGATCCTGTCGAATCGTGTTGCAAAAGTAGTCGGTTTTGGGGCTCGACGCAAGTGGTTGCCCGAAAAAAATTTCTCTTGATTACTCAACTTAGTGACGATCAGTGAGAAAAATTTTAACGGAAGGCGTCCGGCCGGTTGTGCGGTACGTTCTGTAGGATCAGTTCCTTCACTTTACGAGCGTCGCTCTTCGTGAAATTCTTGATAACAATCTCTGGACGGGCACGAGGAATAACGTGGATCGTTGAGAAGAAGACACCATTGTCGATCTCAACACCGGAGATGTCCGAAAAGAAAACGAAGTTGTCAGTGCCGCCAATGAGCTTGCGAACACGGAACGTAACGCCTTTTTCGTTGAATTCAACTTCGTCACGGGTGATTGGATCTTTGAAGCTGCTGCTACGGAATATCTGAGACATGGCTGTATTTGTGAATGGCGTTGCTGCCAACGCACGGATGGGTGCTATTTTTTAGGAATGTAAATTACCTTCTTGGTTTCAAAAAATGGTTCGTCGAAATAATCGGAGAGATCGTACGCACGGTACCGGTCAGGCACTTCGGCAAGCTCTTCGGTCAGGTCACCACCTTTGAGGTACAAAACACCATTGGGGCGGTCGTTGTTGCCAGCTTTGTGGATTTTGTAGCGTACCCAGCCCAGAAAGGGTTTCAGCCGGGTAACCGCCCGGCTGACAACAAAATCGTAGGTAGTATTTAATTGCTCAACCCGAGCCTGTTCGGCCTTGACGTTTTTGAGGTCGAGCGCATCGGCAACGGCTTCAACTACTTTGATCTTCTTGCCAATACTGTCGACCAGGTGAAAGTCGGCCAGGGGAAATAGAATCGCTAGAGGAATACCGGGAAAACCTCCTCCGGTGCCAACATCCAGGATCTCGGTACCGGGTTTGAACTGGACAATTTTCGCGATAGCAAGAGAGTGGAGGATGTGCTTTTCATAGAGCGCGTCAATGTCCTGGCGTGAGATTACGTTAATTTTGGCGTTCCAGTCACGATAGAGGCCATCCAGAGCCGCAAAACGCTCTTTCTGATCGGCCGTTAAATCCGGGAAGTATTTAAGCAGAATGTCGATGTTCATATCAAGACCAGGTTAGCGCCAATAGTAGCGTTTACTACGTCGGGTAAATAATGTTTTAATTCCCGCTAGCCCATAATAAATGCCCAGCAGTAAATCCATAAAAGGCATACTAGCCGCGTGAACAGTATGGGCTAGCCGGTAACTGATTCGACCAACAATTCCCCAGAATAAAAGCAGACGGATCCCGAAAGCACCACTGGCTATCAGCAATAGAAACCAGTCTGCCGTCGAAAAGGGTTGGTAAGCAATCTCTTTAACCAGGATAAGCAGACCAACTAGCAGACCCAGGAACCAGGTTAGTACGTGTGAGCCGGTAAGCAGGCCCAAGCGGATTTTGTTGCCAGATTTATAGTACTTACCAACGTGCAAATGACGATGTTTCTGACGTTTCCAATCGGGCCAGGTTTCCTTTGGTTTAGACCACGTAAAAGTCGCTGGATCTAGGCAGACGGCGGTATTATGTCCAGTTGCAACTTCGTTCACGAATAGATCATCGTCACCACCCAGCACATTCTTGTGCGTGTAAAATCCTTTGTTTGCAAAAAACAACTGCGTTCGATACGACAGGTTTCGCCCAACCCCCATGTAAGGGCTACCAGCCAGCGCCAGTGAAAAATACTGAACGGCAGTGAATAACGTTTCGGAGCGAATCAGCAGATTGAGGAAACCTGGACGCTGTTCGTAAGGCGAAAATCCAAGTACCAGTTGCTTGTTGGGGTTAGTCAGGTTGCCCACCATAACCGTTAGCCAGTCGGTCGAGGCTGGCCGACAATCGGCGTCGGTCAACAAAACGGTCGGGTACTGAGCCTTTTTCAGCCCAATAGTCAGCGCGTATTTTTTGGGTGTTACGTGTTCGTGCTCTTTATCAAGCCGAATAAACCGAAGCTGAGCGTATTCGCTCTGTAACTGCTCCAGGAATAAGTGGCTTCCGTCCGTAGAGCGGTCGTCCATGATGAGTACCTCAAAAGTAGGGTATTGCTGCGCTACGAGTATAGGAATAAGTTCTTCCAGGTTCTCCCGTTCATTGTGTGCACACACCAGGATGGTAACCCCCTCTGGATTGGCTGGTAGCGCTGGCGGATTAGCCTGATAGAAAGCGGTACGAGAAAAGACGAATAGAATATAAATGAGCTGAATACTGACTACTACCAGCCAGCTTATCAGTAACGTGGTGATCACAAGATGCGTTAGGTGAATGGTTTGCAAAGATAGGAAAAAGAGGGAGCAAAGGGAGGAAAGGAAAAAGAGGGAGGAAAGGGAGGCAATAAAACCTTTTCTCCATTCTCCCGCTCCTCTCTTTCTCCTCTTCCACTATTATCTTTGTAGAATGACATTTTCGATTACTGCTCAGGATTCGCAGTCAAAAGCCAGGACTGGCATGTTGACGACGGACCACGGGCCTATTCAAACGCCAATTTTTATGCCCGTCGGAACGGCGGGGACGGTCAAGGCCGTTCATCAACGTGAGCTGGAAACGGATGTTAACGCCGAAATTATTCTTGGCAATACGTACCACCTATACCTGCGGCCCGGTCTTGACGTATTGAAACAGGCTGGCGGCTTGCATGCGTTCAATGGCTGGCGTCGGCCGATCCTGACGGATTCGGGCGGGTATCAGGTGTATTCGTTGTCAAATACACGTAAGATTAAGGAAGAAGGCGTTACGTTCAAGGCGCATACAGATGGCTCAAAGCACATATTTACCCCGGAGGGGGTGATGGATACGCAGCGTATTATTGGAGCCGATATTATGATGGCGTTCGATGAATGTACGCCGTACCCCTGCGAATACGGATACGCCCGCTCGTCGATGGAGATGACCCACCGCTGGCTGGATCGCTGCATCGCCCGTTTTGATAGTACCGAAGGCCACTACGGATATCGACAAACGTTATTCCCGATTGTACAGGGCAGCACGTATCCCGACCTGCGTCGACAGTCAGCGGAGGTGATTGCCAGCAAGGAGCGGGAGGGAAATGCCATTGGCGGACTGGCCGTAGGGGAGCCAGCCGATGAGATGTACGCTATGATCGATTTGGTGAACGATATTCTACCCCTTGATAAACCACGCTATCTGATGGGCGTGGGAACACCTGCTAATATTCTGGAAGCAATTGCCTTGGGCGTTGATATGTTCGATTGCGTGATGCCCACCCGGAATGCCCGGCATGGACTTCTGTTCACGACGGAAGGAATTATGAACATCAAAAACGAAAAATGGAGCCGTGATTTTAGCCCGATCGATGCGGGGCTGGGCGGCTATGCCAGCACGTTTTACACAAAAGCGTACTTACGACACTTGTTCAAATCCGACGAGTTATTAGGTGGTCAGATTGCAAGTCTGCACAATTTGACGTTCTATCTATGGCTGGTTCGGCAGGCACGAGTCCAGATCACAGCGGACAATTTTGTTAGCTGGAAGAATGCAATTCTGCCCACGTTAATGCAGCGAATGTAAGTACTATTACTTGTTGATGTTTGCCTTGGTTTGGTAAACGACTACGCAGTACAGCGATAAAGAATTTGCTATACTGCGTAGTCGTTTACAGTGAGTGGTAATTAGTGACTATTTTGATTTTTAATTCTTTATATATGACCATTAGTGAAATAATTTATTGAAAAAACGAGCGAAATGGTACTATTTATTTACTAATTGGTATTAAGGGGTAAGCATACGGGTAGTTACATTTGTGAACCGTTTTACAAAAGGCGGTCTACCGTAACTTTACTTTTATTCATAACGTGTTAGTCAGAAAAAGCGTAAGCTTATTTCTTGGGCTGGTTGTAATTACTTATGTAATTAACCTGTCAGGTAAAGCGTGGGGGCAAACTGCTTCCACGCTGACTAACGAGCAGGTGCAACAGTTTGTACAGCAGGCACAGGCCAGCGGTATGACCGAAGCACAAATAGAAGAGTTAGCAAAAGCCCGCGGGTTTACCTCAGTCGACATGGCGGCTATGCGGTCGCGGATTCGCCAACTTCAGCCCGCTTCGGATAAAACAGAGCAGGTTAATAAAGCTGTTGCGCAGCGGGAGCAGCCCCCAACTCCAGCTCCACCACCCGGTACAAAATCGTCGACAGTTTTTGGGGCGTCTTTATTCACGAATACATCGTTAACGTTTGAGCCAAACCTGCGTCTGGCAACGCCCCGCAACTATATCGTTGGTCCTGACGATGAATTGATCATCAATGTATACGGTAACGCCCAGCAGACGTATCGTCCCCGCGTTACGCCGGAAGGGAACATCTTCATTGACAACGTTGGTCCGATTTACGTCAATGGGTTAACCATTGAACAGGCCGAACGGCGGATTGTCGCCCGGCTGCGGACGCTGTATCTGGGCTTGAACGCGCCAGGCAGTGGAGTCAGTGCTCAGCTTACATTGGGTAGTGTCCGAAGTATCAAAGTTACGTTACTAGGGCAGGTCGTTCGACCAGGAACATACACGCTATCGTCATTAGCGACGGTATTCAATGCGCTCTATGCGGCAGGTGGGCCCAATCCGGAGCGGGGCTCGTTTCGATCCATCAACGTTCTCCGCGGTAACCGCGTGATTCGAACGCTGGATGTGTACGATTTTCTGCTCAGGGCCGACCAACGAGATAACATTCGACTGCAGGACCAAGACCTTATTTTCGTTGATCATTACGATAACCGAATCGAGTTAGGAGGAGAGGTTAAACTGCCCGGACTCTATGAATTCCGGGCTGGTGAGACCTTACGGCAAGTATTGAATTTTGCCGGTGGTCTTGCTGAACGAGCATACACGGCGGCTATTACGTTACAACGTACTACGTCAACGGAGCAACAACTGATCAGTATTGCTGCTGCCGAGATTGATCAATTTGTGCCCAAAGCGGGTGATCGATACGTAATCGGAGCCGTTTCAGATCGCGTTACGAATAAAGTGCGTATCAGCGGAGCGGTATTTAGGCCGGGTGCTTATGCACTGTCGCAAAACGCTACGGTCCGTCAGCTAATTAAAACCGCCGAAGGGTTGCGTGAAGATGCGTTCTTACACCGGGCAACGATCCGGCGCCTACGCGAAAACCTCGATCCGGAACTGATTTCAGTGGATATCGGTAGCGTGATGCGGAATGAAATCGCTGATATGGTATTACAACGCGATGATGAACTAATCATCAGCACTATTAGCGACCTACGCGAACAACGAACTGTTACGGTACAGGGGGCTGTCAATAAAACGGGTACGTTTGCCTTTGCGGATAGCATGACGGTGGCTAGTCTGATCATGCTGGCGGGCGGTTTAGCGGAATCAGCCAGTTCATCCCGGCTAGAAATTGCCCGGCGGGTGAAGGACGATACGACGGGACTGGCCAAAAATCAGTCGGTGCAGTTGATTGTCTGTAATATTGACCCGCAATTACGGCTAAGTAGCGTCGACGCGCAGTTGCTGTTGCGTCCGTTCGATCAGGTATTTGTGCGGTCATCACCGCGTTATGAAGCTCAGAAGGGAGTTGTTATTGCCGGGGAAGTCTTTTACCCGGGGCCTTACGCTATTCGTCAGAAAAACGACCGGATAACGGATTTGATCAACCGGGCTGGCGGATTACGTCCCGAAGCCTTTCTTCAGGCTTCCCGTTTTAGCCGGAAGGGAGAACTGATCTCTCTGGACCTGCGTCGGATTATGCAGTATCCGGCTAGTGGCGGCAATCTCTTACTCGAAGACGGGGATGTGCTTACTATTCCGCGCCAGGTTGAACTCGTGCGTATTCGTGGCGAGGTTCTCAATCCGGCAACGGTTGAGTTCCGGCCGGGAAAATCGGCACGCCGATATATCGACGAAGCAGGCGGGTTTACGAAGAAAGCGCTAAAACGTAAAACGTACCTGGTAGCCGCTAATGGCAAAATACAGCCAACCCATTCGTTCCTGGGTATTCGCTCGTACCCACGTCCTGACCGCGGGGCTGAAATTATTGTCCCAATGGAACTGCCTAAAGAGCCGAATCGAAGTTCGCCAGCCGAACGGGTCGCCTTGTTATCGGTAATGGCTTCGGGAGCAGCGGTTCTTTTGTCGGCCATCCGGCTCTTCAGCAATTAATCCACGACCATGATGACACTGCCGTCCACCCCCACGAACTCGTCGTTTTTCAAGCTAGCGTTATCAGCACCGGTGGTATTACGTACGCTCTGGCGAGGACGTATTCGTTTGGCGATCTGGGGCTTCGGCTGCGCGGTGCTGGGGGTAGTATTTGCCTTCATGAGCCCGAAGGAATTTGTATCGACGGCCCGGATCATGCCTGAAATGGGTAGTAATTCGGGAGATATGTTCAGGCGGCTGGCGTCGGTGGCCGCCTTTAGCGGGCTTGATTTGTCAGATACGGAAGGCATGGATGCAATTCGCCCGGATCTGTATCCCAACGTATTGCAAAGCACCCCATTTATTTTGTATCTGCTCAATCGGCCCGTGACGACAGATGATAATCGAGTTATCACGTTAAATAACCTGCTGGAGGGGACATCAAACCGGTGGTGGGGAAACTGGTTCAACCCTAATTCGCAACCATCAAATGTGAACATCACTAATAAATCCGGTAAGCCGCTCCAACTCACACAGGAACAGCAAAATAAGGTCGAAGCGATCAGCGAGCGGGTCAGTGCTAAGCTCGATACCCGATCGGGGGTGATAACCATCACGGCAAACATGCCGAATGCTTACGTTGCGGCCAGTGTGGCGCAGCTGGCGATGGATTACCTGACGCAGTACGTAACAAGTTACCGGACTGAAAAGGCCCGCCAGGATTTACAGTTTTATGAAAAACAACTGATCAAAGCCCGGCAACGGTATCAGATCGCTCAATACAACGTCTTCCGCTATAATGATCAGCACCGACACGTGGTCATTCAAGCGGCTACGATGGACAAACAGCGTATGGAAGCTGAACTGACCATTGCTCAGACGGTTTATACAGAGCTGGCCCGGCAGTACGAACAGGCAAAACTAAAGGTGCAGGAGCGAACGCCGGTTTTTAAAGTGCTCGAACCCGCTCAGATCCCTACTCAGCGGGCGGCTCCCAAACGAACGGTCATCGTACTACTATCTGCGGTCATTGGTCTGGGCGTGGGCAGTCTTTATCTACTGGCCCAGGAAGCAAAGCTGTTTAGTCGGTGGCGGATGATGCTTGAGTAACTAAACCCTTTACTCTGTACCCACCAACCCATACATAAATCAAGACGAATTTTGTTTGACGCGCTACACCATAAGGATAAACAACTGGCAGTTATTGGCCTGGGCTACGTTGGCCTGCCGATTGCGCTGGAGTTTGCCAAAAAATTCCGGGTGATCGGCTTTGACATCAACGCTGACCGGGTCGCGATGCTCCAGCGGGGCGAAGATCCGTCAAGGGAGATGACCGCGGAGGCTTTTTCGGACATTGATATTACGTTCACCGCTAATCCGGCTGATTTAAGACAAGCTCACTTTTTCGTGGTGGCGGTTCCTACGCCGGTCGACGATTATAAAGTGCCTGACCTCAAGCCGTTGCTACGAGCGTCCGAAGCAATCGGGCAGGCGCTCAAACCGGGTGATTACGTCGTCTATGAGTCGACCGTATATCCCGGCTGTACGGAGGATGATTGCCTGCCAATATTGGAGCAGCAATCAGGCTTGTCACTTGGTAAAGAGTTTAAACTAGGTTACTCCCCTGAGCGGATCAACCCCGGCGATAAAGTCCGGACCTTGCCCAATATTCTGAAGATTGTGTCGGGTAGCGATGAAGAAGCCGCTCGTACGATCGCCAGCGTTTACGGGAGCATCATTACCGCGGGGATTTATACCGCCCCAACGATCAAAGTTGCCGAGGCTGCCAAAGTGATCGAAAACACCCAGCGGGATTTGAACATATCGCTGATGAATGAGCTGGCCATCATCTTTGACCGGATGAATATCGATACGCAGGAGGTTATCAAAGCAGCTGCTACGAAGTGGAATTTTCTGCCTTTCACGCCCGGTCTCGTTGGAGGTCACTGCATTGGTATCGATCCCTATTATCTGCTCTACAAGGCACGTCAGTTGGGCTACGATCCACAGGTGATCAATTCGGGGCGTCGGATTAACGATGGCATGCCTGCTTTCGTCGCTACCAAACTTGTGCAGATGTTGTTGCAGCACGGCAAAAATCCACGTCAGACCAAAGTGCTGGTGATGGGGCTGACGTTCAAGGAAAACGTGGCTGACATTCGCAACTCGCGCGTAGCTGATCTGGTGCGGGAGTTGATGAAGTATGCCATCAACGTCCACCTGATCGATCCGCACGCATCGCCCAATGAGGTTGCCGCCGAGTATCGGATGACTCTGATGGATACGCCTTCTAACAAGTATGACGCAGTCATCGTAGCCGTCGGCCACGACGAGTACCGGGCACTAACGCTTGATTACTTCCGGGGTTTGATGAATGGAGCACCCATCCTCCTGGACCTGAAAGGGCTGTACAGTGTACCGACCGGTGGTGAATTAACTTACTGGCGACTATAAACGGGGCGAACTATGCGGGTTATTTTAGTCGGTAGCCGGGCGTTTGACTCGCTGGAATATCATCTGAGCGATGCATTGCAGGTGCTTGGGCACAAAACGCTCATTATTGATCCTGCCGCGGGAGCGGTAATGCCCGCCAAAATTACGTATTGGGCCTCCCGTTTCAGCGAAACGTATGAACGCTTCATAGCCGAACAAACGGCAAACCGCATCATTGCCCATCGGCCAGATCTCGTGCTGGTGGTATATCGGACAATGCATCCGATACTGGTTGACCGGCTAAAAGCTTCGCTGCCTAATAGTCCCGTTGCGCAGATCAATCCTGACGCGCTGACAAATCTGGAAAAGCAACAGATTATCGCGTCGGACTATGATTACTACTTTTCCAAGGAGCCGTACGTCGTTGATACCCTGCGGGATAAAGCCGGTCTCCCGGCGTATTATTTACCCGAAGGGTTTAATCCACGAATACATCGGAAGCCTCCGATTGATAAAGCCGAAGCAGAACGGGCTACTAACATTGATGTACTGATTTACGGTGGTTTATACGCTTACCGTGCTCGCATGGTCGAGGAATTAATT
The DNA here is from genome assembly GCF_054776615.1 of Spirosoma pomorum. Classification (NCBI taxonomy): domain Bacteria; kingdom Pseudomonadati; phylum Bacteroidota; class Cytophagia; order Cytophagales; family Cytophagaceae; genus Spirosoma; species Spirosoma pomorum. The sequence goes on from NZ_BAAHBP010000037.1 coordinate 414,819, forward strand.
CGGGCGGGTATTAATGTGGTCGTGTTTGGGACAAAAGGACCCTACCTGCATTCGGCCGTGCAGTCAGTATTTCGGGGGCGTTACTTAGTTGGTGAAGAGAAGAACCACGTTTTGTATGGTGCCCGGATCGTTTTCAATAATCTCCATTACGCGGAGATTACATCGGCGAACCAGAAATACTTTGAAATTAATGGTACCGGAGCTTTCCAGCTGAGCGACTACAAAGCGACGATGGATGGCTATTCGGGGGTACCGACGGAGCGAGTCACCTTTCGAAACATAGCTGAAGCGGTTGATAAAATTCGGTACTATCTGGCCCGACCCACTGAACGACACGAACTCGCTAATCGGCAGTACACCCATTTTCAGAAATACCACACCATCGACCAGCGGGTTGATCAAGTGTTACGTATCACCGGTCTACAACCTTCTCCTTCGACAGCGTATGAAACAGTGGGGAAGTAGTTTGCTGATTGGCCTACTGTGCTGGCGGTTGCTGGACGCAACAGGGATTGAAGCGCTGGCAGTAGCCGTTACCTGGTACGTTGGTTTCGCCCTACTGACCAGTATTGGACATAAAATTGCCATTCTGGAAATTATTGCCTTTGTGGCCGCGCTCGAATTACTCTTGGTACCGACGATTACATACTGGGTATCGCCTACGGTTATGCCGGTTGAGTCAGCAGACTATCTGACTTATATGCTGCTGGCTTACGTAACCTTTTACGTTGGTTTGACCTGGACTTGGTCCGAACAGAAACAGCATCACCAGGGGTACATTCTGGCGGTCAAAAGCTATCTGCAGGATAAAGGTATCGTTGCGGTTATCCTATTGCTGGTGGGGCTGACTGGGTATACCGTGAAGACAATGTTTCCGGAGACACCAACGATCATCGGTACGCTACCGTCGTACTGCCTGTTCATCAGCGTTTTCTACGCCTACTACGCTAATAGTCCGCTGAAAGAAATTATCCTGCTTGTTGTATCGGGCGCGTTGCTGAGTTACACCGTTCGGGAGGGAATGTTCGGCGATCTGTTTTTCTGGTTGACGCTGATGCTGTTGTTTTTTGCTACTGGCCGGCAAAAACCTTTATCGCCACAGCTAAAATCGGTTGCCGTCCTTGTGGTATGTACGCTTTTACTGGTTATTCAGTCGGTAAAAGGCGAATATCGGCGAAATACCTGGGGGTACCAGCGGGGCGAACGTAGCAGTAATCCAGCTTTACTGGGCGAACTCCTGATTGACCGCCTAGCTCATCCCGAAAGAATCTGGAACCTGCCTCATCTGTATCTATCGCTGGCCCGCTTCAACCAGGGACGTATGATTGGCAGCGCGATGGCGAAGGTGCCCACTCACGAAGCTTATGCCAAAGGAGAAGTACTGCTATCCTTCCTGTATCCATTCGTTCCCCGGATGCTCTGGCCGGGAAAGCCACAAACGGGTGGTTACGAAAATATTCGGCGCTTTACTAGCCTGCCGCAGTCGCAGAATACCAGCATCAACCTGTCCCCGGTGGGGGAAGGATACGTCAATTTCGGTTACGGCGGTATACTCTTCTCGGGCCTGTATGGCTTGTTATTAAGCGGAATTTTTCAAGTTGTTTTTCGGGTCTCGGAGCAAGTGCCATCAGTTATACTTTGGCTGCCGGTTCTATTCATCAGTTGTCTAACGATGGAGACCGACCTGCTGTCGACCTGGGGGAGTCTGATCAACAACCTGATTTTTATCGCGCTGCTTTACGGGGGACTTAAACGCTTTGGAATCTTGCTATGACCATTACGTACATTTTCCGAAGCACCGGTACGGGACATAGTATCGAAGGCCAATTTGACGCGGTTTGTCAGGCGATTGAACGGTATTGTGAATGCTGTGTGAAACGAGTACAGTTGCCCTGTATCGGCAGAAATTGGCGAACAATCTGGCGTAATGTGCAGGTAGCCAGACAGGCTGCCAGAGAGACCGATATAATACACATCACTGGCGATGTACATTACATAGTGCTGGGTATAGCGCGTAAAAAGACGGTGCTGACGATTCACGATTGCGTTACGCTGGAGAAGAATCGTCAGCGGCCACTTCGTTTCGCTTTTTTCTGGTTGTTCTGGTATTATTTGCCGGTTCGCTGGGCAATGGTCGTAACGGTTGTTTCCGATAAAACCCGGCAGGAGCTAATTCGATATGTAGGCCGAGTGGCGGAAAAGACAATCGTTATTCCCAACAGCTATCATCCACTATTTACCCGCCAACCGGCCTCTTTTCGAACGAATTGTCCGGTATTGTTACAACTGGGAACGGCTCCGCACAAAAACTTGGATCGGCTTGTGGCAGCGATCGAAGGGATTTCCTGTAAGCTGTTGATTGTCGGCCCATTGACGGATGATCAATTTGCTGACCTGAGCCAAAGGGAAATTCAGTATAAACAATACGTCGACCTAAGTCAGCAAGACGTCATAGACCTTTATCAACGCTGTGATCTGGTCACCTTTACGTCGACCTACGAAGGCTTCGGATTACCCATACTGGAAGCGAATGCCGTCGGACGCGCTGTTGTGACGGCCAACCGGTCGCCCATGCGCGAGGTAGCCGGACCGGCGGCATCCCTGGTCGATCCGCTTGACGTAGCATCAATCCGGGCGGGTATTCTGCGGATCATACAAGACGAACGATACCGCGAAAATCTAATTCAGGCTGGTTACACCAACGCACAGCGGTATGCAATTGATACTACGGCCAGTCAGTATTTGGCAGCTTACCGGCTAGCACTACGTAAAGAACCATTAACTGGTGTTGCGGTATGAAGATCATGATCTCTGCTGATTGGTTCTATCCTGCGCAGATGGGTGGCCCCAGCAACGCGATTTACTGGCAAGCCAAAGCGTTGATCCGGGCCGGATATCAGGTAACGGTTGTAGCAACCTCGCAGAATCAGCCCAAAAGTACTCCGCTCAATCGCTGGTTGACGCTTGATTGTGGCCGAGTTATCTACACGCGTAACCCCCATTTTTACGTACCGCTCCGGCATATCTGGCATGGCTGGAAAACAATTATCCAGATCGAGGTTATCCACATCAACAGTCTGTTTTACCCCAGCTCGCTGGTTTTTGCGTTACTGGCTAAGCTATATCGGAAACGGATTGTATGGACGCCCCACGGCGAACTGAGTCCGGTTGCCTTGCAGTTTAGCGCTATTCGCAAACAGGTTGTCCTGCGGCTGATTCGACAGCTCTGCCAGGGGGTTATGTTTCATGCGACCAGTGCAGAAGAAGTCGCTCAAATCCACCAGCATCTAGGAGAAGCCGTTACGGTACAGGAGATCGCCAATATGATGGAGCTACCAGAGCCCGTGAATAGCTTGTCAGAAAATAGGAAACCGTATTTGCTGTTTATTGGACGCCTACACCCGATCAAAGCCATTGATAGGCTGATTGCTGCACTGGTACAGTCGGAGCGGTTTCAAGGTAGTGGCTATCAATTAATCATTGCTGGTCCGGATACGAACGGCTATCAGCAGGAATTAGCCGGGCAGGTAGAGCGGTTTGGGCTGACAGACAAGGTCGTGTTTCTTGGTGGGGTAGAGGGCGTGCGGAAAGAAACGCTTTACGCACAGGCACGAGCTACGATTCTACCATCGCATGCCGAAAACTTCGGCAATGTTGTCATGGAGTCCCTGGCGCAGGGAACGCCCGTCATCGCGTCAACTGGTACGCCCTGGCAACTACTGGAAACGGAGCAGGCCGGTAGCTGGGTTACTAACGACCCAGAAACGCTCGGGAAGACGATCGATACGTATCTAGCCATGCCCGACAACCAATATCAAGCCTACCGGAACCGGGCTCAGTTGCTGGCTCGTGAGCGATTTGATATCATGGCGAACGTAGCGCAGTGGGAGAACCTGTATACTAAGCTTTCACGATGAACGAACCAACGAGTTACCGATACCGCTTGGCCAAGGTATGGCGATTTATGGGCCTGTACGGCTGGTCGCGTACGGTAAATAAAGTCATGGGGCGAACACGCTGGAGTCGCTGGCCCCATTTGTCAGTCGGTTCTGTCAGCGCTGATACGTCGTTTATTGGCTGTGGGCAATTTGCGTTCAATAGTCTAGCGTTTTTCCTGCGCCGACATCAGGGTTCGATCTTTCTGGATGCGTATGATACCGATCACGAGCAGGCAAAGACATTGGCTGGGTTCTATCAGTTCCAACGCGTAGCGCCGACGCCTGATGCGTTGCTCTCCAATCCCGCCCTGAAACGAGTATACATAGCGTCCAGCCATTCGTCGCATACGACTTATGCCATAGCCGCTCTGTCCCGTAACGTCGATGCGTATGTAGAGAAACCTATTGCTGTCAGTCGAGAACAACTGGTTGGGTTACTAACGGCTTATCGGCAGTCGTCCGCGCAGCTTTACGCGGGCTATAACAGGCCTTACGCACGAGCGATCTGTTTGCTGAAACCGTACGTAAGTGAACAAGCCACAGCCGGATCCTTCAGCATCAGTTGCGTGGTTAACGGACACGTTATCCCGCCTGATCATTGGTATCGCCACTCAGAAGAAGGAAGTCGAATTTGTGGTAACCTGGGTCACTGGATCGATCTGATGATACACGTACTGGCTTGGCGGGGCCTGCCAGAATGGTTCGACGTGGGTATCGTTTGCGCAAATCCGGATGAACCTGACGACAATCTACTGATTACGTTCACCACTGATCGGCATGACCTTATCAGCCTGACGCTGACCGCCCGATCGGAACCATTCGAGGGGATTAGTGAGCAGATCAACCTGCAATACAACGACCTGATCGTTCATATCGATGATTTTCGACGGATGACACTTTGGCAAGGAAGGTTCCGAAAGCGATGGCGTTTTTCACCCAAAGATGTGGGGCACCAGCGAGCTACGTTACAGCCGTTTCGGATTGATAACCGAAACGGGCGGGAAGTGGAGCTATCAACGCTGTTGATGCTGCACGTCAACCAACAAGTTCAAACCGGCACATTGACCAGCCGCTTTATCGTGCAGGCTGAATTGAATCAGTTAGAGGTCGATATAGAGACAAAATTACGTACCCTGCCCACCCATGAAAATTATAACCGTTGTTGGTACCCGTCCGAACTTCATGAAAGCAGCGCCCCTGCACCGAGCGCTGGCAAAACACGCCCGGATTACGTCGAAACTGGTGCATACGGGGCAGCATTATGATGTTCGGATGAGTGCTGTGTTTTTCCGGCAACTTGACTTACCCGAACCGGACTATTGCTTAGACGTTGGCGCTGGTACCCCCACGCAGCAGACCGCCGAGATTATGCTGCGTTTCGAACCCATATTGGTCGACGAGCGGCCTGACTGGGTTGTTGTGATTGGCGACGTTACGAGTACACTGGCCTGCGCGTTAGTCGCGAATCGGCTGGGGATACGCGTGGCTCATATTGAGGCCGGTTTGCGGTCGGGTGATCGGACAATGCCCGAAGAAACAAACCGTGTACTAACCGACGCCCTGTCGGACTGCCTGTTTGTAACGGAACAGGCCGGGCTCGATAATCTTAAGCGGGAAGGCGTTGATGCTGCGAAAATACATTTCGTAGGGAACGTTATGATTGATTCCTTACTGCAATGCCAGACTAAAGCTAACCAGATCAATATTGTAAAGCGGTTTGAGCTAGAGCCCAAGGATTACATTCTTGCTACGATGCACCGCCCCTCTAACGTGGACACCCAAACGGGCCTGTGGCGGGTATTACAACTCATCGACTATGCCGCCCAGTATCGATCTGTAATCTGGCCATTGCATCCGCGTACCCGGGCCAACCTGGAAAGGATGGCCTTACTGCCGCACCTGGAAGCTACGCCAAACGTACTGCTACTAGAGCCGCAGGGGTATCTTGAGTTTTTGAACCTGATGGAACACGCAGCCGTCGTGGTAACGGACTCGGGGGGTATTCAGGAAGAAACAACCTACCTGCGTGTTCCTTGTCTGACCTTCCGGGAGTCGACAGAGCGGCCCGTAACCGTCGAGATGGGAACGAACCAACTCGTTCCTGATCTGAATCCCGAAACTGCCCGGCTGAGGCTGGTCGAGTTATTGACTGGCTGGGTAAAACCGAGTCAACTGCCGCCCCTGTGGGATGGACAAACTGCCGGTCGGATTGTCAACGTTCTGCTAAATGCTGGTGTCTCATGAAGCAACTGATACAGGACATCCGCAGGGGCGAAACTCGACTTATAGAAGTTCCTATACCAACCTGCGGCAGAGGACAAGTGCTGATTCAAACGCGTCGTTCGCTGGTATCGCTGGGTACGGAGCGGATGCTGGTTGAGTTCGGCCGGGGAAATCTGCTGTCAAAGGTATGGCAACAACCCGATCGGGCTCGGGAGGTCCTTGCTAAGGTTCGGACGGATGGTTTGATCCCAGCCCTGACAGCGGTTCGGCGGAAACTGGATCAGCCAATACCACTGGGTTACTGTAATGTGGGGACGGTTGTGGCGGTTGGAGAATCGGTCATAGACCTGCGCATCGGCGATCGGGTCGTATCCAATGGACCACATGCTGAATTTGTCTGCGTTTCCCGCATGCTGGTGGCGTCCATACCCGATGAGGTGTCGGACGAGGCCGCTACGTTTACGGTGCTTGGTTCTGTATGCCTGCAAGGCATCCGTGAATTGGGGCCGATGCTGGGTGAAACCGTCGTAGTGATTGGTTTAGGGTTGGTTGGGCTATTAACGGCCGATCTATTACGGATCAACGGCTGCCGGGTGATTGGTATTGAGCTCGATGAAGCCAAACGGCAATTAGCGAACCGGCGAGGTATTACAACGCTGGACCCGTATGCGTTAGACTCAACCAAGGCCGTGCTGGCGCTGACGAACGGGGCAGGGGCCGATGGGGTTATCGTCGCCACGGCAACGCAGAGCGACAAAGTGATGGCGCAGGCCGCCCGGATGAGTTGCAAACGAGGAAAACTTGTGCTGGTTGGAACGGCGGGGCTAACGCTAAACCGGGCTGATTTTTACGACAAGGAGTTGACTTTTCGGGTATCCCGCTCGTACGGGCCTGGTCGTCACGACGAGATGTATGAGCAACGTGGCATTGATTACCCGCGGGAATACGTGCGATGGACGGCGAATCGTAATTTTCAGGCGGTACTGGCTTTTATGCAGTCCGGACAACTGGACGTAACGGCACTGATTTCGGCCGTGGTTCAGTTCGAAAATTACCGGGAAATCTACGAACGTATCGGCCAGCGCCGTCAGTCACGGGAGCCAATGACGGCCCTGTTGCTGTCGTATTCTGGTGTAGTAGATCGGCATACTGTTCAGCAGATTCGGGAGGTTCGTCCATCGGCGGGAGCCGGAGTCGTTGGTGTGATTGGTGCCGGAAATTTTTCGTCCGCGATTCTGGTGCCCGCCCTGAAAAAAGCTGGCGCCGATTTACGCATGATCGCGAGCCAGAGTGGTCTGAGCGCTACCCTGCTGGCCAGAAAATTCGGGATTCCCTACAGCACATCCGACTATACACAGCTACTGGACGAGCAAGCCATTGATCTCTGTGTTATTGCAACCCGGCACAACAGCCACGCTCGATTGGCGATAGAAGCCATGCAGGCGGGTAAACACGTCTTCGTAGAAAAACCGCTGGCCATTACGGAGGCTGAGCTTAACGCACTCGTTGCGATGCAGCAGGCAACTGGGCGGATGGTTATGGTTGGATTCAATCGTCGGTTTGCGCCCCTGGTCGAAAAAATGAAAGCCCTGCTAGGCGGTTCACAGTCAGGGGATGTACCCATGAACGTCGTCATGATGATGAACGCAGGTGCCATTCCTACCACATCCTGGGTACATGACCGGACCATTGGCGGAGGGCGAATGCTGGGCGAAGCCTGCCACTGCGTCGATCTGATTACCTTTCTGACGGGTAGTCGGGTTCGTAGCGTCTTCATGAATGCTATGGGGAAAAATCCAACCGAAACAACGGACTCAGGGACGTTGGAGCTTCACTACGAGAATGGGTCAACGGGGGCTGTGCATTATTTTGCCAATGGCAGTAAAGCCTACGCCAAAGAGCGTGTGGAGGCTTATTCACTGGAACGGACGTTGGTGCTGGACAACTTTCGGACGTTGACGGGCTACGGATTTGCGCGTTTTTCAAAGCAGTCCGGGCGGCAGGATAAAGGCCATTTGGTACAGATGCAGCGTTTGATTAAACAACTGAGAACGGGTGGGGAGCCATTGATCCCCTTCACCGAGCTGGTGAATTCAACCCAGACCATGCTGGCAGCCTTGCAAAGTTTGCGGGAACAGCGCTGGGTCGAGATACTCCCTACTACTTGCCCGACCGTCGACGTATCAGCTATAACCGTCGAAGCGCTATGAAAATTGGGCTTTACTGGCGTACCATCCGACACTTACGCCGACAACAGCTACTCTATCAGCTATGGCACCGATTGCGTGGGCGGCCCCGGCTGCGGTTTTCCGCTCGAGTACCATCGACTACGTTTGTTACCGTTCCCGCGGCCGACAAAGCGCCGAGCTGGCAAGCGGGTAGCCTGACGTTTCTCAACCAGACCGTTTGCTTTCGTCAGCATGGGAAGCTGGCAATTGACTGGAATTACCCTGCCCAAGGCAAACTATGGACGTATCAGCTGACGTACTTCGATTTTCTGAACCAGCCCGACATGGATGCCGAAACTGGAATAACCCTGGTTCTGGATTTTATTCAGCAGACGCCATGGCTCCGGACCGGATTGGACTCGTACCCGACATCAGTGCGGATTACGAACTGGATACAGTTTCTGTCCCGAATCCAGTACAACGATGAGCAGATAAATCGACATCTGTTCGCTCAGGTAAGGCTATTAAATCGTCGGTTGGAGTACCACCTGGTTGGTAATCATCTTCTGGAAAACAGCTTCGCCCTGCTGGCAGGCGCCTGGTATTTTCGTCGTCTCAATTGGTTGCGAAAAGCTGTTCGATTGCTTCGTGCTGAGTTGCAGGCTCAGCTATTGGCCGACGGTGGTCACGAAGAACGGAGCCCTATCTACCACCAACTGCTGCTGGATCGGTTACTGGATATTATTTTGATGGTGCGAGCTGATACTTGGCAAGCCGATCGGTCATTTCTGCAACTGCTGATTCAGCAAGCCTGGCACATGATGGGATGGTTGGAGATCGTAACATTCGCCAACGGTGACGTACCAATGGTGAATGATGCCGCCTGGGGGGCGGCACCAACAACGGAGCAACTGCGGAAGAAAGCTCGCTCGGTGCTTCCCGAAGCAACACCCGCTCTGAAACAACGGGGGCGGAAGCTGGCTAGCACTGGTTACCGGGTTTTCCAGCTTCCGCGTTATAAGCTGTTAGTCGATGTTGGGGCTGTCGGTCCTGATCATCAGCCAGGCCATGCCCATGCAGATACATTTTCGTTTGTGTTATACGTTGACGATCAGCCCATATTGGTCGATAGCGGAACGTCAACTTACGAGTCTGGCATTCGTCGGAACTGGGAGCGGAGTACGGCCGCGCACAATACGGTTGAAGTTGCTGACCAAAACTCATCGGAAGTCTGGGCGGGTTTTAGAGTAGGACGTCGGGCGCGCGTAACGATACTAAACCACACAAATTCGCTGTTGCGAGCCCGACACAATGGGTATAGCCACTTGAGTATTATGCACGAACGGCAATGGGAGGCCCTACCGAGTAGTATACAAATGAATGATTGGGTTGATAATCAGCGTAAGGGCGTAACTTTGAGCGCTGTAGCCCGGTACTATATCCACCCGGATGTACCTATTACGCGTATGCCGGATGGGGTTATTGCGGGCCCATTACGTATACAAAGTGCCGCCGATGAACCGTTGTCTCTGCGGTTGACAACCTATGAACTGGCGGAGGGATTCAATCGGCTCCGGCCCGGCTGGTGTCTTGAAATAACGTTTTCCCGAAAGTTGGAAACTAAACTTATGCTTGTTGCATGACATTACTTTATCTGACATTTTATTTCGAGCCCGATCTGAGCGCTGGATCCTTTCGAAATACGGCGCTGGTTAAAGAACTGGGTCGTCAGTTGCAGGCTGGCGACACGATTCATGTCGTGACGACGCAGCCAAACCGCTACTCGACTTTTCGGCAGGTTGCCCCTGAAAAAGAAGTCTACGTAACACCTACGGGGTGCCGGGTTACGGTTCATCGAGTGGATGTATCAGCGCATAATGACAGCTTTTGGGGGCAGATTCGAGCTTTCTGGATTTATTTCTGGGCGGCTCACCAGCTGGCCCAATGGCAGACTTACACGCAGGTAATTGCCTCGTCGTCTCGTTTGTTTACGGCTTTTCTGGGCGCAAAACTGGCTCGCAAACACCGGGCCACGCTATTTCTCGACGTTCGCGATCTATTCCGGGAAACGATACTGGAGCTTATAAAGCGGAAATCCCGTCTGCTGTGGCTAGTTGGTCTGGGGTTATCGCCGTTGCTCTGGCTAATTGAGCGGTATACGTTCGGCTATGCGACTCACATAAATTTGGTTTCAGAAGGGTTCCAGCCTTATTTCACTCACTACCGGCGGGCTACGTACAGCTACTTTACGAACGGGATTGATGACGAATTCATGAGCCAGCCTCTTACGTTGCCACCCACGGGGGTGAGTAAAATCCTGCTTTACGCTGGCAACGTTGGGGAAGGACAAGGGTTGGAGAAAATCATTCCGGCTGCTGCCGCCCAACTAGGTGATGACTTTCGATTTGTAGTGATCGGTGCTGGTCGAGGGCTGGAAAAACTGCAGCAGGTAATTAAAGCGAAAAATCTCAAAAACGTTAGATGCTATCCGCCGGTGAGCCGCAACGAGTTAATCGCCTATTACCAGCGGGCTGATTATTTATTTGTGCATTTGAACGACCTGCACGCGTTCAGGCGAGTGCTGCCGTCAAAGTTGTTTGAATACGGCGCTACCAATAAACCGATTGTTGCAGGAGTGGCGGGTTATGCCGCTCGTTTCGTCGCGGAAAATCTGCCGAACAGTATTCTGTTTGCTCCCGGCGATGTTACATCATTAGTCAAACAGCTGCGCGAAACGCCTTACCTGACCACGCCCCGTCCCACTTTTAAGCAGCTTTTTGGCCGTCGCGCGATCATGCAGGCTATGGCCTCGTGCATTTTAAGTAAGAGCGATCCAACAAATACTCAATGGTTCCCGGAGCTTAAGTTTTACAAGTCGGTGCGGCCATGAACATCCTGCTGACGGGAGCTTCCGGATTTCTTGGGCAGCATATTTTGACTGAATTAAGTCCGCAGCATACCGTAACAACACTCGGACGAGCCGTGGCTAGTGAGCGGCATTTGTATGGCGACCTCTCCCGCGAAGAACCCCGGCTACCGGATGAGCGTATAGACTGTGTTATCCACGCTGCCGGTAAGGCTCATTCATTCCCACGAACGAAAGGCGAACGGCAGGAATACGAGCAGCTAAATGTTTTAGGAACTCGTCGGTTACTGAATGCCATTGATCAATTGACCGCATTACCGAAATCGTTTGTTTATATCAGCTCCGTGCTAGCTTACGGCTGCTCGGTAGGCCAACTGCTCGACGAACAAACGCCATGTGTAGCTACAGATACTTACGGAAACAGTAAAGCCCGAGCCGAAGAGGTAGTGCGAAACTGGGCCGCACGTAACGGCGTGTGTTTAACGATTCTTCGCTTACCGCTCGTGGCTGCCCAGAAACCTACCGGGAATCTGGCCGTATTAATGAGAGCTATTCAGCGAGGCTACTACATTCGGTTGGGCGATGGAGCCGCCCGGCGGAGCATGGTGCGTGCCGATGATGTAGCTGCCATTCTGGTACGAGCATCCATCGTCGGCGGGACATATAATCTGACGGACGGGTACCATCCAACCGTTCGCGAGCTGGAAGAGGTACTGGTTCGTCAAGCCAGACGGCGTGCATGGCTGTCAATTTCGCCGGAGAAAGCCCGCTTGCTGGCTCGTATAGGCGATGGTATCAATGCTGTAGTGGGCGGTCGTTTTCCCCTCACTACAGTTGCTCTGGGCAAGCTGACGTCCTCACTCACCTTCTCCGATGAAGCGGCCCGGCAGAAGCTCGGCTGGAATCCCCGCCCCGTTCTTGATCTCTTCGTATGACGACTCTCGGCTGGTTTGAAACGGGACTTATACTACTGGGAATTGAACTTGCCTATCTGCGAATTGCTCGTCGACTTTGTATTATCGACCTACCCAACGAGCGAAGTATGCATATGGACCAGGCGACAGTCCGGGGTGGGGGAATTATCTGCTGGGTGGCAGCCATGGGCGTATGTGCTTGCTCAGGATTTACACAGTCATGGTTCTATCTAGGGTTAACGCTGGTGGCAGGTATCAGTTTTATGGATGATCTCCGCTCCGTACCCAGTCGTATCCGTCTGATCGTACAAATACTATCCGTAGCGCTATTGCTGTTCCAAAACAACCTATTGACGGTCGAAAGCGGTCTAGGACTTATCGCGCTATTGATAGGCGTTGGCATGTTGAACGCTTACAATTTCATGGATGGCGTCAACGGAATGACAGCGTTATACAGTCTGGTTACTTTAGGAACGCTGACGTACCTGAACCCGGCAAAATCGACCAACCCGCATGCGTTGTTGCTAAACGTCGAAATAATCGCTTTACTCGTATTTGCCGGTTTTAACGTACGTCGTCGTGCTATCTGTTTCGCTGGCGATGTTGGAAGTATCGCCGTAGGTTTTGTGGTGCTTCAGGGTATACTAACCGTTACACTAGCTTATAAAACTTATCTGCCTGTGCTACTAGTAGCTGTGTACGGAGTTGATACTATACTGACAATCATACAACGGCTATATTTACGGCAAAATATTCTGCTACCGCATCGGATGCATTTGTTCCAGGAATTGGTACACAAAGCCGGTTGGTCTCATCTACGGGTTTCGGGCGCGTATGCATTCATGCAACTAATGTTGAACATACTGATTCTGACCGCTCTTGAGAAAGAGGCTCTGGTGCAATGGGTGTTAGCAATTCTTATAATTGCTGGTTTGTCGGTTGTTTACGTCGGCACAAAATGGCGGTTGTCTGATAGACCAGCACAAAAAAAGCCGTTTCCGATGGTGGAAACGGCCTTGTCATGATGCTTGGGCAACTGTTTATCGAACGCTTTTGCCGATAGCAATCAGATCTTCAGGCGACTGGTAGCCAACTACTTTCTTGATCACCCGTCCGTTGCCGTCGATAAACATCAGCGTAGGGTAAGCTTCCAGTGGGTAAACGGCTGACAGACTCTGTCCTTCGCCCTTTTCCATATCCATCTTTACGTTGATAAACTTACTGTTGTACAGATCGCCTACGCTCTTCTGCGTAAAGACGTTTTTCTGCAGCATTTTGCAGGGGCCACACCAGCTTGCGTAGGCATCAAAGAAAATTACTTTTTTCTCGGCTTTCGCTTTTTGCAGAATTTCTTTCCAGGAAGCATCCGTGAATTTGATTCCTGTTTCGGCATTGGCGGTGGGTTTCTTGTCACCGGCTTTGTTTACGTCAATCGTCCGTCGGGCGGCATCGGTCGGGACAGTGCCGAGTCCGGCAATCAGAAGGATTAGTACCCAAAACACTTTTTTCATAGTCGAACCGGAAACCGGTGGTCTTAAAATGGTTTTCTGCCTGTATAACGTACCAGCTGACGGCTTTCGTTTCCAGCGGCCGCTTGTTTTGCATAGCAAATTAGTTGACCAACTGAATAATAGCAATGACCAGGCTGATTTGTTAGACTTTGTTGCCGACAGGTACGAATGGATCAAGCAGGTTACGTGCCATTCTGCGTAATCTTTACGAACTTTGCGGCCATTTTAGTCGTCAACGTCATGCCCGTCAAACAATCTGAATTTCTCGTCAGTAACTCCGATCCCGCCAAATGCCCCAAGCCCGACCGGCCCGAGTACGCATTTATTGGCCGTTCGAACGTTGGCAAATCATCGCTGATTAATATGCTGACGGGTCGTACGTCACTGGCCAAAATTTCGGGCAAACCCGGTAAAACCCAGCTTATCAATCATTTTATTATTGATAACGACTGGTATCTGGTCGATTTGCCGGGTTATGGCTATGCGCAGGTTAGTAAAACCGATCGGGAGAAATTTGCGGCTCTGATTGACGGCTATCTGACAGGACGGCCTAATCTGCTGTGTATTTTTGTGCTGGTTGACTCGCGCATCGAACCGCAGAAAATTGATCTCGATTTCATGGAAAATCTGGGCGATCGGGGATTGCCGTTCGTCGTTGTATTCACCAAAACCGAGAAGCTTGGGCCAACCAAGTTGCAGACGACAGTCGAAAACTATCGAAACAAGCTGCTGGAGACCTGGGAGGACATACCACAGATGTTCGTTACGTCGGCTGTTACGGCAGTTGGCCGCGAAGAGATTCTGTCGTTTATCCGTCCGTTGAACGAAGAGTTCTGGCAGAATGAGAAAACAAAAAAGCGGTATTAACGAAACGAAGGGCGCTTTTTAGGCCTGAGTAGGCCACATTTGCGTGGTCGTTGACGCACATTCTAAAAACAAGTAATCCCCTAAACAAGCAATACGTCGCCTAAAGCAGACGTTACCAGTTTATTACGAGTACCTATGGAAGCATTAAAGCAGATTGCCAACGTTGCCGGTTACAGCGGCTTATACCGGATTCTGAAACCTGGCCGGGCCGGTGTTATCGTGGAGTCCCTGGATGATAAGAAGGCTAAGACCATGATGGGACCAACGGCCCGCGTGTCGGTTCTGAACGATATTTCGATCTACGTCGATGATAACGACGAACAGTCGATTCCGCTGAGCGAGGTGCTGCTGGCGATCAGCGAAAAATACGGCGATAATCTAACGGCTGATCCGAAAGGGTCGAACGACGAGTTGGCTGAATTTATGGCGTCGGTTGTGCCCAGTTACGACCGTGAACGTGTGCGGCCTACCGACATTAAGAAGCTGATTACCTGGCACTCTATCCTTCGTCAGTACGCCCCCGAGGTATTCGAGACAACGACGGAAGAAACGGCTCCGACATCAACCGAAGATGCAGCCGAAACGACGGAAGAAGAAACAAAAGCATAATCACTTTTGATTTAGTCTGGTTATCTAATAGATAGTTAGACTTTAATCAAAAAAGTCTCCATTTTCAGTGAGAACAGAAAAGCCGCGATGACCCTTGGTTTCGCGGCTTTTTAGTGTTTTCAGGAATTGGATAAAATAGAAACGACGTAAGAGGAAGGACGCTGGCACTTTGCCTGACAAACCTTTCTTCTTACGTCGTTTCTATTTTATCTGAAATATTAATCTACCGTGCTCAATTTCACCGTATTCGTCCGGCGAGCCTGAGTCAGTGGCATACTCAGGGTATTGATGAAAATGTCTCCTGAGGCTAGTTTCTTCTGCGTAATCAGCGTTTGCTTGATGCCCTCAACCGTCTGATCGACTGTTTGTTCTAGGTTGGGCTCGTATGGCATAACCTGAACACCCCAGTACAGACCCAGCGTATTGCGGAGGTGGGCATCGTTGGAGAAAACGTACAAGTCCGCTTTAGGACGGTGGTGCGACAGGCGAACGGCGGTGTACCCCGAATTCGTAATACCAATAATTGCTTTTGCCTGGGTGTCGCGGGCTAACCGGCACGCACTCATGACGACGTTGTCATTGATCGCGTTTTCGGTTGGGGTTTCGTTGACCTGAGCGTGGTAGCGGAAGTAGATTTTGTTAGTTGAGGCTTCTACCTGCTTGATAGTGTTAGCCATGCTTTCTACGGCTAGAATCGGGTATTTACCCGAAGCTGTTTCGGCGCTGAGCATTACGGCATCGGCACCATCCATTACCGAGTTCGCGATATCGTTGATTTCCGCGCGAGTAGGGCGAGGAGCGTCGATCATACTTTCCAGCATCTGCGTCGCCACAATAACGGGTTTCGCGGCCCGGTTGCATTTTTCGACCAGCATTTTCTGAATCATCGGCACTTCTTCGGCTGGCAATTCAACCCCGAGGTCACCGCGGGCAACCATGAGGCCGTCGGTTGCTTCGATGATCGCATCGATGTTTTGGATAGCTTCGGGCTTTTCAATCTTGGCAATAACCCGGCTCTTCTTGCCTTTCGACTTGATGTAATCTTTGATTTCCAGGATTTCGGAAGCCTCGCGAACGAACGACAGCGCAATCCATTCCGCGTCATGTTCCAGACCGAATTCAAGGTCAGCCCAGTCTTTTTCGGTAACGGCTGGCATCGAAACTTTCGTGTTGGGCAGGTTAACGCCTTTCTTCGATTTCATCGAGCCACCATAGACAACTTCAGTTACTACGTCGGTACCATCAGCACGAATAACCCGTACTTCCAGCTTGCCGTCGTCCATCAGGATACGCTCGCCTGGATGAACGTCTTTGTACATGTCCTTATAGGGCGTACTGACACGTTCGGCAGTGCCGATAATATCATCGTTCGTGAAAACCAGTTCATTGCCTGCCTCGATTAAAACGCCATCTTTGTTTTCGACGTTACCGATTCGGATTTTGGGACCCTGCAAATCCTGGAGAATGCAAAGGTTTAGTTGGTGTTCTTCGTTGATTTCCCGAATGCGATTAAGCCGCATCAGGTGATCTTCGTGGGTGCCGTGGGAGAAGTTAAGCCGGAAAACGTTTACCCCAGCTTTGGCTAGTGCCAGCAATTGTTCTTTTGTTTCGGAAGCCGGACCAACGGTGGCCACGATCTTGGTTTTCTTAGACATGAGGGACGGGAAAAATTGGGCAAAGGGCCGAAAGCCGTTGCAAAATTAACCGGATGGGCAAATTTACAGTCGGCTTCACAGAAATTTTACGGACGTAGCCAAATCTGCTACACCCTGCTCTGCCAAATAACACTGACTAAACGACCGTAAATATACCAACTTACGGACTAACTCAATTGACTCAAGGTCGGGTCATTACAATCTGGTGGTCAATTCACGTGCTAAGACATACATAAGCTGATAATAAGTTGATGATTGTTGGAACTATAAAGAAGTAGCCAAGGTTAACACCGTTATAAAAGATAACCAAGCAGGTATAAATGGGTATTGTAGAACGCAAACAACGGCAACGGCTGGAAGTCCGAAGCAGCATCTTGCAAGCGGCCTGGGAGGTCGTTGAGAAGGAGGGCTGGTCGGCACTGTCGATTCGTCGGATTGCGGATGCCATTGAGTACAGCGTTCCGGTTATCTACAGTCATTTTGAGAATAAGGATGCCATTCTGCTGGAGTTTACCAAGCAGGGCTTTACCCTCCTGGCCGAGAAGTTACAGGCTGCCCGGGATGCTCAGCAGACACCTAGTGCTCAGTTAGAAGCCATTGCGAAAGCGTATTGGGAGTTTGCGTTTAGAAACCGGGAATATTACCAGCTAATGTTTGGGCTGGGCATACCCGCTTGCGAAACCGTCAATCGAGTAGCTGAGGTAAAACGATACAGCGATGTCATCCTATCGGTAATACAGCGGGCCGTCGCCGAAAGTAACCAGCCGGAGGTTGATTATTTTCTGAAGTTCCATACTTACTGTTCCATCCTGCACGGGTTAGTATCGATTCAAATGGTTGGAAAAGAAAGCGAGCTGGATCCCGTACAGGAATTGGTGTTACAGGATGCCATTCGCGGATTCATCAAAGCACTCGGCTAATTTTTTTGCCTATTACGTAACAGTGTTAGTTTTATTTCCATAGTTTAAGTTTTAAGTACCATTCGTCAATACCAAGTACCATGACAACAGAAACAGCGGTTAAATGGGCTGTAGATCCCACGCACTCAGAAGTACAATTTAAAGTAAAACACTTAGTTATCTCGACGGTAACGGGGGCATTCAACCAGTTTAGTGGTACTGCCACGACGGGCGACGATGAGGATTTTGATGACGCCGAAATTCATTTCTCTCTGGACGTAAGCAGCATCGATACCAATCAGGAAATGCGGGATACACACCTGAAATCAACCGATTTCTTCGATGTAGCCAACTATCCGTACATCACCTTTCAATCGACTTCATTCAACAAGGTTAAAGGCGATCAGTATAAACTGACCGGCAACCTGACAATGCACGGCGTAACGAAAGAGGTTACGGTTAACGCCGAATACGGTGGCTCAGCCAAAGACAATTACGGACAGACAAAAATTGGCTTCGAGATTACAGGCGTTGTGAATAGGAAAGAGTTTGGTCTGAGCTACAACGCTCTGACCGAAACAGGTGGTTTGGCACTGGGCGAAGACATCAAACTGATTGCCAACATTCAATTGACCAAACAGGCGTAAAGCACTACATGACCAACTAGTAAAAGCGAAGCGGCTGGTGGAGTTTTCCACCAGCCGCTTCGCTTTTACGTTTAAGCATTACGTCTTACAAACAGTCAACGTCGGCGACAACGTGAACTTGCCGGAGCCCTTTATCAATCAGGATATCGTTGATACGTTCCTGAATAAAGGACTTGACGGCTTTGATATTTACTTTCTCGCGCTCCAGTTTGATAAGAATATCAAACAGGAACTGATTGCGAATGCGCTCTACCAGTGGTTCTTCGGGACCCAGCACGCGGCTGCTGCCCAGCGCGTCAGTCAGCTCAGCCGCCAGGCGATCGGCCGCCCGCTGACTGATGGCTTTGTCCGTATGACGTACGGTCAGCTTAATAAGTCGGCAGAAGGGGGGGTAATTAAAATCCTGCCGCTCCTGAATCTCTTCGGTATATAGCCCTTTATAATCGTTTTCGATGATCTTTTGCAGAATTGACTGTTGCGGGTTGGCCGTCTGAATCAACACCGTGCCCTGCCGTCCGGCCCGACGTCCGGCTCGGCCGCTCACCTGCGTCAGCATCTGGAACGAGCGCTCGGTCGCCCGGAAATCGGGAAAGTGAATCAACCGGTCGGCGTCGAAAATACCGACCAGACTTACGTTGTCGAAATCGAGCCCTTTCGTGATCATCTGCGTACCGACGAGCATATCGACCTGACCGCTTTCAAACTCCTGAATGATCTGCTGATACGCGTTTTTAGCGCGGGTCGTGTCCAGATCCATCCGTAAAATCCGTGAGCCGGGAAACGTAATCTGGAGCTGGTCTTCCAGCTTCTCCGTACCGAAACCAATCGTTTTTACTTTGGTTGATCCGCAGACGGGGCAGACTCTAGGCACATTTTCTTTATGACCGCAGTAGTGACAACGTAATTCAGCATCACGCTGGTGATACGTCAGACTCACGGCGCAGTTAGGGCATTCGGCGGTCCAGTCGCAGTCCTCACATTGCATATAAGGGGAGTAGCCCCGCCGGTTTTGGAAGAGAATGCTTTGCTCTTTTCGCTCCAGGTTTTGTTCCAGAGCGTCGAGTAGGACCGACGAAAACTCATTTTTCATGGTTTTCTGCCGCTTCTCCTGTTTGGTATCAACCAGCATGATCCGGGGCAATGTCGCATCGCCGAAGCGCCTGAACAACTCCACCAGTCCGTAGCGACCCTGCTGGGCCTGGTAATACGTTTCGATGGAGGGTGTAGCTGATCCCAGCAGTACCTTCGCTTGTTGCCAGTGCGCGAGCATAATCGCTACGTCGCGGGCGTGGTAGCGCGGAGCCGGGTCGTGCTGTTTGTAGCTGGTCTCGTGCTCTTCGTCCACGATGATCAAACCGAGGTTATCAAACGGGAGAAACACGGCTGAACGTACGCCTACCACGAACTGGTATTGCCCCGACACGACGCCTTTCCAGACCTCGACCCGCTCATTGTCCGAAAATTTGGAGTGGTAAATTCCCATCTTATCACCGAAGACACGCTGCAACCGGACAACAATTTGGGTCGTCAGCGCGATTTCGGGAAGTAGGTACAATACCTGCGAACCACCACCCAACGCCTGTTGAATCAGATTGATGTACACTTCGGTTTTGCCACTGCCCGTGATGCCATGCAGTAAGACGACGTTCTGTTGCTCGAACTGCGCCATAATCTGATCGGATGCGGCTTGCTGGGCCTCCGTCAGTTTGATTTCGGCCTGGGGAGCTTCGTTGTCCGAAAAGCGGGGCTGGATGATCTCAAAGGTTTCGAAAACCTGATTTTTGATCAGCGTCGTCAGCGACGATTGTGATAATTCGTCGTCCTGATTCAGAATCGTCTTGTCCAGTCCTCGTTCATTCAGTTCCGGGCTGCGCTGCAGCGGTACGTGGCTCAGGTAACGCATCACAACTTCCTGCTGCTTGGGCAGTTTTTCGAGCCGCTGTAGCAAGACCAGCAATTGCTCACGCTGTTCGTAATTGCGGTTGAGCCGGATTTTACGCACCATTTTGGGTACGTATTTCTCGCGGACTTCCTCGAATACGATCACCGCTTTTTTGCCCACCAGCGATTTGATCAGGGCTGGTACGTTGGTGCCCGAGCCCGCCAGCCGGGCCAGTTCATCGTAGGTGAGGGCCGGTTGTTTTTTGAGTTCGGTCAGTAGCGCTTCTTCAAACTCCGTCAGCAGTTCGGGATAATCAAAATCAGGGTTAAACTGCACTTTCGACTGACTTGAAATTTTCAGTCCCGATGGTAACGCTACGTTCATGACGTCGCCTACGCAACACATGTAGTATTCCGCCATCCAGCGGAAAAGCTCCAGTTGGTAACCTGTTACGAGTGGGTATTCGTCCAGGACTTCGGTGATGTAGCGAGCCTGGTAGTTGGTCGGGGGGGAGTTGTGAAGCCGGGCTACGATGGCCGTCAGCACCCGTCCGTTGTTTTTTCCGAAAGGGACAATAACCCGAGCCCCGATTTTCAACAGATCAGCCATTCCCCTGGGTACCCGGTACGTAAACAGTCTGGGTACGGGTATGGGCAGGATCAGGTCGGCGAAGACGGTGACTTCATCGATGTCAATTCCGGAAAAAAGGGTATTGGGTAAGTTTTCCACAACGAGCTACAGGCAGTACAGCTTAGTAAAGATAAGACAAACCCCGTGCGCAGAAAAGGAGTTCGGCAGCAGTCACAAAAAGCAGGGAACCAACGCAACCTTTGGCGGCTTTTCGGTTGTTACATCAGTATAACCTGTTGCCGTAGCAACGAGCTGGCAGTAAGGTTATCCCGTGTAACTATGCAGATATTCGACGTAATTATTGTTGGTGGTGGGCCCTGTGGGCTGGCGGCTGGGATCGAAGCAGCCAAATCCGGGCTGAGCCATCTTATTCTGGAAATGGGTAGCCTAACGGAGTCGATTCGGCAGTATCCCCGCCGGATGCGTTTCTTCTCGACGGCCGAAAATATTGAAATCGGCGGACTACCGTTCGCTATTTCCGACGTAAAAGCGGGACGTAACGAAGCGCTCCAGTATTACCGTAAAGCGGCTGCTTATTACGATCTGAATTTCAAATTATTTCAGGAAGTCTGGGACGTCGTGAAGCACGATGATCTGTTTACGGTCACGACGAAAGTGGGCGATCAGTATCACGCCCGGAAGGTGATTATGGCAACGGGCTACTTCACCCGGCCCCGTTGGCTGAATGTGCCCGGCGAGACCTTGCCGCACGTAACGCACTATTACGACGAACCTTTCAAATATTCGTTCACGAATGTCGTGATTGTGGGCGCGTCGAACTCCGCCGTCGAAGCCGCACTGGAACTGTATCGGCATAACGTGAACGTAACGATCGTGCACCGGGGCGAAGATTTTCGCAGCACCGTTAAATACTGGCTGGTTCCCGACGTGAAAAACCGGGTGAAGGAAGGTCGGATTAAAACGGTGTTCGATTCGTGCGTAACCGAAATCGATGGGCAATTCGTAACGATTATGAATAAGAAAACGGGCGAAGAAAGCCAGCTTCCCGCTGATTTCGTGCTCGTGCTGACGGGCTATATCCCCGATGCTGATTTGTTACGTCGTTGTGGTATTGAGCTTAATCCAGAAACGCAGGTGCCGGTGTACGATAAGGAAACGTTCGAAACGAATGTGCCAGGATTATACGTCTGTGGGACGGTACTGGCCGGAATTTATACCGAAAAGGTTTTTATCGAAAATGGTCGCGAGCACGCCCAGTCTATCATCGACCACATCTTGGGCCGGGAGGTACATAAAGTGGCCGAGCTGATCCAGCGAATTTGATACAAGATTATTTAGATGCGAATCATGCTGGTCTTCTTTCAGCCCACGATCCCTTGCGACTCGCCCACGAAAGCCTAGCATGATTTCGTTATTTTTGTGCCGGTTTACGAAAAACCTGGTTAAGAAGAACTAGGTTACGAAAACCGATACACTATGAAACGAATCGCAGTATCAATAATCGCGCTGGTGGGGCTGATGGCCTGCGAAGGCGGCACCTTCCGGAAAAAAGATTGTCAGACCTGTGAAACGCTGACGTACAACGGCCAGGGGCAGCAGGTCAACCGCAACGAGATGCGGGTCTGTGGTGATGGGGAAGTCGCCGATTACATCAAAGCCAACACCATCAACACGAGTAGCCTCAGCGTCGTAACGACTTGTAAGAAGTAAGCGTCAGATCGTCAGATAAAGGCTAACGAATCAGTTCGAAGGACTGAATGGCTTTTTCCTGACCGTTCAGA
Source organism: Spirosoma pomorum (assembly GCF_054776615.1). Lineage (NCBI taxonomy): Bacteria > Pseudomonadati > Bacteroidota > Cytophagia > Cytophagales > Cytophagaceae > Spirosoma > Spirosoma pomorum. The sequence goes on from NZ_BAAHBP010000037.1 coordinate 437,370, forward strand.
ATAATTGATAGTCTGTGCTGACCCGTATAAAAGGTTCGGGTAGTTATTGGTTTGAATCGATGGGTTCGGCTGATAGCTACCCGTTCGTTTGGCTGGTAGACCCGCTCACTAATCTTGAAGACTTTCCTTCCGAACAGCCCATTCTGTTTGCGGTAGTAGACCGCATATTCCAGCCGGACCAATTGCGGTAGCGGTTGGGCGTTATGGACCGTGAACGAAAAGACCAGGTTGTCACCGATCTGAACGGCGGGCGTTTGAATCGTAAAATCAGACAGGTGAAGGTTCTCGCCCGATAACCCGTACAGCGTCAGTATGTCCGGGTGACCCTGTTTCAGCAGCGTTCGGCAGCCGTGCTTGATGATCGCGTCGGTTTCTGGACTAACACCGCGCCAATCCTTGGCAATACGTAGAATCAACTCGGGGTGGTCTTTCGCAATGTCATTCAGATGGTTCGCTACGCTACGCCGAACCCACGGATGCGGGTCATTTTTTAAGTTCTCCAGGAGCTCTAATAGGGGTTGTGGATCTTGCTTGAGCATCGGTACCGCCATTGCCCAAGGCAAACGGGGGCGGCTTCCTTCGCTGGCTAACCGACGCACCCGGTAACTGTCGTGCCGTGACCAGGCTGTCATCTGGTCAAGCATCCGGTTGCCATACCGCAACAGAAACGGCCGTACGGCAAATTCACAGCTCACAAACTGCGTTAGGTATTCAAGAGCATTTATGGATTGATCGTAGTAGTCCAGCCCGTAGGTTTCAATATAGTCGGGCAGGAACATGAACTCCAACTGGTTATCCTGAAAGCCATCCGTCCGAAGCTGCGGAATGACAGTTGGTAGTAGAGCGACTGCTTGGGAGTAAGCAGTCGGTAAAAAGTGATGAAGTACGTTCGCTGTGTGCTTCATTCGTCCTTTCAGTTCTTTCAGCTCAAAATCATCCTGAAAAATAAGCGCTAGGAACGTCGACTTATTGAAGTCAGGAATGCTTTTTCCGAAGGAGTCGGCCAGGCGATTATAGAACTCAACGGAATACAGATCTTTGAGCAAGCTACTCATAAAAGGGGCGGGTTACTTGGATGCGCGAAGGTCGGACGTAACAGACATAAACACCAAACGAAAAGGCCCCGACTGAGTAGTCGGGGCCTTTTTGTTTATCGCTGAATCAGCTTAAGCACCAGGATAACCTGGGTTCTGCGTCTTCAGGTTCGGGTTGTTCAACAACTCCTGACGAGGGATCGGCAGCAACAGGTGTTTTTCCTGGAGTGGCCGGTTTGAACTGAGGTTCACGTGACCCACGAAATTGTCGAAACCATTGGTTTTCTCGTTGTACACCTTCCGTAGCCGCACCATGTCGTACCAGGTCAGTTGTTCGTAGCACAGCTCGTGCCAGCGCTCCCGCCATACGGCTTCCCGGAACGTAGCCTGCGTGAACGTACCCAGCGCTGGTGTTGTCAGCGTTGCCCGGTCACGGATACGTTTCATCGCGTCGTAAGCCGCCTGGTTTGGACCACCCACTTCGTTCTGCGCTTCAGCGTAGATCAACAGAGTTTCGGCAAAGCGAATCTGCGGTACGTTCAGGTTATTCTGACGAGTACCCGCTACACCCGACGTACCGTTGGCAGTCCGGTTGAAGTGCTTAAACACATATGGCGCGCCCAGCGAGAACGGTGCTCCGTTACCGTTGGTATAGTAGGTGGTATAGAAATAACCAGCCTGATCTTTAGCCCGCAGGTCACCCGCTTCGTAAGAAGCATAGAAAGCCGCCGTTGGTACCGAGCTCCCGGTTCCGCCGGGACCGTTGTAGGTTACCGGTTTGAAGTTCGGATAGAAGTTGTCCATCCGGTTAGCCTCCACAGCCGTGTTATACTGGACCATGTACAGATGCTCCACCCGGTTTTTAGTGCTCTCCCGGTGTACGTCTTCATAGGTCGAAAACAGGTTGATCACCGATGGATTGGCGTTCGCGTAGGTAATTACTTCCAGCGCTTTGTCAGCTGCTAGCTTGTAATACGTAGCGCCTTTGCTGAGTGGGAACCCGGCCATTGTCAGGTACACTTTAGACAACTGCGTTTTCACGGCTGCCATGTTAGCGCGACCGCTCACATCCATCCAGGCCAGACCTGCGCTTTCTGCTGCGGTCAGGTCATCAACAATCAGCTTATACACGTCTTCCTGCGAAGCGCGCGCTGGTAAGAAGTCAGCAGAAGCCGCCGACTGGGGCGTCGTGATCAGCGGGACATCGCCCCACAGCCGAACGGCCGTGAAGTAAGCCGTCGCTCTAAGGAATCGGGCTTCACCCAGAATTTTGGCCTTCTGAGCTGCATCCATTGGCGTGATTCCCGGCACCTTGTCGATCACCAAGTTGGCGTTCGCAATCAGTGTGTACAGACCGTTCCAGTAGTTTACGACGTGGGCCGTATTCCCATCGTGAACCAGACCATAAAGGTTATTCAGATCGGAGTTCTGCGCGGTTTCTGTAGTTGAGGTTCCGGTCAACGCTTCCAGCAACTGCCAGTTACTGGAGAAGATGCCTGCGTCACCGCCCATAAAACGGGTACCTGCGTAGGTAGCCGCTAAAGCCGCTTCAGCGTGGTCTGGAATCGTGTAGAACGTACTAGGGCTCAAGTTAGAAGGAGCCTGTTCCTTTAGAAAGTCCGAGCAGCCAACGGGACCGGTCAGGGCCAGCCCGCACAGAACCGCTTGGCTAATGTATTTAGTGAGTGTATGTCTCATACGATAAAGTCAGTAAACAAAATGCGTTGGTAAATTACAGACCGATCTGTAGGCCAACTAAGTACGTTGTTGGTTTTGGGTAGTTGTGCCAGATCATGCCCTGCGAGAAAGCACTGTTACCAGCGGCCTGGTTCGTTGGTGTTACTTCTGGATCGCCAACGATTGGATCTTCTAATAACAGGAAGAAGTTCTGCGCCGATGCGTAAACGCGTAGACGGTTCATTTTCAGCTTGTTGGTGACCTCAGCCGGGAAGGTGTAACCGAAGAGCAGGTTACGGCCCCGCAGGAACGAACCATTTTTGATCCAGTGGCTATCCACGTTAGTTACGTAACCAGCACGGGTGTCCCGAATCTCAGCGATAGGCGTGTTCTGGTTCGATGGCGTCCAAGCGCGCAGTACCGACGAGTAGCTGTTAGCCAGTGCCTGACGGTCTTCGCTAGCGTGCAAGTTCATCAGCATGACGTCATTGCCATACATGAACTGAAGTTCTAGAGTAGCGTCGAAGTTGCCGAAGCGCAGGTTGTTCGTCATAGCACCCCAACCTTTTGGGCTACCGTTACCAATGATGCTACGGTCAGCATCGGTGATAGCGCGGTCGCCGTTTACGTCCAGGTACTTGATATCACCCGGCAGAATCGTTAGACCATTCCGGTAGCTAGTGAACCGAGCGGCTTCTTCACGCTCAGATTCACTCCAGGTACCCAGACGAGTCAGACCATAGAACGAACCAACTGGCTCACCCACGCGGATAACGTTAGTTGGGTTTGTGAAGTTAGGACCACCTACGTTAAAGATATCCGAAGGCGTAGCCAGCGTCAATACTTTGTTGCGGTTCAACGAGATGTTGAAGGTAGTGTTCCAGCTAAACTTACCATTGTTAACGTTTACCGTGTTCAAACCGAACTCAAAGCCCTGGTTCTGCATCGAACCGACGTTACGACGAATGGTGCCATATCCACTGGTACGTGGTACGGGCGCATCAAGCAGCATGTCGGTCGTCAGACGGTAGTAGTAATCTGCTTCCAGCGAGATCCGGCCTTTGAACAAACCAATTTCGACGCCCACGTCGGTCTGTGCTGTTTTTTCCCAGCGCAGATCAGGGTTGGCCAAACGAGAGATCCCCGTTCCACCGGCCCGTGTATCGCCATAGACGGCTGCGTAGTTAGAGCTAAGCAACGAAAGAGATGCATAAGGAGGAATCTCAGAGTTACCTGTCAGTCCATAGCTGCTCCGAACTTTCAAATTCGAGATGATCGAATTGCCTTTCAGGAAGTCTTCTTCCGATACACGCCAGGCCAGAGCCGCCGAGGGGAAGAAAGCAAACTTATGGTTTTCACCAAACTTCGACGAACCATCGGCCCGACCTGTGAACGTCAACAGGTAACGGTCCCGGAAGCCATAGTTGATCCGGCCGAAATACGAGTTAAAGGCAAAGCGATCCGCATACGACGATACCGATGGGTTCGTAGCGCCGGCTCCCAGGTTGTTGAAGCCAAAGTAATCCGTCGCGAAACCGCTCACGCTGGCCCCGATACCAAACCGGGTGGTTTCCTGCCAGGAAATACCCAACAGTCCCGTGAACGAGTGGTCTGTTCCGAACTGCTTGTTATAGGTCAGGTAGTTTTCCAGCGACCAGAAATTTGTGCGGTTGTTGTTACCCGACGCGTTTCCGTTACCACCGATGTTCAGTGTGCGGGATTGCGACTGGTTGATTTCCTGCGTCTGTACGTTGGTACCTAATACCGACCGAAACTCCAGACCTTTGGCTAGGCTGATGTTGGCAAATAAGCTACCCAGAATGGTCTGGGTGTTTTGAATGTAACGGCGATCCAGCAGCCGGTGCACTGAGCTCATGGTACCTTCGGCGTATGGGTAATCCCGGTTTTCGGCTAAGATACCTGTATCCGGATACCGTACGGGCAGGAACGGGAAATCTTCCACGATTTGGCGGGCTACGGCGTCGTTGATATCCACCAGGTTTTCAGTCTGGTAGTTATAGTTCAGCGTTCCACCAATTTTCAGCCATTTCTTCACCTGATCGTCCAACGTAAACCGGCCCGAATACCGTTTCATGTACGAAGTCTTGATAAGACCCTGATCATCGCGGTAGTTCAGCGAAACCGAGTATTGCGTACGCTCGTTACCTCCGCTAAAACCGAGCTGATGGTTTTGCGACAGTTTGTTCTGCGACGACTCCTTGAACCAGTCGGTATCGTACAGCGGATTCAGATTGGCGTCAAAAACGCCTGGGTGAGCGGCACTGAACGAGCGCCGACGAGCGACTGGATCCAGATACGTCCATTTACCCGCGGCCCAGCCGACGGGATCGTACTTGGCCATATTTGCATAAGCCAGGTCTTCAGTCGCCAGATATTCTTTAGCGTTCAGTACTTTCGGTTTGTTAGGACCGATCGTGTTAACGCTAAACTGACCATCGTACGTAATACGGCTTTCTCCAGCTTTCCCTTTACGGGTGGTAACCAGAATAACCCCGTTAGCACCCCGCGCACCATAGATAGCGGTAGACGACGCATCTTTCAGGACCTCAACGTTGACAATATCGTTGGGGTTGATGTAGTCGATCGGGTTACTGAATTGGTCACCAGTACCTTGTGGGAGCATAACGCCATCCACTACGTAAAGCGGGTTGTTCGACGAGTTGATCGAGCTGAAACCACGGATACGAACCGTTGTCCGACCACCCGGGCGACCGGAGTTAGTATTTACCTGTACGCCAGGCAGACGACCTGATAGTTGCTGGTTGAGCGATGGAGCAGGACGTTCGAGGAGCTCGGCTTCTTTGATACCCGATACAGCACCTGTTAAGTCCGATTTACGAGCAGTACCGTAACCGATAACGACGATTTCGTCCAGCGTTTTATCGTCGGCCTTCAGCGTTACGTTAAGCGTTGCCTGCGAGCCAACGGCAATTTCCTGAGCATTGTACCCTACGAAGGAATATACGAGAGTAGCACCGGCATCAGGAACATCCAGTTTGTACGAACCATCGGCGGCCGTTACTGTACCCCGCTGCGTGCCTTTAACAACGATACTAACACCAGGTAATCCTTCATTTTTTTCGTCAACAACCCGGCCCGTAACCGTACGATCAACTTGAATCGTGTTAATAGTCAGGAATCGAGTGGCACGCTTACCCAGAACGTCCGGGTCATTCGATGGCATTGCCTGACTGGCTGTCAAACAGGCAATGGCTAATGCAATGGGCGAAACGGAGTGGCGTAGAAGCCTGCTTGCCCTACCTGATAACGGTAAAGGTTTTTCCATAAAGACTGAACTGCAGAAAGCAGTTGTTTTAGGTTTTTGGAACAAGCTCGGAGAGAGCTTATCTGGGTGAAAAGACTAGTTGCCGTAGAACTACTCATCGATTTATTAAATTTTTTTAACAAATATTTAAAGTCTGTTTTGGTTAAGATAGAATCAGACCAGAAGAGGTGACAAGTGGTAAGCTGACCATTCAGTAAACTTCCCCTGATTCTGTTTCGCATTCGTTCTCTTTTGACGAATAGCTCGTTGCGCGTTTTAGATTGATTTGTATATTTGAGACTTCTGGTTACCTGAGTTTAGCTGTAAATAGCTAAAAGTGAGCAGTTTGATGCTGCTTTTTTGGTAAGCCAGTCTTCACTTCATCTGAAGTTCAGCAACCTGTTCAAGCCCTTATTTATTCCGTCTAATCGGTTGTCAGTTAACTGATAGCTGCGCGTACGTATGAGAGTTTATCCGACCCAGCCCTTCCAGATTGTCTACTCCCTGCTCGAGCATGAGTTTCTGGGTTACCTGATTGAAGCGTTCGTGGTACAGCGTAATAGCCGGGGAGAGCTGACACTACAAAATCAGACGTTGTCGACGCAGAACGTAGGGGAATTTGCGCAGGGGTTGAGTGAGCGGGATTTTGACCTGGTTAAGCTGATTGACAGCATTCAGCAGGATACGATCGTCAAGAAATTCAATACGAAACGCCTGCCCGCCGTCGACTTCCTGCTGAAGGTATACGACCCGCAGAAAGGGGATAAGTTACTGCAGGACACTATCTGCGGCTACCTGGAAAATATGAAAGGGCAGATTATGAGTCTGATGGCAGGTCGCCCTTTTTACGTCATGGGTAACGACGGTAATCCTGCCTGGGCACCTATCGAGTGGATGCCACAGCCTGCTAAAGTGCATTTTCATGTTCACCGTCTGGCCGAGGCTACTCATTATTTTCCCATCATCCGCTATCCCAACAGCGCGGGGGGGACCGATCGGGTCAAATTTCAGTTTCGCGATGCGCTGATGATCTGCGACGAACCAGCGTATATGCTGGTTGATAACTGCCTGTATCATTTCAGCAAGAACGTGGATGGAAAAAAATTACGTCCGTTCTTCAATAAAAATCACATCGTAATTCCACGGGCACTGGAGCACCAGTATTACGAGCGTTTTGTCGCGCAACTCATTGCGTCGTACGATGTCTTTCCCGAAGGATTTGAGATACGGGGTGAAAATCTGCTACCCGTACCCATCATTACTGTTTCGGAACTGGCGACTGTAAATCGGACCGTAACAGCCACCGCCGGAATTGATCTTACTGAATACGAAACCGACACAGGTCAGAAAATCGTCTTTGATCTATCGTTTCAGTACGGTGACTTTACGTTCCGCTTCGACAGTTTCGGTCCGGCGGCTAACGTAAGTCTGGAAGCGAAGAATGGGGAATATATCTTTCACAAAATTCGTCGGGATCAGCGTTACGAACGGCAGCAACTGACATTCCTGCGGGAGAAAGGACTTGACTTAAAACATGGTCGGCTGGCCCTCCCGAAAACGGAAGCTTTTTCCTGGCTATCGGAGAATAGCTCGCTGGTGCAGGAAAACGGCTTTCTGTTACGTCAGCATGACGAAGATCCCAAGCGGTATTTTCTGGGATACTCCAGTATTGATCTGTCTATTGAAGAAGGGCGGGATTGGTTCGACATTTATGCAAACGTCCGGTTCGGTGAGTTCGAGATTCCTTTCCTGAAACTGCGTACGCTGATTCTGAACAAAAAACAGGAGTTTACCCTGCCCAATGGCGAGATCGCGGTTATTCCGGAAGCCTGGTTCACCAAATATTCCGAGCTGTTTGGCTTTCTGGAACTACGTAACGGTGACGGGCTGGATAGCTGGGACGGCGATCAGTTTGTTTTGCAGAAACAACACCTGGCGCTGGTGCAGGAACTGGAACGGGATAATCTGGCGACGACGGTAATGAGTCGGAAACTGGAGCGCCTGCGTGATTTTGAAGAGATTGAGAATTTTGCGTTGCCGACTCATTTTAATGGTACGTTGCGTCCTTACCAGCAGGCTGGCTACGACTGGATTAACTTCCTGCGTCAATATCGGTTTGGTGGGTGCCTAGCCGATGACATGGGGCTGGGTAAAACAGTTATGACGCTGGCGATGCTCCAGGGCCAGAAGGAAGCTGGAGCTACCGAGCCAAGCTTACTGGTGATGCCGACTTCGCTGCTCTACAACTGGGAGCTAGAAGCCCGTAAGTTTACCCCTGAGCTGCGCATTATGGTTTATACGGGTACGTATCGGGAGAAAAACACGGCCCAGTTTGACAACTACGATCTGATTCTGACTTCCTACGGTATCGTTCGCATCGACATTGATTTGTTGAGCCCATATCGATTCAATTACGTTATTCTGGATGAGTCGCAGGCGATCAAAAATCCATCGTCGCACATCACTAAAGCGGTGATGCAGCTCAATACGTCCAACCGACTTATTCTGACGGGAACACCTTTAGAAAATAGTACGATGGATCTTTGGTCGCAGATGTCGTTTATCAATCCGGGGCTGCTGGGAAGTCAGGCGTTTTTCCGAAATGAGTTTCAGATTCCAATAGAGAAAAAGCACGACGAAACGAAAACGGCCCGGCTGTACAACCTCATTAAGCCGTTCATGCTTCGGCGTAACAAATCGCAGGTTGCCACGGATCTGCCCGAAAAGGTAGAAAGCGTACTTTATTGCGAAATGACGCCCGATCAGGAGAAACAATACGAAGAAGCCAAGTCGTATTACCGCAACCTGATTCTGGAACGAATTGAGGAGGAGGGAATGGCCAAGTCGCAGATGGTCGTTTTACAGGGGTTGACTAAGCTACGGCAGATCGCTAATCACCCCCGTATGGTCGATGCGGATTACGAAGGCGATTCGGGTAAACTGGACGATATGCTGATGCGCCTTGAAACGGCTATGATCGAGAATCATAAAATTCTGGTCTTTAGTCAGTTTATCAAACACCTGAATGTTGTTCGGCAGTACCTGAAAGAGAAGAATATCAAATACGCTTACCTGGATGGCTCCACGACTGACCGTCAGCAGCAGGTGGACATGTTCCAAAAGGATGAGTCGGTAAAGCTATTCCTGATTTCGCTCAAGGCGGGTGGGCTAGGACACAACCTGACGGCGGCCGACTATGTCTTTATCCTGGACCCCTGGTGGAATCCGGCCATTGAAGCACAGGCGGTTGACCGCGCGCACCGCATTGGTCAACAGAAGACGGTCTTTACCTACAAATTCATTGCCAAGAATACGGTAGAAGAGAAAATTCTGTCGTTACAGCGGGCGAAACAGCAACTGGCCGGTAGCCTAATCACGACGGAAGAAAACTTTATGAAATCGCTCACGAAAGAGGATATTCTCGTGCTGCTCGAATAGTAAAGCAGGCAACAGGAAAGAGTTTTGGGAAGGTCAGCCGCAAAGTCAGTTATGCTTTTGACAATACGTATTCACTAAACACAAACGTCATGAATGTCAAAAGTATACTCGGAATAATCCTGACACTAGCAGGGCTGATTGGTCTGATCTACGGCGGAATCGATTTCACCAAAGGGGGCGTTTCTCAAGCCTCGTTCGTATACGTTATTATCGGCGGTATCTTCTTCTTCGCCGGTGTCGGCCTTATCCGCAGTACAAGGGCGTAAAAGAATTGGAGGAAGGGGAGGAGGGGGGGAAAGGAATCTGACACAGAATTATCTTCCTATGTTTTCCTTTCCTCCTTTCTCCCCTCCTCCCCTTCCTCCTTTATGTCAAATACACCCCCATCCGGTTTTCGTCGCTCAGGACCACATCGACGTGCTCAGTCAGGGTGGTACTGAGTTCATACCCTTTATAATCAGCGGCAACGGGGTAGCGCGGGTGATTGCGATCAATCAGCACCGCTACCTGGAGTTTATGCAGCGGAACGCTCAAAAAAGGCTGTAAGCTAAATGCCAATGTTCGGCCGGTGTAGAGTACGTCATCGACCACAATCACGACCTTATTCGTATATACGTAGTCGGTAGGCGTAATGGAGACAGCTGGCTGAGCAACCTGCGATTTGTTCAGGGTCAGCTCTACAATTTCTACGGAAAAAGGCGCAATCGAACGAACCTCTTCGGCGAGCGCCTGCGCCAGCACAAAGCCTTCACCAGCAATACCGGCCAGTATGATTGCCGATTCTTCAAAGTTGGTTTCGTAGATCTGAAAAGCGATGCGTCTAATTTTCTGACGGATCTGTTCAGCGTTGAGAATGAGTGTCGGAGCGGTACTAGTCATAGCACGAAATGAATACTGGCATCAAATATGGGAAAAACTTTGCCGCCAATAAAAAAGAACTGTTTGGCAGGCACTTGCTACGTTTAATAAATATACTGAACGGCCCAGTCTAGCTACTTTATGGTTTGGCATAGTTTTCGCCATTGTGTGGATAAATCTCCTCAAACTTAAACTTATATGAATTTTTTCACCGGATTACTGCTGACCGCCCTGCTATGGGCCAGGCCGGAAAGGCCTACGTTGCCTGTCTCAATGAACGAAGTTGTTCGTTCGTCCATGAGCCAGGGAGATGCCAATCTCTTATCAGATCATTTTGACGAATCAATTGAGCTAATCATCGATTCCGAACGGGTCAACTTCACGAAAGTGGAGGCCACGCACGCCGAAATGATCCTCCGTTCCTTTTTCCGGAAAAACCCGCCCCGCCACTTCCGGTTCGTTCATCGCGGCACATCCGACAACATGCAGTACAGCAGCGGCTCCTACGAAGCCAACGGCCAGACCTACGCTGTTTATGTACTCATGCACAAATCGGCGAACCAGCCGTACGTAATCGACGCAGTGCATTTCCGGCACGCCTAAGGCCGACAAATGCGGCTATTTCAGCAAGCTACCGTAGCGAAGTAGGTCGTAAATCGTAAATCAACTTATCTTTGTGCTTCATTTTGAAGTGACATGATTGTTAAGACGAAAAAATACGCCCTAGAACAAAAAACGTATATAAACATTGCGCTGCGGCAGTGGCTGAAAGAAAATTGGAAGTGGTTGTTTATACCACTGGGGCTGATTATTCTGAACATCGCTCTTTACGCAAGCGGTACCTTTGACCACTATTGGCCTGCTATTGTTATTTTCGTTCTTACTGTTCTGTACGTTCTTTTCTGGGCTGTTCAGATTACCGGGATCACGCAAATGGAGCAAAGCAAACCTTTGTTTCAGAAGTATGTGTACGAGATCGATAGCCGCCAGATTCTGATGCGTATCAACGCAAAAGAAGGGGGTATCCTGAAGTGGTCGCAGATTAGCGGTGCCGCCAAGGAGAAAGATGCGTACATTCTTTACCTGGATAACAGCGAGTCGATGAAAGGCATAAAAGCCAACTGGCTGGCAAGGACAGTAACCAAAGGGTTAGCTAAAGCGCAGTTTCTGTATTTGCCCTTTTCAATTTTTACCAGCGATAACGATCTACGTTTCACCGAAGCGCTCCTAAAGCGTAAGGGACTATTGGCTGGCGAAAACATCGCGGAGCCCGTGAAATAATGGAGACAAACTGTATGAATTCATACAGTCGATAGTTTAAGAATCCTGCCCCACTCTTGGAGCAGGATTCTTTTTTTTAGTAATTCCTGTTGATCGTAGCCTTTGATAAGCTGGACAGGATGTCGTCCGTAACCATTGGTTGTCAATAGAGCGTAAACTATGTCGTCAGCATCCATTAAAATAAACCCGCATCTGTTTTTCAGTGGAAACTGCCGGGAAGCCATGATGTTTTACCAGCGCGTTTTTGGTGGTGAGTTAACGCTGGTACCCTTTAGCGACAGCCCGGAAGGGGCGCATAAAGACCCCAAGGCTAATAGCGAAGAAGCAAAAGATAAAATCATGTACGCCAAGTTGAATGGCGATGTCGAGCTGTTAGCCAGCGATAATCCGCACCATACCGACGTAAAAAACACGGGTCAGTTCAGTCTATCACTCGAAGGGGTCGACGAAGCTAAACTAAGCGGATATTTTGACCAGCTGGCGGAAAACGGGCATGTTACGTCTCCTTTGCAGAAACAGTTCTGGGGAAATACATTTGGTATGGTAACCGATCAATATGGGATCAACTGGATGATCAACATCACTGCTGATCATCGGTAAAACAGTCTATCGATTGAATGCAAAAAGGGGCTCTTGCAAGAGCCCCTTTTTGTATGAGTATATTTTAAGCTTATTACTTAGCCTGATTCGTAAAGTCCACTACGGTCAGGTCAGCCAGCCAGGGACCAACGATAGTACCAAACTCTTTGTGGGCTGGGTGGGGGAGGTAATCGTCCCGATCTTTCTCGTTGTCGAAGGTCAGAATAAAGGCGTGTGTCAGGCCGTGGGCGTGAGTTTCGGGACTATTGTTAGTGCCCCACTGAAACCCTTTGATCTGTTTGATTTTAGATGGGAGCGCTTCAAAAGCCGTCAGGATTTCTTTCAGCTTTTCGGGTGTCGTTTCGGGCTTAAACTTGAACAGCACAATGTGTTGAACCTGGTTTGCTTTCATGGTTTTTTTTGGCGGATCAACCTCTGTCGCGGCAATGGATGTCATTGAGGTTGAAATGGTCAGAAATAAGGCAAAGAATGAAGCAATGAGTTTCATAAGGTTGTTTTGGTTTAGGGAATAAAGCTACTAAAAAAGGAATGCCACCGTTAGACGCGGTGGCATTCCTTTTTTACACAAGCGAAAACTAGGCTGCCAGTTTGGCTTTCAGGTTCTCGTCCAGGGCTTCTAAAAACTCTTCGGTGTACAGGTAGTGTTCACCAGCTACCAGTTTCGTGCCGGCTGGGAAAGCTGACAGAGCCAGATCTTTCGTCATTTTACCGCTTTCAACGGTCTCTACGCAAACCGCTTCGAGGGCGTTAGCGAAGTCGATCAGATCCTGATTGCCATCCAGTTTACCCCGGAAAGCCAGACCACGCGTCCAGGCGTAGATCGACGCGATTGGGTTCGTCGATGTTTTGTTACCTTTCTGATACTCGCGGTAGTGGCGTGTAACCGTACCGTGAGCAGCTTCGGCTTCCTGCGTTTTGCCGTCTGGCGTAACCAGTACCGACGTCATCAAACCCAGCGAACCAAAGCCCTGCGCTACGGTATCCGACTGAACGTCGCCATCGTAGTTTTTGCAGGCCCATACGAAGTTACCATTCCACTTCAGTGCCGATGCGACCATGTCATCGATCAGACGGTGTTCGTAGTGAACTTTGCCTGCGTACTCAGCATCGTAAATCTCCTGGAAGATATCTTTGAACCGACCGTCGTATTTTTTCAGGATCGTGTTCTTGGTCGACAGGTACAGCGGCCAGCCTTTGTCCAACGCTACGTTGAAGCAGGCCCGGGCGAACCCACGGATCGACTCGTCAACGTTGTACATGCCCATAGCAACACCGCCAGCTTTGAACTGATAGACGTCGAAATCCATCACCGTACCGTCCTCGCCTTCGAATTTCATCGTCAGTTTACCAGGTCCTGGTACGACGAAATCCGTAGCGCGGTACTGGTCCCCAAACGCGTGACGACCGATGATGATCGGCGCCGTCCAGTTCGTAACCAGACGGGGTACGTTGCTCATCACGATCGGCTCGCGGAACACGGTACCATCCAGAATATTGCGGATCGTGCCGTTCGGCGACTTCCACATTTGCTTCAGATTGAATTCTTTAACGCGGTCTTCATCGGGCGTGATGGTTGCACACTTGATACCAACCCCGTATTCCTTGATCGCGTTAGCCGCGTCGATGGTTACTTGGTCATTGGTTTCATCACGGTACTCGATGCCGAGGTCGTAATATTTAATATCAACATCAACGTAGGGCAGAATCAGCTTGTCCTTGATGAATTTCCAGATGATGCGGGTCATTTCGTCGCCATCCAGTTCCACCACCGGATTCGCTACTTTAATCTTTTCCATTGTACTTGGGTAAAGAGTGATTAAAAGGAGACAAGAACTTGGCCGCAAAAGTACGTAAAAAGGAGGAAAGACCTGTGCCGCAAGGTAGCCTGATCCAACTTACAGCCAGCCGACCAGAGAAATGGTAGCTCATGATTGTTGAGGCTGGTGTATTGGTAATGACTTAAATCAGTCACGAAACGGGTAAAAAGCCTTTATTTCCCTTTTTATAAGAGATGACTGTTCTCAATCCGAAAGGCGAGCCCCACATGCAACGTATCCGTGCGTTTACGATTACCCTCTTCACCTCAATAACGTTTCTACTGACTGTGAGTAGTCTGCTACTGGTAACAGCCAGTCGAGTACTGGCTCTGTCTACCCCCGTTAATCTGCGCTGTGAGTACCTGCCGAACCCGCTGGGGATTGATGCACGTCAGCCGCGATTTACCTGGCGGATAGATGATTCGCAACGGGGCGCTCGTCAAACGGCGTATCAGCTCTGGGTAAGTACCGACTCACTGGCGTTGGCCAGAGAGAATGCGGAACAGTGGGCGTCTGGTAAGATTATGTCAGATAAACAGCTCGTTACGTACGCCGGAAAAGCACTGCAACCGTTTACTAAATACTACTGGCGTGTAATGACCTGGGATAAGGAAGGTAAACCAGGCGCTGGACAGACGGCTAGTTTTGAGACAGGCATGATAGAATCAAAGAACTGGCAGGGAGCCTGGATCAGCGATACGCGGGATGTTAAACTAAAACCAGCACCCTATTTTCGGAAGGCGTTTGATACAAAAAAGAAAGTAAAAAGTGCCCGCGCTTACATCGCTGTGGCGGGTTTGTACGAACTGTCGATCAACGGGCAGAAAGTGGGTAACCACCGGCTGGATCCCATGTACACTCGATTCGACCGGCGGACGCTCTACGTTACCTACGATGTAACAAATCACCTGAAATCGGGTAAAAATGCGATTGGTGTGTTGCTGGGCAACGGCTGGTACAACCACCAGTCGACGGCGGTCTGGTATTTTCACGAAGCGCCGTGGCGCAACCGGCCGACGTTTTGTCTGGACCTGCGCATTACGTACGATGACGGCACTACGGAAACTATTACGTCGGGCAAAGACTGGAAAACAGCCTTGAGCCCGGTGGTATTCAACAGCATTTATACCGCTGAGCACTATGACGCCCGACTGGAGCAACCCGGCTGGAACACGGCTGATTTTGACGACTCCAAATGGAAAGAAGTCATGTACCGGTCGGCGCCGTCGGAGAACGTAGTGGCGCAGGCGATGCACCCCGTTCGAAACGTAGAAACCATTCCGGCGAAAACGATCAAAAAACTGGATGACACGACCTATGTGTTTGACTTGGGCCGCAACATTTCCGGGGTGAGCCAGCTTCGAGTAAAAGGCTCGGCGGGAATCGTTGTACGTTTGAAACATGCCGAACGCCTGAACAAGAACGGTGATGGCCACGTCGACCAATCCAACATTAACGAGCATTATCGACCTACTGATAACAGCGACCCCTTTCAGGTTGATTTGCTGACGTTGAGCGGGATGGATGACGTGTTCATGCCTCGTTTCAATTACAAAGGCTTTCAATACGTGGAGGTGACGAGTAATAAACCCGTTACGTTGACGACCGAGAGCCTGACAGGCTATTTTATGCATAGTGACGTACCGGCCATTGGACAAGTCAACTCGTCGAACCCAACCATCGACAAGATCTGGTGGGCCGCGAATAATTCGTACCTATCGAACCTGTTTGGCTACCCGACCGACTGCCCGCAGCGGGAGAAAAACGGGTGGACGGGCGATGCGCACATCGCCAGCGAAACAGGGCTATACAACTTCGATGGGATCACCATCTACGAAAAATGGCTGGCCGACCACCGCGACGAGCAGCAACCGAACGGTGTTCTGCCATCCATTATTCCGACCGATGGCTGGGGCTACGAATGGGGTAACGGGCCCGATTGGACCAGCACCATTGCCATCATTCCCTGGAACATTTACCTGTTCTACGGCGATACGAAACTGCTGGCCGATTGTTACGACAACATCAAACGTTACGTTGATCACATCAACGAGCAATATCCTACTGGCCTGACGACCTGGGGCCTGGGTGACTGGGTACCCGTGAAATCGAAGTCGCCGGTGGAGCTGACATCGACCGCGCACTATTTTGCCGACGTAACCATCCTGGCAAAAGCAGCTAAGGTGCTGGGCAAGCAAACGGACTATACGTACTACACGATGCTGGCCGAAAAAATAAAGAAAGCGTTTAACGATAAATACCTGAACCGGCAAACGGCGCTGTATAGCACTGGCCTACAAACAGAATTGAGCGTGCCGCTGTACTGGGGCCTTGTCCCCGACGATCTGAAACGTAACGTAGCGGCTAACCTGGCCAAGCGCGTTGCCGCCGACAAGAACCACCTCGATGTAGGACTGCTCGGTACCAAAGCCATTCTGGGCGCGCTTAGCGACAATGGCCAGACCGACGTAGCCTATACACTGGCGGCTCAGGAAACGTACCCGTCCTGGGGCTGGTGGATCGCCAATGGCGCGACGACGCTGTACGAAAACTGGGATATCGACGCGAAACACGATATTTCAATGAACCATATTATGTTCGGTGCGGTGGGCGGATGGTTGTATCAAGGATTAGGTGGAATCAAGCCCGATCCGCAGCAGCCAGGTTTCAAGAATGTCGTGCTGGAGCCCAATTTTGTGAAGGGGCTTGATCAGTTTTCGGCTTCGCACGACGGACCCTACGGGACGATTCGTTCAGGCTGGAAACGGAGCGGAACCAGCATTGCGTACAACGTAACGATTCCGCCTAACTCGACGGCCACGCTGATGCTGGCAAATGGTCAAAAAGCGCACGAAAACGGTAAGGCGTTACCGGCTCAGCAGAATAAGTATGTTTTACAGGCTGGTACGTATCAGTTGGAGATACGATAAACAATATTTTTTTTTCAACACAGAGGCACAAAGGCTTTGTGAGGGTAGTTTTGCCCATATACGACTCTGTGCTCTTTGTGCCTCTGTGTTGAAAATCATTTTCATAACGTAACTGAATTACACATGAAAAAGCAACTCAACGTCGGCATCGTCGGCTACAAGTTCATGGGCAAAGCGCACAGCAACGCCTGGAAAAAAGCCCCGCTCTTTTTCGACGTACCCAGTCAACCGGTGCTGAAGGTAGCTTGCGGACGTAATCAAGCGTCGTTGGATGAATTTGCTCAGAATTGGGGCTGGGAAGAAACTGAAACCGACTGGCAGAAGCTGGTTTCTCGGCCTGATATCGACATCGTTGACATTGCCCTGCCGCAGCAGTTGCACTACGACGTCGCCATGGCGGCCGCTAAAGCGGGTAAGCATATCTTTTGCGAGAAACCACTTGCCATGAACAGCGAGCAGGCGGCTGAAATGCTGAATGTGTGCCAGGAGAACAACGTCGTTCATTACCTCAATCACAATTATCGGCGATTACCCGCCGTGCAACTGGCAAAAAAACTGATCGGCGAGGGGAAGGTCGGCCGAATTTTTCACTGGCGCTGTGCCTACCAGCAGGACTGGATTGTGGATCCCAATTTTCCGCTGACGTGGCAGTTACGTAAGGAAACCGCCCAGGCTGGGCCGCAGTGGGATTTGAATTCGCATGCCGTCGATCTGGCTCATTTCCTGGTTGGTGATATTGCTACGGTATCGGCCCTGACGACCAACTTCATCACCGAGCGCCCCATTGCCGACGAGTCGACATCGGGAAACCTGAGCGCGCAGACCAAAGGCGAGGAGAAAGGCCCCGTTACGGTAGAGGATGCCGCGCTGATGCTAGTTGAGTTTGTGAGTGGTGCCGTGGGGTCGTTTGAAGCGACCCGCTTTGCTACTGGTCGGAAAAATGGGCTGACATTCGAGATTTACGGTAGCGAGGGCAGCCTCAAGTTTGATCTGGAACGCATGAATGAGTTGCAGTATTTCTCCCGAAACGATCCCGAAGGCGCGCAGGGGTTCCGGACAATCCTGGCGACTGATCCAACGCATGCCTACATGCAGCACTGGTGGCCAGCGGGGCACATCATTGGCTACGAACATACATTTGTTCACGCCGTTGTCGACTTCCTGAATGCTATTGATAGGGGAACCGTCATCGAACCCAACTTTGCCGATGGTCTGAAAACTATTCGGGTGCTGGAAGCCGGTCTACGGTCGGCGGAAAATGGACAGCGAGTTACTGTTGACTAAGCGCAAACAAGTTCTCCTTAAAAACAGCAAGCCCTGCCAACGTTTCAAACGTTGGCAGGGCTTGCTGTTTGTGGTCTATTACTTGTCGTCTTTGAGCGTGGCCAGGAAGCTCACGACGTCCCGGATTTCCCGTTTGGTAAGCAGGTACTTCATTTCCGGCATGCTTGATGGAGCGGTTTCCCGCTTGGCGATCTGAGCTTTTGGAATGACGGCATCAGGCTTATCGCCAACTTTTACCGTAACGCCCGTAGCGGTCTCGCCCTGTAGAATTCCGCTGACCGTCTTGCCATTTTTGAGTTTCAGCGTAACGGTGCCAAAACCCGGAGCCAGACGCGCGCTGGGATTGATCAGCGCTTCCAGCAACTGCTCGCGCGTGAGTCGACTCGCAACACCGTTTAGCCGTGGCCCTGCATTACCACCCAGGTCGTCATAGGCATGGCAGCGAATGCATTGCGCGTTCTGATGACGGAAGAAAATACGTCGACCTAGATCAGGTTCGCCACCCAACAAGCTGCCTTTGTATGTAGCGGCCAGCGCGTCCGGCGACAGCTTCGCCATCTGCGCTTTATAGCGGGTAATCAGCGGTGCTGAATGCGTACTGTCGATGGCTTCTTCCAGTTCTAGCTGTAGCTCAGATGGCATCGTTCCAGCCGCCATTTTTGTCAGCAGTTGATCGAACAGTTTTTGCGAGCTGGCAATCGGTAACCGGCCAAGCGTAAGTAGAGCGGCCTGTTTCTCTTCGGTTGTACGCGTGTCGATCACCTCCGTCAGCAGCGTCACCATGCGGTCTTTGGCCATGTCGGATTTCGCCAGCATATCTAACCCGGCGACCCGAACATTCTTTTCTTTATCGGCCAGCGCCTGTTCGACGGCTTTGTTCAGTTGCTTATCATTCAACGCAGCTAATGTCTGTAACGCTGCGATGCGAGCCACTGATTCCTTGTCCGACGTAACCAGACGAAACACGGACTCACCGGCGTCGGTGAGATTCAGCTTGGCGATCGCTTTCAGGGCGCTCAGGCGCAACGGTAACGCCGGATTCGTCAGCATTGTGACGTACGTTTCAGCCGTTTTGGTTTTGACCATAGCGGGATCACGGTCAACCTTACCGCGGTAGCGCCCATCTACCCGGTCGAGTAGCGACGGGCTGGCCCACGTGCTCAAGGCATCCAGTGCTTCCGCCCGCATGGCAACGGGAGCGCCGTCTTTGTCCGCGTAGATGATCAGGGTCTGCATGGCTTCGGGGGTACCCACGCGCAGATTGGCGTTGATGGCGCGACGAACCAGGGCTTCGTTGGTAAAGCTGGTCGTTTGCAAAACCTTGCCCAGTGCTGGCAGGGCATCCGGAATTGACAGATCGTCGTTGATGCCCCGAGCGGCTTCCGTAACGACAAATTCGTCTTTATCAGCCAGGAAGGCGGCAATACCCGGATCGCTCATGCGACGTAACGCCACGACGGCACCGATACGTACCGCCCGTGACGGATGACTAGCCAGAGCCGTAACGGGTGCAGCTTTACCAATCCGGGCCAGAGCCAAACTGGCCGCATGACGGATGTAGGCGTCCTCGTCGTTGTTGGCTTCCAGCAAGCTGATGAGCGGTTGAACGGCAGCTTCGTAGCCGATACGTCCCAGGGCCTCGGCGGCAAAGAAACGAGTGCGGCTGTTCGAATCTTTCAGTAACGGAATTAGCGCTGCACCAGCTTCTTTGTATCGGACGTCACCAAGCCATTTGGCCGCCTGTGCCCGAATTTCGGGATCTTTGTCCGTCAGTAGTGGCATCAACAACTGGCCGTACTGCTTGTCCTGCCGGGTCAGTTGGCTGAGGCCCCAGATGCCGTGGACACGGGCTAGCTGGTTATCTGTCTGTTTCGTGGCAGCCGCCAAGACCGGAGCCCCTTTAGCGCCCCGGTTAACCAGTTCGAACTGTGCTTTCTGCCGAACGCGCATATCCGGGTTTTTTAGTAGTTCGCCCAGAGCAGCGTCCGAACGGCCGACAAATTTCTCCGCCAGCAGGGCTTTGGTAAGTTTACGTTCAGCCGAGGCTGCACCAGCTTTGTCGTCCAGTTTCCAGATACGACCGTAGTCTTTCGTATCCCAGCCATTGATCCAGTCGGCTACGTACAGGGCGCCATCCGGGCCAAAGTCGATTCCGGTAGCCAATATGTTTCCCAAGACCTTTTTCTGCTCCCCTAGTTCAAACGAAGCGCCTTTTGGCTTCAGCTTGAACGAGTGAATACCCGAGCGGGCAGGCCCACCCACGAATTCAGCAATGAAAAACGAGTTTTTGTACGCCGGACTTAGCGCCGTGCCAGGATTGTAACGCATACCCGCCGGACCACTCACAAAGTTGGCAATGGTAGGCGTAATGTAAGCTGCCTGGCCTTCGAAGCGGGGCAGGTACATCCGTTCGTCCATCCAGACTTTATACGTATTGTTTTTGGGGTCCCGGTATTTACCGTACTGCCAGTTGCTACGCCAGCCCGTATCGGACCCATTGACGATGTAAACCAGTCGCTCTTTCTCGCCCGGATGATCGCCGTCGTTGTCCTCGCTGATCAGGTTGCCGTACTCATCAAAAACAAACTCGTGCGTGTTCCGAACCCCATGCGCAAATACTTCAAAATCGCTGCCGTCGGGGTTTGATCGAACGATGACGCCACTGTTTGGATGCGACCAGGTTTTTCCGTCGGGACCTTTGCCGTTGAAGCCAATGTCGCCGATCTGCCAGTAAATTCGACCATCGGGGCCCATCTCGACGCCCGACATACCGTGGCCACCAAAGCCAATGTGAATGCCATAGCCGTGTGAGATCGACGTTTTTGTTTCGGCAATACCGTCACCGTCCTTATCTCGCATGCGCCAGAGGTCGGGACCAACCGCTACGTAAAGGTCGTCGCCGTGTTTCATTACGCCACCCGCTACGTCCGTCACTTCGTCGTTAAAATCATCAACAACAAGTTGCGATAAGTCAGCGACGCCATCACCGGACGTATCTTCGATGCGGTACACATTTTCTTTCTCGACGGTCATATCCCGCCAGTCGTGGGAGCCATCGCCGTTGAGGTCTTTCAGCCACTCATTCTTAGCGCTGTTTTCAGGGGCGAGTACCCGGCGCAGAAAGGCGCGTTTATCCTCAATACTCTGTAGCTGGTTTGAGGCAATTTCCCAATCCTGGTGCCCACGAATATCGAACTCGGAGTTTTTCTGCCGGTTCGTGCGCGTATAATACAGGCTCCCGTTATCGTCAATGTCAATGGCGATTGGGTCAGCCACCAGCGAATCAACACCCCATAACTTCAGAGTCAGCCCCTCCGCCAGTTCGGGAGTGACGGTAGCCTCGATGGCTTTGGCTAGCTGCGCGGCTTTTTCGGGCACCATACGCTTAATACGCCGGTCGATCGGGTCTTTGGCGGATTGGTAACCAACCAGACAAAAGGCGGGAACCAGCGTACTCAGCCAGATTAGTTTCTTAGTCTTTTGCATTCGGATCAGGAATTGTTGGATATGCTTCAATCAATCAAGGAAGACAGCCGTGCATTGCTGGGTAGCAGTATAATGGACGGGCTGTTTACTTTGTCAACCGTGTTTAGCAGCGGGTCTCGCTCGCACAAGAGAAGAAGCGTTAAGCCGCTGATATTTACCGTCCTGTTTCTGGAAAAGTGGCTTTTTTTGATTCTCATCAGCTTATTCACTCATCCCTATTTGCTAACGATACAACACTACCATCGTGAAAAAAACATTTCTGGCTATTCCCTGCATCGGACTCTCTATGCTGGTTAGTCTGAGCAGTTGCTCAAAGCAAGATCAAAAAGCTCCCTTGGTAGGCACCTGGGAATTAATAGCAGCTACCACCACCGAGAATGATTCGACATACTCTACGTTTAGTCCGGGGCAGAAGATGATCAAGGTAATCAACGACACTCATTTTGCCTTTTTGAATCATCCTGCTAGTAAGTCCGGCGATTCAACGCAGGCTTTCTCGGCGGGTGGAGGCCGGTACACGCTGGCTGACAGTGCTTACACCGAGCATTTGGATTACTTTGCCGACAAAGCCTGGGAAGGTCGTGCCTTTGACTTTGTTATCCAGATCAAAGGTGATACGCTGATTCAGAAAGGCGTGGAGAAAATACCCGAGCGTGGCATCGATCATATTATCGTTGAAACCTACACACGGGTAAAAGACTGACCAACAGAAACATGAAGACAGAAGCAGATTTAGATCGATTTCTGGATGCCCAGCGCGAAGACTATGAGCGCGCACTGGCGGAAATAAAGCGGGGCCGCAAACAAAGCCACTGGATGTGGTACATTTTTCCGCAACTCGCTGGGCTGGGTTTCAGCAGCACGGCAAAGTTTTACGGTATCAAGGACCTGTCGGAAGCCAGTGAGTACCTAGTGCATCCAATCCTAGGTCCTCGATTGGTTGAGATCAGCGCAGCTATGCTATAGGTGGAAGGTGAAACTGCCAACCAGATTCTGGGCAGCCCCGATGATCTAAAGCTGCGTTCGTGCATGACCCTGTTCTCACTGGTCCAACCCACCAACTCGGTTTTTCTGGCGGTGCTGGATAAGTATTACGGTGGTGAGCCGGATGAGAAGACGTTAAAAGAGCTGGGGAAGGTCTAATACGAGATGCTAAAGCTTAGTGCGCGAAAAGTCTCACTAACGTTTGATAAAGCAATGAAAGCAAACTTTTATTCTGGCCTGATACTTTGCGTTATCGCAGTAGCCAATGTACTACTATGGATCATAACGTCGGTGAATGCAGATACTTTCGGGCAGGCGAAAACTTTATATCTTAGTTATTTCCCTGGATTATTAAGCAACGCTCTTATCCTTACTTTCCTAAATATTGCTTTATGTAGCTTTTCGTTCTACTTACTCATTCGGTTACAGCCCAAGCTTGTTAGCCTCCATCATCAGCTAAGTCTCATATTGATAGTTTTGAACGCTATGCTGATTAGCTGGCAGTTATTTACTCTGATGTAATCTTCTTCAATACATATTAAAGAATGTTTTCTATTTATGCGGTAAACATATTATGCATAAAACAAAAAGCACTTAACATCGACTGCTAAGTGCTTTTTGTTTTGGTGGGAGTTGACGGGTTCGAACCGCCGACCCTCTGCTTGTAAGGCAGATGCTCTGAACCAGCTGAGCTAAACTCCCTTTCCTGTTTTGGTGATGCAAAGATAAGGGGGTAAACAGCCTTTTTGCAAGCACTAAGACGAAAAAAAGTTAGAAAAATTTCTGTTTTCGAAGGCTTACGACCTTAATCAATTGACCGTCAAGTATCTTTTGTTGAAAGGATTCACCGCGTTACGTCGGTCTTTTACTCAAAATTCAGATAGAGGGTAATCGAATGAGATGTTAACTTTCGGATTCCAACGCTGGCTGCATTAGTACTTGGTCGGTACAAGTTGGTCAGCCCATGCGAAAACCGAATTTCGGGTGCAAACTTGAAGAACTCAAAGAACTGTTCGAAACCAATTCCGTACTCCACTGACAGGTCCGTTGTTCCGGTGCTAAGCCGGGATAAGCCCTGCGTTTCGCGCCGACGAACGTTTGTTTCGAAGCTGAAAGCACCACCAGCCAGCAAATACATACGCGAGTTGTTACGGCGCTGGGATTTGTATTTGAGCAGAAGCGGAAAATCCAGCCAGGTCGATTCGCGTACTTCCGTGCGCGTGCTGCCGCCTGGGTAGTCATACTGCACTTCACGACTGTACAACGATACTGCGGGTGTCAGGCGTAGGTCAAATCGATCGTCCAGATAGCCGTTTATGACAAAGCCAACCCGAAACCCACCTTTGTTTGGTGAATAAATCCGGTAGGCCGAATCAGCCGACGTAACAAAGGCCGGACTGTAACCAACCGAAAAGCGAGTGATCGGAGCCGCGAAGAAAAAACCGTAGTGAATAGGTTTATCGTCGTAATGCTCCAGATGCTTACGTACGTATTTATAAGTTTGCGCCTGAGCCGAAAGCGTAGTCAGGAAACTAAAAACGACTAGTAGGCAAAACGCAGCCCTCAGGCTTTTTTCTGACCGATGTAGATTGATGCAATGCCGAAGGTGAGCGGTATCCATTTGGTGTTCGTGAAGCCAGCCGCTTCGTAAATACGCAGGAAGTCAGGGCCGTCGGGAAACGCCTGCACCGATTCGGGCAGGTACGTATACGCCGATGAATCCTTACTTACTAAACGTCCGATCAGCGGCAGGATAGTCCGGGAATAAAAACCGTAAACTTGTTTAAACGGGAACTGACGCGGATTTGAGAACTCCAGCACCACGCAAACACCGCCAGGGCGCGTGACGCGGTGCATGTCGGTTAAGCCTTTGAGCAGGTTCTCGAAGTTACGTACTCCAAAAGCAACGATGACAGCATCGAAATCATTGTCCGGTAGTGGTAAACCTTCTGAGTCGCCCATTCGCATTTCGATAATCTGGTCAACGCCACGCTTCTTCATCTTCTCCCGACCCACGGCCAGCATCCCTTCGGAAATGTCCATGCCAACGATCTTGTCGGGTTTTAGCGAGAGCGCTTCCAGCGCAAAATCACCGGTGCCGGTAGCAATGTCCAGAATGCGCTTGGGGGCATACGTAGCCGAGCGGTATTTGCCCAGCTCGCGAATGGCTCGTTTACGCCAGAGAATATCAATGCCGCCACTTAGTACGTGGTTTAGCAAATCATACTTAGGCGAGATGGCGTCGAACATTTCGGCAACCTGTTCGCGCTTGGAGGTATCTTTATCTTTATAAGGAACGACGGCCATACGAGTGGAGCAGACTCTGTGTCTGCTGGGGACGTAAAATTAAGGAAGCTGCCGGGAAAAGAGAATAAATTACTGTCCCGATGGCAGGTGACTGGCAAACCCGGCGTTGGGGAGGAAAGTTTCGCGCCGTGACCGGTTTGCGTTTGGAAGCGCCTTTCCGTAGTTTTCAGAGATGACTCTTTCAACTACACACGATGCCGGTTCGCTCTTACTTACTACTTAGCACGATACTGTTAACACTTACCAGTTACGGTCAGTCACTGCACGACCGTATTCTGACGCTTGATACGCATGCCGATGCACCAACGATGATGCAGAAACCTGGTTTCGATGTGGGCGTGGCGCACGATACTAAAAAAGATGGCTCACAGATCGACTTTCCACGAATGAAGCAGGGCGGTATGGATGCCATGTTTTTCGCCGTCTATACGTCTCAGGGGCCGCGTACGCCCGAAGGACATGCCGAGGCCAAACGAAACGCATTGCATCAGTTTGAGCTGATTCATCAGGCGCTGAAAAAGTATCCTAATCTGGCTGAACTGGCCACGACGCCCGCCGATGCTTATCGGATTCAGAAACTGGGCAAGCGGGCGGTCTTTGTCGGTATGGAAAATGGCTATCCGGTGGGGGATGACCTAGCGATGCTGAAAACGTATTACGATCTGGGCTGTCGGTACATGACCCTGACGCATTTTGCAAATAACCTCATTGGCGACTCGTCCACTGATCCTGATGGCCCGCTGTACGGCGGATTGAGCGATTTCGGGAAGAAGGTTGTCCCCGAAATGAATCGGCTGGGAATACTGATCGACGTATCACATGTCGCTGATAGTACGTTCTATGATGCTCTTGAACTCTCAAAAGCGCCCGTTATTGCGTCGCACTCAAATTGCCGGGCGCTGTGTGATTTTCCGCGAAATATGACCGACGATATGATCCAGGCGATTGCCCAAAAAGGTGGTGTGGTGCAGGTCAATTTCGTAAGCGACTACCTGAAAAAACCGTCAGATGCCTTTCGGGCCGCTAAAACGAAAGTGCGTATGGCTCGGGTAGGCAAGGTAATAACGCCCGAGTTAGAGGCTCGACTACAGGCCGAGAGTGATTCGCTGGCTAAAGTGTTTGCGCCGGAGCGAGCCAGCCTGTCGGATATTGTCGATCATATTGATCACATTGTCAACCTGGTGGGGATTGATCACGTTGGGATCGGTTCTGACTTCGATGGGGGCGGGGGTGTCAACGGATTGGAAGACGTCAGTGAGATTGGCAATCTAACCAACGAGTTGATCCGGCGGAAATACTCCGAAGCCGATATTGCCAAGATCTGGGGAGGAAATCTACTACGGGTGCTGGGACAGGCCAAAGTAAAGTAAACGTAATGATATAGCCTCTATGAGAATCAGCCCGGTTAACGCCGGGCTTTTTGCTGGTAGTCGCTGGCTGGATCGCTAAGAAAACGCGTGTGGACAAACTAGGAAGAAGTATACTTGGTAATAAAGAGCGAATATTTCGAACAAACTCGCTCGTTACCGGCTTCTGCTGGAAGCAGACCAATTAGTGGCCTGCTTATTTTACTCAACAAAATTAGATGATGGTAAATACGTATTGGAAAGCCTTTGGAATAGGCGTGATTGCGGGAATGCGGTCCATGACAGCCCCCGCTTTATTGAGTCGGAAACTGGTACGAACTATACCCACAAAACAGCCAACCCAGCCGATACACTATTTAGCGCAACCACCGGTTGCCATAGGACTCGCTGTGATGGCCGGTGGGGAAATTATTGGTGATAAACTGCCCGGTGCGCCCGATCGGACCAAACCACCGGTGTTTGGTGGGCGTCTTATTTCTGGGGCTGGTTGCGGGGCGGCCCTCAGCGAAGTGGAAGGAGAGAACGCGCCTATCGGCGCCATCCTGGGCGGGCTGGGCGCTGCCGTGGGTACATTATTATTCTTTCGGCTGCGCACGTTTCTTGACCACGATCTGGGGATTCCAGATGCCGTTGGCGCGTTGACCGAAGATGTCCTGGCCGTCGGGGCTGGTTGGGCAATTGTTAATAGTATCGAAGTGGCTCCCCAGCCGAATGGTGAGGCCGCAGTCTAAATCAGAAACCCTCGCTTCGGCAGTTGATCGGCCGAAGCGAGGGTTTTGTGTGAACCAACAAGCCAGTTAGTCCGAAGCCGGAGAACAGCGTTCGGGGTTTACTTCCACTGCATTACGTCGATTACGTTTGGGCAGAAGTCATATTCTTCGGGCTGGTTGGAGCCGATCAACAGAAGCTGATCACCATCTAACTGGCGGACTTCATCACGGTACCAGTCTATACCTTGCCGATCCAGGTTCGACGTTGGTTCGTCCAGAATAACGACCGGAGACACGGAGAAAAAAGCCAGTCCCAGTTTCACCCGCTGTTTCATCCCCGACGAATAGTATTTAATTTCTTTGTGGCGAGCCCGCTGAAGCAGCATCCGGTCAACAATCAAATCGGCGTTTAAACCAGCTTTGAACGGCTTGAACGTCTGGTGAAAAGCCAGCAATTCATCGAGCGTTAATTCTTCAATCAGTTCCAGATAGGGGGCCGCTATACTCACGTAACGGAACCAGTCTTCGCCTTCCAGAGCCTTTCCCGCCAGTGAGTACGTCAAGGTACCTTCAGTAGCGGGTAAGCTACCACTAAGCACCTGGAGTAGAGTCGATTTGCCACTGCCGTTTGGGCCAACAAACGTGTAGCTGGTTCCGCTGCTAAGGGTTAAATCAGCCTTGCGGAAGATCCATTCTTTCCGGTATTTTTTTCCAACCTGGTCAGCGCTGATGGTTATGGGCATGATGGATAAAAACGGCGAATGGATACCGGCCACGTATTGAGTAACCAGTATCCATTGCTTTGTCATAATCTATTTAGTCGCGTTCTCCGCCTGATGACGGACCACGCATGATGCCACGCTCGGAGTTGCGAATGAAATTGACGATCTCATCGCGCTCATTGGATGGTGGGAGTTCCAACTCAATCTGCGTCAACGCATCAGCATTGTTCAAACCGCGCATGTAAATGAAACGGTAGATATCTTGGACGTGATTGATACGATCGCTGTCGAATCCCCGGCGACGCAGTCCAACCGAGTTGATCCCTGTGTAAGAAAGAGGCTCCCGTGCAGCCTTGGTATAGGGGGGGACATCTTTCCGAACCAGCGAGCCGCCCGAAATCATCGCATGGGCGCCAATCCGCGTAAACTGCAATACCGAGCTCGACCCGCCAATGATGGCCCAGTTACCCATGTGGACGTGGCCAGCCATCTGTACGTTGTTCGTGATGATACAGTGGTCGCCAATTCGACAATCGTGGGCTACGTGCGCATAAGCCATAATCAGACAATCCGATCCGATCTCTGTTTTCCAGTGCTCTTCGGTCCCCCGGCTGATCGTAGCGTACTCGCGAATCGTCGTGTTATCGCCGATGATTGTCTTGGTATATTCGTTCTTGAACTTGAGATCCTGTGGGGTTGCTGAGATAACCGCTCCTGAATAGATTTTGCAGTTACGGCCGATCCGGGCGCCTTCGTTAATGACGGCATGCGAGCCAATCCAGGTTCCTTCCGCGATTTCGACATCTTTGTGAATGATGGCAAACGGCTCAATAACTACATTTTGCGCAATCTTCGCTTCAGGATGGATATAAGCTAATGGTTGAATCATAAAGTATTGATCATAGGTCGCGAAAAGCACCGACAAAATAACAGCATAACCGCACGACTTCAGTTCTCAAACGATACGGTCTATTATTTGGTATTCTTGCCTGCGTTAGTAGCTTTTCATTATTTTTTCCTGACCAGACTGGCAATCATGTCGGCTTCGCACACCAACTGATTACCTACATAGCCCCGGCCTTGCATTTTAACGATGCCTCGTTTCATTGGAGAGGTGAACTCACACCGAAAGATTACGGTATCGCCGGGCAAAACGTTGCGCCGGAACCGGCAATTTTCGATGCCTACCAAAAATGGCCAGTAATTTTCTGGATCGGGTACGGTGCTAAGTACCAGAATACCACCCGTTTGAGCCATCGATTCGAGCTGCATTACACCCGGCATGACGGGGTTACCCGGAAAGTGCCCCGGAAAGAAGGGCTCGTTCATGGTCACGTTTTTGACGCCAACCACGCTGTTCTCGTCCAGTGCGATGATCTTGTCGACCATCTGGAACGGGTACCGGTGGGGTAACAACTGTGAAATCCGGTTAATGTCCAGAACGGGGGGCTGCGTCAGGTCATACTGCGGAACCTGGTTCGCTGCGTTTTTCTGAATCAGCTTTTTGATCTTTTTTGCAAACGCTACGTTGGCTGCGTGGCCTGGACGGGCGGCCAGAATCTGCGCTTTGATGGGGCGACCGATCAGCGCCAGGTCTCCCACCATATCCAGCAGCTTATGGCGGGCCATTTCGTTGGGATAGTGCAGCTCCAGGTTGTTCAGGATGCCTTCCTGCTTATTGACGCTGACCTTTGGTTTTTTGAGCAGATCGGCCAGGTAGTCCAGTTCCCCGTCGTTTACCTCCCGATCTACGATAACGATCGCGTTGGTCAGATCGCCACCTTTAATGAGGTTCTGCCGATACAGGGCTTCCAGTTCGTGCAGAAACACAAATGTCCGGCAGTTGGCAATCTGCTCTGGAAACTGGCTGATGTCGTTCAGGTAGGCATGCTGGCTGCTAATTACCCGCGAGTTGTAATCTACCATCACCGTTAGCCGGTAGTCGTTGAGCGGCAGGGCCGCCAGCTCAATGTCTTTTTCTGGATTGCGGTAGTGGACATATTCGCTCACCTCAAAATAATTGCGGGTGGCGTTCTGCTCTTCGACGCCAGCCGATCGTAACGCTTCGATAAACTGAATAGACGATCCATCCATGATGGGAGGCTCCGGACCATCCAGTTGGATCAAGATGTTGTCCAGCTGAAGGCCTACCAAAGCTGCCAGCGTATGCTCAACGGTATGAATACGGGCTCCGCTTTGCTCGATGGTTGTTCCCCGTGACAAGTCCACAACGTTATCCACATCGGCGTCCACGATGGGTTGTCCAGGCAGGTCAACCCGCTGGAACTTGTAGCCGTGATTGGTGGGGGCTGGTAAAAAGGTCATCGTCGCCGAAACGCCCGTGTGCAGACCTACGCCTGACACGGAAACGGCTTTCTGAATCGTCTGTTGTTTGGTATTCATGAGTTAGCAGTCAGTCCTTGGTGAGTTGAATAACGGTATGTTACTATGGGTCAACAAGTGACTAATGAATGTCATTTTTCTGTTTTTTTCTCCAGTACGCTTAACCGGCGGTCTAATTCCGGTAACCGACGGAAAACGGCCAGTGAACGCATGCTTTCTTTCAGATCGAAAGCTGGCGAACTATTTATCGATAAACCTTCCTGCGTAACGTTTTTACCCACGCCTGACTGCGCGCCTACTTTTGTCCCATTAGCAATGGTCAGGTGACCGGCAAAGCCAACCTGTCCAGCAATCACGCAATTATCACCAAGCTTGGTAGAGCCTGAGACGCCTGTCTGGGCGGCAATAACGGTGTTTTGACCAATATCGACATTGTGGGCAATCTGAATCAGGTTATCCAGCTTAGCGCCCCGCCGAATAATGGTCGAGCCCAGGGTTGCACAATCGATGGTGGTGTTGGAGCCAACATTAACGTAGTCTTCCAAGATAACGTTGCCTAGTTGCGGAATCGTTTTATACGTACCGTCGGGTTGCGGGGCGAAACCGAATCCTTCACTACCGATCACAGCATTAGGGTGAATCACGCAGTGGTTACCGATGACGCAGTTGTCCAGAACGCGAGCGCCAGTATGAACAATCGTGTTATCGCCGATGGTGACGTTGTTACCCACATACGCATGTGGATAAATCTTGACGTTCTGACCAATCCGGCAATTCTGCCCGATGTATGAAAAAGCACCCCGATAAATTTTCTCGCCGATCTGGCTACCTGCTCCCACGAAGGCGGGCTCCTCAACGCCCGACCGCGAAAAACTAAGTACTTTGTAATACTCTTCCAGCAGACGAGTAAAGGCCGAGTAGGCGTTATCGACCAGAATAAGTGCAGCGGCAACCGACTTTTTGGGTTCGAACGTCCGATCAACGATCACGGCCGAGGAACCCGTTGTGTATAAGTGTGTTTCGTACTTAAGATTCGACAGAAACGAGATGTCACCAGGTTTGCCTTCTTCAATTTTTGCCAGGCCTTTTATCACTAGTGTATCATCTCCAACTACGTCGCCCGCTAACAGCATGGCGATCTGTCTGACTGTAAACTCCATATACGTATTATTGCTGTCCCAACGTGCCTGAATCAGGCAGGCATTTGAGCCGCTAAGGTAGCTAACAAGTTGCACTTTTCGAATGAAAGCCCCGTAATTCCTCCCTGTTAGTAGTATATTCTACAGAGAAGGAGGACATAACCTAGGAAACGGGCTGCTGACCGACAGTCGTAAAGACATCCAGCCCCTTAGCCCAGCAAACGTAGTAGCGACGAACGATGTTGGTGAGCACATGAACATTCGAGAGGTCAGAAGCCTCGGCGATGTCAATGACTTCGCCGGTTTTTAGCTTGATGTTGATCCGCTCCTGCGAGGGTAAATACGCGGCATTGGTCGCCTGACCCTCAACCAGAAAATAAGACAGATCCTCGTCAGCTACCCCCGCCAGACGGAGTTGGCTGGCTAACTCATGAATCAGATGTTCGTCGAAGGGTTCTGTTGACAACGTAATTTTAAACAGCTGCCGATTAAGCAACATATGGCACAACGTGGACAGAACCCGGTCGGGATGCAGCGCCCATTGCTTGATTGATCCCCAGACGTCGTAGTCGTCCAGCTGTGTGAAGGCAGCTATGTATTTAGGGTCTATCTGAAAATCGGGTAGTGAAACGCTTTCGCGGAGAAAGAGCGCGAACGTAGCCGGGGCGATGATGGGTTGATCCGCATCAGCACCCTGCTGAATTAGAAAACGAGCCCGGCGTAGAATCTGTACGAGCATTGACTCACAACAGATGGACGTTTTGTGCAGATAGACCTGCCAGTACATCAGCCGCCGGGCATTGAGAAAATTCTCGACGCTCAGGACGCCTTTAGCCTCGACAACTAGTTGGTTATCGACCAGGTCCAGCATTTTAATGATACGTTCGGCCCCAATGGCTCCTTCGGCTACACCGGTATAATAGCCATCACGATTAAGGTAATCCATCCGGTCCATGTCCAGTTGACTGGAAATAAGCTGGTGGAAAAATGGCCGCTCGTAGGTTCCGTCAAACATAAGAATCGCCAACGTCAGTCGTCCGTCGAACTGCCGGTTCAGCTCGTGCATGAGTAGTAGGGAGATCGCTTCGTGAGGTACATGATCGAGCAGCGAAGACTCCAGTACGTGCGAAAACGGACCATGCCCAACGTCGTGCAGCAGGATAGCGATCTGAGCCGCTTCGCACTCAGGATCGCTGATCCGGTGTCCTTTGCTCTGAAGTGTCTGCATAGCCTGCCCCATCAAGTGCATAGCGCCTAGCGCGTGGTGAAACCGGGTATGTAACGCACCGGGGTAAATGTAATCAGCCAACCCCATTTGCTTGATTCGCCGAAGCCGCTGAAAGTACGGGTGCTCGACCAGATCGTAAACAAGCTCGGTCGGAATGGTGATGAACCCGTAGACGGGGTCGTTGAGAATCTTCTTTTTATTAGGCGTTGCCATTGAACAAAGATACCAGACTGGAATACAGCATAAACCCCATCTGGTGTGGAAATTCCCGCAAAACCAGTGCTATATCTAAATTTATTGTAAATTTGTACTGTTGATAACCTCTGGTAATTAACAATGGGCTTGTAACTCAGTTGGTTAGAGTGCCTGACTCATCGAAGTATTGTTCTTTGACATTGTGAAAATCATACTCAACGCGTCTGATAAGATTAAATTTCTTACTCATGAGCAGGTTGTGTGTAGTTTGCCAATTACCGATTAGCGGTCAGAAGCAGAAATATTGTGGCAACACATGCAAGCAGAAAGATCATTACCATCGGGTAAAAGCACAGACGAATACGTATCACTCCCAAACGATACGATCATTAGACCGTAAGGTCAAGCTGATTCAGTTATTTGGGGGGAAGTGTAATCGTTGTGGCTATGCGACAAATGTTTCAGCATTGCATTTTCATCACATTGACTCGTATCAGAAGCAATTCAAACTTGACTCTCGAATTCTTTCCAACAAGAAATGGAGTGACATTATTGAAGAAGCATCAAAATGTGAGTTGTTGTGCTCAAACTGTCATGCAGAAGTACACAATCCTGAGTTATCATTTCACAATGTGCAACGAATAGTCGCTGGTGCCTCCCGTGAGAAATCGCGGGATGAGCAGGGGGTTAATTCAGGGAAACCGTAACGACAGCTCGAATGAGCTGTGCCGATGGCAATCCTGAGCCAAGTTAGGTGAATGGTTAGAACGATGATTTGTTGTTTTAGTAACCTAAAAGGTGCAGAGACTAAGAAGTGAGGAAACCAACCAATACACTTCTACTAACGCCCCCCGCCCTAACGATTTTCAGTGTAATGGCTGATCCGACGAGGGTGATGAGATAGTCCAACTACTTTGGGAAACCGAAGGAAAGTGAATCAGTAAGTCCCAGGTTCGAGCCCTGGCTGGCCCACGTTGACAATTAAGCACTTAGTTTATAACTGAGTGCTTTTTTTATGTTCTTGTCGCCCACAAACTCGCCACTAATGGGCTTTAATTTTTCTCAATCGTAGATAAGTTGTGTAGAAGGCGAGGTGAGCATTGGAACACTACTATCATCACATAATAAGTCTCTGGCGGAAATAGCCATGCTGTTGAAATCAACGATTTGTGAAGTCTTTCTTTTCGTGTTGGTGAGCTTTTCTAAACCAACGTTCTTTGCGAACAGGATTATTTAACTGATTCTGACGTTTCGCTAATGCACCCAACTTTGCTTTCGTGGTTGTGCCTGATAGGAGCCGGGCTTTGCCAGATGGGCTGGACATACTCCCTGAAATTCGTTCAGATTGACGGTTTAAAAGCCTTACGTTGGTCTAGCTTTTGGGCAGATGGCTGGGTGGCTGTTGGTCCGTGGTTGGGATACATCGTATTCGGCGCGCTTAATTCCGTACTCTTGTCGGTCGCTATGCGCACCATTTCTACTACGACCACCTTTGCCGTCTGGATGGCATTGTCGTTGATCTGCATCAAAGCGGGGGACGTAATCTGGTTTCGGGCAAGCTGGTCAGTAACGGAGCTGCTCTTTATTGGGGTGATCGCTATCGGTATCGTTGGTCTGAAACTATTCGCTCCAGCCGTCTGATTAACAAAACGGACTATTTATGAAACAGGAATTTAACGTTGATGATTGGATACAGCCGATCCAGGAGGAAAACGCTCGGGCGCAACAGACAGCTAATCCCGATATTGACTGGCCTGTACCGGTTATTAGTCAGTATGGGGAGCGAGTACATTGTTGGAATAGCCGACGGCGTGAGTTCACGATTACATTGAGTGCCAGCGAGGTTCGTAAAGTTGATCCCCCTAAAGATGCTGCTGCTAACTAGCTGCTTGAAAGCGGCTTCCTAATCCGATATTACGTATTGTCTAAACAATACGTTTGGGTTAAACTGAATTACTACGAGCCACCAAGTTTTGCGTTTTTCTTCTTAATCGGTTGTGTAACCGATGTGCTAATCTGTACCGATCAGCTATGGGTAAACTATAGTAAAATGTAACCATTCGGGCTATAAGGAGTTTAATTCCTATAAGCATCTAAGCATATGGAACATTCATTAGCCGGTAAAACAGCGCTCGTAACAGGAGCTGCTTCAGGCATTGGGAAAGCGGTTGCCCTGCTGTATGCGCAGCATGGAGCCAACGTATTAGTATCTGACCTGGATGCCGAAAAGGGGCAGGTTGTTGTTGAGCAAATAAAGGGTATGGACGTACAGGCGCATTTTGTGCTGGCTGACGTCAGTAATCCTGCCGATAATGAGCGATTGGTTAATGAAGCTGTTAATCGATACGGTAAACTGGATATTGCCTGCAACAATGCCGGAATCGGCGGTGAACAAAACCTGGTGGCCGACTATAGCCTGGAATCCTGGCAAAAGGTTATCAACATCAATTTAAACGGCGTTTTCTACGGACTTAAATACCAGCTGGCGCAGATGGAAAAACAGGGTCATGGTGCCATCGTTAATATGGCATCGATCCTTGGACAGGCGGGGACTCAGAAGTCTTCGGCTTACGTAGCCGCTAAGCATGGTGTTGTTGGCTTAACAAAAG
Organism: Spirosoma pomorum; assembly: GCF_054776615.1. NCBI lineage: Bacteria > Pseudomonadati > Bacteroidota > Cytophagia > Cytophagales > Cytophagaceae > Spirosoma > Spirosoma pomorum. The sequence goes on from NZ_BAAHBP010000037.1 coordinate 472,665, forward strand.
CGGCAGCGCTGGAATACGCCGACAAAGGTATTCGGGTCAATGCAGTTGGTCCCGGCTACATTGATACACCCCTGCTGAAAGCACTGCCCGACGAAGCTTATGATGGCTTAGTCGGTTTACACCCGATTGGTCGCTTAGGTAAGTCTGAAGAAGTTGCAGAATTGGTTATCTGGCTGTCGTCGAACAAAGCATCCTTCGTGACTGGTGCCTACTACCCTATTGATGGCGGTTATCTCGCTCAGTAAAAATCAAGACTACGTTACTACCAAAAGCCCATCACGTTACGACATGATGGGCTTTTGATTTATTCACTTCGCAAAACATCCAGGGGGGGGCGTACCAGGACGTCACGGCTGTTGAAAACGCCAATCAACACGGTCAGAACCGTAACGACCAGGGCAATAATCAGTAGTGCGAGCGTGTCTGGTCGGAAAGGGGTCTCGAACAGAAAGTAAGCCAGTGCCCAGGTACCTGCGAGCGACAGCAGAATGCCTGATAGAGCTGCCAACAACCCCAACAAGCCATATTCTAGCGCGGTGATTCGCAAAATCTGGCTTCGACTGGCGCCCAATGTTCGCAGCAGGACACTTTCCCGTAACCGCTGGAACTTACTGATAATAACCGAGCTAGCCAGCACCAGTAGGCCGGTCAGAATACTGAACAGTGCCATGAACCGAATGACGAACGAAATCTGCCCCAGAATGTCGTCCAGCGTTTTCAGAACCAGGTCAAGATCGATGGCTGATACGTTCGGGAAAGAGCGCACTAACTGACGCTGCAACTGAGCCGACGCCTGGTTGTTAGGAACGCGCGTCATGAGCACGTGAAACTGGGGGGCCTGCTCCAATACTCCAGACGGGAAGACGACAAGAAAATTAGGTTGTACCCGGTTCCAGTCGATCTCGCGCGTACCGCCAATGATTACTTGTAGGGGAGCACCCTGTACATTAAAATCAAGCGTATCGCCCAGCTTTAGCCGCATACGCTCCATAAAGCCCTGATCAAAGGAAACGTAAACCGCTCCATTTTCCTGGTAGGGAGCCTTGCCCGAAATCAGCTTTTCTGACGAGATCAACGTATCGCGGTATGTTACCCGAAATTCACGGGTGAACGCCCAGCCGGGTGTGCGGGCGGTTGTATCCTGATTACCTTTTTTGACTGCCTGGGTCGGGGCTCCTTTACCATTAACGGCCGACAGGCGCATTGTTACAACGGGCATGTCCTGTAGAATCGGCATCCGCTGCTGACTGACAAGCGACCGTACTCCCGCAACCTGCTCATTCTGAATGTCGAACAGCACCATGTTGGGCTGATTGCCACTGGAGGAGAGCGCTACCCGCCCGAGTAACAGCCCCTGCGTTAGTGATAGCGTCGAGATCAGGAAAGCGCCGAGACCGATGGCGGTTACCAAAATAAGGGTTTGGTTATTCGGGCGATACAGGTTAGCCAGACTTTGTCGCCAAACGAAACTCCAGGAAGCCGGAAAGAAGCGACGTACCAGCCAGATCAGGCCCAGACCGAATCCGGTCAGTACGCCAAAGGCAGCAGCCAAACCGACCGTAAACCAGGCCGCCTGCTGAAGAGCGCCAGTCTGCAAATAGGCAAAGCCGAAAATAAAGCCGACAATAAGCAGGTAAACCAGCCAACGTAATGGGTCGCGCTGTTCGCGGGCCTGCGTCGCTTCCGGCGTGTTACGTAACGTAAGCAGGGGCGATACGTTCCGAATGGCCAGTAGCGGAAGTAGGGCGAAGAGGATCGATACCAATAGCCCCGTGCCAATGCCGGCCAGGACGGCGGGGCCAGACAAGGTTGTCTCGACCTCGACGGGTAGGAACCGACCAAAAATCTGGGGAAGAAGAATCTGAATTGCTGAGCCGACCAGCGCCCCAATAATGGCTCCCAATAAACCCATCAGGGCCGTCTGGATCAGGTAAATCAGCATAGCCTGCCGTCCGCTGGCACCTAAGCAGCGAAGAACGGCCACGGAAGCTACTTTTTCTTTGACGTAAAGTTGTACGGCGCTGGCTACACCCACGCAACCGAGCAGCAAGGCCACGAACGCAACCAAACTCAGGTACTGTGTCAGGTCAGAAAAAGATCGGCCGGTCTGCCGCTGGCGTCTGGCAATGGTATCAACATTAAGGCCTTCTCGGTCTAACCGCTCCGAAAAGCGTTTGATGTACTGTTCGACGTTGGTGCCGGGGGCAAATTGATAATAATATTTGTAACTGACCCGGCTACCCCGTTCCAGCAGGCCCGTAGTTTTCAGAAACTCGTTGGCGACGAAAACCGTCGGGGCTACGCTGGTTGTAATGGCCGCCTGGCCCGGCGTCTTTGCCACCCGTCCGGCTACCAGAAAGGACGTGTTACCCAGACGGACCGAGTCGCCAACCTGCGCGTCCAGTTGTACCAGTAAGGCATCGTCGACCAGCGCAACGCGGCTTTTTGCCTGCCGAAACTGTTGAACGGCCGAGGCTGGCTGAACCTCCCAGTTTCCGTAGTAGGGGAAATTGCCGGTCAGTCCTTTGACCTGAGCCAGCCGCACACCGCCAGTCCGGGGAATGGATACCAGTGACGGGAAGGACACCTCATACGTTCGATCGTTCCCAACTTTTTTGACAAACTGCTGCGTTTGGCGGGAGGGGGGGCTGGTCCAGGATATAGTCAGGTCCGCGCCGAGCAATTCACGAGATTGCTCATTGATGCTACGGGCCAGATTGTCGCCAAAGGAGTTGACAGCCACCAAGGCCGCAATACCCAGCACGATGGCCGACATGAATAGTAATAATCGCTGACGGCTCCGGCGGCTATCCCGCCAGGCCATTTTTAAAAGGAATAACATAAACTGGTAAGAGAATTACCAACGACTAGCCTAAGCCAGATCATAAGGTAGAGCGCTAAACAACGGGCTTAGCAACGAAAGCTGAAAACTAAGAGCGTAAAAACCGCAAATGTCAACCAGTTAAGCTCCTGTTACAGGCCAATTTGTACACCAATAGCGGCCGTATTAAACAACGTGAAATTGTAAAAGTCATTGGTGTCTGCACCCCCTTCCAGCACACGGTATCCGACTCTAAGTTTGGTTTTGGGCCTTAAAGCATACGTAACGCCAGCGAAGACATCTTCAGCCCGACCAAACGGGCTGGCGAAGCCATCACCGTCGAGTAACAGGCCAAAGCGGCCTGGCTGGTAGTTGACATACAAACTTAATAAGGGAACAATGCCAAGGTCGGAGAACCGACGACTTTGCTGACCATCTCGAACCTCAATAAAGGCGTCCCGTACGTTGCCCGTTAAGCCAATCGCCAATCGGAACGTTTCCCGACGGATTAGGTGATAGCGATACGTCAGCCGGTACCCATTAAACTTGTAACGGGTTGTCAGCGTGCGTCCAGCCGGGACAGTGATCTCATCAAATCGAACGGGCTGTGTCAGTGGCTGCTTCCCAACGGACTCGATCAGCAACGGGGCAACGGTTGCGTAAATAGTATGGCGGTCGTTGAACGTATAGCCGAGTCGCCCGCGTAGATTGATAACGGGTTTTACGTTGAAATCTGGTCCAAAGGCATTGTACAACGTACCTGCTGGCGACGGTTGCCGAATGTCATTGTATGATCCTGGAAAAACAACTCCAGTTTCAGCGTCGAAAAGAATCTGCGCGTGCCCGACGGAAGCCGCTAATAGACTGACCAGGCTCAGAACTAAAAATCGAAGTTGATTAGAACGTTGAAGCATAGGAGAACGGAGATGTATTAAAAGAAGTTTGTCAGATCGGAGCTGTTAAGTATGTATGCGTGAATCACTGACCAACTGGCCCCCCCGGATTTGAATCGTTCGGTCGGTTTTGGCCGCCAGTTCCAAATCATGGGTGACGAGTACGAGTGTTGTACCAGCTTCGCGGTTCAATTCGAAAAGAAGTTCTTCAACCGTAGCACTGGTATCCGCATCAAGGTTGCCGGTGGGTTCGTCAGCAAATAGCAGTTTGGGACGGTTGGCAAACGCCCGTGCCAATGACACCCGTTGCTGCTCTCCCCCTGATAGTTGAGTGGGATAATGGTGACCACGACTACCGAGCCCAACTCGTTCGAGTAAAGATTGAGCGGTCTTCTGTACGCCTTTCTCCCCCAATCGTGGGCTGCCCCGCAGCTCAAGCGGTACCATTACGTTTTCCAGCGCCGTGAGCGTGGGCAGAAGCTGAAAGTTCTGAAAAATAAACCCAACATGCTGGTTGCGAACAGCCGCCCGCTGGTCTTCGGTCAGGGTATCGAGCCGGATGTCGTTTAAGTAAACGCTCCCCGACGATGCCCGGTCCAGGCCGGCGCAGAGTCCCAGCAACGTTGTCTTGCCACTGCCTGATGGACCAACGATGGCAAACGTGTCGCCATGGTCAAGGGTGAAATTTACGTTATGGAGAACCGTTAAGTCACGGCCGCCACTGGTGTAGGTTTTAGTTAAATTTTCGACGTGTAAGATGCTCATCTGGGCACTGCAGATTTTATTGTATCAACCGCCGGGAAACAAATACGGTCAATTCGGCGGTTAGGCATATATCGGCCCGTAAACGGTGGCTTATAAACGAATTAACTCTTGGGTAATCGATGAAGTTCTCACATACGATCAGAATACACCATTCTTTGATAGGCGGCTTGTTTATAATGGCAACGGTATGGGGGTGTGGTTCTGGCGATACCAAAAAGGCCTCTGAAGGCAGCAGTCAGTCCTTGTCTTCGAACGCAGCGGCTGAAGCACCGGCGGCTCCGGCCAAAAAACAGACCGTACTCTTTTACGGTAATAGCCTGACGGCGGGGTACGGCGTCGAGCCCAGTCAGGCTTTCCCGGCATTAGTTGGGGAAAAGATTGACTCCGCCGGGCTAAATTACCAGATCGTCAATGCTGGGTTGAGCGGAGAAACAACGGCCGGGGGCAAAAGTCGGATCAGTTGGGTGTTACGTCAGCCGGTAGCTGTGTTCGTGCTGGAACTAGGCGGAAACGATGGACTCCGTGGCTTGCCACTCAAAGCGACTCGGGAGAACCTACAGGCAATCATGGATACGGTACGGAAGAAGAGTCCGGAGGCAAACATCGTCCTGGCCGGTATGCAAATTCCGCCAAATCTGGGGACCAGCTATACCAAAGAGTTTCGTGAATTATTTAAGGAACTGGCTGACAAAAACAAAGCGGTACTGATTCCTTTCCTGTTGGAGAATGTGGGAGGAGTACCCAAACTGAACCAGCGTGACGGTATTCACCCAACCCCCGAAGGACACAAGATCGTGGCTAACACCGTCTGGAACGTACTGAAGCCCGTGCTGGAAAAAAAATCGGCGAACTAGAATGGGTAACCGACCCCAATGTTAAAAACCAGATTTTGTCGTCGCCAGTCTCGATCGCGGAAATTGATTTTGTTGATTACCCACTCGCTGCCGTCAGTTTTGTACGGTTTGCGGAGTGGTGTCGCAAAATCGAAACGTAACAGGAAATAGGATAAATCGATTCGCAAGCCAACGCCCGTGCCGATTGCTATCTGCCTTAAGAAATTACGGCTAAAGACTGCATCCGCATCCGTGCCAAAAATATCATTATTCGAGTACGTCCAGATATTGCCAGCATCGACAAAGGCTGCCAGCTCGATGTATTTGTTGACTTTACCTCGTAATTCTGTATTTGCTTCTAATTTGATATCACCGCCCCCATCCTGGAAAGGAACGACGTTACGAAGGGTGTCTCGGGTATATAGGCCCGGACCAATAGCACGGGGTCGAAAGGCTCTGATACTATTACTGCCGCCTACAAAATACTGTTTGGTAAAAGGTAATTGATACCCTCTTGAATTGCCGTACGTAATACCAACTCCTGCAAATAACCTACTCGCCCAAGTTATGCTAGGGCTCACCTTGTGATACACACGAGCATCGGCATCAAGTCGAAGGAACTGAGCATAAGGTACATTGAAAATTCCTTTTCTTCTGTCGGAATCATTTGATAATTCTTTGCGAAAAATCAGGCTTGCTAAATTGCCCGCAGGCTCAAAATTGCCTGTAAATCGAAATGTTGTTGGTAAATCTGACCTAGGAGAGGAATTATAGTTAAATGTATAGAGTGTACTAAGGATTAGCTGCTGAGTGCCAATTATACTGTTAAACTGGTTTTTAACGAGTTGAGGTACAGTATAGCTCAACAAAGTATCATAAACTGCATCACTGACGTTGGATGTCAGAATGTAGTTTACGTTAAAAGGCTGAAAGACGTGTTCAACTTTCAGATTCTGGCGCCAGGCATACCCGAATGTTGTTTGGAATGAATTCAGATCATACAAACCGCCCCGTCTGATAAGTTGATAGCCAATAGTAGCGTTCGTTTTGGGCAGGGCCTGCCGCCGGTCATAGCGAAAACGTACCGGGCTAACTAATCGGGGGAAACTTAATGTAGCGTCTGTCCCAAAACGGTAATTGGTTACACTCTGATTCTCGCCTACACCCACCTGAAATTCAATACCGGCATTAGCATTGATCGTTAACAACTCAGCGCGTTTGAGCGTGTTCCGGTTTCGCCAGCTCGCTATAAGCTGGGTACCCGTGAAGTTGTTCGAACGGGACGTACCATCAAGTTCCAGCCGAACCGATTTGAATGGGTAGGGCGTCAGGTAATAGTAAGCATCCAGCACGGCCGAATCGCCCTGCTGCGATGGTTCGAAGCGGTTCCGGACGAACTTGAACGCCCCCACGTTAATAAACCGGGATAGCGTTAAATCCTGGGCGCGGCTGTTGTAGGTGCGACCGGGCCGTACGGCAATAATGTCCCGGAACAGCTTTGGATTATACGTATTGGCCGAGTCGACAATAATGAAGTCTTCATCGCTCTCTAACCGACGCTGGGTCGTGTCGCTCTGCGCTGTCGACAGATTGTAGTTAGCGTAAATAATGACATCACGAATCGAGTAGGGGACCCCAGCTGCAGCCGGCATTTGGGGTTTAATCGCGAAGTATAGTTTCGAGCGACGAGCAACCGAATCGTTGTCTGCCAAAACGGCAACGTAATCGGAGTTGAAGTAGTAAAAGCCTCGCTGCTTGATAAACTGACTGATCCGCTCTCGTTCGACGTTGATTGACGTAAGCCGAAAAGGATCTCCTTTCTTAAAAACAGTTCGTTGACCGGAGCGCAGTAATGCTTTTCGAACCGGCGTCGAATCGCCCAGGAAACCGACTGAGTCAATGAGGTATCGCTGTTTGAGTGCTACCTGGTACTGCCCCCGCGCCTTGTAACCATCCTCTTTGAGCGAGCCACTGACGGTAGATCCGAAATAACCCTCGTTCTCGAGCGTACCCTCCCAGATGGGGACGTTAGCGGATAGAGCCCGCGCACTGGCAAAGACAGGTTCCTGACCAAACTTGCGACGAAACCAAGCCCGGAAACCCTTCGGCTTTTTGGGTTCGCCGAAGAGGTAGTAAAAACCGACTTTATACGGGTAACCAAAGAGTTTAGCATTGGGCTTGGGACGAGCTATCTCACTTAACGTTGTTTGCATCGTTTCCTGTTCTGACTCCGACACGGTTGAGTCGGCGTTGATCGTAATATCAGTACCCATGTACAATCGTTCATTGGCGGGCAGGTGCTTGGCAATGTTGCAGGCATTAAGCGAGAGCAAAGCCAGCACGCACAGCGTACGAACACCCGATCGGTACGTTTTTGACGAACGATAGCGTTGAGGCATGGATATTAATAAACAGAAGAAACGAAAGCGCATAGTTAATTGCTGGTGGGAGTTGCCGGTGCTGGATTACCCGGTGATGACCGACGGAAAGCGTTCGCGAACGTGTTGTAGTCGAGCGTAATGATAAAGCCAACCCCGGTTTCAATGATGTAGCCGTCCAGAATAGCCTGGTAGTCGTTTTTACGGTAACCACGCAACAAGTACCGGCCGTCCCGCGTCAGGCTGTAGTTCACCGATACGTTGTCAAATACCTCGTTGGGATTACGGGTGGCGCTTTGAGCCGTGTTTTCCAACACAAAGTTACGACCGACTGATACGGTCAACCGGCCCTCCAGAAAGCTCCGGGACAAGCCTACGTTTAAATCCGTACGCGCGCCGTTGGTTATACCACCGGTATTAGCGCTGCCCGTTTGCGATAGCAGGTCAAAGTCGACGTCGAAACCTTTCAGTACGTTCGATGCCAGATTCCCTAGCTGCTGCGAAATGAGTTTCGATACGCTACTCCGGGCTAAGCTTTCCGCCTGGTTATTCAAGCCGCCATTGTCTGATCCGGAAAAGAAATCAGACGTGTTTTCGGGCAGGAATCGGTTCAACACTAGTAGAGCGAAGACCTGCTTGTTGACCTGCGATGGGTCCTGACGTAAGGTGCGTAGTTTATTTTCGATTTCGGTCCCTAACGTACTGTTACCACCAACCGAACCCTGCTCACCACTTGGTAATCGAATGTCAAAATCCAGCTTTGGAGAGGCCAGGTTATTACTGATTGTGAGGGCAACCTCGAACGGCAGCCGACGTTTGGCGGCTGAAGCATCAACTGAGGTTTGTTCACTGCCAATTAGATCGGCAGGAGGAACCGACACTTTATAAATCGCCGTCATGTTGAGGTCAGCTTTCAGCGGATCGCCCGAAAAGCTGATGTATCCCCCTTTTTCCAAAACGAACTGACGTTTCAGAACCTGATAGGTCATCAAGTACTCGCCTTCTGTTACGTCGTAGCGGCCCAGGACCGATAATTCACCTGCCTGGTTGAGCGTTACGTTCAGCTGGGCATTACCACGAGCCCGGAGATAGTCACCGTTTATTTCGTCAATAATGATGGTTAATTCCGATTTTTCGTCGACTTCGAGATCCAGCGAAATGGTTGAGTTGGTCAGCTGATCAAAAGCCAGTCGGGGACGTGTACTGTCCTGCTTCGGCTGGAACAGATATTTGGTCAACGCCAATGAATCACGGTGGTCGATAAACGTAACAACTTTTCTCAGCTCACTTACATCCAGCGATTCATCCGGCAAAACCAGCGATACCTTACTGTCTTCATCCATCTTGATTTTACCCGTAATGGACGGGCTGGTTCCGGTGCCTTTGACGCGTAGATCAGCTGTTATGCTGGCTTGCCCGTAGGCATAGTCGTTGTCTTTTCGAGCAGCATTCAACACCTGGAACTGATCGGCCCGAATGCGAAGGTTATAGGCTACATCAGGAATATTTTTCAGTTCAACAGCACCGTCCATTGTCAGCGTACGGCCTTTAGCGTCCTGAATGTCAAAGTCGTCGATTTTTATTGTCTGGCCGGAGAAACTGAGCTTTTCCTGATTAATGCTATAGGTTGCATTAAGCTGTTTGATGTTGAAGGCAACCGAATCAAAAGCCACACTGCCATCTAGCTTTGGACTGTCAGTCGAACCCGCGACGGTAAACTGACCTGTGAGTTTGCCCTTGGCCTGACGTAGTTCGCCAAAGCTGAATGCCTCGACCGTACGCGCGTCGAGCCGCTTCAGATCGATGGCCAGGTTGAGTGCATTTTTCGCATCTTCCGGGTTATAGAAGCCGGTTAACGTAACATCATTGTATGTGCCAGCTAGGGTGGTATTAACGTTGATTTTCCCTTCCGGGGTGTTGCTGAATCGAGCGGTCAGATTCCCAATGGGTTGACTCACCACCTGGAGGCTATCGACGTAAACCGAGCCAATAAAGGCCAGCTTACTGTTCTCTCCCATGTAGTCCCGAACAACAACGGTTCCGTTGAGCTTGCCGTCGGCCAGAGTCGTGTCCTGGTTTGCCAGGCGGGCCAGGTTAGCAATGTCAATCGCGCGAGTCGTTACCCGGATAGGCGCGTTATTATAAGGTTCGGTACTACTTACCTCCAGCGATTGATTACCCTGTTCTAAACGCAGATTATTGATAAAGACGCCGTCTGGACTATACTGCGCATAGCCGCTCGTGTCCGTCTGCCAGCGCTGGTAATTCGTTAGTAATCCGTCACGGGCAAACTGGAAGCGATAACTTGAATCGATCACGCTCAGAACCCCCGAAAGGCCGTGGAGCTCCCGACTAACGGAATCTCTATTGACGACTGAGAACCGGAATCGATTGTCAGCCGCCGTACCCGTCAGGTCGGTTTCCCGGATATTCAGACCGTCGTATAAAATGCCGTCAACACGGCCATCTACTTTTAAGGTGTTATCCGCTCCCCGCAATGCCAGACTGGCTCCCTTGATGGTGGTCGTATCATAGACAATAACGCCGGTACGTAACGTTGCCGACAGCGTCGTGTCGCGCGTGTTATCCAGATAAGCGTTCAGCCGCACCGTATCCATTCGGGTAAGAGCCGGTACAAACGCTTTGAAGATAGGATTCTGATAGGCTCTCAGATCGAGCGTAAAGGCATAGGGCGGAGGAATCGTTTTGTACTTAAGCGACGGTACCGCAATGTATTTACTAACCTCGCCCGCAATAATGTCGTACAGTTGCGTGTATTCAAATTGCCCGTTCAGGTTCAGCCTTGCACCGGGCAATTGAGCCAGAACGCTCTTGTTTTTTCCATCGGCACCCAGTCGGGCGTAGAGTGAATCAACGGGATAATTCTGCCCGTTCATACTGATAACCGCATCACTGGCAGCGACCGTGCCGACGGGTTTTGCCGGATCGACCGAGGCCATGTCCAGATTGATCTTGCCTTTCAGCGAAAGCGGATCGCTGTATAGTTTTAACTTTTGCAGGTTTAGCTCGTTGATCGCCACCTGACCCGCTATACTCGGAAACTCACCTGTCAAACTAACTTTGGTGTCGAGAGCCAGATTAGCGTTGGGGTCTTTCAGGGTTCCCTGAACATCGAGCAGACCGTTGTTGAGCTTGCCATTGACGTCCAGATTCTGGTAGCGATAGCCGCTGAGTTCGGCGGAAGCAATGTTCAGATCAAACGTAGTCGACAACGTATTGACGTCAATACCCCGTCCGTCAAAGGTAGCTCGGCCGGTAATCTTGCCCGCTGTCTCGGGCTGTTTAGTCCACTTGCCTGCGTCGAAATCGACCAAGTTCAGTGTGCCTTTGTAGGTCTGGTTTTTGCCCGTAACAAAACCAGCCAACCGCCCGTCAAAGTCGGCGGTACCCCACTCGGTTTTGAGGTTAGCGTCCAGAATCAGGTCATTGAGTGCCCCCTGAATTTTACCCGTCATCTTGAACGTTGGTGGCAAAGCAACTGATTCCGGAATGGTACCTTTAGGAACCAATCTATTGATGTCGGCCAGGCGAGTGGTGGCATCCTGAACGGTAATATCAACGCCCAATCGTTCCGGATCGGTGACGTTTGTCAAGCGACCGCTGGCCCGCAGGTTCGTGCCAGAAAGCATACTCAGCTCCAGTCGGGGTAGGTTCAGCGCGGATAGTGTACCAACGGCCTGCGCGTTGGCCCGGAAAACACCACTGTTGTCGTTGAACGGTGGCGTATCAGCCAAGAAGGGAGCCAGTTGCAGAACATCTTTTACCGATAGCACACTCTGCCGCAGATTGACCCGCACGTTGACCCGGTTTGCGAAACGAGGGTTCGTTAGCTGACCTAGCGAATCATAACGTAGGACCAGTCGGTCGCGAATGACCGAGGTAGGCGTCTGGACGTATAAGTTTGTAATAGTCGTGGTGGTGTCGGTATACAGCAGATTGGCATCAAACTTTTGCAGGAAAAAACCACTTGTCGATCGGAAACGTCCATTGCGGAGCTGGCCACTGACGCGCATACCATCCTTTCCCTGGTCGGCATAGTTCAAAAAGCGTCCATCAATGCCTAGGTTCTGAAGATCAAGATGACCATAGTCCAGCCCCTGCTTCTGACGAGGAGCGGTTTCGTCGTCAAACTTGATCCGGTTATTGGCAAAGCGGACATTCGTCAGTTTTGCCTGCCAGCCCGGTGCCGTACTGACCGGCTCGGCGGGTTGAGTAGTCTTGGAAGCAGGCTTAGTTGGTTTGGTTAGCGTAGCCGCAATGTCGGCATTGGCCAGATCTAATGACTTGAGCCCTATTTTTGATCCGTTCAGATAAAAATAATCGGACTCCATAGCCAGTCGGCCAATGCTACCTCTGGTTGCGAAGTCAGCCGTTTCGACGCGTACGTCCCATTTCGCCCGGTTAACGGTCCACTTGCCCAGCCCAATATCCAGCGAATCCGACGGATCGGAGGGGGGGCTCGGGGGCGTTGGTAAACCTTCGTACAAGCGTGTTACTACGTTCAGACCGTCTACTGTTACGTCGGATAAGTGGTACTGTGAGGTATTAACGTCGGTCTTGTTAAAGTTGGCTCGCAAACTGTCAACATAAGCGTTTACGTTGGCCCCCACTACGTCGTCTTTATACCTGATCCGAACATCTTTCAGCAGAATACCCGACAGGTTGATTGCCATGGGCGTCGATACAGTGTCGGAAGGCTCTGGGGCGGTTCCTGTATCAAAGGCATCAATAATGTATTGAAAATTGAAAGCCGTATCGGGCAGTGTACGGTTAATATTCAGGTTGACCCGTTCCAGTTCGATCTGATTGAGCGCCACTCGATTCTGGAGTAATCCCCACATATCGAGGTCGATCCGCATCCGGCCGCCATTGATCAGCGTATCCCCCTGGGGCGTTTTGAAGAAAACATCTTCTAATTCAATCCAATCAGGAATGGAGTAACCAATGCGCCCAATGCGGAAAGGCGATTCGAGTTTTTGAGCCAGGTAGGAATTGACTTGACTCGTCACAAATTGCTGCCCCCAGGGTGTCGTTGCGATGAGCACGACAAAGCCTACTAGTAAGAGCACCAGTGCGAGGATACCAAGCAGTATTCTAACGATAATTTTCGACACAGGTGTGATGGCGGTTGTTCCCAGTACCCGCCCAACTGGTTCAGTATGTCGCGGGTAGCCTTACCAGTGATAACGCAGGGAGTGTAGAATATGTTACTAAGTAATAGGATACGGATTGTCAGTATCGATAAACTCATTTATTTGTTTCATCTCATTCAACGAAAAAGCCAAAAAACGCCAACTCTTCGAAAGTAGGTACGTATAAAACGTAGCCACAGTTGCAAACCCTGCTTGCCTAATTGTGATGTTGAGCCGCTCAGGCCAGCCAATAACCTTTTGTCAGACGCAGCGTTCTTTCCCTGAGTGAGTTCTTGGATACACAGGCTCAGGGCGTAATTTTGGGCTACACATTACGTCAACCATGAGCGAATTATTTACTGCTGAGTCCATTGTCAGTCTATTAACCCTGACGTTTTTAGAAATTGTCCTGGGGATTGATAACATCATTTTTATTTCCATTGCGGCTAACAAACTGGCCCCGCAAGATCAACCCAAGGCCCGTAATATTGGTCTGATCCTGGCAATGGCGTTTCGTCTGGCACTGCTGTTTGGTATCTCGTTCGTTATTTCGTTAAGCAAGCCGTTCACCCATATCGATGCCGGTTGGTTCAAAGCAGCTCTGACGGGTCAGAGCCTGATCCTATTTGCCGGTGGTCTATTCCTGCTGTATAAGGCTACGTCCGAGATTCACCACAAGCTGGAGGGCGGAGAAGGGGAGCAGGAAGCGGGTAGCGTAAAAGGAAAAGCAACGGTAAGCAGTGTTGTAACGCAGATTGCCGTTACCAATATCGTTTTCTCGATTGACTCTATTCTGACGGCCATCGGTCTGACCCAGAACGTAACGATCATGATGATAGCCGTTATTCTGTCGATCGGTATCATGATGTTTTTTGCTGGTCCCGTTGGCAGATTCGTAAATGAACACCCAACAATTCAGATGCTCGGCCTTGCTTTCCTGATCATGATCGGGTTTATGCTCGTGGCCGAAGGAGCTCATTTATCGGAGGTTGTCATCTTCAATCAGGAAATTGGTGTCGTACCGAAAGGATACCTCTACTTTGCTATCGCATTCTCATTGTTAGTTGAATTTCTCAACATTCGTTTGCGCAAATCGCAGCCACCCGTGCAACTTCGTGGGTACGAAGGTGAGGCTCGTCGCGAAGGAATCGTTTAATTTGTCAGGCCATTGGATGAGTAAAGTTCATTCGATGGCCTGATCTCTTTTACAGCGCATTATTTTGTCTCTTTCTGACCAACTTTCTGATTTACTTAACAGCCTGGGTGGTTTTGGCCCGTCGCTCTGGCTGGCTATTGCGTTTTGTGGCCTGTTAGTCGTCGAGTTGGTAACCCGAACCGCAACCAATAAACGTCGTCTACTAGCTATACTCAGTGTTGCGGCTGTTACCATTGCGGGTGTTTGGGCGGTGCTGTCGCCAGTGCGAGGTTTTTTGTTTTTGCGTCTGGTATTCGTTGATAATCAGGCTATCGCTTTTCAATTGATCGTTGCTGTAGCGGCCGTTGCGGTTTTACTCTACGAGCTTTTTACGGTAAAACCGGACGCACTGTCTGATCGAGAGCCTGCACAACTCCCGCTGGAGTGGTATTCGTTACTCATGGCAATGACGCTGGGGCTGTTCCTGATGACGATGTCCGTCAACTTGCTCAGCATCTACCTGAGCATCGAACTGGTCTCCATCTGCTCGTATTTGCTAACAGCGCTGACTACGACCCGCAAAGCGTCGGAAGGAGGAATGAAGTACCTGTTGTTTGGTTCTATCAGCTCGGCGATCATGCTGTACGGTATGTCTTTGCTGTACGGAATGACTGGTACGCTGGATCTCACTGCCGAGTCCTTCGCGTTGGGCATGGCTCAGCAGGACGGCGTGGTTGTCGCAGTAGCGGGGGTGCTGACATTAGCTGGCCTGCTCTTTAAACTGGCTGGTGTTCCTTTTCATATCTGGACGCCTGATGCGTACGATGCCGCTCCGATTCCGGTAGCCGCTTTCTTTTCGGTAGCGCCCAAAGCGGCTGGTTTGTTGGTGTTGATGCGGGTAGTTACGGCTTTGCCAGCAACTGCTCCCATGGGTGGCGCAACGGCGATTGTGTTACAGACGCCACTAGCTGTGCTAGCGTTGGCCGGTATTCTGATCGGTAATTTGTCGGCGCTTTGGCAAACGGATGCCAAACGATTATTAGCGTATTCTGCCATTGCCCAGGCGGGATTTTTGCTGGTAGGGGTAGTCGCTCTAAGCGACGCGGGTTTTGAAGCCGCTGTTTTCTATGCGGCTACGTATTTGTTCATCTCGCTGGCGTCCTTTTTTCTGATTGATTTACTTGCTCGCTCCACCGGGCGTAATACGTTAGCCATTGCCGATTTTGCGGGTCTTGGTGCTAAACAACCCCTTCTGTCAGTGGCACTGCTGATTGTAATGCTGGCTCTGACGGGATTACCGCCAACGGTAGGATTTACCGCCAAACTTCTGTCGTTTTCTGCCCTGTTTGATACGTATCAGCGAACCGGAAATGGGTGGTTACTAGCCTTGTTTGGACTTGGTCTGCTAAATGCGCTGATCTCGCTGGCTTACTACATCAAAATTCCGTTTCTTCTCTTTTTTCGGCCTGCTCCCGCCGAAAGGGGGGCTGTTCCGTTGCCCAGACCCGCCATCTGGCTGGCGGTTACGTTGGTAGTGCCCGTGCTGCTGTTATTTATGAAGCCCGATTGGTTACTGGCGTGGTTCGCCTGGTAGGACTCGGGCCAAAACCTCGGTTTACTTCGGAATTCGGAAGGGCTTTTTGTTTCTTTGCGGCTTGATAAATTTGATTTGTATGTCCCCGGTCTCCAGTCTGACCCTTGATGAACTGTTCGATCAATTCGACTCTTTACGTGTTCTGATCATTGGCGATGTAATGCTTGACTCCTACGTTTGGGGTCGGGTGGAGCGGATTTCGCCCGAAGCTCCTGTACCGGTTGTTACTGTTAATCGGCGCGAATTGCGGCTGGGTGGTGCCGGTAATGTACTACTGAATGTACAGGCGCTAGGGGCCGAGGCAATCATCTGTTCGGTGATCGGAACAGATGGGCCTGGTGATCAACTTTGCCAGGAACTCAACAACAGAAACCTGAATTGCGATGGTCTGATTCGTAGCCACGATCGGATTACGACCATCAAAGAGCGGATTATCGCCAGTTCGCAGCAGGTCGTTCGGGTTGACACCGAAACAGACAAATACATCACGACTGACGAGCGGAACCAATTGGTTGTCAAGGCGAAAGAATTGATTCCTACTTGCCATGTCGTCATTTTTGAGGATTACGACAAGGGCGTACTAAGCCAGGAGGCCATTACCGAAATCACCAATTTCGCCAACGAACAGGGGGTGCCCACCGTGGTCGATCCCAAAAAGCGAAACTTTCTGGCTTACCACAACACGACGCTGTTCAAGCCCAATCTGAAGGAACTCCGTGAGGGACTAAAAGTCGAGTTTGATGTTGATGAGGCCGAGGAGCTAGCGGCTGTGGTCAACCAACTGAAAACGACTTTGAATCTGAAAGGAGCTTTGATCACCCTCTCCGAGCGGGGCGCTTACATTGACTACAAAGGCGAAACCGTAAAATTACCCGCTCACGTTCGGCAGATCGCTGACGTATCAGGCGCGGGTGATACCGTCATCAGTATTGCCGCCTGCTGCGTCGCCCTGAATCAGCCCGCCGATGTGGTTGCCGGTTTGTCAAACCTCGGTGGTGGACTGGTGTGCGAGTCAGTTGGCGTGGTTCCTATCGATAAGGCCCAGTTGAAAGAAGAAGCTAAAGAGAAGTTGTAAAAAGTGCCAGGGTGAGCAGGCTCTATAAGTAAAGAGGCCTGCCCATCCTGCCTACGTGAGAAGCAGCCTTATCACATTTCCTTTATCGTGTCAACAAAGCACCGGGCCTTATCGGGATTAGTATCAGGGTAGATACCGTGGCCGAGATTGGCAATATAATGCTGATGACCGAATGCGCTGACCATCTGTTTCACTTCCATCCGAATCTGGGCAAAATCGGCGTAGAGGACGCAAGGATCAAGGTTGCCCTGTAATACCTTATTGGGGATCAGCTCTCGCGACTCCGCCGGGTCCATATTCCAGTCCAAGCCGACTACAGAGCAGTTCAGCTCGCCAATCTCTTTCCGGGCAAAGAAAGCGCCCTTGGCAAAAACAGTTACAGGTACGTTGATTTCTGGATCTTCATTGATCGCGTCGCAGATTTGCTGAATGTACGGCAGCGAGAACGTCCGGTATTGCTCTGGCGACAGAATTCCCGCCCACGAATCGAACAACTGTAACAAATCAGCCCCCGCCCGGACCTGCGCTTTTAGGTAAGTAATGGTGCTATCCGTAATCTGTCGGAGTAACGTATGCGCCAGATGCGGGTCGGTATACAGGAGTTTTTTCGCTACCGAGAAGGTTTTTGAGCCTTTGCCCTCGGTCATATAACAGAAAATTGTGAAAGGTGCCCCAGCGAAACCGATCAGCGGTACGCGGTTGTTCAGTTCCTTCTTCGTCAGTTTGATGGCATCTAGCACGTATCCCAGATCAGTTTCCGGGTCGGCTATTCGAAGTTGACTCAAGTCGGCCGATGAGCGAATAGTCTGCGGAAACACTGGCCCCCGGCTTTCGATCATCTCGTACGGTAAACCCATTGCTTCGGGCACTACCAGAATATCGGAGAAAATAATGGCAGCATCTACGTCGAAGGCATCGACCGGCTGAATCGTTACTTCGGCTGCCAATTCGGGTGTCTTTGCCAACGTAATAAAACTACCCGCCCGTTCCCGTACGGCCCGGTATTCGGACAGGACGCGTCCTGCCTGCCGCATCATCCAGACGGGTGGGCGTTCCGTCAGTTCACCCCGCGCTGTGCGGAGTAACAAATCGTTCTGTAAAGTCATGTCGCAAAGATAACCCCGGATAGGGATTCCTTTGGCCTGATTAATAGGAGTTCTTTATGATGAATTATGCAGAAGATTTATTCTATTATTTTCTAAAATCTTCAGAATTAGAAAATAACAAAGAAAGACAAGGCTGAACCTCTCAGTCGAATGACTAGTATATCCGTTTCGACAAACAGGCGTAGCTTTGCGCCTTTCCTGCTTTTGCTATGCCTGCTCTTTTTGTTGATGCCGAACGGTTACGTGATTTAAATAGTGGCCTGGGACAGGTCTGTTTGCATCTGGGCCACGAACTGGTGCAGCAGCGTCCCAACGACTGGACCGTCACGTTCTTGGTGCCCAAAGGAAAATCAGGCATGTTTGGCGATTCGGTGCAGTACGTAGAGGCATCGTGGAAGCGGAAAATATGGATGGCCGACCGGTACGATGTCTGGCATTGCTTGCATCAAGATTCAACGTATGTGTCTCGGCGGTCGAAGTTGGTTTTAACTATTCACGACCTGAACTTCCTTGAGCGAGCTGATTATTCACCCGATCAAAAAGCAAAAAAGCTGGCTGCTCTCCAGTGCAAGGTTGACCAGGCATCAGCGATTACGGCTATTTCTGCATATACCGCATCAGTCGTACAGCAGCACTTGCGCTTATCGAACAATCAGCCGTTGCGGATTATTCACAATGGAAATGCGCTGGCTGCGACGAGAGAACGGGCTCCTGAAATAGACGCATCGCAACGTATCGAACAGCCGTTTTTCCTATTTATGGGCGTCATTCACCCCAAAAAGAACGTTCATACGCTGTTACCTTTACTAGAAGCGTTTCCTGATTATCGGTTGGTGCTGGCCGGACCTGACCAACACCCATACGCGCGGCATATTCTTGAGCAGGCCGAAAAGCTGGGGACCGCCGATCGGCTAGTCATGCCCGGCCCCATTGACGAAGCAACCAAGCGGTGGCTCTACGCGAACTGTGAAGCGTTCCTGTTTCCGTCCCTGGCTGAAGGGTTTGGACTACCCGTAGCGGAGGCTATGGCTTTTGGTAAGCCCGTATTCATCTCCAGACTAACCAGTCTTCCCGAGATAGGCGGGAAGGAGGCCTATTACTTCGATAATTTTGAGCCGGAACACATGGCCGAGACGATACACAACGGGCTGACCGATTTTGAACAAAATCCACTCCGTCAGGAACGCCTGCGCCGGCGGGTTGCCAACTTTAGCTGGCCAAACGCAGCGGGTGAATACTGGAAATTATACAACGAGTTAGTGCGCAGCTCTCCGGCTGGTTTTTAGTACGGCTTTGTAGAATTGAGAATAGCTCTGCATTTGAATGATCACTACAAACAGCCAGAAAGTCAGCGTTGCGTAGTAAAAACTGACTGGTGCGTAAGGGGCCAGATAAGGGAGAATGAATGGAACAACACCCAGGAGGATGCTAACCGGCAACAGTCGGGTCAGTACGTACCAAGCCTGAGGGGACATTGCTGGTAAGCCACGTCGATGCAGGTAGAGCTGGCGAATAAACTGAATGAACAGACCCCCAATCGAGCCAAAGGCAAACCCGTCCCAGGTGTTCGCTAGCCTGTCAATAGATACTGGATTATCAGTATTATTAGCGAGAAGTAGCGCAATTCCGCAGATAAACCCGAGTAGAAACAGGGGAATAATAAGACCAGGCCAGCGTAGTTGCTGATAGACGCACTCCCGCCAGATCTGGTTGTACTGGCTTGTCGTAACGCGATTGTATTGACGCTCCATACTTCGCAAGCCTTTTCGCCCACCGAAATTGTCGTACATGTCACGTAGCGCTGCGTCAAAAGACAGTCCCTGTACCATTCGTTCGGCGATACCCACAACGTAATGGTCGGTGAGTTCGGCGATCAGGTCCTCGTTGACGAGTCGGTTGTCGTGCCGCAGGTGGCGGTCGATGGGGTTGAGTGGGTGGTCGTCGGGCGTCATCAATTGAACAGCTTGGTGGTGTTTACGGCAGCAAGGAAAAGTTGAGCGCGAAAATGCAGGTAAAGCAGTTGCGAGAAACTCATTACGTACAAAAGCAAGATTGATAGGACAACGGCAAAAAAACTGCTGTGGGCATCTAGAAACGCAAGCCGAGTATCGTTGCTATCAAATAAAACAGCGCCCACGTTGAGCCATGCGTTCGCAAGACTTACTAAGATGACGGCCTGTTTCCGAAGATATTCCCGAAGGACTTGGCTGGTGTCGGTTAGACCGTTGGTACTTGGTGCTTTGGTGAACTGAATGATAAATGCCGGTATTGCACCGATAACAAATAAAAGTAATAGTATGCCTCGAGCCGGAATCATCGGTACGACCAAGTGGAGCAATATGCCCATCAGCACTGTTGTCAACAGAATTGGCCAGCGGAAATAGCTTTTCACAATAGTCCAGTGCTGTTGCCGCAAATGCCGCTGCGTCGTTCGGATAAAATCGGTTTGAATCGCCTGTAAGCCCGCCCCACTGCCCAGATCAGACCATGCCCGTTTACTAGCTTCTGTAAACGGTAACCCATCTGCCATATACTGCTCGGTCAGGCTGGCGTAATGATCCAGCAACTCCGTCATTACATCGTTATACTCGATGTTCGCGAGGGTTTGTAAGTCCGTCCGGAGGGTTTGTAGTTGATGTTCTGTCAGGGCCATGATTACAGACTCGGTTTGAGTTTCAATACCAGATTGAGATTTTCCAGAAAAGCGGCCAGATCGGCAATACGTCCGGCAGCCTCGATATGGCCGGTTTTCGTCAGCGAGTAGTACTTTCGGGCGCGACCGTCGACAACCTGCGTTTCGGTCGTCAGCAGCCCTTCAGCTTCCAGCTTGTGGAGGGCGGGGTAGAGGGCTCCCTCCGTAATGCTCATCTCGCCCGCCGTTAGCTCTTTCACTTTCTGCGTAATCTCGTACCCGTACATCCGTTCCCGGTCTTCCAGTAGCCGCAGGATAATGACGGATAAGCTGCCTTTTAGAAGTTGTGAACTGTTCCCATTACTCATGATTCAAACGTACAAAGAATTATTATATACCTACAAATCTTAGGTATAAAAGTTTTTAGGGGGTTGTACCTTTGCGCTACGAATGAAGACTTACCTACGATTACTTTCCTTTGCCAAACCGCTGGGTCGTTTCCTGACGCCATTTGTGACGACGTCTCTACTATCCAGCGTATTTGGCGTGTTGAATTTTACGTTGCTGATTCCCCTGCTGAGCATCCTCTTTGACAAGGTCGATACCGCCCGGATGCAGGCATTCATGAGCCAGCCAGCCCCGTCGATTACGTCATCGCCAACGGACGCGTTTAGTTATTACTTCGCGCAGGTGTTTCAGGAGTACGGTAAAGTAGGGGCGCTCCAGTTTGTGTGTGGCGTTATCATAACGTCGGTGCTGATGAGCAATCTATTCAAATACTTATCCATTCGGCAACTGGAAAACTTCAAAGCGCGCATGGTCGCCAAACTGCGGGAAACGGTCTTCGCCCGGACAGTACATCTACACCTTGGCTTCTTCTCGAACGAACGTAAAGGCAACCTGATGTCGCGCATCACGACCGATGTTCAGGAAGTCGAAAACTCCATTGCCAATACGCTGTCGGCGGCTTCCAAAGAAGTTTTTCTGCTGATTGGCTACATCATTGCGCTGCTGAGTATCTCGGTAAAACTGACTCTATTCGCGATCGTCGTCATTCCTATTTCGGGGGGCTTTATTGCGACGCTCGTTCGGCGAATGAAGCGGGATGCTCAGGAAGGGCAGAAGCGACTAAGCGCGCTAGTGAGTCTGCTGGACGAAACGTTCGGGGGCATGCGAGTCGTCAAAGGATTTGTGGCTGAGGAGTTTATCCTGGATAAGTTTCGTCGGGAAAACGAAGGGTACCGCGATGCGGTCCGGTCGCTGGCTAACCGGCGCGAACTGGCTTCCCCGTTCTCAGAAGTTATGGGCGTTACGGTTGTGACGGGTATTCTATTGTATGGCGGCTCGCTGGTGCTGAGCGGTCAGTCTGATCTTACTGCCGCCGAGTTTATTACGTACATCGCTATCTTCTCGCAGGTAACCCGCCCAGCCAAAGATATCTCGAATGCCTTTAGCGGTTCGCAGCGGGGACTGGCTTCGGGGGAGCGGGTACTGGAACTGATCGATACACCATCAGCGGTACAAGACAAACCCAACGCTGTATCGCTGAAGCCCTTCCAGGATCGAATTTCCGTGCAGCGTGTTTCGTTTGCCTATACGCCCGATGCGCCGGTGTTACGTAACATTAGCTTTGATCTGGTCAAAGGCAAAACGATTGCATTGGTTGGTTCGTCAGGTAGCGGGAAATCAACCATTGCTGATTTGATTCCGCGCTTCTATGACCCGGCTGAAGGTCAGATTCTAATCGATGGCGTACGATTACAGGATTGTTCCCTGGCTTCGTTACGTGGTCAGATGGGGATCGTGACGCAGGAAAGTATTCTGTTCAATGATACCATCTTCAACAACATCGCTTTTGGCAGTGATGCCACTGAGGAGCAGGTAATGGAAGCCGCCAGGATAGCCAATGCGCATAACTTCATCGTCGCCCAGCCCAACGGCTACCAGACCAGTATTGGCGATCGGGGTGGAAAATTGTCGGGGGGGCAGCGCCAGCGAATCAGCATCGCGCGGGCCATCCTGAAAAACCCACCTATCCTGATTCTGGACGAAGCCACATCAGCGCTTGATACAGAATCCGAAAAACTGGTGCAGGAAGCGCTCACACGCCTGATGGCGAACCGAACGACACTGGTCATAGCCCACCGGCTCAGCACCATTCAGCACGCTGACGAGATTCTGGTGGTGAACCAAGGGCAGATTGTAGAACGCGGTCGCCATGACGAGCTCCTGTCGCTGGACGAAGGGTTCTATCGAAAGCTTAGCACGTTGCAGAACGTCTGAGCAACAATACCTTCCAGAATAGTCCTGCCTAGCGTCGAAATGAATTGACTTGAATAGGCAGGATTATTCAAGTCATTAACGATCGGGTAATCACCGAAACTCTGTTATACTTTTAGTCACCGATTCTGTAAAAGAATATAATTCCTATGGACTAAAAAGACCGCTTCCTCACTTATAGCCAATATAATCTACATTTTATCTAGTTTATGTAACTAGGGATAGATGCTGTTAGTACATAAAGGGCGATGCGGACGACGCAAAGCGTAGTACTCAACTAAACAGTATTGCACGATGATACATTTACAGAAGAAGCAGGAGCTGGCAAAAGAACCTTTGTCGATGCTGCCTATTGCTCCTATTTTTTCAGGGAGACGAATGTTTATGCGTTACGTTGGCGTCGCTACCGCGACGGGACTCGTAATGAGTGCCTGCACCAACAATATCCCTGACCCCTTAGCAGGACCAGACGGAGGATCCACGGCGAACGCCCGGATTGGTGATGTTATTGACCTGGGAACGGGAGACGTCGGTGTCCTGAACTACGCTTATGCCCTTGAACAGGCTGAATTACGTTTTCTTGAATTGGTAACCGACCAGTTCTACGATAACGCTACGGAGAAGGAACGGCAGATTTTTATCGAACTGCGGAACCAGGAAATTACGCACCGCGAATTCTTCCGCCAAGTACTCGGTAGTTCCGCCATTCCAACGCTGACCTTAGACTACAGCAGCGTAAACTTCCGCAGCCGCGACAGCGTATTACAAACCGCTAAAACGTTCTCCGATCTGGCAACGGCCGCTTATAACGGCGCTGGTCAGCTACTGACAAATGCGACTAACCTGGCTATCGGAGGAATTATCGTTTCCGTCGAAGCCCGGCATGCTGCGGTGATTCGTGAACTGATTAGCCCAAATAGTACAGCCTTCGCTGGTGACGATGTGATCGATCCGGCTACGGGTCTGGAACGGGCGCTGAAACCAACTGAAGTACTGCCACAGGCACAAAAATTCGTTAAAGAAACTATTCAGGCTACCCGCCTTCCAATGGCATAAACGATCCTAACCATGAATCTGCAAAATATTATTTCTGAATTAGAGAAAGTGGATGGCGACGTTTACGACCGGTTGAAACACGTGTCGCGTCGTAGCATGTTTAACATGTTTAGTCGGAAAGCGGCTGCTGTTGCTGCTCCAACCATACTGGCATCGGCGTTAAGCAAGGCGTACGGTCAGGCGCTGAGTCCGACGGTTGTTGATGTACTGAACTTTGCCTTAACGCTGGAATATCTGGAAGCTGAATTCTACAACGTCGGTATGGATACCCCCGGCTTGTTGACGGGAACGGCACGGACCGTATATGGTCAGATCCAGAAACACGAAAATGCGCACGTGAAGTTGTTAAAATCCGTTCTCGGTGGACAGGCGGTTGCACAACCCCGTTTTGACTTTACGGCTAAAGGAATGTTCCCGAATCCTTTCCAGAACTATCAAGTTTACTTAACACTGTCGCAGGCATTTGAAGATACGGGGGTACGGGCTTATAAAGGACAAGCCCCACGACTTATCGACAATGATCCTATTCTGACCACAGCGCTCCAAATTCACTCGGTGGAGGCTCGGCATGCGGCCCGGGTTCGTGAACTACGGGGCGAAAAGGCGTGGATCACCGGAAACACAAGTCCTGGCGTTCCGCCAGCTGTTTACGGAGGAGACGAGTCAACCCGGCATCTGGAAATCTCGTCGATCATTCCGGGTATCCCGCTCGAAAACTCGACTCAGGCCTGGGACGAGCCCCTATCCAAAGAAGACGTACTGAAGATTGTCGCTCCGTTCTTAGCGTAAGTTTTATCAACGAAAATAGCCCATCTCAAACGAGATGGGCTATTTTCGCTTTCTACGTTTACCTAGTCGGCTAACTTCACGGACTGGCGCTCTGTATTACTGGCTATGTACGCAATAAGACCAACGCCCACTTTGTTAATGATATCGGCAACGGTAAAGATAATATGAATCATATTCGTATCGACGTTCATGGTTGTTAGAATATAACCAATGGGATAAACGCCCCAGAACGTAACCGTTGTAAGTGCCATCAGGCGAAAGCCCCACTTTGCTTCGGTCGATAGTTGATTACCATACGTTTTCCAAAGCTGATACAAGATATACGGAATAACGATGTAGCCAATAGTCGAGACAGCACCCCAGATCAGCTTTGGGCCAACCAGAATCTCGCTATCAAAGGATAGTTGTTGCTCGCCGATGTAACCCGTCAGGATCATAAAAAAATCAGCAACCAGTAGCAACGTAAGCTGGCGCTTCAGTTTTTCAAATCCAATCTGTAGCATAGAAACCATGTGTAGCAACAGAAGGGGAGTCGTGACCGCCCAATCCATGTACCGTAACTGATTAATGGCGTTGAAGGACTCCCGAAAGAGCGTTTGCCGGTCCGCGGTGTCGCCGACAGCAGCTGCTTCAGTCAAGACATGATGGTAATAATCCTGAATCAGGAAATAGGAAATCCCGGCAACCGCGGCAATGATAGCCGTCAGAAGTCGGGAGCGTTGGGCCTGTGGTGTAAGGGAATCGCTGTTTCGGGAAAAGAGCGTAAAAATAAAGCAGCCCAGCAGCACGTAGATGGCTACCCAGAAAAAGAAGTAGGTAACCATGGGAAAAACACCAACCGTACCGGCAGTCGGTAAAAAAGTATCATTCAATTCCATAAGCAGGATGATGTCGAGGTTATGCGTCGAGGTTATGCTATGTAACACCATCCTGCTTACGAGGTTTCAGATTTAACCGAGACTTAATTGAGGCCCTATTTGGGCATCGCTTTCAGTTTTTCCATATCAGCTTTTGACTTGTCGATCAGCTTCTGCGCGTAATTCCGCAGCGTTTCGTTTTTACCGAATTGCAGGTAGGTGTTGGCCAGGTCGATAGCATCCTGCCGTTGTTCCATCAGTAAAGTCGAGAAGTTTTTATCCAGATCACTCGTCAGCTTGTCGTTAGCACTGGCTGCCTGCTGTACTTTCAGCATAATTGCTTCAATATTCTGACTCTGCTTCTGCGTAAAACCCTGGTTTGGTCGCGAGGGCTTGATCTGTCGCATGGTATTGTTAATCAGATCCATGTCAGCCTGCGTAGGAGCCGTCAGGTCTTTAGCCATCTGCATCAACGCGGTATCTTTACCACTCTGCGCTTCGGCTTTCAGCAGATCGAGTGTGCCCTGCGTGTGAACTTTAGCCTGTAGCGCGTAGTCAAAGTCTGGATCACCAGAGGCCGCCAGGTTTTTCAGTC
Organism: Spirosoma pomorum; assembly: GCF_054776615.1. Lineage (NCBI taxonomy): Bacteria > Pseudomonadati > Bacteroidota > Cytophagia > Cytophagales > Cytophagaceae > Spirosoma > Spirosoma pomorum. The sequence continues at coordinate 498,627 of NZ_BAAHBP010000037.1, forward strand.
GGCTAGCCATTTGCTGCATCGGTTTCAGCAGCGGTTCTTTCGCCGGATCGCTGGTTGCGGTTACACTGGAGGTAGCCGCGCTGGTTGTCGACTGAGCGCAGGCACTCAGCGAAACACTAGACAATAAGGCCATGGACAACCAGACAGAAAGGGTGAATTGAAGCGTTTTCATCGATTATGTTGTGCTTAGTGTTGGTTCGAATTCAGCCGAAGCTGTTACGTATCTAAGACAATAATCTGAGCGTATGGTTTAAGGATTTTCTAAATTCCTAAACCTGAAAGGTGGGGGAACGAATAAAATTCGGAGTAACCCGGAATAAAAGCATAGTTGTGGTAAAGTCTTTAGCGCTGAATGCAAGCGTTTTTTACAAGGTCCTGAGCTCAGGAGAAAGCCTTATGATTCGAAATCTTAACAGTCGAACACGCTAGCCCCAAGGCGTCGGATTGAGTATAGTACGGGTAAAAATGACCAGCAGTGTAAACAATTTTATACCTGTCGGGCTTGATACTTACTTGTAAACAGCGGTACTGATCTGCGTTGAAGTAAGTCGGTACTTCATCATTTATAGACTACCGTTTTCCTCGGTCATTTTAAGAAAAAAGCAATCTATCAAGCCTTTTGGGTTATTCTCCGGTGGACTGGATTTACGATTTGCCGAATTGGCTCTTTTTTGTCTTTTGCTGCGGCACTACGGTCGTCTTCTCATTGGTGGGGCTGGTAGGACTCCGCCCCTGGGTAAGGCGAATCGTTACTGACTCTGCTGAACACAACGATTTGGTGAGCTACTTTCTGGGCTCGTCGGGCGTCGTGTATGGCATTCTGCTTGGCTTAGTAGCGGCTGGCGCCTGGAGTAATTTTCAGGCTTTATCAAACCAGGTCGATGAAGAAGCAACGATCACGGCCGCGCTCTATCAGGATATGGCTACCTACCCGGTTGCTTACCGACAGGCTTTCCAGGTTGAACTTCGGGCGTACGTTGAGTCGGTTATCCGACAGGACTGGCCGGAACATCATCAGGGTAAGGTACCCCAGGAAAGCAGTAAGATTTTACGTTCGTTCAAGAACCATCTATTTGCCTTTATCCCAACCAATGCCCGGCTTCGGGTTGTGCATGAGCAGGCAATCAACCAACTCAATGAGCTACTGATTGCACATCGACTGCGATTGCGGGGGGATCAGGCCAATTTGCCGCAGTTGTTATGGTGGGTCATCGTACTCGGTGCTGTTATCAACGTAGCTATTTCCTGGTTTTTTGTGTCCGAAGACCTGACGCATCAGGCAATACTTACTGCGTTGATTGCCTTTCTGCTGGGTTCGCTCCTATTTTTGACAGCAGCGATGGATAATCCCTTTCGCGGTGGATTCAGTGTTGATGCGAGCGCATTTGAGTCGGTACTCTACGAAATGGTCACGTATTGAGCAGGAACTTGGCTCTGTCTAGTTCAAGGATCAAGTCTAGAATGTTGATGATAGGATCGTACAACGTTCTGCATCACTGATTTTTTTACTGGTTACGGAAAGAATATTACGGATACAACGAGCGCCAGGCCTCGCTTGGGTAGCTTGCCTGGCGCTCGCGCTAAGTTAATTCAGTACGGATTGGCTTACAGCCGGATGATCTCCGCGCCGATGGCGTTTAGGCGAGTATCGATATTCTGGTATCCCCGGTCGATCTGTTCGATGTTATCGATAATGCTGGTGCCCTGCGCTGACATAGCCGCGATCAGCAGAGATACCCCCGCCCGGATATCCGGCGATGACATCCGGATGCCCTTCAGCGGCATCTGTCGGTTCAGGCCAACGACCGTAGCGCGGTGTGGATCGCAAAGAATAATCTGCGCACCCATATCGATGAGCTTGTCAACGAAGAACAGGCGGCTTTCGAACATTTTCTGGTGAATCAATAATGTTCCCTGCGCCTGTACTGCCGTGACGAGCACGATGCTCAGCAAATCGGGGGTGAAGCCCGGCCAGGGCGCATCGGCAACGGTCATCATACCACCGTCCAGGAACGTATCGATCTGATAGTGATCCTGCGCAGGAATGTAAATATCATCGCCCCGGAACTCCATTTTGATACCCAGTCGCATAAACTGCTCGGGAATGATACCCAACTGAGGAATCTGGCAATTCTTGATCGTGATTTCTGATTGGGTCATGGCCGCCATACCAATGAACGAACCAATCTCGATCATGTCGGGCAGCATCGTGTGTTCGGTACCGTGTAGCTCTGAAACGCCTTCGATGGTGAGCAGGTTGGACCCAACGCCCGAAATTTTGGCGCCCATCGAGTTAAGCATTTTGCTTAGCTGCTGGAGATAAGGCTCGCAGGCCGCGTTGTAGATAGTCGTCGTTCCTTCGGCCATAACAGCCGCCATCAGAATATTGGCTGTACCCGTTACCGATGCTTCGTCGAGTAGCATGTACGCACCGCGAAGGTTGCTGGCATCGACCTGGTAGTACCCACCGTCGTTGGGATCGTAATTAAACTGAGCGCCCAATTTTTCGAAACCCAGAAAGTGCGTATCCAGGCGACGACGACCAATTTTATCGCCACCGGGGCGAGGAAGCCGGCCTTTTTTGAAGCGGGCCAGCATTGGCCCCAGCAGCATTACTGAACCGCGCAGGGCAGCTGCTTTACGTTTATACGTATCAGATTCGAGGTAATCCAGGTTAACGTCAGAGGCCTGAAAGCGGTAAGCACTTTCGCCAATCCGAGTAACCCACACGCCCAGATCGCCCAGTAACTCAATGAGTTGGTTGACGTCCCGGATACTAGGAATATTATAAATCGTGACAGGTTCCTTCGTCAGTAAGACAGCGCAGAGAATCTGCAGCGCTTCGTTCTTCGCGCCTTGCGGAATCAGTTCGCCTTTGAGCTTCCGGCCACCGGTAATTTGAAAAGATGCCATTGGGAAAGTAGCGTATGCGTAGCTAAAAAGTGGTTAAGTTGGGTTTAACGACGACGACGGTCGTTATTCCGGTTTGCACCAGGATTATCGTTCCGGTTCCGATTGTTCGGATTGTTGTTGTTTCGGTTATTCCGATTGTTCGGATTGTTGTTATTACGTCCGCCGAAATTCCGGTTGTTATCGTTGCCCGAGTTGTCGTTGCGGTTTCGGTTGTTATTCGGCCGTCCCTGATTGTTCCGAGCGTTATCGTTCCGATAATGACCACCCCCCACGCGTTGCGGTTGAGTGTGATCGCCGGTACGTTCGCGGGGCGTCGATTCAACCAGCCCCTGTTCGCGAATCAGGCGGACATCGTCGCCCAGTTTACCGTTCGAGAGCTCAACCAGACTTTGATAAATGGTTTCGTCTTCTACCGACTCTTTGTTCCAGGCCTGGTAGAATGTTCGCATCAACCGAACCAGGTACGAAACGAAAGCCCGGCGTTCGTCGCCCTCGTCTAGTGCGACCGCCTTGGCAATCAGCAGATCGACGTTACGGCCAAAGTGTTTGAACTTCAGGTGATGCGTGTTGTAAGGAACCCGCTGGGGTTTTTTGCCCAGTGCTTCCTCCGACGGGGGAGGATAGGGGCTATCAACGTCCAACGTAAAATTAGACATGATGTAAAGGTCGTCCCACAACTTGTTGTAGTAGTCCTGCCCATCCTTCATGTTTGGGTGAATCTGCCGCATGAGCTCAATCAGGATGTGTGCGTACCGAGTACGTTTCTCCCGATCGGCGATGTTGACCATGTTGTCAACCAGCTTTTGTATACTGCTGCCGTATTCTTTCAAGGGGTATGCAGGCTTAATGGTAAAAGGCAAAACTACAAACATTCGGGCCAAAATCCGCAAGCAAAGGCTTGTCCGAACGGAACCAGATTGTTGTTGGTCATTGTTCGATGGGACTACTTCGGTCGATTCGTATGCCGACCGGATTAGGAAAAATCTATTTCCCTTGTGGAATAATACTAATTTGTTAAGGTATATGTTTCGGTTTTTACGCGCCTACCGTTCCGAGCTTGTCGACACGCTGCGCTTGAGTGTCCCTATCGTGATTGCCCAGCTGGGGGTTATTCTAATGGGTGTCACCGACAACCTGTTTGTAGGGCGTTTATTGGGAGCAATCCCACTGGGGGCGGCCGGTTTGGCTACTTCGTTATCGTTTCTAATGTCAAGCATCGGCGTGGGTGGATTAGCCGTCGTAGCATCGCTGGTGTCGCAGGCAAACAGCCGTCAGGATATCGTTGGTGTGAAGCGCTTTTTCCGGGCAGGCCTGTGGGTGTCGTTGCTATTTAGTATTCTGTTCGGCGGATTGTCAGTCCTACTGGCTTACCACTTCGAGTTGTTTGGCCAATCGGCAGAAATTACGGTTCCGGCCCGGGAGTTTATGCTTATACTGACTGCCTCGCTAATGCCGCTGCTAGTATTCGTTGCCGCTCGCCAACTCGCTGACGGACTCCGCTTTCCACGGGTAGCGATGGCCATTACGTTGTCGGCGCTGGTACTGAATGCGTTTTTTAATTACGTATTGATCACTGGCTTTGGCCCGTTCCCAGAATTAGGGCTGATGGGATCGGCGTTCGCTACGCTGCTGTCCCGTGTTTACATGGCCGTGGCCATGCTGGTGTACGTTTACCGGTCGGCTCGTTTTAAGCCGTTCCTGCTGGCGGTGTCAACGGCTGCAATTTCCGTTCGCGATGATATTCAAACGATACTGAAGCTGGGCGTGCCGGGTGGCTTGACGTTCTTCTTTGAAGTGGCTACGTTCTCCCTCGCGGTTGTTATTGTGGGATGGCTGGGTGAGAATCAACTGGCTGCTCACCAAATCGCCATTAATGCCGCTTCTGTTACGTACATGATGGCAACCGGAATTTCTTCGGCGGCTGCTATTCGGGTTGGAGCGGCCATTGGGCGGGGAAGTCAGTTCGAAGCCCGGCGGGCGGGGGTAGCGGCTTGCTTATTATCGGTTAGTTTTATGAGCGTAGCCGCCGTTCTTTTCCTGACAGCCAATGAATGGCTGGTATCGTTATACATCCGCGATAATCCGGCCGTAGCTTCGATTGCTGCTACGTTGGTCCTGATGGCGGGTATTTTTCAACTTTCCGACGGCATTCAGGTCGTAGGTGTTGGCGCACTTCGGGGGCTATCAGACGTGAATGTACCAACCTTGATTACCCTGTTTTCGTATTGGGGGGTGGCGCTACCGCTTAGTTACGTATTAAGTATCCCGTTTAAGCTCGATGCCATCGGTGTCTGGATTGGACTGCTTATGGGCCTGACGATAGCGGCTATACTGCTTACCTGGCGCTTCTTCCGGCGGGTACGTAACGTGTCGGCCTTGGTGGATACTCAAAGCACGAAACCAGTTGACTACACTACACCTTTGTCCATATAATCACGGACGATCAGCGCATCCGATCCCGCAATTCTTCCCGCGTTGGGCGCTCGGCCGCTAGTTCGTAGCTGATGCCCTCTCGGTCCAGGTGGTCCACGAAGGCGGAGTAATCGTCTCTTTCAACCGTAAATACGTACCAGCTTCCGTAGGGTTCGTTGAATAGTTCAATTTCTGTTAGATTGACCAGCTGCTGAAGTTTCCGATACTGCGCTGGCTCGAGGGAATCCTGCCGAATAAGAAAATACCACATAACCTTTGTTTAGCTAATAAAACATGAAAGGCCGCCCAACAGTTTGCTGGGCGGCCTTTCATGTTTTACTCGATTCGTTCACCCGTCGTTTATTTATTAACGGCGAGGATATAATCAGCCAGAATCAAGCCGGCTTCGTTTAGATACGGATCTTTCTTTTTCTTGTTCGCATCTTTTTTGTTCGCATCGGCTGTCGTTGCGTCGCTGTCATCCGTTTGAGCCGACGACATCTGCGATACTTTGTTGGCCGCTGCCCGTTTGCGTTCTGCTTCTTCGCGTTCTTTCCGGCGTTTCGACTCTTGCAGCGATACAACCGTGTTTTCTTTCGCTTTCTTGAAATCAGCCAGATCCTGCGCTAACTGCTTCAGTTCCGGATCTGATTTCAGACGTTGATCGAAACGATCCCGGAGACGGCTCAGGATCTTATCGTTCAAACTAGAAGACAATTCGTACCGGGTCGAGCTAATCTGGTCCCAGGGGAGCGCGCTCTTCTGAGAACTTTCGCCGTATTCTTCCGCCGAGAATGCTGAAGGGAGCTCAATGTCCGGCGTTACGCCCCGATGCTGGGTGCTGCTGCCGTTGATCCGGTAAAACTTCTGGATCGTCATTTTCACCTGACCTACTTTCTCGGGTTCTTTTGGTAACCACTGATTCAGATCAATCAGCGTCTGTACGGTACCCTTACCGAACGTCTGGCCACCAACAATAACGCCCCGTTTGTAATCCTGGATGGCTGCCGCGAAGATCTCCGAGGCTGACGCGCTAAAGCGGTTAACCAGCACAGCCATTGGACCCGAGTACGCTACGTTACCGCCGTCTTTATCCGAATATACTTCGGTTTCACCCGACGACTCCTTCACTTGAACCACAGGACCTTTCGGAATGAACAGACCCGTCAGATCAATCGCTTCGGTCAGAGAACCACCGCCGTTGTCACGCAGGTCAATCACGATACCCGCTACTTTCTCGGCTTTGAGCTCGTCAATGAACTTGCGAACGTCGCTGGTTGTGCTGCTGAATCCTTCTTCGTGCTTGCGTGCACCGTCAAAATCCCGGTAGAACATTGGAATGTTGATTACCCCGATTTTGAGCGTCTTGCCATTGTCTGTTACATCAATAACTTCTTTTTTGGCGCGTGATTCTTCCAGTTTGATCTTTTCCCGAACCAACCGGATCTCCTTTGGTGGGGCACCCGCCAGCGCGTTGGGCGATACGACCTGCAACCGGACAACCGTACCTTTGGGACCTTTGATCAGCTTGACCACTTCGTCAACCTGCCAGTTCATGGTGTTTACCATAGCGCCATTGTCCCCCTGTGCCACACCCGCAATCTTGTCGTTCGTTTTCAGCAGGTTGCTTTTGAACGCAGGACCACCGGGCAGTACGTTGGTGATTTTAATATAATCACCGTCTTCCTGCAGCATGGCGCCAATTCCTTCCAGCGACTGACTCATTTCCTGATTGAAGCGATCAGCGTTGGACGGCGAAAGGTAGTTTGTGTGCGGATCAAGCGCTTCAGCAAACGAGTTCATGTACATCTGGAATACCTCCGGGCTTTTGAGCCGGTTGATGGCTTTGTCCAGATTGCTGTATCGCTGCGTCATCGTTGCCGTCACTGCGCTATCGGTGCGGTTACCCAGTTTGAGCTCCAGCGCCTGATTCTTCAAAATCTTGCGCCATAAATCATTCTGTTCCTCGATACTCTTAGGCCAGGTCGCTTTTTCCCGATCCGTATTGAACGTCTCGTCCGCTGTGAACGTAAAAGGCTTCTTCAACTGCTCCTTAACGAACGCGCTCCGCTCCTGATACCGCTTGCGGAATACGTTGAAAAGGTCGTAGGCAGCCGTCAGATCGCCGTTTACCAGGGCGTCGTCGATCTGATACCGGTACTTCTCGAACGAGGATACGTCCGACGCCAGCAGATACGTTTTGCTGTTATCAACCTCTTTCAGATAGTTGTCCCAGACGACCGACGATAGTGAATCGTTCAGGCGTACCTTCCGGTAGTGGTAGGTGGTCAGCAGCTTGGCCACTAACGTTTCGACTTTCTCCTGCGAAACAGAAGGCTTCAGTTCATCCGTCACCGATTGGGAGGAAGATACCGTCCGTACGGGAGCGCCGTCCGACGGCAGGTCCGGCTGAAAGCTCAGCATCAGCACGGGTACAAGGGTCACCAGATATTTCTTCATCTACACTACCCAGATTTAATGGCGAAAGAATGAAAGGGTGAAAGAGCGATGTCTAACCGTCAGGAGAAAAGACGATCAGAAATCGCTCTTTCGCCCTTTCATTCTTTCACTCTTTATTGTTTAACAATATCAAGCAATTCTACATCGAACACCAGCGTTGAGCCGGGTTTGATGTCCTGGCCTGCACCCCGATCGCCGTAAGCCAGATCCGACGGAATGTATAACTTCCATTTGGAGCCGACGGGCATCAGTTGCAGCGCTTCTGTCCAGCCTTTGATTACTTCGTTAACACCAAACTCGGCGGGTTGTCCCCGTTCGACAGAACTGTCAAACACTTTCCCATCAAGCAGTTTGCCCGTATAATGTACTTTAACCCGATCTGTTGCGGTTGGTTTAGCACCAGTTCCCTCTTTTTCAACCGAGTACTGCAACCCACTGGGGGTAGTTACTACACCAGCCTTTGCCTTATTCTCCGTCAGGAAGGCCGTACCCACTTTCTTGTTTTCTGCCGAAGCTTTCATCATCTCTTCGTTACGTGCAGCGTATTGCTTCTGCGAATAGGCCTGTAAAAGCTGACCCGCCTGATCCATCGATATCTGCGTTTTCTGACCTGCCAGCGCATCTTCTAAGCCTTTCGTCAACAGAGCATTGTTCAGATCGGTCATACCTTGCTGCTTCAGGTTCTGCGCCATGAACAGACCGATGCTATAACTAATAGAATCCTGTGAGGATTTGATTGCTGCGCCAGACGATTTAATGGTGGTAGCGGAGGTTGCTGGAGCGGCTGGTTTGGCTGCGGTTGATCGGGCAGTAGAGGTTGACTTGCTCGTAGCGGGCTTCTTTACTTGCGCCGAAACAGTACCGGCTAATAAAACGGCTGAGGTTACACCAGCCAGCGTCCATTGGTTAAACTTCATGCGAACAAAAAGAACGGGGTAAATAGACTAAAGTTAGTTTATTGATAAAACGTGAATGGATAGCAGAAAAGTTTGGTAAACTTAGATTGCTGTAAAATTTTGTCAAATAAGACATTGGAATTGACCCCGCAACGTGCTGGAAAGGAGTGCCGTATTTTCTGCTGTTAAACCTAACAAAACCATATCATTAATGAGCATTTGGTGCCTGTAAAGCCTACCAAATTTTGATGAATGGCAATTACGCTTTTCCAGCGGTCATAATGGGCAATGTTGCCTTACCTGAAAAGTAAAAAATCCTCATCTTATTCGGGTGACAAACAAAATTTTATCCAATTTTAATCGTACCTTTGCGGCCTAAAACCAATCGTTTAAAATCGTTATAAACATATGGAATCCGTAAGACCCGACGAGATATCTGCCATTCTGCGCCAGCAACTGGCTGGGACCCAGACCGAGGCTGAACTCGAAGAAGTCGGTACGGTGCTGCAAATCGGCGATGGCGTAGCGCGTATCTACGGCTTGTCTAAAGTGCAGGCCGGTGAATTGCTGTCGTTTGACAACGGGCTTCAGGCAATGGCCCTGAACCTGGAAGAGGACAACGTGGGAGCTGTATTGCTCGGCGATTACTCTGAAGTCAAAGAAGGTGATACCGTAAAACGTACTGACCAGATTGCCTACGTAAACGTGGGTGAAGGTATCCTAGGCCGCGTCGTTAACACGCTGGGTCTGCCAATCGACGGAATGGGCCCGATCCAGGGTGAACTGTTCCAGATGCCGATGGAGCGTAAAGCACCGGGTGTTATCTTCCGCCAGCCCGTAACGGAGCCTATGCAGACAGGTATCAAGGCTATCGACGCCATGATCCCAATCGGCCGTGGCCAGCGGGAGTTGATCATTGGTGACCGTCAGACGGGTAAAACCGCTGTGGCTATCGATACGATCATCAACCAGAAAGAGTTCTTCGACAAAGGAGAGCCTGTCTACTGTATCTACGTTGCCTGCGGACAGAAAGCATCGACCGTTAAGCAGGTTGAAGCGACGTTGCGTAAAGCAGGTGCGATGGATTACACCGTAATCGTATCAGCGAACGCATCTGATCCATCGCCAATGCAGTTCTTTGCGCCGTTTACGGGTGCGGCCATTGGTGAGTATTTCCGTGACACGGGCCGTCCAGCACTGGTTGTTTATGACGATCTGTCGAAACAGGCGGTAGCTTACCGTGAAGTGTCACTGCTGTTGCGTCGCCCACCAGGACGGGAAGCATATCCAGGAGACGTGTTCTACCTGCACAGCCGTCTGCTGGAGCGGGCTGCCAAGATCAACTCAAACGACGAGATCGCCAAGAATATGAACGACCTGCCACCAAGTCTGAAAGACAAGGTGAAAGGTGGTGGTTCGCTGACGGCGCTTCCAATCATCGAAACGCAGGCGGGTGACGTATCGGCTTATATCCCAACGAACGTAATCTCGATCACCGACGGTCAGATCTTCCTAGAGTCGAACCTGTTCAACGCCGGTATTCGTCCAGCTATCAACGTGGGTATTTCGGTATCGCGGGTAGGTGGTAACGCCCAGATCAAGTCGATGAAAAAAGTAGCTGGTACGCTGAAACTCGACCAGGCGCAGTTCCGGGAGCTGGAAGCCTTCGCGAAGTTCGGTTCTGACCTGGATGCATCAACTAAACTGACGATCGAACGCGGTCGCCGGAACCAGGAGATGCTGAAACAGCCTCAGTACTCACCAGTACCCGTTGAGCAGCAGGTTGCTATTATCTACGCATCGACCAACGGTCTGCTCGATAAAGTACCGGTTAACAAAGTGAGAGCATTTGAAAGCGAGTTTGGCATGGTGCTAAACGCCCAGTATCCTTCTGTACTGAGCGATCTACGTGCCGGTAAACTAACCGACGAAGCCACCGCTACACTGAAGAAAGTAGCGGCTGATCTGTCGGCAAACTACTAAGAATAAGGTTCGGTAACCGTCGGCCAGTGAGCAAGCTGGCTGACGGCTAATCCACAACCAACAACCACCACGAATGGCAAGCCTTAAAGAAGTACGCGCCCGCATTTCGTCGATCAACTCGACGCAGCAGATCACCAAAGCCATGAAAATGGTGGCGGCTGCCAAGCTGCGCCGGGCGCAGGATAATATCACGCAATTGCGGCCATATGCGCAGAAACTAGGCCAGATGCTGAGTACGGTTTCGGCAGGGGCAGAAACGGCCCAAGAAAGTCCGTACAAACAAGGTCGGAATATTGATCGGGTCCTGCTGATCGTCATTACGTCGGACCGCGGTCTGTGTGGGGCATTCAACACGAACGCGATTAAAGCCGCGCTGTCGCTGATCGAAGAAAAATACGCGTCGCAGGCTCGGTCGGGTAACGTTGAAATTATGGCCATCGGTAAGAAGGGATCCGAAGCTTTCCAGCGCCGTGGCTTTAAAGTCAACACGAATTATGTCGATGCTTTTGGCTCACTGAGCTTTGCGAACGTGCGGCTGGCGGCTGAAGAGGCTATGGCTGGCTTCGTAAACGGTAGCTACGACGTAGTCGAACTCGTTTACAACGAGTTCAAAAACGCGGCTGTTCAGATTGTTCGGACGGAGCAGATGCTGCCTATCGTATCGGCTAGTCCGACGAATCAGGCCGCAGTGACGAGTTCTGCCGTTAATTATATCTTCGAGCCTTCGGAAGAAGAGATCATTACGGAGTTGATTCCAAAAACGCTGAAAATCCAGTTATACAAAGCCGTACTTGATTCCAACGCAGCTGAACACGGCGCTCGGATGACAGCTATGGACAAGGCTACCGATAACGCCGGTGAATTGCTGAAAGCGCTTCGTCTGGTATACAACCGGACGCGTCAGGCCGCTATCACGACAGAGATTCTCGAAATCGTAGGTGGTGCTGAAGCATTAGCCAGCGCAGCGTAGTAAGCCGCAGACCATATAGGAAAAGCCACTATCGAACCGATAGTGGCTTTTTTGTTTTGAGTGCATCATTTGCTAATTCTACTGCGTACAGGCTTACAGAAGGATGACTGTTTAGCCGGTCTATGGAGCTGCCAAACAGCTGTTAAAAATCATTAATTTGACGTAGATCCAGTAATAGTTTATATTGAGCCGACGTTACTCATATAGTATCTGCTCTGTGAGTGGTTATTGTCTGGTAGTCAGGTGGTTAACTCTATGTATTTTACGTAGAATGCCTTCCTGCACAGGAACCAATGAAGGCAATATATAGTTATTTAGTTGTCATATACGAACGGGCGATTTCATAGCGTTACCTATTCGGTTTGATCCTAAAATGCTTAAACAAACACATGAAACTCAATCGCATAATTAGCAGTCTATTTATCGTCGGTACGCTGGCGTCCTGCGCCCCCGCTATTACGGTTAAGTACGACTATGACCCTAAAGTAAACGTACGTCAGTTTTCGACGTACCGCATCGAAGCCGACCGGCAACGTAACGCCGATCCAATTGTGGGTAGTAACCTCAATCAGCGTCGTATCGCTGATGCGTTAGACGTGTCGTTGAAAGCACGTGGTTACAAACCAGTAACGCAGGGTGAAGCTGATCTGGTGGTCCGGTTCTTTACGGATTCGAAAGATCGCCAACAGGTTCAATCGAACGGTATGTACTCGCCTTATTCCTGGTGGTACGGTGGTATGGGTAACAATGTATACTCCCGCCAGTACGAAGAGAACAGGGTTGTTGTCAACGTAATTGATTCGCGCTCAAACGATATCGTTTGGCAGGGTTGGGCAACGGGCCAGCTGAACAACCGGAACAAAGAGCGTGATCGCGATCAGGCATTTCGCGAAACGGTAACGAGTATCATGAAGAACTTTCCGGAAAGTGCTGGCCAGGATTATGGGGCAGCTCGGTAAGTAATTGCTGAACTGAAAAATGCCTGCTCATCCAGTGATGTGCAGGCATTTTTTGTTTTATAAGTTGTCATTTAGCTTCCGAAATAGCGCTTTTCGAGACTAAGGCGTAGCCTGACGGGCAAGCCAGCCCGTTGTACCATCTGACTTCCGAATCAGATCAAACCCATCGAATGCGCCCAGTATGTCGATGGTGGTTCCGACTGACAGCGTCTCTTTTGCCGCAGCTAGCGGGTTCGCTTCATCCAATAGATTACGGGCTGTCGCCAGCGTTTGCTGACGTAAAGGACGGCTGATTGATTCCAGCGTAGCCGTGGCCACGTAGCCTGTTAACCCATCGGGTAATTCGACGCGCGGCCAGGCGTTGGTACCCCCGATGATTTGAACGGTAACAGACCGTGGTAACTCCCGGATAATAGCGGCATCGCTGCTGGGGGCGATGCGGACAAACGAGCGAGCGACCGATACACGCGCTGACGTTCCCAGTCGGCCATCGGCCATCAGGACCTGCCGCGCTGGACCACGTCCTTGCCGGATAAACGGTAGGGGGTCGGTAGCGCCCCCACCAAATTCATAAATGCCGAAATGCAGATGCGGTCCGGTCGTGCGAGCATTACCCGTATTTCCCACAAAGCCGACCGTATCGCCAATAGCTACTCGTTGCCCGTTTGTTACGTTCCAGCGGTCGAGGTGCGCGTAGTACAGCCGGATGTTCCGGTCGTTGTCGGCCAGGAAAACGACGTTACCGCCTAACTGATTCGTGGTAACGTTCGAGATCGTGCCGTTGACGGCGGCTACGGCTGGCGTACCACGGGGGGCAAAGATGTCCACGCCCTCGTGTCGCCGTCGTCCTCCATCACGGGCAACGCCGAAGAAACTGCTTATCTGACGGCTGTCCCGTCCTTTAACCGGGAAGCTAAGAGCAGGTTCGCGGGTGACGGAGATCGTGAACTGACCGCTACGTAGTAACTCGGGTTGTACCCGGATCAGGTAGGTCTGCGTACGACGAGGTTCCCAGGCTAGTACGTTAGTATCCGCTTTTGAGGAAGCTAGGAGATTCGTTCGTCCCCGCTCATCTACGCTGAATACATCAATAAAAACCTGGGCGTCACGACTACCCTGCGTCTCTGCTTTGATCAGCATTTTGTCGCCACGTTGGGCATCTAGTCGGTAACCAACGGCAAACGCTTTCTCCGCGGAGAAATAGCCGCTTTCTCGATAGGGGATCGTAATCTTGAGCGAATCGCGGAGCGCCCGTTCGCTGGCTGTCAGCCAATCAGCACCTAAGGCTGTCCTGTTAAGTTTAGCGTCTTTGAGAGACTGCCCGTATTGTTCGTGCGGTGATGCTGACCGGAATAAGGTTGTGGCAGGGCCAATACCCGTACAGGCATTTAACAGGAAAATCAGGCCACTGATGATGGGTAACCGACAGAAAAACTTGTCTGGCATAAAGCGTATAAAATGCTGACTGAATCTATGAGAATAGGAAAGAGTACCTGGGTGCTTCGACGGGAATTGACCGGAACTCTCTACTCAAAAAACGACAGATACCATAAAATAGTTATGTCCTGACTCACAGACTTCTCCGTCAATCAGGACATAAAGGAACTTGGGGCGTCCGAAGCGGCTAAGCCCGCTGGCTGCGTGTTGTAAAGAAATAGACAGGTATTCCCAGCCCCGCGATAAGCAGACCCATGCCCGTGTTGAACGTTTTCGTGTATAGCAGAATCCCACAAATCGTCAGTCCGGCGAGTATGTAAAGCGCAGGTACTACCGGATAGCCAAAGGCACGGTAAGGACGCTCCGCATTGGGTTCCTTACGGCGTAGGACAAACAGTCCTCCAATGGTTACGATATAAAAGCAAAGCGACGTAAAGGTACAGTAGTCGAGTAGGTCGCCGTAGGTTCCTGACAGGCAGAGCAGCGATGCCCAGAGACATTGCAGCCACAACGCCCGACCCGGTACCGCATTCCTGTTTAGATGCGACGCCTGCTTCAGAAACAATCCATCCTGCGCCATCGCATAGTAGAGCCGGGCACCAGCCAGAATAAGCCCGTTGTTGCACCCAAAGGTGGAGATCATGATCAGGCCCGCCATAATGGCAACCGCTACGTTCCCGAAGATGGTTGATACAGCAGCCGTAGCGACTCGATCGGCCTCGGCGAATTGAATTCCCCGTCCCAGGATGTCCGTTGCCATGGGTGAGCCTTTCAGTGGCAGGAGGGAGAGGTAAGAGATATTCGCCAGGAAATAAATGGTCGTAACCAGGAAGGTCCCCAGAAACAGGGCCAGTGGAATATTCCGGCGCGGATTTTCGATCTCCCCGGCAATGAACGTAACGTTATTCCAGGAATCGGCTGAAAATAGTGAACCCACCATCGACGTACCAAACGCCAGCAGAAGCGCGACGCCAGCCAGCGGGACAACTGAACCATCGGTAGATGTACTGGTCGCTGCCCAGGCATCGGTCAGGTTTGTGGACAGGAGCCCTGTTTTCAGGCCGAGGGTAATACCAATGATGATGAGGCCAACTAGGGCAATGATTTTTGTCGACGTAAAAACGTTCTGAATCAATTTGCCACTTTGAACGCCCCGGCTATTGAGCCAGGTCAGCAGAACCAGGCTACCAATGGCAAAGAGGGATCCTAACGTAATTTTGACGGGACCGAGCGCGAGCAGTACGTTCTCGGGACCAAGTGCCGGGAAAAACACGGCGGTGTATTTGGTGAAGGCTACGGCCACGGCAGCAATCGTGCCGGTCTGAATAACCGTAAAAACTGTCCAGCCGTAGACAAAGCCCGTGAGTGGGCCGAACGCGCGCTGGATGTAAATGTACTGACCGCCCGCTTTGGGCATCATACCGGCTAGTTCACCATAGCTGAGTGCCGCGGCTATGGTCAGCACACCCGTCAGCACCCACAGCGCCAACAACCAGCCTGACGAACCCAGGTTACGGGCCATATCGGCCGAGACGATGAAAACGCCGGAGCCAATCATGGTTCCGGAAACAATGAGCGTAGAATCGAGGAGACTTAACGAACGTTTAAACTCAGTTTTTTCTTCCAGGGTTGCTTGCACAGCATTTGGCGATTTAAAGGAATAATACGCCAATAAGCATCTAGGTGGCTAGAAATGCAAATAAAGTTTGGTTAGCCGTCGAAGTAGTCAGCGGATTTCGATCTCGTCAACCATAAGTTGTGCTTTTCGTTCGGGGTAACGCAACCCAGCCGGAACAGTGCCTACATTGCGAGCAACAACTCGAACGTAACGGGCAGTCGTTGGACTGAATGAAAAGGGCAGCCGGACAATAGCGCGCTTGCCTCCTTCAGCTGCATTAGTATTGGTCGTTACTACCGAACGAAATGTTTTTCCATCCTCGGAAACGGCAATGTCGACCATGTTGGATAGACAGACGTTCTTGGCTGTGTATTTCAGGAAACCAACCAGGACTGTTTTGACCGGTTGAGTTTTTCCCAGATCGATGACAGCGCCAAAGTCACCAGAGAAAGAAACCACATCCGCTACTTCATATCCCCCCATACTAGCCACCGTGCCGTCGGTAAGCATGTTGCCTTTATCCGGACGCCCCGCGGTTGCCGGATAGAGCAACGTATAGGACTTGCCGGTTGCCAACGAAATCAGGTATTCTTTTCGAACTTTAGCTGGTTGGCTCAGCGGTGTCCTATCCCGAAAGGTAGCGGCCCGTACGGTTGTCGACTGGTTGAGCGGGAAGGGTTTTTCGTAGCGGGCGGACTCGCTTGAGGGAACAGTACCGTCGGTCGTGTACCGAATGACCGGAGCCAGAGAGTCGGCGGTCAGCGAAACCAGTACGTTGCCGTCTGTTGTTGGTTTGGCCGAGGGCGTTACGTCCAGTATTGTTCGCGAATAGTTAACGCGGAGAGCCGACAAGCGGTCGAAATGATGCAGTAGCCGCGCTTTAAAATCGTCGTAATTTTTCAGCGCTGGCGCTGTCCAGGATACCTCGGCCAGGGCTGCCGCCCGGGGCCAGACGGCGTAATCAACTTCATCCGAATTGGCCAGGTACTCGGTCCAGACGTTTCCCTGCGTCCCCAGGATATGACGAGCCTCGTTCGCGGATAAATTATCGGGTGTTGGGTTGTAGGAGTACACCATCGAGAGGGGTAACGAACCACCGAAACCCAGCGGTTCCTGACCCGGATCGCCCTGGTAGTGATCCAGGTAACAGAACTGACCCGGCGTCATGATGACATCGTGGTTCTGCCGGGCGGCCTCAAAACCGCCCTTGGTTCCCCGCCAACTCATCACCGTCGCGTTGGGCGAGAGACCTCCTTCCAGAATTTCATCCCAGCCGATGATCCGGCGTCCTTTGCTGGTTACAAACTTATCGATCCGGGTGATGAACCAGCTCTGGAGTTGGTTTTCGTTCTTTAGCTTATAGCGCTTCATCAACTGCTGGCAAAACGCGCTTTTCTTCCAGGCTACTTTGGGACACTCGTCACCGCCGATATGGATGTACTGGCTGGGAAAGAGGGCCATTACTTCTACCAGCACGTCCTGCAATAGCGAAAACGTTTTTTCAGTGGGACAAAAGACGTCGTTGAAAACGCCCCATTTCGTTGCTGTCTGATACGGACCTGGAGCGCAGGCCAGTTCGGGGTAGGCTGCTAAGGCCGCAAGTGCATGACCCGGCATTTCAATTTCGGGTACTACGTTGACAAACCTGGTAGCCGCGTACCGAACGACTTCACGCACCTCGTCCTGCGTATAAAAACCGCCGTATGGTTTGCCGTCAAAGACCTGCGGGTCGTAATCGTCATAATGGCCAACTAACGTTTCGCGCCGTTGCGCACCAACCTGCGTGAGTTTCGGGTATTTTTTGATTTCGATTCGCCAGCCCTGGTCGTCGGTCAGGTGCCAGTGGAAGTTATTGAATTTGTGGAGCGCCATCAGATCGATGTAGCGCTTGATGAACGACACGGGAAAAAAGTGTCGGCTTACATCAAGATGCATGCCCCGATAAACGTAACGCGGCTGATCCTGAATACGGCAGGCCGGTATACGCCAACCCGGTAACAGATTCGTACCCAGTGCAAGGGTATTTCCCAAAACAGCCGGTGGAAGAAGCTGGTAGAGAGTTTGAACAGCGTAAAAAAAGCCTTCGTTTCCCGCCGACTCAATTGTAACCTGTTTGTCCGTTACGTCCAGGCGGTACCCTTCTTTGCCTAGTGTGGCATCAGTGACTGTTCGAAATCGAATCTGATTGTCAGACGAGGCCTGTCCCGCTGCGGAACCCGCGTCCTGAACTAAAATACCCAGACCGCTGGTGCGATTAAGTTGAGACGCGAACGTATCAGCAACGGCTTTGAGCGCCCTCTGGGAAAACGGAACCGTGATGACTGTGCTCCGGGTGAGGACGAAAGCGCCGGTACGAGGGTCAAGCTGAGCCGGACGCGGAATAACAGCGTACTGATTGGCGGGTTGACTCAGACCGGAGCAGGCAACGCAGCACAGCAGTACGAAAAAGAAAAAGCGGGTGCGCATAACGTCACGGCTAAGACTAGGCTGTAAAGTCCAGGTTGGGAATCAAGGTTTAATTCGTCAGCACTTTGGGACCTTCCCGGTTGATTTCGGATACGTAGGCTTCGCTGGTGATACCGACGGACAGGAAAGCCTGCTGCATGGCAGCCCCGACTTGTTCAGCGGTTTCTACGTTCCTACTTAGGGCGAACATTGATGGACCTGAGCCGGAAATACTACAGCCCAGCGCGCCGTTATCCAAAGCTGCCTGTTTGACCTCGTTAAACTCCGGAATCAGAATGGCGCGTACCGGCTCAATGATGACGTCAACCAGCGACCGGCTGATGAGGTCGTAATCAGGAGTCATCAAGCCCGCAATCAAGCCCGCTACGTTTCCCATTTGCGTAATGGTATTTTTCAGCGAGACTTCGTTTTTTAGAATGAAACGGGCGTCTTTGGTATTAACCTCAATGTCCGGGTGAACAATGGTACAATACAGTGACGCTGGTGTCTCGATACGAATGACGTCCAGGGGCTGGTAGCTCCGTACAACGACAAAACCACCCAGCAGTGAAGGCGCTACGTTGTCGGCATGAGCTGAACCACAGGCAATCCGTTCGCCTTCCATGGCGAATGGCAGCAGTTTGATCGTGGGAAGTGGCCGATCAAGTAGCTCGTTGATAGCAAAAACACCAGCTACTGCACTGGCTGCGCTGGAGCCCAGACCGCTGCCCAGCGGCATCTGCTTGTGCAGCACTACATCAACGCCTACGTCGGTGCGGCCAATATGTTTCAGGTACGTTTGGATAGCGATGCCAGCCGTGTTCCGCTCCGTCTCGCGCGGCAGCCGACCCTCGTCGCCGATGATGTCAATAATACGAACACCGGGTTTATCGCTGGTGGTCAGCGTAATCTGATCGCCGGGATTGGCGACCGCAAAACCGAATATGTCAAATCCACAGGCTACGTTAGCAACGGTGGCGGGGGCAAATACACTGATGGACTTCACGATGGGCAAAAGCAATGAAGGAAAAGGCAAGTTTAGCGGTTTCGGGTGGGATTAGCAATGAACGAACAGTCAACACCGCTGCTGTCTTCTGCCGTTAGTTATTCAGCTTAATTTCTTCCTGCTCCAGCTAGGCAGCGGTATTGAACGTTTGGCTGTATGATGTCTCATGCACCAGCGGCTACAAGAGAAAGGCTACCGAGACTGGCTGAGTTGACGAATCGGTTCCATGGTTGGTAAGATAGGTCATGCATGAACGCTTAACCCAGGCGTCTTACTAACAAGCTATTAACTAGTTCAAATAAGGCCGTTGGCTTCACCGTTCGCCACTGGGGTAGATCCAGTGTTCCCCCAAAATTGATGTAGTAATCGAGGTGGTATTTTTTCCATTCCTGCTGGATAAACTCGGGCGTATGAATAGCTGCAATCCAGCCATCCTCTACGTCTTCAAACCACTCTTCATAGTACGAATCGTCGGAGCCGTGAAAATTGAGAACATTCTCAGCAATGAGAACGAAGTATTTAATTTCCTCATTCACAAGTACATCCACGACCTGTCGCTTCAGATACATGATGTCGTTGTGCAACGTATCATTCCACTCGCCGAATAACTCAATGACCGCAAACTGCCGGTCGTAGTTGGCGTAAAGAATCTTGCAGTAAAGGGTTTCTGAGCCGATTTCATCCCAAAGTGGATGAATGTAATACCCATATATGTCGTTCTCGTACGATTGCATATTATACTCTCGTTCGTGGAACGGCGACCGGTCATCTTCTGAAGCTGTGTAATACTTCTCCCAGCCGTAGAATGGTTCAATATCCTGCATACTAGTTCAGATAAAATAAGGAACAGATACCGTACGGTTGCTGGTCTGCTCTACTTATGACAACGCACGAGCTTACCCGCTTGTTGGATACGTCTAAGATACAAAAAGTGGCCCATATCTGAGCCACTTTTTGTACGAGGATTAGAAGTAAAAAAGCAACGAATCAAGGATTGCTCAACTGCCCTGATAACGTACGTAATGCTGCCGACAGACCTTCCAGACGAGAGGAGATATCCCCCTCAGCGCCCATCAGGGTGCTGAACTCCGCTGTTTGTGTCGCCAGCGTATCAAGTAGTTGGCCGAGTTCGCTACTGTTAATCTGATCGCTTTTCAATTGCGTTTTCACCTGCTCCAGCGAGGTCGTGATGTCGGTTGCGTTATCGGCCTGGTGCAGTTGCTGCAACCACTGGTCCAGGATGCCTAAACCGCTCTGGGGCGTTTCGGTTGCCTTGTCGCCTTCCAGAAGGGCCATTGTTGAATCCAGTAGATCGGTTGATTCTTCGTGTGTAAGCATATCAGAAGTTATTACTGAATGTGCGGAGTACGTCAGCCAGTTTTTTTATCTGTACTGACGTGGGATTATCGACTGTAGGCTCGTTAGCTAGCGTGGCCGTGTGACGGGCCATGTTGAGAAGCAAATGACGGGCCTGTTCGGGATCAGGTGATCCTGATTTTAATAAATCGCGTAATGTACCTACTTCCGCCAGAATCCGCTCGGCACCAACGTCGCCGGGAAGCGCATTGAGCCAGCCTTCCAGCAGGAGTACTCCCTGTTCGGGAGTAACGTTGATCGTTGTTCCATCCCCCAGCAAACCAAGGGTATCGGTTAACATACGGTGTTCGAGTGATGTGTTTGCTTCCATTGTGTAGTGAATTTAAAAACTGACTTAGCCTCAAGACGGAGGTAAGTTGACTTATAAGGAATCGCTGAAACTGCGCAGCGATTTCGCCAGTAGTTCCAAACTGCCTGTCCAGGTGCCTTCTGAAGTTGGAGCCTCGGCAACCTGTTGGGTTTTGGTCGCTAACGTACCCATCAGCGACTTAATTTGGGTGGTGTTGGGCGACGTTGCCTGTAATTCGTTACGTAGCGCGTTCAGGTCATCTTTCAGGTGGTCGATGTTAGGGTCGCCCTGCATGGCCTGAAGCCAGCCATCAATCAACATAACTCCCTGCGCCGGGGTTACGCCTGCCTGATGACCATCCCGAAAGGTAGTCAATGTATCTTCGAGCATGCGCTCTTCCAGAATATTCGTTCCCATGTGTAGTTGTGTAATGTAGTGGACCGCAACGTACTGTTTCTGAAAAGCTCATCTTTGCTGAAATAAGCCAAATCAGCGAATAATTGCGGTTTTCAATGAGTAAACTCTGCTCGAAATACTTTGTTTAGTTAAACACAAACCCGTCGTTGAGCCCAACTGCAACGCAGGGGACCAGCGACGGGTTTGGTGATTTTTAGTACTGCGAACGGCCCTGTGACTGCGCTGTGGCCGAGTCGCCGGTACCGCCTGATACGCCTATACCACCAATGCTACGAGATTCGGTCCGGCGGGCATCGTCTTTGTCCATGCTCTGGCTATCCTCGTCTTTGGTGTCGTCAGCGTCGCCACTTCGGTAAGCTCCTTCCTCGGTGTTCTCTGGCTCATCGTCGGTAGAAGTTGTCTCCTCATTGCCGCCGTCGCTGCCGGTTGTATCGTCCATACCAGCTGCTGCTGCCGGACCGTTGCTGGTTGTTCCGCCCGTTAACCGGCTGTGATCGTTATCGTCACCCAGGGCAGAAATTCCGGATCCGCTGTTTGTTGATTCGCCCCCAACGGTACTCGTCATAGGTGCCTGGCTACCAGCCTGGGGCTGCTCACCCGATCCACCCAGTCGCTGGCTAAATCCTTCCAGGGAATCGACCAGTGGCTGTAGCTTAGTCTGCACGGCCGAGTCGGCGGTGTCGGCAGTTTGTTTGGCCTGCTGAGCTAAGTCCTTTAACAGTTGCTGAATATGAGAACCGTCCGGCGAGCCACTCCGTAGTTCGGTGCGGAGATCGGTCAGTTTCGTAGCGATTGAGTCCTTGGCCTGCTCATCCGTGTGTAAAACGCTGATCCAACTGTCAATTAATGAAATACCATCAATGGGCGACACGCTAACCGCGCCCCCGTTAAAGGTATTAACGGTAGTATCTACCAGGTTAAATGCGTGCTGATCAATAGCCATAGTTTTCTGGGTTTAGGACTCACTAATGCTGGCAGATACCTGGCGATGCAGGTTTTCCAGCGTAGCGATCAGTTGAGAAAGTTCTTGCTGTTCGGCGCTGGCTTCAGCTGATTTCATGACTGCCTGCGTCTGACCGATCAGATCCTGCAAAATGTCAGCAACTGCCGTTGGGTCGGGATCACCTTCTGTTTCTTCTGTATCAAGTTCGGCCCGAAGTTCTTCCAGCGTATCCGCAATTTCGTCCGTTGCGTCGTCACCAACTTGGTCGAGCCGGTCAAGCCATCGGTCAATGAATGACAGACCATCCTGTGGTTCAATATTGCTAATACCACTGTCGAAGGCGTTGACCGTTTCTTCGATGAGCGAAGTTTGATTTTGGTCCTGAGAAATCATAACGTATTGAGTTTAGGAGTTGGCGTTTGATTCCAGCGAAAACTGGCTGAACTGCTGGGCAAAATCGTAGAGAGCTGAGGCCAGGCTCTTCAGCTTATTTTTTGCCTCACCTTCGGCCGTGTTGTTGGCCAGGTCCGAGGTTTCACCAGCCAGATTGTGTAAAAGTTCGTCGATCTTGTGCGTATCGCCTTCCGTGAGGGCATCCCGTAGCCTGGTTAGGGGCTCGGCTACCCACTGAGTGCTGACGTCTGACTGAACGACAAAAATCCACTCCTGCACCAGATCAGCACCCGACGTAGGGTTTGATGCGGCAACGCCACCGCCCAGCAGCGACAACGTATTGTCCAGGGCTGAGTTAAATCGTATTTTAGGATCTTCCATAACGTGATAAGAATTAGCTTTGAAGGAAAAACCGGTGGCAATCGGGATTGTTTTCTGTTGAGCTGCGTTCCGTCGAAAATTCCCACCGATTAAATAGACTATTGAATGGATTCACGCCAATTGCTTACCGAGGTGAGGTACCAGTTTGCCCGGAGTGGGGGCGCAGGTGGGCAAAATGTCAACAAGGTGGCAACGAAAGCAGAGCTGCGATTTAACGTACGCAATTCGGCCCTTCTGACCGATGAGGAGAGGGCGGTGCTGGAAGCTAAACTTGCCGCTAAACTGACAACGGATGGCGAGCTGGTGCTAACGCATCAGACCGAGCGCACGCAGTTGGCTAATAAAGAAAAGGTAACGGCCAAGTTTCTGTGGCTCATTGATAAAGCGTTTACGCCCGACAAGCCCCGCCGGGCTACGCGCCCCTCCAAAGCGGCCGTTGCCGAACGAATTACCGAGAAAAAACGGAAAGGTGACGTAAAGGCTAACCGCCGAAAGGTTGATTATTAACTATTAGGTATCTACCTAGACAAACGGGGGACCAGTGCTACACTGGTCCCCCGTTTGTCTAGGTAGGTAAATTCTGACTAGAAGAGATTGGGGTAGTCGGTGATGATGCCATCAACCCCGAGTTTTACCAGACCGTCAATTTCAGGCTTCGTGTTTACCGTCCAGGGAATAATCTGCATACCCTTGTCGTGGCAGGCTTTCACCGTTTCAGCCGTAACGCCTTTGTAGTATGGGCTATACGTCTTTGGCGTAAAACCTAACGTAGCCAGATTCTCATCAACTGACTTTGTATTCGCTGTCAGGTACGCGATGGCCACCTTTGGGTATTCCTTATGAATCAATTGCAGTGGGCGGGCGTCGAACGATTGAATGTTATACCGCGTACCTAATTTCTGCTGGCAGATCGGCATAACCAGTTTGACGAATTCGGCGGGCTCGGGATTGTAGACACTATCCGTAGCCGGGCTCATTTTGATCTCGATGTTATAACGGGGTTTTGGCAGTTTCTTCGCTTTCGCGTAGGCCTCAACCGAGTCAATCAGTTCCGTCAGTAGGGGTTTGTAAGCCCGGAAGTTTTTCTGCTCAGGAAACTGTGGATGCTTTTTGCTGCCTACGTCGTATTTTTTGATCTGGTCGTACGTAAGCTGGTAGAGGTTGATCGATTTCTGCTCATCAGCCGTAACGGGATTTCCATCAGGTTTGGTCGTAATGTCGGCCGACATATACGGGTCGTGCGAAACGACAACCTGCTTGTCCTTCGAAATGACCACATCCAGTTCCAGCGTTTCAACGCCGATGTCCATAGCTTTTTTCATGGCCTGGATTGTGTTCTCGGGCATGAGGCCGCGCGTGCCCCGGTGTCCCTGCCGGTCGAGTTTGTTTTGTGCCAGTACCAGATGAGAACTAAGCAGCAGACTTACCAATCCAATCGTCTTGATCATTGTCAATGGGTAGTTGTTAAGCGAGGTATTGACCAGGCGTAAAAGTAATAGCCTGATCAATACCTCGGCGAGAAAAGAAGTTAGAAACTATACCGTGCGCCCAGCTGAATTTGGAACGGATCGCCCGAAGGCGTTACCGCGCCTGAATTGTTAACCCGATAATTATACCGCTGCGTCGACTGGGTGAAACCTGGAATCGCTGCGTTGCCACCGCTGGCTGGAACGCCAAGCGCATATAGGGTTTGGGTGCCTAGTGACAAGTTTGTCCCCCGGTTCCGATTCAGCAGGTTGGCGAAGTTGAAAATATCGGCCGACAGCTCAATTGCGTGAGTTTTGTAGATGCGGAACCGCTTCAGCGCCCGGATATCCAGTACACCATAGAAGCCGTTGATGCCGCCGTTACGTTGAGCAATCTTGCCTGAATAGGCATCGATGTAATTTTTCAGGCTCTGGCTGGCGTCGGGATTGTCGAGTAGCGTTTGCAGGCCCGTACGAACGTTAGCCGGTGTTTCTGCACTATTGCGGTCGAAAACAAAGGCCAGATCGTTTGTCGCCACGAAGTCGCCGTTGGTATTAGCCCCCGACAACAGCGAGTAGCGGGTGCCGCCGATGCCCGTGTACCGAACGCCGAGCGTAATGCCAAAGAACGAAGGCAGTGTACCGTAGAATACAACCTTGT
This sequence comes from Spirosoma pomorum, assembly GCF_054776615.1. NCBI lineage: Bacteria > Pseudomonadati > Bacteroidota > Cytophagia > Cytophagales > Cytophagaceae > Spirosoma > Spirosoma pomorum. The sequence continues at coordinate 523,653 of NZ_BAAHBP010000037.1, forward strand.
TACGGAAGTGGTTATCCGAGTAGGTGATGTTGCTCAGGTTGCGCGGATCATCTTTTACGGGCAGTACCAGCGTAGCCGTGTTGGCTACGTTCCCGTTGTACGTTACGTTGTCACGAGTATCGTTCCAGGTATAGCTCGCCGTGATTTCCCCATCGCGGAAGTACTGCCAGGTAGCATCAACGACAGCGGCAAACTGATTAACGCGGCCTTCGCTATTCAGCTCCAGCACCCGGCCCAGCTTGTTGCTAAGCCGTCCCCGCTGCCAGTCGGTTACCCCGCTCGACGTAATGCTGGCCGCCGGTACATAAACCCCCCGGTTATCTTCATTGGCCAGGCGGAAGAACGGATCGGCCACCATGTTCCGGTCGGCGTACATGTAGTTGTTACGGCCCAGCGACATATAGCCCGAGATACCCACCTTCAGTTTATCGGTCAGGAAGCGTGAGTACGATACGTTAGCCTTATACAGCGTTGGGATTTTGGCGTTCGGGCCGGTCATGTTGATCGTTGGTACCTGGAACTGGGCCAGTGTTGGAATGCTGGCGTAATTCTGCCGGTATGCCGCAAAATTGGGCGTAGGTACATCGGTACCCCGCACATCGACGGTGGCGAAATGCTTGCCGTCGAAGGTCAGGTTGTTGATCAGCATGTAGTTGTTGATGTCTGATGCGAACACCCCGGCACCAAACCGAACGAAGTCACGGTGCTCGTTATTGACGTCCCAGTTAAACTGAATACGTGGCTGGGGAATAAAGGTCTTGATTTGATTATCCGTACGTAGTTTCAGCTCGTCGAATACCAACTGGTTAAATTGTGCTTTCGGATAAACAGCGTAATCGAAACGCAGCCCGGCGGTCATTTCCAGGCCTGGGGTCAGGTGCGTTGTCATCTGCCCATAAACACCCGCGTTGAGAATGTTGCTGTACACCGTCGGATCGGCTACGAGCGGTACCTCACGGTAGAACCGGTACGGTTGCAGGTTGTTAAAATTGTCAAGCGCAGGAGTTACTGTTACAACGCCATTAACAACGCTGCTGCTTTCGTTATAATGGAATCGTCCGTTCACTTCACTGCCGTACAGTGACTTGGCGTGGGTATACATCAGATCGACTCCGAACGTATATTGAATCCGGTCAGTGTTGTAATAGAAGTTGTCAACTAGTTGCAGCACATTGTTCGTAAAGCCTTCCTGCGCGAACCGGTGGCCGCCCATCTGAATGTTGGTTGACAGCGTACCTCCCTCGATGGTCGACCGTACCGTCTCAACGATGTTACGCGGGATGTTTGAGGCTGGTAACTGATCGCCGGGGCTGCTTTTCTGGTACGTAAACAGGTGTTGCAGCTTCAGCTCATTAGTGATCTTCGGCGTAAAAGTCGTACGGAGTGTGGCCAGCAAACTGTTGTCGACGTTGTAGTCATTACCATACGATTCAAACGCATTGATCGACGTGTTATCGGCGAGACCCAACTTGTTGCGGTCGTTGGTGTAGTTGTCGCGGATGGTCAGCAGGTTATTGGCGTTGATCTGCCAGTCGATCCGGGCGAAACCAGCGTCAGTACCCCGTCGTTTCGGGAACGTACCAAACTGCTGCGTGTTAGCCATACCGTATTTGTTACGGGCGATAGTGACAAATTGATTGAGCGTTGCGTTCGTTACGTTAAACCGGCGCTCATCGAGCGACGTCTGAATGTCAGCGATAATCAGGGGACGCGAATCTTCCTGGTGATCCCAGACCACGAAGTAGTGTAGTTTGTCTTTGATGATCGGTCCGCCCAGCGAGAAACCAAACTGGTTGGTCGAGAACGGTACGTTGCGTTGGTTACCCCGAATGTCGTATTTGCTCGATAGCCAGTTCGCGCGGGTGTAGTTGAAGATGCTACCCGTCAGCTTGTTTGTGCCCGATTTGGTTACGGCGCTCACCAAACCACCCCCGGCCCGGCCGTAAACGACGTCGTATTGGTTGGTAATTACTTTAAATTCCCGAACGGCCTCGATCGAAATCGAGTAAGGCGCTCCGCTGCGGCTGGTCGTCGAACCGGCCGACGTCGGGTTCTTCGCGTTCATCCCATCGATCGTGTAGTTGGTCGACGAACCAAGCTGTCCTGACAGGCTACCGCTGCTGTTGGTCAGGGGCGACAAGTTGATGAGCTGCGTAAAATTACGTCCGTTGACGGGCAGTGACACCAGCGACTTAGCGTTGATGGCCGTTGCTGCCCCCAGAATGTCCGTTTTGTTTTTCAGACCCGAGGCCACAACCTGTACCACTTCCAGATCCTGTCCGGTTTCCTGCATGGTCAGATTGATTTTAATGTCATCGCCCTGGTTAACCATGTACCCCGTCCGACGCTGTTCGCCCAACCCAACGGCTGTAACGGTAACTGTATATGGTCCACCCAGTGGAATTTCTTTGAATACGTACTCGCCCTTTACGTTCGTAACGGTACCGGTTGAAAAACCCGTTGACTCATTTCGTACCCGAATGGTAGCGCCTGGCAGAGGGGCATTGTTTTGTTCAGAGATAACTCCCGAGATAGAAGCCTGTGTCGTCTGGGCCAGAAGCCTATCAGGCAGACACAAAATGGAAAATAGTAATAAAACAATAGAGAGTAGCCTGTTTCTCATTACAATAATGATAGATTTTACTATTGCAAAGAGAGTGTAGATACGTTACCTGGATGTTAACCGTCTATTACCAAAACATGACTTTTGGATCATACTAATAGGCCTGTACTTCATGCTAAATTCACAAACGGGTAGCTGTTATCTCGTTTGATAAATAATCGGTCCGCATGAAAATTGAATAAGGTAGACGTATAAAAGGGATACCATCTATGGCCGTAACACCTGGTTAATACGCGAGCAAAAATGGTAATTTACCGAGATAGAGGTCAGTCGTATCTTGCGCCAAAAACAGTATGATTCGGACATCGATTATTCTGGAACTTGACGGAAGATGGCCTATATGGCATCAAGAAACGGGATTGGCAAAAAACGCCGAAGTGGCAAACTGGCTGTTTACGTTCTGCGGCTGGAACGACGGGAAAACTCATTACCCAAGCTTGTGTATCCGGCAAATACGGGAAGAGTGGTCTGAGACCGAGCCCACAACCCCCTGTGATACACGGGAACACTGGATACTAGGCAATCGGCTTCTATTGAATTAGATACAAGGGGCCGTCTGCATAAAGTAACCAACGCCAAGGCGGGTCAGTAAAGTCGGCTGACCGCGTCGACCAGGCTGGCCGAGCCAATGACCAATGGTGTGCGTTGGTGCAGTGTCTCGATTGGAATATCGAGGATGCGTTTTCGACCGTCGGTAGCGCTACCTCCCGCTTGTTCAACCAGAAACGCCATCGGGAAACATTCGTACAGGAGTCGCAGCTTACCAGCGGGGGCTTGCCGGGTAGCGGGATACAGGTAGATGCCGCCCTTCAGCAAGTTCCGGTGTACGTCGGCGATTAGCGCGCCGATGTAACGGGCCGTAAATCGGTGCTCACGGCACTGGGTAATATACGTTTGAACACTCATTGGGAAATCAACCAGATTTCCCTCATTGCAGGAGTAGATCCGGCCGTCGGTTGGTGTGGTCAGGTTAGGGTGCGACAGGAAGAACTCGCCCAGTGATCCATCGTATGTAAACCCGTTAACGCCCTGCCCCGTAGTATAAACGAGCATGGTCGAAGTACCGTAGAGAACGTAACCGGCGGCAACCTGGTGATGTCCCCCCTGCAAAAAATCACCTTCCACGACTGCACTCCCAATCGGGGACTCCCGCCGGTAGATGGAGAAGATGGTACCGATCGATACGTTGACGTCGATGTTTGATGAGCCGTCGAGCGGGTCAATGGCCACAACGTATTTTCCCTGCTGGTTACCTGTGTGAACAATACTATCTTCTTCCTCCGATACGATAGCGGCTACTTCGCCCCCGTTTCGCAGGGCGCGCAGAAACCGGACATGAGCAATCATATCCAGTTTCTGCTGTGCTTCGCCGTGTTGGTTTTCGGTACCAAAGCCCCCCGTGATGGCCAGTAGACCCGCCCGGCTGACTTCCCGCTGTACGATCTTGGCCGCCAGCGCAATATCCCGCAGTAATTGCGAGAGTTCACCGGTAGCCGCTGGAGACGCCTGCTGCCGACGTTTGATGAACCGATCCAGCGTCGTCCCGACCGGAACGGCAACGGTTTCTTCCGAGTAACTGGGCATATGTTCAGAAAAGACGAGGATGTGCGACTAAGCGAAGAGAGACTCGGTCGGTCCTTCTTCCGTGTTTTTTCGATAGGTCAGGTAGTTGTCCCGGAATGCTCGTGCCAGCCGGTTGGCCGTTACGTCATAGTCAATGGTTCGTGCCCAGGTCTGACTTGGATTGAGGAGTTCGGCCGGGATACCCGGACAGCTGCGCGGAATCTGTAAGCCGAAGGGTTGCAGCGTCTGGTAGTCGACTGAATTCAGGGTCCCGTCGAGAGCGGCCCGGATGACAGCACGGGTATACGCCAGTTTGATTCGTTGGCCCGTCCCGAAAGAACCACCCGTCCAGCCCGTATTGACCAGCCAGACCGGTACGTCGTCCGCTTCCAGGTGTTTACCCAGCAGGTTTGCGTAGTCAAACGGATGCAGTGGCAGAAACGCTGAACCGAAACAAGCCGAAAAGGTTGGTACGGGTTCTTTGATGCCTACTTCCGTACCAGCCAGCTTGGCCGTGTAGCCCGACAGGAAGTAATACATGGCCTGTTTAACTGTCAGCCGGGCGATGGGAGGCAATACCCCGAAGGCATCGGCTGTCAGAAAAAACAGATGCTTGGGAGGGGTTCCGATCGACGGTATTGCCCGGTTCTCAATAAAATCAAGGGGGTAGGCTGTCCGGGTATTTTCAGTTACGGACTGGTCGGCGTAATCGACGGTCAGGCTGCCGGGCGTAAAGCGCGTATTCTCCAGAATCGCGCCCGGCCGGATGGCCCCGTAAATTTCGGGTTCGTGTTCCGCGCTCAGGTTGACGACCTTGGCGTAGCAACCTCCTTCGAAGTTGAATACCTGATCGCTCCAGCCGTGTTCGTCGTCGCCGATCAATCGCCGGTTGGGATCGGTCGAGAGCGTTGTCTTGCCAGTACCTGATAAACCAAAAAACAGCGCCGTGTCGCCTGCCTGACCGATATTGGCTGAGCAATGCATCGATAAGACACCCTGACGAGGAAGCGTGTAGTTCAGCACCGAGAAAATGCCTTTTTTCATCTCGCCCGCGTAGCCTGTACCGCCAATCAGAACGACGCGCTTCGTGAAATTGATGATCGTAAAGTTCTCCTGCCGGGTACCGTCGGTGATGGGATCGGCCCGAAAACTGGGTAGGTTCAGAATGGTCCAGTCGGGGGCGAAGTTAGCGCGTTCGGCGTCGGTCGTTTCGATAAACAGGTTGTGGCAGAACAGATTATGCCAGGCCAGTTCGTTGATCACGGCGATGTTAATAGCGTAGCGTGGGTCGGCACCGGCCTTGACGTAGCGCACGAAGGCTGTTTTATCGGTCAGTGAATCAAGCATCCGCTGGTGCAAACCATCGAATTTTGCCGAACTGAACGGTTGATTAACCGCTCCCCACCACACCGTTTCAGCGGTCAGGTCATCGCGGACGATGAATTTGTCTTTGGGAGAACGCCCCGTAAACGTACCGGTGTCGCACATCAGCACGCCTGTATCGGTTAGCACCCCTTCGCCCCGCTCCAGGGCCAGATCGGTTAAAGACGATATGGACAGATTTAGCGCTACGGTTGTGGTAGGAGGTAGCCCTAATGCCTGCATCAGGCTCGTGTCAGTTTCGGGAAGTGTTGGAAACGCGTTCATATTCATAGGGCAAACAGGTTGTTGGTTAACAGATTGACTGACGAAAGAAGGTACGGGTTACCGATTCAAAACGGGTTCGGGAGCGGGCAGGTCGGGGACGGAGGGAGGGGGCGTGTGGCTGTTGAAGGCTTGTTCCATCATGGTTCGGTCGAACGCCTTTTCGTTGTTGGCCAGGAAAACCGTGGCGACGGCGTTACCGATGAAATTGGTGATCGAACGCGCTTCGGACATGAACCGGTCGACGCCCAGCAGCAGGGCCAAGCCTTCCACCGGAATAACCCGCACGGCCGTCAGCGTACTGGCCAGCACGACGAAGCCGCTGCCCGTTACGCCCGCTGCCCCTTTCGAGGTGACCATCAGAATACCGATGATCGTCAGAATCTGCGAACCGGTTAGTTCAACGCCAAAGACCTGCGCCAGAAACAGCGTGGCCAGCGACAGATAAATGGTAGTACCGTCTAGATTGAACGAGTAGCCCGCCGGAACGACCAGCCCCACTACGGGTTTAGCGCAACCCATGCGTTCGAGCTTTTCCATCAGGGCGGGTAACGCAGCCTCCGACGATGAGGTCCCGAGTACGATCAGCAGCTCCTGCCGGATGTATTTCAGGAACGACCACAGATTGATTTTGTAGTAGCTCAGGATGGCATTGAGTACGACGAATACGAACAGAAACATAGTGACGTATACCGTTGTCATCAGCTTGGCAAGTGGCAGCAACGTACCGATACCATACTTCCCAATGGTGTAGGCCATACCGCCGAACGCACCGATCGGAGCAAACCGCATGACGATGTGCAGCCCTTTGAATACCCATTTCGACGCTATCGACAACCAGTTCAGTATCCGCTCACGACCTTCGTATCGGCTCAGGACCATACCCACGACGATCGATACCAGCAGTACCTGTAAGGTCAGGTTGTCGGCCAGGAACTTGAGCCATGAGAACGACTCAGCCCGTTGGGTATACTGGCTGATGGCGCCACCGTTGAGGTTGCCCGTTGCCACGCCATCGCCGGGTCGAATAAAATTGGCCACGCCAACGCCAATCAGCAGAGCCAGTGTTGTCACGATTTCGAAATACAACAAGGCTTTTCCGCCCACCCGGCCCACCTTCTTCAGGTCGCCCATGCTGCTAATCCCCAGCGTTATGGTCAGGAAGATGATGGGGTTGATGAACAGCTTCACTACGTTGATGAACCACTTGCCCAGAAATTCCAGCTGAACGGCAGTGGCGGGCGCGAAGTGGCCCAGCAGGGCACCCGAAACAATAGCGGTGAGTACCCAGAATGTTAGATTGTTTAGTAGCTTTTTCATTCAGTTGTCAGAGAAACAGGTAAATCAAAAAAACAATGGGTAACGACAGCGGGATACCAATACCGACCATCTGCGACGCCAGCGGGGCGTTCAACTGGTAGCGGCTCGCCAGAATAGCCGCCGTGTTCATAGGACCAATCGCGGAGCCCAGTACGCACAAGTCGGCAACGTAATCGTGGCGGCCCAGCCAGAGCCGACACAGGGCAAAAACCAGCAGCGGGGCCAGCAGTAATTTGTACGATAGGCCCAGCAGGAGTCGGTATCGTTCAGCGGGCTGAACTCGCCAGCGCAGCTGCAAACCGACCGATAGCAGGGCAAGCACTGAAAACGGTGCACTAATCTTTTCCAGTAGATCACGCACCAGCGTAGGATGCCGGTAACCCAGGCCGTTCGCGGCAAGCGCCAGCAGAAAAACCGGAAAGGGCGGAAACCGGAGCATATTGCTTAGTAGTTGCCGCAACGAAGGCTGCTTGGCCGTATGCCAACTGGCTAATGCTACACCCAGCGTCATGGCTACGCCGAACGTACCGGCCTGACTCATTACGATACCCACTGCCAGACCCGCTTTGCCGTAGAGTAGCTCGAACAGCGGGAAGCCCACAAACGAGACACTGCTGATGCCACCGGTAAGTTGAAGCGAACCCAGTGTAGGGCTATCAAGCGCCTGACTAGTGCTCCGCAGTGATCGGCTAATCAACCCAAAGAATAGTAGACCTGTCAGGAATACGAGCCAGGGAACCAGCACCGGTAACCAGAACTCCCGAGTCAGATGCATGTCTGGAATGTAGAGCAACGTCAGTGCCGGGATAAATACCGTCACCAGCAACTGGTTCACCGTCAGGTGAGCATCGGCGGGAATTACCCGACTCTGTCGTAAGAGTACCCCCGCCAGCAGACAAACCAGCAACAGCGCCACATTCACCATGATCGGTTCGGGTTGTTCGAGCTTCTGTCATCCCAGGCCGTCCGGGATGACAGAAATACCTCATGAACTGCTAAAAATTAACCATTAGGTTGGTATAGTAGTACGTTCCGTTGAAGCCGAACTGGTTGGCGTTACGGGTGTACGGTACCTGTCCGTTGCTATAGGACGCGTAATTGGAGAAGACCCGATCCGGGTATACGTTTGTAATGTTGTTACCGCCAAGCGTTAGGGAAAACATCTTGTTGAAGGCATAGACCGCCGATACGTCGAACAGGTTCTTGCCGCTGAAGGTCTGTACGCGGTGGGGCAGACCACTCGGCTTTTCCCAGGCCGTTACAGAACCAAAATACGTCGAGCGCAGGTTTACGGTCAGCTTGCCCATCTGATAGCCCAAGGATACCAGGACTTTGGTCCGGGGCTGGCTTGTTTCGATCAGGGCACGGCTCACGGTGTCAATCAGCAGAATCGGGGCGGTCGTGCCCGCCTGCAACTGCGCGGGAGTACCTTTCGTACCGACAATCGTCGTCTTGTTTACCGTCAGGGCTACACTGGCCGTAAAGACGTTGTTGCGCCGGAGGGTCTGCCGGAAGGATGTTACAAAGTCGATCCCCCGCGTCTGGGTATTTACCTGATTGGTAAAGAACGTGATCTCCTGTAAGCCGGGGAACAGCGGTCGCAGGGCGGCAATGTTAGCTACCCGTAAGTTCTCCGTGATGATAATCCGATCGCGGATGTCGATCTGATAAGCATCGAGCGTAAACAGCAACCGGTTTTGGGCGGCTTTGGCGGTTAGGCCCAGGTTGTAGTTCCACGACGTTTCTGCCTTCGGGTTTTCAATGCCGATCTGGTTCAGGCGGGGATCGCTGTTGGGAATTTCCTTGGTAGAGGTCACAACGCCGTTCTGAACGGTCGAGGTGGTAACGGCATTGGCGACCTGTTGCAGCAATGGTGCCCGGAAGCCCCGGTTGATCGATCCGCGAACCGAAAAGTTGTCGTTCAGTTTGTAACGAGAGGCCAGTTTCCCCGACAGGTTGCTGCCGAAGTCACTGTAGTTTTCATAACGTAACGCCCCCTCCAGCAGCAGCCGCTCCGTCAGGTCACTTTCCACGTCTACGTACAAGCCTATGTTCGAGCGCGTCCGGTTGGTCTGGTCATCCAGCCCGATGCCGACGCGTCCCTGCGAACCGGGAATCTTGTTGTTGGTTGCCGCCAATGGGCCGACCTGATAACTAGCTGGGTCCCCCGCCTTTAGCTGGAACTGGTCGACGCGGTACTGCGCACCGATGGCAAGGCTCAGCGTTTTAGTACCCAGCGCGCCAAACATCGTTTTGTTGACGTTGATCTCACTAACACTTTGTCCGAAGGCAATGCGGCCCACGTAAAAATCTCTTGGAGAATTGGCCCCCAACGACGCGTTGGTCGAATTCGTTACGTTCTGGTCAAGGTAGTTGTAGCCATAACCGGTGCTCAGATCCAGATTCCAACCCTCGGCTACCTTTTTGCGAATCCCCAATACGGTTGAATAATCCTGTACCGTGCCGGGCAGCTGGGGCGTAAAGCCGTCGGGATAAATGGTTGGATTGGTCGTGCCGACGGTTGGGATGGCCGTACGGAAAAAGCCCAGTGCGTTCACTCGTTTGCGCGAGAAGCCGCCAAATGAATAGAGCGTCCAGTTTTTGCTCAGGGGAATTCCCGCGTTGTAAAACAGTTGCCCTGATTTCATGGCGTTACTGCCGTATTGCGTTACCCGGAATGTACCATATTGGCCATAGACACCCCATGCTTCACGAGTTGATTCGTCGGTCGTGCGATTGGTTGTGTAAATGCCAGTATAGGCTCCGCCCGGAACGGGTTGTGGGTTGTAGGGGTCCGAACGATCGGTACCAGCGACATCCTGGTAGCTGCCCGTCAGGTTCAGGTAACCGTTCTTTCCCAGCCGAAACCCATAGTTCAGCCCCGCCGTATAACCACCCCCGTCGCCCCGGCTTGTAACGCCGTATTGCAGCAGCGCGCTACCCGTACCGACCGATTTTTTTAGGTTTAGATTGACAATCCCGGCGATGGCGTCGGAACCGTACTGGGCGGCTGCCCCGTCGCGCAGGATCTCTAACCGTTCGACCGCCAGCGTTGGCACGGCGTTCATGTCCGTGACGACAGTACCCTTACCCACCGTTACGTTCAGATTGACGGCTGCGAACTGGTGTCGGCGTTTACCGTCGACCAGGACCAGCATCTGATCGGGCGACAGTCCTTTCAGTGACGCTGGGTCGGCATAACTGGCTACGCCATTGATGCCATTTTTGGCTGAATTAAAGGAGGGCGATGTAAACTGCACTTGCTGGCTCAGTTCAACCTGTCCCGTCGATTGCAACTCTTTTGCCGACAGCACGTCGACAGGTACCGCCCGCTCTACGTCGGTGCGCGCTACGCTCGACCGTGAGCCTACCACGGCCACTTCCTGAAGCAGAGACGAACTCTCTTCCAGTATTACGTCGACCGACGTTTGTCCCGTCAGGGCTACTTCCTGGTTCTTGTAGCCAATAAACGAGAAGATCAGCGTTTCGCCCGGCTCGGCTTCCAGCTTGAATTGACCCTGGGCGTCGGTCGATGCGCCCCGCGTTTTGCCTTTTACCGTTACGTTAACACCAGGTAGGGGCTCACCGCTCTTCGCCGTGACTTTACCCGCGATGGGAGGGGCGGTGGGGGCGTTTAGAGCCGACGAGTTATCGGTCGTCGTGTTCAGAACAATCTGCTGGCCAATAACCCGGTACGTAATGTTAAGTGGGTTAAGTAATTGATTCAGCACGTTGTCGAGCCGCTGTTCTTGCACTGACACCGACACCAACCGATCGGCCTTAATAACTTCGGCGCTGTACATAAACCGAATATCGGTTAGTTGTTCCAGCCGGTTTAAAATCGTGCGGGCGGGCTGGTCAACAACTGTTAGCGTGACCCGGCGACTCAGGACTTCCTGCGCCCGACCTTCGTGAGCGATTGAAATAGTCACAAACAGAAGCGCGAGAACAAGCTGGCAGACAGTAATTTTCATGATTGCCCACAACAATGCTGGTAAAGTTGACTGGCGATGCATACTTTTAAGCTGTTTTTGAAAGGTTTAGAGAAATTCTGGACAAAAACGATCCCTTCGCCCGGTAATCGGGTGTTTCGCGGACACGAAAGAAGAGGGATTTCAAAGCCGGTAATGTGCCACCATTACCGGCTTTGCTGTAAAAAACGGATACTCAATGGGCCATAGGCATTAGTCAGTCGGTTAGCGATTTAGGAGCAATAGATTTAGTAGCCGGCGTACAGCCCCGGCTGTCGATGACGACCTGCCCGTCGATAACCTCATGCCGGGCGTGGGTAACTTCACTGATAAGCGTCAACTTTTCGTAGAGAGACTCGTTGGTCAGCTGAGCCGTCAGCGTGCAACGAGCCAACGCATCAGCATCGTACACGAAGTCAACCCCATAAGCTTTCTCCAGGCGGTCAAACACTATGGGTAGAGGGGTATCCACAAAGTTAAAATCAGGTCGCTGGTTGTCCGGTGTGAGCAGAACCGGATTCTCGGCTAGCGTTTTAACCAACCGGGCATCTGCCGGATAAAATACCGCCCGCTGGTTGGGCGTAAGTACTACCGCATTATCCAGTTCTTTACCTGATACGTTCGAGGTGGGACGGTCGAATACCGAGACTTTGCCTGTTCGTACGGTAACAGATACGTTAGCTTTGCCGCCAAAGGCTTTCACCCGAAAACTCGTTCCCAGTACTCGCGTAACAATTCGGTCAGTCACGACCAGGAACGGCCGCTCGGGCTGACGGGTTACGCTGAAAAAGGCTTCTCCCGTCAGAAACACTTCACGTTTGGTTGCCGAGAAGTGGTCGGGAAAACGCAGAAAGCTACCGGGTTCAAGGGTAACCTGACTGCCGTCGTCCAGTCGAATCTGCATGGGGTGCGTCGTGTTGTTCATCCGTACACTCAGCAGCTTCACCTGCGTTGGGCGTTCCGTCGACCACTGCCAGAGACCATATCCGAAGAGTCCCAGCAACAGTACCACCGAAGCCGCCATCCGGAACCAGCTCTGACGATAAACGGGCAGGGGGCGGACAATGGTTGTCGGTGCGATGGTACCTGATTCCGTTTTGGTCTGAACGTGTGCCCACATTCGTTGCCGAATGGTCTCGCTTTCCAATGAGTTAATCGGTTGCTCCACACCAGCCCCCATCGATTCGTACCAAGCTTCGACACGCCGGATTTCCTCGTCGGTGGCCCGCCCGGTCTGGTAGCGACGTAAAAGTTGACGAAAATCGAATTGAGTCATAAGGCTGCTTGAACGCATAGCTGGTCGTTCATAGTGTAAGTCAGCCTGTTCGGTACTTAACCCTAAAAGAAACTATTGAATAATGTAAAGTTTATATTTTCGGTATTCGACGGTGTAATATTTCTTGATATTATTCTATTTGCTAATTGATAAAGAAAAATAAGGCTAACGTGCCAAGATCACGTAAATTTTCACGAACAACCTTTAGAGCCCGAGTTAAGTGGTATTCGATGGCTTTTTCTGACAGGTCGAGCCGTTGCGCAATTTCAGGAATGGTAAGATACTCAAACCGGCTTAAGCGGAACACCTGCTGCGACTTTTCGGGAAGCGTTTGTAAACTCTTTTCGATGGCATTCGTCAAATCCTGCAATGCCAACTCATCGGTAGATTCCGTATCAGTCTGCATCAGAAACGACTCGTAGTAAGCCACAAAGCGCTCGTGCACCCGCAGCGACTCAATGTGGTTGATAATTGAGAACCGCAAGGCGGTCAGTAGATAGGGGCGTAGGTCGCGGATATGGGCCTCCGCCCGCCGGCTCCACAGACTGACAAATAAATCCTGCACCAGCTCTTCGGCTGTTTCGCGAGTGCGCAGCTTTTGATAAGCCAGTCGGTATAACAGGCTCCAATAGCGGTCGTAGATTTCGGCAAACGCGTTCCGATCACCGTCAGCTAGCGCCGAGGTGAGTTGATCATCAGCATACTGGTGATACGTAGTTGAGGCCGGGGACGGCATGAAGTCAAAAATAACAGAGTCTGTCACAAATGTATGTAGAAAACCATTTTATCACTATTTGTTGAAATATTGTTACTAGTTTGGGTTCGGTTTATGCTATGGGGTTACGAATGAATCGAGGGGCGTCAAAGTCTAGTCACATCTATCTATGTAATCCTGATTGCATACCGCCAGGTTGTATAGTGTTGGGGCAAGTACGTTCTCTGCCTGTTCAAACAAGACTATGCCACGTTATGATGGCTACTGGGCAAATGATTGGTTGTTGACATATTCAACGTCATGTGGTGAAAGTAATGTCTCACATACTCAATTACGTATGCCAAATCTGAGAACTTGATTGATGAGATGGCAATTTGCGACATTATAAGACTCCAGTTGATTATAATGTTGTCTAGCTATTGCTGTTACCCAAAACGGGCGTTTTCTGGAACAGTTTCTAGCGTGGACAGAATCTATGAGTAACCCCAATGGCATTCGCTTACGAGCGTTGGCAACCTAGTAAATCAGCAGATTCAATAGCGGACAGAAAAAGCGAGAAAGACTCCGCCAATACGGCAACTTGTGAATCGGTCCTAGTTGTCACGATCCACCCCTGATACTGTCGCTTTTACACAGCGTCAAACGCTAAAAGGCTCTCTATCTTTGGGTATTCGATCACCTCGAAAAGCAAAACCAGATCCTGTTTCGAAAAATCCAGTCAAAGCAGGCAATACCGTTTCATCAATACGACCAATAGCAAGCACTATGGCTGCCCGATCTCAATCCAGCGAACAACAAAGTAAGCCATACGACAAGGGCTATGCGCCTGTTAATGGAATCGATCTGTATTACGAAGTACATGGCCAGGGCAGCCCGATCGTCTTGCTGCATGGTGCCTATATGACCATTGAGATGAACTGGGGTCAATTCATACCCGAATTATCAAAAAACAGAAAAGTCATTGCGATTGAATTACAGGGACATGGACATACCCCCCTTTCCGATCGAAACTTGTCAAGGGCTACTTTAGCCCGGGATGTGGAAGGCCTCCTGGATCACCTCAACATTGAGCGTGCGGGTGTAGTAGGCTATAGTTTTGGCGGCTCTGTGGCTTATCAGTTTGCCATACAAAGCCCTGGACGGATAAGCAAATTAGTGATCATTTCGTCGACCTATAAAAGTAGTGGCTGGCTACCCGAAGTGACCGACCGGTTTAAGCAAACTAAGCCTGAGTTTTTCACAAACACGCCTTTACAAGCGGCCTATGAGGCTGTGGCGCCGGATAAAAGCAACTGGAGGGCGTTCGTATAACAGATGATCGCTTCGGCTTCAACCCCCTATGACCTGGGTGATGCCAACATTGCGCAAATTGCTGCGCCAGTACTGCTCGTCGCTGGCGACCATGACGGTTTGGATAAACTGGAATTGATACGAACGTATCAACTCTTGGGCGGTGAACGCAGTACTGATCTGGGTGTAATGCCATAATCCCAATTGGCTATTGTTCCTGGGCAGGGGCATGTCTCTCTGATGATGCAAACGGACACCCTCTTAGGTTATCTGGATAGCTTTTTACAGTGAATATACTAGCTTCGGGGTCTGATCGCCTACCAACTGCCGACGCTGTGTCCATTAGGCTCTGACCTGACAACTCTATTCTTTCAAGGGATTTGTACTCCAAGACGCACAGTCTCACAAAAAGGCTAGAATTTGGAGCAACGCTTCGTTCCCCAACTACAAATACCTAAACGCCGGGAGTAGAAACAAATGAGTGACCTCTTTCACAAGAGAAACCACACGGCCGACAACTTGGTATGTTCCATGAAAACAAACATAGTTATTGCATTACTACTTGCTTTCAGTCAGAGTGCCTGTGATAAGCCTGATGGTGAACCTGTTGCTCATGCTGATCTTGAAGGCAATTGGTCCGGAGATCTTCAAACTCAACAGCTTGGCAGTTGTAGCTGGAACACTCCAAATGCAACTGCTACAGCTACGTTTCAGCTAGTTGGCTCTAATCACACAACGGGTACCGTTAAGGCTACAGTTATCCAAACAATCGGACCAAATAGCATTCCTGTGGAATATACAGGTACTATCAATGGTACTAATGTGGTCATGAGTAATAGCAACAAGGCTATTTGTGATGGCGTATCCCGTACCTACGTCGCTCGTTTGACCGGTACCCTCAACGGGAATACACTGACGATGATTAGTCGTGACACCCTTTGTCCAACCCAGGCCTGTATCTTCCTGCGCACTCTACGATTGACCCGTTAGATACGTGCTATTGAAGCCCTGTAGCACGATAGCCAGCTGGTCCGATAGGTTAAAAGTTAACCGGCTGGCTATCTCTTCAATCGCTACTTAACAGCAGCTAGTGCGGCAGCGTAATCAGGCTCTTGCCCAATCTCCGGTACCTGTTGTTCGTAAACAATTTTCCCTTCGGGATTCACCACAATCACTGCCCGACTTAATAAACCTTTCATGGGGCCATCGGCAATTTGTACCCCATAAGCATGGCCGAAATCAGTTCTGAAATCCGACAACATCACCACATTTTTGATCCCTTCCGCCCCACAAAACGCTTTCTGAGCAAAGGGTAAGTCTTTAGAAATACAGAGCACGGTAGTGTTTTGTAGGCCGGCAGCATCCTCATTGAATTTGCGGACCGATTTGGAACAGACACCGGTGTTCACACTAGGGAAAATATTCATGATTACGTATTTGCCTTTGTAATCCGCTAATGTATTATCCTTGAGATCAATACCGGTTAAAGTGACTTCTTTAGCCGATGTTCCCACCGGGGGCAGTTTACCAACGGTATGAATTGTTTTTCCCCCTAGAGTAATAGCTGTGCCAGTGGTTTGTGCTAAGCCAACACTTGGAATGAGTATGCCTGCTAAACCCAGAAAAAAGAGTGTAAAGGCGCCTATAGATTTTTTGATTCCAGTCATAAAGACATGCCATTGATTGTCGTTCGCCAAATGTACTAAGAAACCCTTGATGAACATCCACCAAGCCAATCGAAACAAATCGGCAATGCTCGATCGACACGAATCCGATTAGAACTGGCGAGGCATGATTGACCAGATGAATCGTGGTTAAGGAACTAAAACTGTCTCAATGGGCAAGTCAATCCTCCTATTGGGGTAGTAAGGGACGGATTGGCTGCACACTCCTACGGGCCTAGGGAAGGTCCGCTTATTTGAATTCTATTTTCTTCTCAAACGCTCCGCTTGAGATGAATAAGGGTTCATTGAGTTGTCCCTTGACTGGTGCAACTGAATGAACCCTTATTCTTTTTATTATCTATCTAATTGATGCCCGGTTGCGACTGGCACAAGCTGAAGGGGAAACAAGGGAAAAATCTAGCTTTTCCGTTCTTTTCTCATTAACTGTACTTGAAACCGCTTTCGGGTAAAGCGACAAGCACTTATTGATCTCAAGGGTAGCGGCTTTGATCGTTCGCTAGTTCAGCTTAACGTTCTGAGCTGCCATTTGCTTTTCCAGGGCAGCGTGATTAGACAAAAACTGCGCGTGCTGTTGCTCCGTACGCGTTGTTCCCAGCCCTTCTAGTTGTTGCTCCAGCTCCCTAGCAGGTAGATCCGCTCCGTAGCAGGGGGTACCGGGCTGCTGCCGCCACGACTCATGCAGACTACCATTATCCACCGCGTCAAAGCCCAACTCCTCCACCAGAGCCATTACTTTCTGCTTGGCCGCGGGGTCATCGCCGGCCACAGGCAGAGCGATACGGCCGGGTGTACCGACGGGCTTGCCCGATTTTTCAAGGTGATTGGCCATGATATTATTGAACACCTTTACAACAGGCCGACCAAGGTGCTGCGCTACCCACTCACTCTCGGTCAACTCCCCCTGCTCCAGTTCGGGGATGCGTCCATCCCGCAACAGAGGATAATAATTACTGGTATCAATGACGGTTACTTCAGCGGGTATACCCTCGAACAAAGTTTTGGGCAAATCGGGAATATTTTTCAGGGGAATAGTCACCACGATGATTTCACCGTAGTGAGCTGCTTGCTCGGCGGTAACGGGAGTAGCGCCGGTTTTTTTTGCCACCTCACCCAGCGTTTCCGGGCCTCGTGAATTGGCAATCGCTACTGAATGGCCGAGGCTTGTGAGCCGGGTGGCAAGGGCACTACCAATGAAGCCAGCGCCAATGATTCCTATTTTCATTATCGGTACAATGAACAAGTAAGTTATAGATTGGGGTTTCGCCCAGGTGGGGTTTTAACTCCCGGATACGCCAATTGTTTATGCGCCTATGCCAGGGCTGACCAGTAGCCAGGCAACCAAACGTGCGAGGTAAGGTTTTACTTGGTTTCAATAGGATCAGGGTGTTGTCAGATAAAGGAGACTGGCTAACGCAGTAGAAGCCACTACAGTCTGAATCTAATGGATTCTCAACAATCGCTCCTTTGTGAGAGGGAGGGGCTAGGAGTGATACCTTAATTTTCGGGCGTTTCGGGAGATGGTATTTTGCCTGAAGTTTGTACTGTTGTTAACATATAAGCACTTATATAACAGACGGACCATATGAAATTAAAAAGACCTATTAAAATCGTACTAGTCCCGATAGCAATGTTTCTGGGCTGGCTAGCGATGGGAATAGGTTATACTATACCATTAAGTCCTTCAATAAATACAATACTATTTGTTGGAGGTTTCTTCGTCTGCATTGGAGGAATAATTTGGCTTAGAGCGTGTTTTGGAATTAGATTTGGCTTGATGGCTGTATTCGTTGTAACATAATCTGAATGTTGGC